>PMBF01000084.1 GCA_003152875.1 Ignavibacteriota bacterium | reverse complement strand
GAGACCGTGCCGTCAGCCCCCCCCCCGGCTTTCAGCCGGCCGGCATTGCAGCTCCGGTAAACCCGCCCCGGCCCGCAAGGGAGATGTCTCCCGGCCAGCCCGGTGAAACCGGGTAGATCCGCCGTGCCCGCGTCGGGTTCTGCATGCAAAGGACCCACGAGGACTTTACAGGCTCATGGAGAGGCGCGGGAATCCGCACCGTGCCTTTCGCGTTTCCTCTTCCGGAACCCTCCCCGCGCCAGAGTGATCTGCTATCCTGACTTTTACTCTCACCATGTGTATATTGATGCACGAACCTGATACACCATGTCCGCCATCCGTATCATCCATACTGCAGACAACCATATCGGTCTCGGCTTCTCGAGCCGCGGCTACAGCGAACACGTCCGCCAGCAGCTGATCGAGGAGCGTTTCCAGGCGTTGGGGCGCGTGGTCGACGAGGCGAACCGCCGCAGGACGCATTTCCTGATCGTGGCGGGAGACCTGTTTGACCGCCTCGACGTGTCCAGGAAGGACGTCGAAAGGACCGCCAGAGTCTTGAACGGCTTTGAAGGTATCCACGTGGTGGTATTGCCCGGCAACCATGACTTTTACGACTCCGGACGAAGGTCGCTTTGGGAGTGGTTCTCGGGTGCCATGCACGAGCATCGCCTGATCCTTCTGAATACCCCCGCCGTTGTGCGAGTGCAGGTGGAAGACCGGCAAGTGGCGTTGTATCCCGGTCCCTGCACCTCGAGGACCTCCGCGCAACATGCCATCGGCTGGGTGGCAATGCAGACGAAGGACCCGGATTCCGTGAACATCGGAATCGCCCATGGCAGCGTGTCGGGAATCTCTCCCGACACCGAGGACAGGTATTTTCAGATGACACCGGAGGAGCTCCGCGATGCCGGCGTTGATGTTTGGCTTCTGGGTCACACCCATGCCCGCTATCCGGACGGCGTCCGCGGGGACGGAAGCACGTTTTTCGTTCCTGCAACTCACACCCCGGACGGCTTTGACTGCGCCCATGAAGGCTACGTCTGGTTTCTGGAGATCGACGATGCCAAGTCGGTGACTGCCGAGTCCCTCCGTACGGGCGTCTGGAGGTTTCTCAGGTGGGAGATTGATATCCGCACGGAGGATGCGCTCGATACCCTTGAGCAGAAGCTCCTGGCATTCGATCCGTCAAGGACACTCCTGAAGCTCACGCTGCGGGGGCGGCTTCCGGCGGAGGGGAAGGCGCGGATCGCCGCATTGAGGAACAGCCTGACCGGGCGTCTTGCGTTTGCAGAGGTCTCTGACGTCGATGTGGGGCTGAACATTGACCGGGCCTACATCGACCGGACCTTTTCAGCGCACTCCCTGCCTCATCTCCTGCTCACCTCTCTTGCGGAGAATCCGGAGGATGATCTTGCGTTGCAGCTTGCCCATGACCTGATCAGGGAGGCTCGTGGATGATCCTCGAGACCCTGCGCCTGCATCCGTTCGCCGGAATCTCCGACCGGACCGTGACCCTGCGGTCCGGATTGAATGTGGTCATCGGGCCGAATGAAGCGGGCAAGAGCACGCTGGTCCATGCATTAAAGAAAGCACTCTTCACCACGACGCATCTCTCCCCGGCCAGATTCAAGGCCGAGATGCAATCCTCGCTGCCCGTCACCGGTGGCGACACCGTGCGGGTGAGCCTCGGGTTCAGGTGTGAGGGAGGGGGCTACCTCCTGGATAAATGCTGGTCGCCGGGCAGGGGATCGTCATCGCGGCTCTGTCTCCCCGGCAGCGGCGAGCTGACGTCGCCGGATCAGGTGGATGCATCGCTCCGGGATCTCCTGCGCTTCACCGAAGGGACGTACGCAAACGTTTTGATCACCGGCCAGTCGAGCCTCTCGGGCACAATAGCCGAATTGCGCGAGGATCCCGTCCGGACCACTTCGGATCTTGCCGATCTGCTCCGGCGCGCTATCTTCCGGAGTGACGGCGTGCCGGCGGACCGGCTTCGCGAGCTCTCGGGAGAGCGGGTGCACCGGTATTTCAGCAGATGGGACCGGGGGCAGAACAGGCCCGAGGGTGGGCGGGATATTGACCACCCCTGGAAGCAGGAAGTTGGCGTGATCCTGGAAGCGTACTATGCGTTCCGCACGGCGGAACGCGCATTCCGGCGGGCCGAAGAAGTGAACCGGAAAGTGGATGAGTATTCGATAAGGATCCGGAGTCTCCAGGAAGAGACCGCGGAGCTCCATGCCTATATCGCCAGCTACGCTCCCCACTATGCCGATGCGCGCCACCGAACCGACATTCAATCCCGGCTGCAGCTGCTTTCCAGGGAGCTCCCTGAGATGCGCGAGACGTCGAAGTCGTGGCCGCTTGCTGAGGATCAGGCAGCACGGCTTCGCGCCGAGATTCCGGTCCTGCTGGAGCAGTTCAAGAGCCTGCGGGAGGAAAGGAAACAAACGGAGGAGTATACCGCCAGGCAGGGGCTTCTGGAAACATACCGGGAAGCAAGACATGGGCAGGAGCGGCTCGAGGAGGAAGGGGCAAGGCTGGCTGACCTGAGACCGGTTGACGATGGGACCATCGCCGCGATGCGCCAGGCGGAGGCGCGTGTCAACAGCCTCCGGATCAGGCTCGATTCTCAGAAACTCGCCCTCCGGATTCTTGCGAATGCCTCTTTCACGGCGGATCTGCGGAGCGCGACGGGTGTGAAGACGATAGCCGTGGAGCCGGGCAAGGAGTTCGAGGAAACCGTCGCCGGGCACATCGAGATCACCCATGCTGACTGGGTTCTCAAACTGCAGCCGGCCGGGGATGACCTGCGCAAGCTCACGGAGGAGCTCGAAAAAGAGAGCGGGGCACTGGTCAGGAAGAAGCAGGAGCTTGGCATCGCCTCCGTTGAGGAAGCGGTCTCCATGGCGAGGTCCTATGCCACCCAGCTTTCAGCGGTCGAACGTGCCCGTGCAGCCCTGGCAGGAACGACCCGGGGTGAACCGTTTGAGTCGCTCGCAGGGAGAGTCAATGCACTCCCTCCAGTTGGTCCGGGGCGGGCGGCTGCAGCCCTTGATGAGCTGATGGAAGGCGTCCGGTCCGAAGGCGGACGTAAGAGAACCGAACTGGGGGTGATCGAGAACCAGTGCGAGGGGTGGAGGCGCCGGTATACTGATCCAGAGAAACTGTTTACAATGCTGATCGAGAAAACACAGGATGAACAGCGGCTCGGAGCGGACCTGGCCGCGTTGAACCCCTTGCCGGAGGGGACCGGGGGTGTGGAGGAGTTCTTGAAGGAATACGACCTCAAACGGGGGAGGGTGGTGGCAGCCGAACGTGAACTGAGCACGCTCGAGCGCGAGCGTGCCATGGTCGAGAAGGAAGCTCCGCAAGAATCAAGGGAAGAGCTGGAAGAACGTCTTCGGGACAGCAGGCAGAAGTACGCTGCGGCCCTTGCGCACGGCTCCGCATTCTCCCGTGTACATGACGAACTCGAACGGCTCCTGAAAGACATGGACCGCGACACCTACGGGCCTCTGCAGTCCCGTTTTGAAGCCCTCGTAGGACGGCTGACACTGGACCGCCACAGCGGTCTTGAGATGGAAGGTCCGCTGCCCGTGAGGGTGAAAGGACCGGGGCGTCCCATGGACCTGGGAATGCTGTCGAAGGGCACGATCGACGTGCTCGCCCTGGCGGTCAGGCTCGGAATGGCCGAGCACTACCTGGATGGCGGCGGCGGGTTTGTGCTGCTGGACGACCCTCTGGTGAACCTGGATCCCGCTCGCCGGGCTGCCGCTGCTGACTGCCTCCGGGAATTCGCGCGCGAGAGGCAGACCATCATTCTGACCTGCCACCCTTCCCATGCGAGCTTACTCGGAGGAAACACGATCTCGCTCTGATGCGAATTTCACCCTGTTGTCCCAGGGGGACTGCTTACCATGGCCAAGGCTTTCGAGAATACCTTTCAGTGGTCGCATACGCGCGCGCGGACATTCCACGTGTGCAAGCGGCTCTACTACTACTCGTATTACGCGTACTGGGGCGGATGGGATCCGCACGCGCCTCCTGACGTGCGCATGCTCTATCTGTTGAAGAAGATGGTTTCCATCCCCATGTGGACCGGATCCATCGTTCACAGGTGTATCGAACACGCCATCAAGTCAGCGAGAGTGGGAACCATCATAGGTGTCGATGAGCTGAGAGTCATGGCGCTGAAGCTTCTCGCCTCAGGCTGGGTCGATTCCCGTAGCGGAGCCTGGAAGACCGAGCCCAAGAAGGCAGTCAATCTCGCCGAACACTACTACCGTCAGCAGATTGATCCGGAGGCGGCCGGAGCGGTCATGCAAAGGACGATGGCCTCAATAGAGGCATTCCACCGCTCGGCGGTGTTCCAGCATGTCTGCGCGGATCCGGCCTCGGTTCTTGCCGTCGAAGAGATGATGACCTTTACCGTGGAAACAGTACCGGTCATCATGGTGGCCGACCTCGTCTTGACGATGGGGGATGAATGCCACATCTATGACTGGAAGAGTGGGGGTGTCGCTCCGCTCGTTGCAGACCAGCTGGCAGTCTATGCTCTCGGGGCAATGATGAGGTGGAAGTACGCGCAGGAGAAGGTGCGGGTTTATGTCGCGTATCTTGGCGACGATACCGTCCGGGAGGTCACCTGCACCGTACAAGATATCGTGCGGATCCGCGACACCATCACCGACACAGCCGCTGCGATGCTATCCTTCTGCGGAGACACAGGGAGGAACACACCCCGGCCCAGGAAGGACTATCCGCTCTGCAGGGATGCGTCGGTATGTTCTTCCTGCGCATTCCGCCAGGTCTGCATGGCGGAGCTCATTGCGGAAGAAGATGGAGCGTTCTTCCTTACCATGCAAAAATTGAAGGATTCAGCGTCTCTGCCCTGAACGCCTTCCGACGCGAGCGACCTTCAGGGGGGAACGGAGCCCCCAAGAGGCGGTTACACAGGGAAAGGATTCCGAGGAACGAGGGGGCAGAATTGACGTTCAGGGTCTTGCAGAACGGTTTGCACTATTCGATATTTGCACATACGGCTTATGATGGGTGAGGAATCCCCCGCCGAGCAGGGAACACGGCATATTGAAGGAGACGGCCATGAGCCCCGATGTCTCCGCCAACACACTCAACGAGCCCCAGCACCTCCACAGCCAACTTGCCAACGACCCGGGCAATTCCGGCCTCACATCGAAGTACTTCTGGACGCTGCATCATCAGATGAAGTTGCTGCTGGACGAAGGCAGTTATGACCGGGCAGCCGACTGTGTCGTGGAAATGGGTCTCCACCAGCTCCCGCTGGACAAGGCCGCCAACGCCACGGGTTGGGCGGTCCATAAGCTCCTGAAGGCCTACAGAGACGACCGACGGACAGTCCATCTTGGCGACGCGGCCATTGCCGGCCTTGTCAAGGCCTACGTGGCTGCCCTGCCCTACACGACGGCCCCCGACAAACTTCATTCGGCAATACTCTGGGTGACGACTCAGATGCAGGGGGAGGACCGCACCCCATGGTATGTGCCCCTGGTCCGTGCAGTTGGATTTGAGCGGATGCAGCCATCCGATTTCGATGGCAAGGAAGTCAACGGATATCCCTTGCCGAGTCTTGCGGAGCGTGTCGCCGTCGCATCGGCGAAGCAGATCGAAGCGGCCCCGGCACGGGAGGAATCGGACTGGCTCATGCCGCTGATCGACCGGCTGCTCGAGCGCAAACCCCAGAATGTCTGGCTGAAATACCACAAGGCAAAGCTCCTTCTGTCGATGAACTGCCTCGCGGAGGCGCGCGCGTATGTTCAACCGGTGGTGACCGGCAAGCGAACGGAGTTCTGGGCTTGGGCCGTTCTTGGGGAGACGTATGCGGAAGAAAGCCCCGAGAAGGCCCTCTCCTGTTTGTGCAAGGCCGTCACGCTAAAAGACGACGAGGTCTTTCTCCTCGGCATCAGGGAACAGCTCGCCCAGGTGCTCGCGCGCATGGAACGGTTCCGGGAAGCCAAGGCGGAAATCGAGAGGCTCGCCGCCGTCCGCCGGAACAAGAACTACCGGATTCCAGCGCGCATCGGAGCGTTGATGGATGCTCCGTGGTATGCGGAGTGTCAGGCGGCCGACAATGCCCCGTTGTACGACCGTGAGGCGCGTGCAGCCGACGACATGCTGTTCCAGGATGCGCAGACGCATATCGGGGTCGTCACCAATATCGATCTGAAGTCAAGGAGTTGCTTCATCACCTTCCGGCTTGACTGCAGCGCGCGTTTCCGTTATCACCGCACCCCCTGGGGCAGGGAGCTTCCCCGGCCCGGCACGTTTGTGACGATTCGTGTGCGACAGGCCGAGTCTGAAAGCGCGAAACGGTTCGAGGCGGTGTCGATGCAGCACGCAACCGGCGCTCCGGATCCGTCGTTTGCCCGTGCGTTCGCTGGCGACATCAAAATCATCGCAAAGCTGAACCGCGACCCGATTGGATTTGTCGGCGATGTGTTCGTCCCTTCCGTTCTGCTGAAGCAGACTCTCCTCACCGATGGCGCAGTGGCTGCAGGTGTTGCCGTGAGGGAAATGAACAGGGCGAAAGGAGAGTACGGCTGGAGAGCGGTGGCGGTCGGGAAAGGAGAGACCGATTCCCGTGCATCTGTCCGGGGGGAGACGGGCCAGGACGCCCGGATGCCGGAGGCAGAGGCGCGCGACCAACGGCCCGGGGAACAGCAGGGAGGGGGCGTCGTTCATGAGACCCGTTCCGGAGATCGCTGCTGATATTGCTTGTCGCGCCGATTTCCGCTATCTTTCCATCACGACCGGCATTTCAACGTCCCCTGTCGAGCCGGCTCCAACCAACCGATTGCCTTGCTGCATGCTATCCCGCGCCGTGAAGAGTATTGTGGTTCGTTCGCTGGACCCGCTCGACCGGCTGGTCCGCCGAATAAACGGTAAACAGCATCTTCCCCCGCTGCACCTTCGATGGGAGGTCGGTCCCCTTCGCGGATTCGAGAGTTCCGCCGCGGAGTTCAGGCTCGTCCTCCAGCTATTCGGCGGGCTGCGGCCGGACAGCCGAGTCCTCGACATCGGCTGCGGGTGCGGCCAGATCGCCCTTGAACTCATCGAAAGGCTCGACAAGGAGGGGACTTACGAGGGATGGGATATCAATTCCCGGGCCATACAGTGGTGTGCACGCACCATAGGGAGGGTGGACCGGCGGTTTACTTTTCAGACCCTCGATGTGCGCAACGGCATGTACAACCCAACCGGTGCGGATGACGCCGCCTCGTTCAAGTTCCCCGACAACGGACAATTCGACGTGATCCTTCTGAAATCGGTGCTGACGCACATGCTCAGGGAAGAGGTCCTGAATTACCTTGAACAGATCCCCGGGCTCCTGGTACCGAGAGGGCGCTGCACCGCGAGCTGTTTTCTCCTCAACGAGCGCCAGCATGCTCACGAGCGGCGGGGAGTCAGCCGCATCGCGTTCCAGCCGTTTCGCGACAACATGGCCGTGGTAAACCCGGAAGTTCCGGAAGCGACCGTCGCCTTCGAGGAGGCTGAGATGATGGGTATGCTCCGTCGCGCTCGTCTGCGCCTGAGCCGGCCGGTGTTGTACGGGGGCTGGATCGGCGACCCGGCCGCGCTATCGCATCAGGACATCATGATTCTTGAACGAGACCACTGATTTCCGCTCATTCCTCATCGTTGATTCCCCCGCGGCGGACCCTGATGCCTACTCCCCCGGATTCGCCTCGCGTTCTGCTCTTCTCGACGGTGTACCCTCCATTCATCGCTGACGACGAGCGGATGCTCCGCCGCCATTTCCGGGTGGAGAAGAAGATCTCGGCCGGTTTCCGGGCGCTTGTCACCCTTCCCTTTGCCGTGCTGCGCAACCGCGTGGTGCTTTCATGGTTCGGCTCCGTCTATGCCGGGTACAATACTTTGCTTGCCCGGCTGTTTGGGAAGATCTCTATCATTGTCCTGGCCGGAGTCGATGCCTCGAAAGAGCCGGAAATCAATTACGGGATCTGGCTCAGTCCGTGGAAATCTCTGGTCATGCGCTATACCTTCCGGTACGCTGACCGGCTCCTGGTCGTGGATCCGTCTCTGGGGCGGGAAGCACGNNAAGAAAAAGGGGATCGATAAGCTGCTCGCTGCCGCCCGGGAGCTTCACGGAGTGCGGTTCCGTCTCATCGGCATACATCCGCCCCTTCTGGAAAAGTTGAAAGACCGGATTCCCGCCAACGTGGAAGCGATCCCCTTCGTCCCGCGTTCCGAACTGGCTTCGTACTATCGCCGGGCAAAAGTGTATTGCCAGCCTTCCTTCACCGAGGGCCTGCCAAACACGCTCTGCGAGGCGATGCTCTGCGGCTGCATTCCGGTCGGAACCAACGCGGGCGGCATCCCGACTGCGATCGGAGACGCCGGATACCTTGTCGAGTATCGCGACCAGCCAGGGCTGGTCGATGCGCTCCGGCGCGCGCTTGCGGCGAAGGATGGGGTTGGCAGAGAGGCGACTAAGCGCATCATGTCCCTTTTTCCCCTGGAACGGCGTGAGACCGCGCTGGCAGGCGCGATCAACGCAATGGCAGAGGCGGGGAGGGGGCGGTGAAACCGCTCACGAAGAATCTGCTTTCTTCGTCCGCCTCCGACGCGGGAAGCCGCCTGCTGGGCTTCCTGGTAACAGCCTACCTTGCCAGAGTGCTCGGACCGCCTGCGTTCGGGATCATCAGCATCGCGCTCTCCGTCCTTGGGTATGCCGTATTGTTTGCGGGACCGGGAATGAATGTGATGGGTACCCGTCTTGTGGCCTCGACGCGCGGCGCCGAGGCTGAGTTCTCCAGCGATGTTGTGTCGCTCCGCACTCTCCTTGCCGCCGCATGTGCGGCGGCCGCAGCCCTGGTTCTTCTTCCGGTCTACGGGGCCTCGTGGCAGTGGCTGACGATCGTGATTTTTGCTCTGGCGGCAATCCCCATGGCCGGAGCTCCGGATTGGTATCTGCAGGGGAAAGGCGCGATGGGGTGGCTGGCCGCTTCGCGCATTGGTTCGTATGTCATCTATTTCACTCTTGTGGTGCTGCTCGTCCACGGTCCTCTGGATTCGCCATGGACTGCGGCTGCCTTCACCTGCGCCAACGGAGCGGGAGCCCTCCTGGCGGCGGCCGGATTCTCCCGGATCGCGGGCATCCCTCTCCAACCTGCCTGGCGTCCCGGCCGGTGGAAGGAACTGCTGCGAACAAGCATCCCGCTCGGGATCTCATCTCTTCTTGCGCAGACCGTGGTAAATCTCCCTGTTCTCGTCGTCGCCGTGTTCCTGACCGACCGGGATACCGGCCTGTTCGGCGCGGTCATGAAGCTGGTATTCTTTGTGCTCATGGTGGACAGAATCTTTTACCTCCTCTTCCTCCCGGCCGTTTCCCGGGCTCATGCAGAGGGTGCCGCACGGTTGTCTCTTGTGACGGTGCTGGGGCTGAAGGCTGTGATGTTGGTTGCACTCCCAATCGCCGGGCTTGGCATCCGCTTCGCATTGCCGATAATCGGTCTTGTGTATGGCGGCAGCTTCGCCGATGCGGGGTCCGTGCTTGCGTGCGCCATGCCCTACTTCCTTTTCACAGTCATCAACACGGTCATGATGTCTGTCCTCTACGCTTCCCGCAGGGAGAAGGAATTCCTCTACCTGCAGCTCATCGGGACGGCCGCGCTGGTCTGTCTCTGCGGGGTTCTCACGGTCCTCCTGGGTACTGTGGGGAGCGCGATCGGATTATCCGCCGGCGAGCTGGTCATGACCGTTCTCCTCGTGCGACGTGTAGGCCGGACCGTGGCCCTCTCGCTGCCGAAGACCGTGCTGCCCTTCGCCGGCGCCGCTCTGCTGATGGCGGGAGGGATGACGGCTCTGACGGGAGGATCCCAGGTGGTTTCAGCGGCCGCCGGCATAGGAACCTTTCTCCTTGCCGTCCTGCTGCTGGGAGGGATCACACGAAACGATCTGCGCATTGTGAGAGAGAAGCTCGCATGAGCGTCCTTTGCGGGATCATTGACGCCACGCCGGCATGGCTGCAGCTGCTGGAACAGGAGGGGGTCCCCTGGGTTCTTTTCCGGCCCGAGATGCTGGATGCCGGGTTGCTCTCGGCGGTCATCGTAGACCGTCCCCTTTTGGACCGGGAGGAATCGGTGCTCCGGTCCTACATGGCCTCCGGCGGGGCAATTCTCGGCGCAGCACGCCACCTTGAGTCACTCACGGGGAAACCATGGCGATCGCAGAACGTGCGGTACCTGACGGACACGCGGAGCGACGGGCCTTCCTGGGTGGACCTGCTGGACGTCAATATCGCGTGCCAGATCCCGCGCGAGGCAAACATGCTGAAGACCAACGACGGGACTTCCGCGTTGTTTGCCGGGGAGTGGGGAGGGGGAGCCATGGTCGTGCTTCCGTTCGACGTGCGCGATATCTGGTTTCAGACCGCGGCGCAATACCGCATGTTCCCGTCCCCGTTCGAGCGGTTGCCGTACGAGAGGGTTGCTGCGGCCGGGAGATCCGATCTCTTGCGGTTGGTTCATTGCTCTCTGGAATTCCTGCATCATCTCAGGGGGAAACCCTACGCACGACTCTCCCCGTACCCGGCGGGAGTGAGTGCGGTGGTTGCTTACAGGCTAGACACCGACAAGGCATCACCGAGGCAGATCGATGCATTCCGGGCGCTCTCTGAGAGCCTGCGGATTCCATTCACCTGGTTCGTCGATACCGGAAGCCATCTGGGATGGTTGGAGCGTTTTGCGGAGATGCGGGGACAGGAAATCGGGATCCATTGCCGGTTCCATCGTGACTATGCCGCCTCGGGCGGCTACAAAGCCGATATCCTGGAAGCACGGAAGCTCCTGGAGAGGGCAGGCACGTATCCGGCAGGGTACGCGGCTCCGTACGGGACCTGGAACAGCGCGCTGGGGGAGGCCCTGGATGAGCTGGATCTCCCTTTTTCGTCGGAGTTCGGCATCGGCTATGACACCTTTCCGTTCCGTCCTGAAGTTCCGGGCCGCCAGTTTCGCACGCTTCAGGTTCCGGTGCACCCCGTCAGCAGCGGCGCCTTGCGCAGAGCGGGATACCCTCCGGCCCGCATGGAACAGTACTATTCCGAGGTCATCAGGCGCAAAACCATGCGCGGCGATCCGTTGTTCCTCTATGATCATCCTCTGCATGAGAACCTGGGAGTAGGGAGGGCCGTTCTTGAGGAGGCGCTGCGGAAGGGGGCTTCGCCAGTCACGCTGGGAGGGTTTGCCCGCTGGTGGCTGCTGCGTTGCAGGCTCCTCCTCCAGCTTGGATCTCCTGGGATCACGAGCGCGGCCGCGGGGCAGGCCGCCGCTGAGGCCGGGATGTGCGTTCGAGTGTCGTCCCTGGAAGGGGAAGCGGAGGTGCCACTTGGCGAGAGTTTCAGGCCGGAGTCCGTGCGACTGCCCCGGGAGTACCGCTCGGCGGCGGATATCGGACGGACCAGGGAATTTGACCTGCGTACGGCAATCGGTTCGGCCGTGACTGCTGCCATGCGATGGAGGAAACTATGAAGGTTGTCATGGCGGGATATCAGGCGATCTCAATCCTTCATGGTGGACCCAGCACGCAGGTCCTGGGAACCGCCCGCTACCTGGCGGACCATGGAGTGGAAGTGGAGTTTTTCGACCCCTGGTCCAGGTTCAGGACAGAGGGGCGCGATCTCTTCCACCTCTTTGCGGCCAACATCGGGACGTACCATCTTGCGCGCGAGATCCACGGTCTGGGTCTCCCGCTGGTCGTTTCGCCGATTGTGTACAGCAATCACGCTCCGGCATTTGTCCGGTCGGCCCTGCGGGTAAGCCGTCTGCTGCGGCGTGCCGGACCGGGTGTCTGGACGGACTATCTCTTCACGGCGGACATCTGTGGCTGGGCTTCAGGGTTGCTGCCGAATTCCATGGCCGAGGGGGATCTTATCTGCCGCGGGTACGGCGTGGATCCGGCGAGGATCACGATGGTGCCCAACGGAGTGGATGAAAGATTTGCCTCGGCGGACCCCGGCCTCTTCAGGAAGAGCTACGGGATCGAGAACTTCATTCTCAATGTGGGACACGTCGGCCACGGACGCAAGAACGTGTTAAACCTCATCAGGGCGCTCGGGCAGATTGACCATCCGTCGGTGATTATTGGTCGGATCATCCGCGGACCCTACGGCGATGCCTGCGTGCGGGAGGCGGCAAATCACAGGCAGATACTCCTTCTGGGGGGGCTGGAAAACCAGTCGGATCTCCTGGCCTCGGCCTATGCCGCCTGCGACGTCTTCGTTCTTCCCTCGCAGTTTGAGACTCCGGGGATCGCGGCGCTTGAAGCCGGGCTGGCAGGCGCCAAGATCGTCATTACCCCGTACGGAGGGCCCAGGGAATATTTCGGCGCCATGGCGACCTACGTCGAGCCGTCGTCTGTGGAATCCATCCGACGGGGGATTGAAGAGCAGATGGGCAAACCGAAGGGACCCGGCCTGAAAGAACACATCAGGCGGAACTATCTCTGGCCGGCGGTTGCAGAGCGGACGGCAAAGGCGTACCGTGCCGTCCTGGGGCTGCCTTGATGCTGCGCCCTTTCCAGGAGGTCAGGCGCTCGCTTGACCGCCGCGGTCCTTCCGGGGTCTACGCGCTCCTGCTGGTCCAGCAGCTGATGGCCAGCGGCACGCACATCATCGCGAAGGTCGCGGCGCGGAGCATGGATGCGCCGACACTGACGCTGACCCGCTCGCTCATCTCGGCTGTGCTGATGGGCCTGATCCTGCTTGCGGGGGGCCGCCGCATTCGCATCGCGCGTGAGGACCGGCGGCTGGTTCTGTTTCTTTCATTTCTGGCGATTCCCGTGAACCAGTTCTTTTTCCTGTACGGCATGCGGTTCACGATCCCGTCCAACGCCGCACTCCTCTATGCCACTACCCCGATCCTCGTGGTGCTCTTCTCCTGGATGTTCCTCAAGGAGCGGCTGACGAGGTGGAAAGTGGTGGGGGTGGCGCTGGGATTCGCCGGCGTAGTGATCGTGATCTTTGAGCGCGGGCTTGATGCCAGCATGGACTATGTGCTGGGGAATCTGCTTATCGCGGTCGCGGTGGTGGCCTGGGGACTCTACACGGTCTTCGGGAAGCGGCTGATCGCCCGGTACGGGGCCATCCAGGCAAGTTCCATCACCCTGATCCTCGGGACCGTGATGTTCGTCCCGGTGGGACTTTTCCCGATGCTCTCATTCCCCTTCGGCTCGCTTTCGGCCGAAGTGTGGGGGGAGATCCTCTACCTCAGCATCATCACGTCGGTGTTCTCCTATTTCCTCTGGTACTTTGCCCTGAGCCGGATCGAGGCGGGCAAGGCTGCCCTGTTCGCCAACCTTCAACCGCTCCTGACCACCGTGCTGGCCGTGGTCCTGCTCGGGCAGAACATCACCCCGGCGTTTGTGGCCGGGGGGACCATCGCCTTGAGCGGGGTCATCGTGGCGCAGTTCGGCTGAACTCCGGGGACTTGACTCTTCATCAAAGTATTTCTATATTCATAGAAACACTTTGATGAGGGTGAAATGGTCCCTGAAACCGCAGCCGAAGAGCTGGTCACATTCTTCAAGTCCCTTTCCGATGTCAACAGGCTCCGCATTGTCGGACTCCTGGCGGCCCATCCATGTTCCGTAGAAGAGCTTGCGGCCATGCTGCATCTGGGTGCCTCCACCGTGTCGCACCACCTTTCCCGGCTTGCGAAAGCGGGCCTGGTCAGCGCACGCGCGGAGGGGTACTACAGTGTGTATTCGCTGGAGGCCGCCGCATTGCGCGGGATGGCCCGGAGGCTGCTGAAAGAGAAGGATCTTCCGGCCCTGGCGTCGGACGTCGACGCAAGCTCGTACGACAGGAAGGTCCTGGCAGCATTCCTTGCGCCCGACGGCGGGATCAGGGCATTTCCCTCCCAGGAGAAGAAGTTCCTGGTGCTGGTCAGGCATGTGCTGCTCGCGTTTCAGCCCGGGGTCAGGTACACCGAGAAACAGGTGAACAGGATCCTGCTGGGGTTCAACGAGGATTCCGCTCGCCTCCGCCGGGCGCTGGTGGAATACCGGTTCATGGCGCGGGAGGGCGGAGGAGGCGCATACTGGCGGATCGACCAGGCGGAAGGAGCTTGAGGGGGAAAGCCCCACTCGGTGACAGGTAATAGCATCTGCCCCACCTGGGGGAATATGGCCCCTGACAGCCCCATCATCTCCTCATATTTCTTCTGGCGTATGTCCGATAGGTGAATCCCCCGGCTAGATTGCAGTAGGGGCAGAATACTCGATTCACCCCCCCCTACTCATGCCCGCTCGGTGGACAATTGTCTCTTGGGTTCTATGCTACATGTAGCCGGGTGATCCAAGCAGATGATACTCTTGGAGAGCCTGTAGAGTCCCAAGATTGTGTTGATGGGGGTGAAAGAGGTTAGTGCCTTGGGGGCGGTTAGCAGTGAATTGCCGCCAGAAAGGACGCTATACAATGAAACATGAGACTTTGAAAAAGATCCCGTTGAGAGTCTTGTGTCTTGAGGACTCTCCTCGAGCCACTGAGATCATACGCGATCTGCTGACAGAAGCAGGATATGATCTCAGTATGGACTGTGCTGCGAAAAAGACGGAGTTTACTTCATTACTCCGGAGCCATAGGTATGATGTCATCTTAAGTGACTTCAATTTACCCGGTTTCAATGCGTTCGGAGCATTGAAGTCATCTATGGACATCTGCCCGGACGTTCCCTTCATCTGCGTCTCCGGATCGATCGGCGAAGAAACTGCCATTGACCTGATAAAGCAGGGAGCCGTCGATTATGTCATGAAGGATCGCATGGCAAGACTTTCCGTAGCAATTAATCGGGCACTTGATGAAGCAAAGGGAAAGAAATCGCGACAGCAGGTAGAGAAGACACTGTTTGAAAGCGAGGAGCGCTACCGCGCGCTTATCACATTTTCACCTGATGCAATCGGCGTCCTCGTCGACAGCCGCGTCACACTCGCTAATCCGGCCCTCTGCCAGCTGCTCGGCGCTGACAATCCGTCGCAATTGATAGGGAAGTCGGCATTCGAGATAGTACCTCCTGAATACCATGAAAGAGTGCGCGAGCGGTGGCAAGGGGTGTTTGGCGGTCAACCCGCACCGGTCCTTGAGGCAAAATTCATTCGCCTCGACCTCACCGTGGTCGATGTGGATGTACATACAGTCGCTATCGATTGGCAAGGGTCCAGGGGAGTGCAGGTCATTGCGCGCGATATCACTGAGCGCAAAAGGGCGGAGGAACACCTCAAGCAGAGTGAAGAGCAATTCCGGTTGATCGCCGAGAATGTCGCGGACATGATTGCGGTGCTGGACCTTGACGGAAGACGGATCTATAACAGTCCCTCGTACGAGAGTATCCTGGGGGACCC
>PMBF01000001.1 GCA_003152875.1 Ignavibacteriota bacterium | reverse complement strand
TCATCCCTCCTGCGGAGCAGCGTGTCCCGCTCCATGGTGATCACGAAGACCGTGACGATCGCCACGAGGTAAAGGACAAAATAGAACGAGATGGCGTGGGGAGACTGTCTATTTGGCATCGCCAGAAGTCCGGTTGCCGAGCTCCGACAGCAGCTGATCGAATTCGTGGCGGACCCGCTGGTTGAATTGGTCGCTGACGATCAAGCCGAGTTTTGCCGTGAGTGCCTGGAGCGAGGCGTCGAGGTTGGCGAGCTGCTCGAACCGGGATTCTGTCGTGCGCAGCCGGTTCTCGAGCAGGGAGAGATGCGCGCTGACCTCGTTGAGGGATCCCATCAATTTCTCGTTGTTCAGCACCGATGAGAGCTTTCCGCTCATGTCGACCATGGTCTGAACGAGTTTTTCATTGTCCGGGAGGGAAGAGAACCGGCTCGATGCTTCGTTCAGCGCATGCACCAGCTTCTCGAAGTCGGCGGCAGAGGGCTGGGTTGGAGGAGGAGACTCCTGAAGAGCGGTCTTTTGGTGACTGAGAATCGCGGCCGACTCAGTGATCGGTTCTTCCGCGGTATAGAAGGTTGTGACCGCCCAGACATTGAGCAGCGTGAACTCCACTCCGAGCGCGACAAAGACCAGTTCGACCGGGAGCATCCCGAGACCGCGAAGTCCGACCACCACCACCAGAAATCCCGCCCCGCCAAGGACGAAGCTGTGCACATTGTGGGTGTAGGTGGGGATGAAGACCCGCTGCATGAAGCGTTCGAACCCCTCCGTGAATCCAAACTTCCTGACCTCGTCGGCCAGGAGGGTCCGAAGCGGCCCCTCCTTGGTGTCCGAGAGAAGAATGACGAAGCCCAGCAGGATCAGCGCTGGCGACACGAAGAGGAGTATCGGAAGGAAGAACAGGAACCGTATGAATCTCATTCTTGACCCCGTTGGACATCGTGGATTTCAGCAGTAAACCCCGGCCATCAAAGAGTGTGAGTCCGCCCCCTTTTCCCTCGTTAGTACACGATCTGAATTCTCGGCGACACCATGAAGAAGTATCTCTGCTCCCAGGGTTTCTCCTGCCTGAAGATGGGCGTGTAGTATTTCAAGTCCAGGAACAGAAAGTTCTTGATGAATTCCGCCCACACCGACATGAAGAGAATCGAGTTGCAGTACTGTATGCTTGCTCCGTACAGGGTTCCCCCCTGCCTGACGTAGTCAACACGCAGCAACGGGCTCACGAAGTCCGATCGGGACTCGGAGGTCACGCTCGGCCGGGTGCTGTCGCGGATCGTGTGGAGGATCTGATGGTATCCGACGCCGCCGGTGAACGTGAAGAGATGCTCATCCCGGCCGAATTGAGCCTGGTGGACGTAGTATGCCTGCACGATTGAATGGAGTGAGTAGAAGTCAAAGGGGTTTAAAGCGTAGTCCTGTATCGATAGAATCTTCACCTCCCCTACGGAGGTGCGGATTCCGACCTGATCCTCGCCGACAGGGTGCTCGTACTCGCCGGAGACCCCGATGATCCCGGTCAGAGCACGCGGCCGGACGGAGAGGGGCCCGGGAGGCTCACTGGTGGGCATACCGTAGGCGAACGGCAGGATGACCCCGAACTTCAGTTGATCCACGATCACCCGCACTCTGAAGTCCCCCGTCGCCCAAAAGTGGTAGCCCAGCTCTTCTTCCCCCATCTTCGCTTCAAGTCCGAATCCGTTGCTCAGGAGAAACGTGGCCCCGAATGCGGAGGCGGTGATGGCTGCATAGTTGGGGCGTGCCGTCAAGACGTTGTAGCGGGGGTGGGCTGGGGTAAGCTCCAGGAGGCGGCGCGGATAATTGCCCGACAGGATGTAGGCGTGAAGCGAGTCACTCAGGTTGAGGCGGGTGTCAATCCGTCCCAACCTCTGGGTGCCGGCCCTCAACTCGATGATATCACCTGCCTCCGGGTTTGCGATGACCATGACATCTCCCCCACGGCTGGCTCCGGGATAACGCATGCGGACGATCTTGAAGATGCGCTCCTTCAGGTCCTCATCCAGAATGATCCAGGTAGGATACCGGACCTTGTAAACGCTGTCAACATCATTGACTGCGGCAAGCATCCGTTCGAGCTGCTGGCGGTCGGCGATCTTCTCTTCGAGGCGGGATCGGACCGCCGCAATGGAATCCTCGACAGCCTGTGCCCGGAGCCGGGTGAAGGAGAGGGCTGCCAACGGGATGAGAAGAAAGAAAACGTATGTCCGGTGTGATCGGAAAAGCATAGGCCTTGTGGCACGCTAGAATTGAATGTGGATCCTCGGTGTGACCACGAAAAAGTCGGGGTTCTGCCAGGGCTCCAGCTCAGAAGCCAGGGGCCAGAGGTATGACGCCTCGAAACTGAGGATGCCAGGGATGATCTCCATCGAGCCGGAGACCATGATACAGAGATTGTAGAACTGCACCCCCACGTGGTACCGCTCCGTCTTCTCTCCGCGGACGACGTACTCGAATTTCAGGTAGGGGCTCGTTGTGAATTGAGANNTGATCTTGTGGATGCCCAGGCCCAGCTTCGCCCTGGCTGCTGTCGACTGGTCAAGCGCGATCCCGAACGAGTAATAGGCGGTCAGGAAGCCGACTGGAAAGTAGAAGTTTGTCGGGTCCAGGAGGTCGTGACGGTCGATGCTGGTCATCCGGAGAACGGTGACCGATCCCCCCAGCATTCCAAAGTCTCCCGAGACCGTCAATCCGCGGGCGCCGTCGAGCTTTCTTGGGCGAATGACGAACGGGGGAAAAAAGTCGGATCCGAACCGCCCGCCGTGAAAGGGAAGGACGATCCCGAATTTTACCCGGTCATAGGAGATCAAACCCTGAATGGCGCCGGCGGACCAGAAAGGGAGGTTGACTTCATCAAAGCCGAGTCGTGCCTCTCCCCCCCAGTGAGGGCCGGCATTCACTGAGACACTCGTAAGGCTCAAGTCCGTCACAACATTTGCCGGAGTGAGGACCGGGTTGATTGGGCGCGGTGAGAAGGCGTCGGTCAGGGCATCGTTCGACATCAGGACTGCCTGAATCGGCGTGGAGAGGCGAAGGCTCGGGTCACGCAGTTCGATGTCACGGGAAAACTGGTAGCTTGTGGCGATCTTGCGATAGAGCTGCTTGTCGCTGGATCGATTGATCGCTTCCTTCAGGGGGATTCCCTTGAACACGGAGTTGCCGAACCGTACCTCGATCAGATCACCGGTCGAGGTGGCTAGGACTATCGCCTCAGAACCCGCTTCGGCCTGGACAGACGAATCTGCCTGCATCAGGGCGAAGAAGAGCGAGTCGCGAATAGCGGGACTGCTGATTCGCCACGATTTGATGTCGGTGTTGCGGAGGATCCGCGGGTCGACGGTTGTGCCCTCGAGGAAATGCTGCAGGAGTAGGACTCGCTGGGAGGTTTCCAGAAGCGAATCGCGGAGGGTTTCCAGGACGATTCCGGCCGGCGGCTGTGGCATGTCCGGCGCTGCCTGCTGACCGAAGGTTCTTCCGGCCAAAAAGGAGGCGAACAGGGCAATTGCAGGAAAAATCACGCCCCGGCGGCAGTAAAGCAAGGGAGCCAACATATGAAGAACAAACCTGAAATAGGGAGAATGGACTGTAAAATACAATAGTGGGCTAGAATGTCAAGGAGGTCTCCCCTTCTCGGACAACTCTTCTTCCATGAATCCCTGTTGGCCGAATTGCCAAAGAAGCACTGGCTTTGGTATCTGTTCGGTGCCTGCCTGCTTGGGATCAGGAGTGAATCAGACGGTCTGTGAACAGAGCATGTATTGAGTTAAAGCGGGGAGCGAGTGAGGGGAGAGCCCAACCAAAGAAGAAAGAGAGCAAAGCCATGGCGCCCAAGAAACCCAATGCGATGTTGAGCATCCTTCTTGGTCTTTCTTTCTTGACAGGAGCCGTTCCGGGATCCAGCACATTAACGATGGACACGCTCTTCACTTCATCGATTTTCGCCAGTTCATACTGCTTCTTCAATTCAAGATACACTACCGACTTGACCTGGACATCCCTACCAAGCCGTTCAAGCTGGAGCGCTAGATCCGGTGAGTCAGAAATGAGGCGGTTCCTCTCCCGAAAGGTCTTCAGGCGGTCTTCTGCTCCACCCAGTTCATTCTCAACGGAATCAATACGTGCAGCGATCCATCGAGCTTGTTCAGATGCCGAAGTGCTTTGCTTGTGGCGCATGAAATCATCTGTCTGTGCGACAATGGCATTCAGGACATCTATGGCAAATTGACGCTCGGGCATCTCCACGGTGATGGTCAGCAGATTGGTCCTTGGATCGACCGTGACCTCTATGAGCGAACGCACGAGTTTTATGCATTTGTCGAATCGTTCTCCGAGGGAGTCTCCGGTAATCCGGAAATAATCGAGCATGTTCACTGGCTTGCCGTACCTGGAATTAGGATACTCCCGGAAGATTACCGGCCGAAGGACAGTCTCACTCTCAAGTATTGCTGGGTACAGTCTTGCCATGGCTCCGGTACCGCCGGCACTCACCCCTGCCAGTTCTGCGAGATTGGCAAGGCTGCCCACTGATGCCAGCTTTCCTTTGTCGGTCTCAGGAAGGAGTGTTCCGGTTGCCCGGTAATATGGCCACAGCACAAAGAAATTCACGATCGCGACAACTATGGCAACGCCAATCGATATCCCAAAGATCAGGCGTCGCTTTCTCCATATGGCTGCGGATGCAAGCAAATAGTAGTCTTGGGACAGCGATTTTGTCGAGGATTCTTCCGTGAGGTTTTTCATAACCGCAGTTTCTGTGAAGGACCGTGCGCCAATGTGGGTTGCCCTACGACTGGGAAAAAATCCGTAGACGGCTGTTGCTGCGCCTGTGAAATCATAAGGAACACCGCATCGTTTCTCCGAATCTCAGCGGCATGTATGGGCTTGCACCTGAGCTTTCCGGGAGAATGCTACTTTTTCACCTGTATGGCCAAAAAGACAAGAGTGGCCGCGCTTATGAGGATGGCAAAGATATCCTTGATCGTCCCACCTACGTCGATCGGTTTTGACTCGAGCGCTGGTTCTGGTGGAATCCTGAATACCTCAATTGTAGATCCCTCCGGCACGCGGGGGTCTGAGCGGAGGAAGCCGAATTTCACCTTCCGTGACTCTCCGGTCGGCTTCTGCATGACGGCGAAGCTGGCGCTGTCTGTAATACCGCCCGCTCGTTCGATGTATTCTGATACGTTATCGCCTTCAAGGAATGCAAAGAGCCCAGGGTGATTTACCTGCCCCTTAACCATCACTGTTCTCGGCTTCGAGGGTATCATGAGGCTGTCGCCTCCCATCATGATCACGTCGTTTTCCATGTTCTCCCTCATGGCCTCCCGGAAATCTATCGCTACACGTTTACCGTTACGATAGTACTGGCCTCCTTCCAGGAAGCTCGTACTTGTCGGCCCTCCGGCGCGCGCAAGAAGGGATGAGAGCTTTTCCGTCCGATCCCTAAGGGAATATGTTCCGGGGTACATGATGTCCCCGCTGACCACGACGTCCTGCTGCCTGCGGTACCGGGGATTGGCGCGGATGAGAATTTCGTCGCGATTACTTATCAGAAATTGGCCGTCTGATGGGTCCTCGGGGGACATGATGGCGTCCCCCTGACGAATGCCTGCGTCGGCGACGAACTCGAAGGGAAGGGAAGGGTGGAGAATCAATGCCAGAGTATCCCCGCCCAACCCGCTCTTCCGCACGCGGGCCACCTCGGCTTCCAAGACCTCAGCACTATCCGTATAGCCGCCAGCCGCCAAAATGAGGTCTCGCAGCCTCATGTTCGCGAACAGCGGATACCGCCCCGGGCTTTTTACCTCTCCCCGGAGGGTGACGAATTGCTGCTTGATTTCGGTCGCCTCGGTTGAGAATACGATCACCTCGTCACGCTTCTGCAGTATAATATCTCGCGCTGGGTCGGCGAGCACCTCCTTCAGATTGAAATGTTCGATGCTTCGGGTGAACTCGTCGGAATTGTAGCGTATGAGGTGGGCTTCGACCGTAAACGCCTTCTCAAGCAGTCCACCTGCGAGCTCGACGAGCTTTCGCACGGTTGGTGCCTTCTCCAGCTGGTACTGGCCAGGGCGCCAAACTGCGCCGGTGATAGTCGCTATGTTTTTTCGAAGATCAAGGATAGAGAAGACCATGATGGAGTCTGCATCAAACAGCGGATAGTCCTTCCCGGCAGTAAGGATCTGCCNNTTCACCCTGCTTCAGTTCGTAGATCGCCGGCTTCCGAATCTCCCGCGTTATCGCGACCGTGCGTCCGCGTTGGGGGACGAACACGATATCATTGTTCTGAATCCGGAAATCATTCGTCTGTTCGGCGCCGGTGAGATAGTCATACAGGTCCACATGCGCGATGGTTTTCCCGTTCCGGGTCACCCGGATGTCGCGCATGCTTCCCTTGACCGTCGGGCCGCCGACACTGTAGAGGGCGCTAAAGACGGTCGCATAGGAGCTCACAGTGTAGCCCCCGGGGCGCTTCACTTCTCCCATGATATAGATCCGCTTGGGACGGAGCCGGGCGATCGACACATCCAGCCAGGTGGTGGGACGCGACGAGTTCAAGCCGGAGTATGAACGGGACATCTGGGCCTTGATCTTTCCCGTTGCCTCCTGGAGGGTCAGGCCGCTGACCATGAACTGACCGATCGTGGGTATGAAGATCCGCCCCTCCTTGTCCACCGTCAGTTCGTGTTGGAGCTCAACCTGACCCCAGACCGTGACGCGCAGGACGTCTTCGGGGCCGATGAGGTAGTCCGGGTCCACAGGTCCGGAGGCGGTAGGCTCAAACGCATCGGACGGCTGGGAGAACACATCATACCCGAAAAAGGGGAGGCCGCCAGGTCCCTTCGGGCTCTCTACAGTCTTTGGCGTCTGGTACGAAGGGACGGGCGCATTTGCAGTGGAATCATCCGTTGTCAGAGGGGCCGCCGTCTTTGAGGGGGTCTGGCCCTGTGACGAGGAGGGAGAATGAGACCTGCTCCGCTGCTGAATGTAAGTATCCAGATCGACCCCGTATTCTTTCGCCTTGGCCTCCGCCTCCTCGCGGGTTAAGCCATATTCTCTGAGCTTGGCATCGATCTGCTCTGGGGTCATGCTCTGCAACTGGCTCCCTGCCTGGGCCCTGATCTGCTCGGGGGTCTGAGAGGCGGCTTCGAAAACTGGGAAAACGAACACAACCAGTGCGAGAATGAGGATGCGAGTGCTGGACGAAGTAGTCTTGAGTGGGAGGCTGGAAGAATTCATGGAGATCCGCATGTATTGTCTTAGGCAAGGAAAGACAACGGAGGCTCCCGAAAAAGGGCAAAGCCGCAGTCTACCACCTCCGATTCTCCCCTCCGTGCGGCATATCGGTGACGGTCTTGGGAGTTTACCGGGTGGGCAATTGCTGACCCCTCCAATTCCCCCTATTGAACTTCGGAAGACAGATCGGTAATTGCAACTCCTATGCCATTTGGTAGCGATGTCTTTGCACTGATTTCCCAAGACCCCCACCAACTCGCATTCACCCTTTTTTTTCCATATCTTTGTTTAACCAGTGCAATTCATACTCTGCATATGGACATCCCTTACTCCCCCGAGCCATTTCTGCAGCGTCACTGGCGAACCGTTGTCGCGCTCTTCGGTATCGGCCTTGATGTCTTCATCCGCGCCCAACGATAGGCTCATCATCTCTCGGACCTTAGCTTGTCCATGTCGCGTCGAGATGAAGAATCTCGCTCGACTTGTCGCGGGTTTGTTGTTTGCAGTCTTTGCGCATGCTGCGGGGGCCAAGGCCACTCTTAACGGACCTCTCCCCCTGCCCGATCCCGAATTTGACATCTCGTGCTTTCTGATGTATCTTATTATCTTGCGTCTCTGTGTTGATGAGTCCCTGACGTGGCCCCTTTTTTGATCAGGAAGGGCATTTTTAGCAACAGAGAGTCGAATCGTCCCTTGACTGACCCGGCTCGCTGCTGATGGATTGTCACCGGTCTTCCGGAAGGAGCCCTTTCTCTTGAATCGCTTCCTTTCAATGATTCTCAGCGACAGGATGCCTCACGCCGCGGGGTGGGTCCTGTTCCAGACGCTTCTGCTGATCATCTCCGCCTCATCTCTGCATGCCCAGTTCACCGTGGTCCCGGCTGGCTTGCCACAGGTATACGCCTCCTCAGTGGCATGGGGAGACTATGATAACGACGGGCGGCTCGACTTTGC
>PMBF01000036.1 GCA_003152875.1 Ignavibacteriota bacterium | reverse complement strand
TTCGGCCTGAGCTACACCACGTTCAGCTACGCAAACCTCGCCGTATCTCCGAAAAGCATTCCGGAGACCGGCGCCGCGCAGGTCACGGTCCAGGTCAGCAACAGGGGAAGTGTGAAGGGCGATGAAATCGTCCAGCTTTACATCCACGACGTCGTCAGTCTGCCGACGAGACCTGTCAAGGAGTTGAAGGACTTCTCGCGAGTCACGCTCGATCCCGGGGAGACGAAGACCGTGACCTTCACCCTCACACCCGACAAGCTCGCGGCCCTGGGTCTGGACATGAGGCGCCGGGTCCCCCCGGGCGCGTTTCAGATCATGGTCGGGAAGAACTCGATGGAGTTCCTCAGCGACACCCTCATGGTGAAATGACCCGCTGACACGGTACCAGGGGCTTTCTTTCCAGCTGAAAATGCCCGATATTGACGCTGGCAGATTCCGCTTCTGCAAAGTGAATGTTTTCCGCCTTCCGATGCACGGACCGGGTTCTCCTTTCGGGGTCCCGTCCATATCCTTGAATTCACGCGGGAAACGGTTCTCCGTATCCCCTTCCCGGCCTTTCTGCAGATGGTTCTGCAGGAAATGGCGCCCAGGGGACAACCCTTCGCGGGGGAGTGCGAACCCTTCGCCTGCCGTTCTTCCCAAATCCCATTCATTCTCAGGCCTCACACCATTCATGAGCTCCAGCGTTTTCCCGGCTGCTGCCGGAAAGGCTCTGGCGATGTGCATCATGCTCATCGCTCCATCTTTAGCGTACCCTTGTCCGCAGGGGGATTCCAGAGACTCGTCAACCGTCATTCCACCTCGACCCCGAAGAATCTACACCACCGTCCGTCTGGACACCGAGAAACCCAACATCGACGGCGTCCTGGATGATGCCTGCTGGAAGAGCGGGGAGTGGGCGGGAGATTTCACCCAGTGGGTACCCCGCGAAGGTGCAAGGCCGTCCCAACCGACGCAGGTCAAGATCCTCTATGATGACAGGAATATCTATGTCGCCTTCCGCGCAATCGACAGGGAGCCCGGAAAGATCAGCATGAAGGCCGGGCGACGCGACGAGTTTGCGGGGGATGTCGTGGGCGTAAGCTTCGACAGCTACCACGACCATCGCACCGGTTTTGAATTCGACGTTACAGCCGCAGGGCAGAAGACCGATCTCGTCCTCACGAATCCCTCCAATCCGGATTTCAACTGGAACGCCGTCTGGTACGTGAAGACCGGACTCGAAGACTCCGCCTGGACGGCGGAGTTTGAGATCCCTCTGAGCCAGCTCCGGTACAGCAGCGAGATCGAACAGGTCTGGGGCATGCATTGCTGGCGCTGGATTGACAGGCTTCAGGAGGAGAGCGACTGGGAGCCGCAATCTTCAGAAGGGCCGGGGATCCTTTACCTCTTCGGCGAACTCCGCGGGATCCGGGATCTGCCCGCATCGAGACGAATCGAGATCATGCCCTACTCGGTGGGGAAGCTCAAGACGTTCAGGAAGGAAGATGGCAACCCGTTCGCAGACAAGGGGAGGACCTGGCTCGGGAACGCCGGTGTCGACGCGAAGCTGGGATTGTCGAGCAACTTCACCGCGGACCTTACGCTGAACCCGGATTTCGGCCAGGTCGAATCTGATCCTTCGGTGATGAACCTGACCGCCTTCGAGACCTTCTATGAGGAAAAGCGCCCATTCTTCCTGGAAGGGAAGAACATCTTCAGCTTCGATTTTGACAACACAAGCATCTTCTACAGCCGGCGCATTGGGCATGCGCCGTCGTACTCCCCGGAGCTCAAGAGCGGCGAATACATGAGCTCTCCGGACAACACCACGATCCTGGGCGCCCTCAAGATCAGCGGGAAGACCTCCGGCGGGCTCTCCATTGGTGTCCTTCAGGCTCTCACCGACAGAGAGCAGGCACAAGTGGAAGGCGGGGGATCGAGGAGGGAAGTGACGGTGGAGCCTCTGACGAGCTTCTTCCTGGGCCGCGTTCAGCAGGACTACGCGGAGGGGAACACCGTCGTCGGCGGAATCCTCACCGCGACCAACAGGTTCATCCGTGACTCCCGCCTCGACTTCCTGAACCGCGAAGCCTACACCGGGGGCCTCGATCTGCTTCACCAGTGGAGCGACAAGGAGTTCTTCGTTGATGCCAAGGTGGCGGGCAGCCTGATCAAGGGGAATACCGAAGCGCTCGGGGTCCTCCAGAATTCGCCGGCCAGGTACTACGGACGCCCGGACGTGAGCTACGTGGGCTTCGACAGCACGCGCACGCAGCTTTCGGGCTATGGCGGGAGAGTCCGGGTGGGAAAGGGGAGCAAGGGTCTCTGGCGCTACTCGAGCGAGCTCAACTGGCGCTCCCCGGGGCTCGATTTCAACGACCTCGGGTACATGCAAACAACCGACATCCTGAAGATTGGGAACTCCGTTTCCTATTTTGTGAATCAGCCCGTTTACATATTCAGGACATATTCGATAGGCCTGAGCCAGATCAACACCTGGGATTTCGGCATGCGGCACCTCTCGTCGGGAGGGAGCCTGAACCTCTACTTTGAATTCCTCAACAACTGGGCGGTGTCTTCATCCCTCACCTATACCTCTGAGGCCCTGGACCCGCGCATCCTGCGGGGAGGACCAGCGATGAGGGTGCCGGCAGTGTGGTCCCTGAACTCCTATGCGAGGACCGATCCTTCCGAACGAGTGTACGCTGATTGCAGCACGAACTTTTCGGCCTCTGGGAATCGCAGCTACCGGGGTTTTTCGATACAGCCCGGGCTTTCCGCGATGCCTCTCACCACGCTGAAGTTCTCCGCCGGCTTCAGCTACTCCTCCAACATCGACAACTTGCAATATGTCGATGCCAAAACGGCCGGCAATGAAACGAGATATATCCTTGCGAGAATCGACCAGCAGACCCTTGGTGTCACCTTCAGGATCGACTACAATCTCACGCCGGAGTTTTCCATTCAGTATTATGGCAGTCCGTTTGCTTCGGTCGGAAGGTACTCCCTCTTCAAGGCGATCACGAATCCGACGGCAGCCGACTACGGCGGCCGATTCCAACCCCTTGGTCCCGTCCTGCTGAGCGACAGCTACGAAGTTCCGGAAGTCCCTGGATCGTCACCTGGCTACTCGTTCGGGAACCCGGACTTCGATTTCGGCCAGTTCCGGTCCATCCTGGTCTTCAGGTGGGAATACCGTCCGGGATCACAGGTCTATCTTGTCTGGTCGCACGAGCGGACGCAGTACGTGCAACCCGGCATCTCGTCGGTGGGTCAAGCCATGACCGGGCTCGGGGAGGTTCCCCCGCAGAACATCTTCCTGGTCAAGTTCAACTACTGGTTTTCCATTTGAGGGGGCCGACGGAGGCCTCGCAGGTGCCGGTCGGAACGCCCGGAGCTGGATTGTCGTTGGAATCATCAAAGGAAGTCCCTGCGCGCAGTGGAGAGGAGCATGTTCTTCGGGTCTGGAGATATGCGGATGAAACGGATCTTGTTCACGGCTGCCATCGTTCTCGCCGTCTGGGATTGCTCGAAAGGCCAGGCGCTCCGGTCCTGGCCCGGCAATCTGCCGGCGTACGACCATATCGTTATCGTTGTAGAAGAGAACAAGTACTACGACGAGGTTATCGGCAGCGGGAACGCTCCCTATATCAACCGGGTGCTGAGGGCGCAGGGGGCGAATCTCCTTCGCATGTATGCGGAGGAGCACAACAGCGAGGGGAATTACTTCTGGATGTTCAGCGGGAGCAATCAATCGGTGGGATTCAATGATTCTACTCCGAGCGAGAGCAATAACGGGGGATATCCGTTCAGGACGGGCAACCTTGGTGAACAGCTCTTAAAGAAAGGGCTCACGTTCAAGGGGTATTCGGAAGACCTGCCGTCTCCGGGAAGCACGATATCCCGGTCCGGTCACTATGCACGCAAGCACGTCCCTTGGATCAGTTTCGCCAACCTTCCACAGGAGGGCGACTCGTCTGTCAATCTGCAGTTCGCGCAGTTCCCCTCCGATTTCGACAGCCTCCCTACGGTCTGTTTCGTGATCCCCAATCTTGTGGACGATATGCACGATCCTGCCCTCCGGGTCGGCGAAAGCGTGAAGAACGGCGATGAGTGGCTCCGGAGAAATGTCGATGCCTACTATCGGTGGGCCAGGACTCACAACAGCCTCCTGATCGTGACGTTTGACGAGAACGGCGACAGGAGCGGATACCTCGGGCTGACGAATCCTGCGAGCGCCCTGAAGGATGTGAAGAACAGGATCCCGACGATTCTAGCAGGCGCGCACATCAACCATGGGGCGTACCGTGAGGGGAGAGGGGTAACCCACGTCAACATCCTGCGCACGATTGAGGCGATGTACGGACTCAATCCGTCGGGGGATCAACAGCCGAATGCACGCAAGTTCGGGATTCCCTCCGACTTCATCATCACGAACATCTTCACCTCACGATAGCGCAACCTCGGCCGTCATCCAACTCCGCCACATCACTCAAGGCGGTGCATTCCGACGTGAGCGAGATGCCCCCGGATCTCCTCAAGCGAACAGGCCGCAACCTCCCAGGTTCCGGCATTTGCGGAGCCCGCGGCCACGCCGAACCGCACGGATTCTTCAAACGGCCATGCCTGTGTCAGGCCGTAGAGAATTCCCGCAACCATGCAGTCCCCCGAGCCTGTGGGATTGATTGATGGCGGGTGAGGGGGGGTGTATTTCCAGACACCGGCCGCGGAACCTGCATAGCATGGAGAGGCCCCGTCGGTCATCACCACCATCGAGGCTGTGCGGAGAAGACTGCGGATCGCATCATGGAAATCAGCCTCTGCGCGCAGGGCTGTTCCGAATGTCTCCTCATATTCCTGCCTGTTGGGTTTGAGGAGGGTGGGCCTGGAAAGCAGTCCGTTCCGGAACGCGATCCCGTAGCTGTCCAGGACAGTTCGGACGCCTGCCCGGCCCGCCGCGCCGATCAGCTCCCGATAGATCCCATCACACTCAGCCGACGGGGAGCTCCCGCTGCACACAAGCCACTCCATGGACCCCAGGCGGGGTATGATCCAGGCGAGGAAGGCGGCAGCTTCAGAGGAGGTCACCCGGTGAGACGGCTCGAATACGGCCGTTGTGCCGCCATCGGCGGTCCTGTATGTCACTCCCTCCCGCGTGAGCGCGGCAATAGGGAAAAACTCGTGGCGGATTCCCTCCTCGCTCATGAGCCTTTCGAGCAGTGTCCCGGTTTCGCCTCCCCAGAGACCCGTGGCAGTGACTGCGACGCCGAGCCTCGACAACTGACGGGCCACGTTGACCCCTTTCCCGCCGACCGCGAGTTCCATGCGGGAAGCCCGTATAACTCCGGGCCGCAGGGCGTCCACGGTGACGGTTTTGTCCACCATCGGATTGAGCGTAACGGTCGTGATCATGGCGATTGCGTGGTGAGCCTCCTGTCGGCGGGGCATTTCCGGGTGTACCTCGAACGGATTATTACTGTCAGCGGAACAGCGATCCGCCCGCTGCGCGGACCTTCGGAATCTTGGAAAATCCGGAATAAGATTCAATAAAGGCGCCTGGACCGCTTTGCCGGGTGACAGGGTCTTGATTATCCCCCGCGCACAATCTATATTTTCCTTTCCGCTTAACCCTCCAGAGTCCCAAGAATTTCAGGTGATGATAATGGATTTTTCCGGCAACTTCACCCGGAAGCACCGCGACCCCCCGGGGCTTTTCAGGAGGCCGTCTCCCGTGATACTCGGCGGTCCCGCGCCCGAGGGAGGCAGCTTCCACATTGAATCCCGTCACTTTGTCGAGTTGCCAAAACGCCCCCTCAGACCGGGCCTCCATCATACGGAAGCAGGGAGACTTCTGCCGGTAAGGGGTCCTGCCTGTTTCGCCACCAAGCCGACACAGACCGTCCCGTTTCACTTTGCGGACGGGATTCGGAGGGGACTATGATCATCGTGATGAAGCCCGGGGCAACAGGGGAACAAATCGAGCATGTCATCGAGCAGGTGCGGGCGCTGGGATACCAGGATCACCCGATCTACGGAGAGCAACGGACGGTCATTGCCTGCGTGGGGGACGAGAGGGGGAAACACCGCCTCCAGTCGCTGGAAGTCTCCAACGGGGTGGAGAGCGTCCTTCCCATTCTGAAGCCGTACAAGCTGGCCAGCTCGGATTGGAAGAGGGAGCGCACCGTCATCCGGCTCGGACACGAGGGAAAAGGGCCTTCCGCCACGATCGGCAACGACCACTTCCTGGTGATGGCCGGGCCCTGTTCGGTGGAGAGCAGGGAGCAGATCCTCATGGTGGCGGAACAGGTGAAGCGGGCGGGGGCGAAGGTTCTCCGCGGGGGTGCATTCAAGCCCCGGAGTTCGCCATACAGCTTCCAGGGTCTCGAAGTGGAGGGATTGAAGCTGCTGGCAGAGGCGAGGGAGGCGACAGGCCTGTTCGTGATCACGGAGGTCATCACTCCGGCGGACGTCGCCCTGGTGACGGAATACGCAGACATCCTGCAGATCGGCGCGCGCAACATGCAGAACTTCGCACTCCTGAAGGAAGTAGGGAAGGTGCGCAAGCCTGTCCTGCTGAAGCGGGGAATGGCGAACACGATCAAGGACCTTTTGCTTTCAGCGGAATACATCATGTCGCAGGGAAACTATGAGGTGATCCTCTGCGAAAGGGGAATCCGGACGTTTGAGGACTACACCCGGAACACAACGGATCTTTCCGCTGTCCCCGCGGTGCATGAGTTGAGCCATCTTCCGATCATCGTGGATCCGAGCCATGGAACCGGCATCAGGAGCCTTGTCACTCCCCTGGCCAAGGCGGCGGTCGCCGTCGGAGCCGATGGTTTGATCATTGAAGTGCATCCCGATCCCGAAACGGCATTTTCCGACGGTGCACAATCGCTCACCCCCGAACAGTTCGGGGAGCTGATGGACTGGGTGAGAAAGCTGTCGAAACTGGAAGGGAGGGAGGTCTAGACCCATGAAAAGATCGATCTACCTCCAGCTCAGCGGAATGATGTTCCTTGAGTTCTTCGTGTGGGGTGCATGGTATGTGACCGTGGGGAACTACATGACACGGATCGGCATGTCCGACCTGGTCTATCTTGCCTACGCTGTCGGGCCCGTGGGGGCGATCATCTCCCCGTTCTTCCTGGGGATGGTGGCGGACAGGTTCTTCTCCACCGAAAAGGTGCTTGGGATCCTGCATCTGACGGGCGGGATTGCAATGTTCCTTGCTCCGCTTGCGGCTGAATCCGGTGCAGCCGGATGGTTCATCGTTCTTCTCCTGGTGCACATGCTGTGCTACATGCCGACGGTGGGACTCGTCAACGCTCTCGCCTTCCATCACATCACCGAACAGGAGAAGTACTTCCCCGTCATCCGCGTCTTCGGGACGATCGGATGGATCGTTGCCGGAGTGCTGGTGAGCGCCGTGCTTGGCGCCGATGAAACGGGGCTTCCGCTTCGCATCGCCGGCGTCGCAGGGGTGGCCATGGGCGTCTACGCGTTCACGCTCCCGCACACGCCTCCGTCGGCGAAGGAGAAGGCGACCTTCCGCCAGGTGGTGGGTCTCGACGCTCTTGCACAGTTGAGGAGCCCTTCGTTCCTGGTGTTCATTGCGGCGTCATTCCTGATCTGCATCCCGCTTTCGGCATACTATGCCTACGCGCCGGTCTACGTCAACTTCCACGGGATCGTGAACCCCGCCTTCAAAATGTCATTCGGCCAGATGTCGGAGGCGCTCTTCATCGTCCTGATGCCGCTCTTCTTCAGGTTCCTCGGCATCAAGTGGATGCTCCTCACCGGCATGCTGGCCTGGGTGCTCAGGTACGCGCTCTTCGCGCTGGCTGCCCCCGGGCACATCATCTGGATGATCATGGCGGGGATCATCCTGCACGGCATCTGCTACGACTTTTTCTTCGTGGCGGGGCAGATCTACGTGGACAAGGTTTCCACCAGGGAGATCCGGGGGCAGGCGCAGGGGTTCCTTGTGCTCATGACGTACGGAGGCGGGATGCTGATCGGCGCACAGATCGCGGGCTGGCTCCACAACGGGATCGTCACTTCCACCGGTTCCGGGGGCGCCTCGCAATGGCAACTGTTCTGGGCAGTGCCCGCGGTCCTGGCAGGGATCATCATGATAGTTTTCGGACTCTTTTTCAGGGACAACACCCGGACCCCACAGCGCAAGGCCCCACAGGCAGCCTGATCGAAATGAGCAGTACGGGATGAAGACCAGCAGTAGCGCAACGATGACCGACCTGCCACAGAGCGCGTGCGAAACGAAGATCTCCCGGCTACGGGGCTGTGGACCGCCCGGAGCGTGATCGATCATAAAGGGATGGATAAGGAGGGTAGCCTATTGATGAGCGCGCGATCCCACATGCAGTGGAGCTTCCGTGATACGGGCTCATGGGAGGCGAGGGCATGAAGCCAGGCAGCTTGATTTGCCTCATTGGGTTGATCGGGCTTGTCTCCTGCAGGCAGGAGGGAAGCAAACCTGTGACGGAGACTTCCTCCCGCGGGCTGATTCCTTTTGCCGTCGGCAAGAAGTGGTCCTATGTCAGTACTTCGTTTGATTCATTGGGAAGGGAGGTCTCCTCGCATGAAGACGGCACCACGGTGACCGGCGATACCGTGGTGGCTGGTGAGAAGTGGTATGCACTTACCGATGATTCGGCCGGTCACCGGTTCGGTGATGCCTTCTACGCGACGAACCGGCAAGACGGGGTCTACATGCTCGGGTCGAGGGGGACTGCCACGCTTCTCTTCAGATTCCCTGCTGCACTCGGCGACACCTCCCCGCCTTACATCGTGCGATCGGTCGACACGGCGGTTTCATGTCCTGCAGGGATTTTCAGGTGTTATCTCTACAGGGATACCGTGGCCGTTTCGGCGGATCACGGCAGGATCTGGGCCATAGTCACGAACGACTATTTCGCGCCGGGTGTAGGCATGGTCAGGCACGAGCTGAAAACCCAATGGCGGGATACCTTGACCGGGAGGGCCTGGGCAGGACCAGGCGAAATCCGGGTTGCATCGGGATTCTAGCGCTCTTTGGCTGATGAACTGTGTCTGACTGACGATCCTTTCTCTCTCCCGCCCCGCGCCTGGTGAGCGGTCCGGCCGGGTGGTGATAAGGTTTCCCCTTGAGAAGGGATCAAACTGCACCGGAAGCTGTTTAGATCATCGAGGGGAAATCTGGTTTTGATCCACAGGACGGAGCAACCCATGGACGATGGCACAACAAGCAGCCGGAGGTCATTCCTGCGCAATTTCACGCTGGCCACGGGAGGCATTATCCTGATATGGCCGGAAGGGGAGAATACCTTGATGAGTCTCGATATGTGAATGAATGCGGGCTGACTCCCCGGGGAGGAACGCCCTGGCCGCTGAGGGCGTTTACTTAGGTGGGGTGAAGAACGGGATCAACAACGCATGGACTGATCGAGGACACTATGGCTGACAAGAAGATCATCGCGGTCGTCGGCGCGACGGGCGCACAGGGCGGAGGAGTTGTCCGGGCCATCCTGAACGATACACAGGGGGGCTACGCGGCGAGGGCCATCACGCGGAACGTGAACTCGGAGAAGGCAAAAGCACTTTCCGCGCTTGGAGCCGAGGTTGTCGAAGCGAACGTCGACGATGTGGAGAGTCTGAAGAGGGCCTTTGCAGGGGCCTACGGAGCGTTCTGTGTTACATTCTTCTGGGACCACCTCAAGCCGGAAAAGGAAATCGCCGAGGCGTCGAACATGGCCCGGGCGGCCAAGGAGACCGGGATCAAACACGCGATCTGGTCCACGTTTGAGGACACCCGCAGGTTCGTGCCGCTGAGCGACAACCGCATGCCGACACTCTTGGGGAAGTACAAGGTTCCCCATTTCGACGGGAAGGCCGAGGCCAACCACTTTTTCACGGACCTTGGCGTTCCGACGACTTTTCTCCTCACCTCGTGGTACTTTGAAAACCTGATCTTCTGGGGGTCCGGCCCCAAGAAGGGGCCCGACGGAAAGCTCGCCGTCACGTTCCCGCTGGGAAACAAGAAGATGCCCGGCATTGCTTCTGAAGACATCGGCAAGTGCGCCTACGGGATCTTCAAGAGGGGAAACGAATTCATCGGGAAGACCGTCGGGGTCGCGGGTGAACACCTTTCAGGATCCCAGATGGCGGCGTCGCTCTCCCGGGCGCTCGGGAAGGAAGTGCGTTACAACGAAGTGCCTCCGGAAGTCTTCCGCAACTTCGGGTTCCCCGGAGCCGACGAAGCCGGCAACATGTATCAGTTCAAGCGGGATTTCGAGCTGGACTACTCCGGCGTGCGCAGCCTGGTCACTTCCAGGAACCTCAATCCCGAGCTGCAGACTTTCGATGCGTGGCTCTCCAGGAACAAGGACAGGATTCCCCTCGAATAATGGAGGCTGATGAAGAGAACCGGGGGGATTCGCCGGGCGAATCTCGCGCACGGGATTTCCCGAGTGAGCCCCCTCATTGGCGGCCGCTGATTATTGAGGGAGGGGGTCAGCAAGACCAATCCCACAGGACTGCAGCACTGTCGCCTCTGCCGCCCCTAGCCTGAGCGGGGGAGTTGCCTGCCTCGGCCCCCTCCAACTTCATTTCAGAATGCTACGCCTCAAAACGCCTCGCCGAAGTTTGATTATCCGCCTTTATCGCTGTATGTTGTCCTCCAGCTTCCGGGTCAGAGGCCATCAGCCTGCTCCCGGAGGAGGCCGGGCACGAGGTGTGTTGACGCCAGGCCTCATGCCCATGCTCTCACATGAATCCTTTCTTCGTTTCATCACCCTGGCAGCCTTCGGCCGCCGGACGATTCAACAGGATAAAGCACCAGGAGGGTACCAGAATGGACTTTCACGTCGAGGCTGACGGACGTAAACAATTTGAGGCTTGCCGGGCAACGAGGGAGAGCCGATTGCCTGCTCGGACGCGCGGAAGCAGGGCGCGGAGAAGTGCCGGGCTTTTCCTCCTCCTCATGCTGTTGTGCTTGGGATTCGCTGCCCTCGGGCAGGACAAAGGGCCGCAGACGGCGGCGAGGGTCGGAGCGGGTGTTTCCGGGCCGAACGGCGGATGGTCTCACCTGAAGTACGCCATTTATTTCACGCACCACGAGATTGAAAAGCTGCTCGTGGACACCGCCGCGTTTCGCGAGACCATGGAATACTTCGCCCCCGTGAAGGCGGTAAAAGTATACCTGGAATGGTCGAGCGACAGCGGAGCGGCGGAACCCGGAATGTCGGCCAAGATGAAGAGTGTCGCCGACAGGATGCGCGCCCTGGGGCTCAAGGTTTCTGGTGCCATGGTTCCGGTGATCCCCGGCGGCCCGATGTGCTACAATAATCCCGAGCACCTTGCCATCCTTGAAGCGCGTTCAAGGGCGGTGGCCCAGGTGTTCGACGAGATCATCCTCGACGACTGGCTCTTTACGACATGTACATGCGAAAAATGCGTTGCCGAGCGGGGGCGGCTAAGCTGGGCGGACTACCGCACGAAGCTCCTGCTGGAGAAATCAAAAAAGTACATCATCGATCCGGCGAAACAGACGAGGCCGGGGACCAGGGTGATCATCAAGTATCCCAACTGGTATGAAGGCCACAGGGAGAACGGGTATGATGTTCTGAATGAAACACATCAGTTCGACGCGATGGCCGTCGGCATCGAGACCCGCACCCGTGCCTGGCACGACCAGCACATCCCCATGTACAGCGGCTACATATTCCAGAAGTGGTGGTCCGGCGTCGATCCGGGAAAGTGGGTCGGCTCCTGGCTGGACAACTACCAGATGAAGGGCGAGGACAACGATTACGTCGCTCAGGTCTGGCAAGCCGTGCTCGCGGAGACCCCCGAGATCATACTCTGGTCGGGGGGGAACCTTCACCACACGGGTCCGTTCAGCGATGTCTATCCTCACTTCCGCGACATGCTCCCGGAATTTGACCGTCTTGCCGGGATGCTGAAAGGCGAGGCTCGCGGCATTCCCATCTACCTCCCCTACGGTTCGGAGGGCGAATACAACATCTTCGGCTATCTCGGCATGGCGGGAATTCCGCTCACGCCGGTGGGGGAATTCCCCGCTGCCGGGCAATCCGCAATCTTCACGAAGCATTCGCTGAAAGACCCCGGCCTGGCAGAGAAGATGATCACACGCCTGCGGGACGGGCATGATGTGTTCATGACCTGGGAACTCTTCCTCCAACTCCAGGGGAGCGAGTTCAAGAACACGCTGAACCTCGTCGATGCCGGAGGCAGCGTGTCTTCGAACCAGTTCAGGACACGCATGGGCTGGCGCGATGAGCTGACAAAGGCCGACAGGCCGTTCGTTTTCCCTCGCATTTCGACGACAACATGGCCGTATGCGCGCGACGTGGCTGTTGTGCGTGAAGACTACGATTTCGGCGTATTGCTGCGGGTCCAGTACCTCAAAGGGACCATCTATATCCTGAACATGCCTGAGAACGCCTATGACCTCCTCCGTCTCCCGGCGCAGGTGCTCAACTTCATCCGATTCCCCTTTGCCAAACAGCTTGGCGTGTCCTTGATGGGCCCCGGGGGCGTCAGCATGTACCTGTTCGGACCCGGCCAGTACGTTCTCTACAACATGAGCAATGACGCCGCTCCCGTATCGCTGAGGTTCGATTCGAAAGTCCCGACCACCGGCTGGCGCGAGCTGGCGCACGATAGGCTGCTGGAGGTCAAGAAAGACTCGACGTTCGCGCGTTTCCATGGCCCGGTTCTTACAGACGTTTCTCTTACGCTGCAGCCCTTTGAGATGACGATCGTCCAGGCTCCCTGAACGCTTGCGCAGGATACCCCCAGGGGTGCCTCCTCACATCCATCTCCGGAACGTGAAGGGCTCGCCTTCGTCGGGTTCAGAGAATGCATTTACTCGCCGGAGAGTAAGTGCCTGTCGTCAGTACTGCATGCGCGTTACAACAGGAGGTCGTTGATAGTCGCCTCTTCGCTCCTTTCCCTGAAGTGGTTTCTCCGCCGGCTGGAAGTGCGCTTTGATGAGAACCGGACTGAGGGGGCACATCCAGCCCATGGGAGCATCGGCCTGGTCAATGAAATGGGGGACGGCGTGATCCTTGGCGAATAGCCTCTAAAATATCGCCGGCAGGCTGGTCGCCGTCAGGCATCAAAGCCCTTTTTTTAGGGCGTTTTGGGCTTTTCATCGGTGGACATTCAAAACCAACTCGGAACGGGACGGAACTTCTCCCGACTTGAGTTGGTTTTTTGTCTGTAATGGTGTAATTCCGCTGATATGCATCCATGAAACCGGGGAGGGGAAAGGACATGCATTTCAGCGGGATTCAGGGATTGGCCGCCGGGGGGAGGCCTTGTTCCAGTCCTTTTCCCGGGGGGCTCATAATTGCACAGCCTGCGTGAATCGGTATTCGTCGGAATCACGCGGTTTTTTTGTTTTCATCTCGCGGTATCACGACCATTCGATTTGTTTCTCCAGACATATCTACACTACCTCGAACAACGAATCAGCGATGACCTCAACTCATCAATAACTAACTAATGAACGGAGGAAACGGGAATGCGCAAGCTAACGATTTTGGCTGCGGCGATGGTCTTGATCCTGTGCGGGTGGACGGCTGCTCAGGCGGGTGCGCCCAGGGCCGGATCCAAGGCTCAGAAGTCGCTTCCTCCGCCCGCCGGGGGAACCGCCAGCTTCGTTGCCAACGCGGCCCGCAATCTGCAGAGCCTCGTTGCNNCCTTCGCCGTCGAGGGCCATGTCGGCGCTCAAAGGGATCTCCTGGAACGAGGCGACCGGAGTCCCGAGAATGATCGAGCTCGACCCGCAGGGGCGGGGCGGCCTGAATACGTCTCAGGCAAGGCCCGACCCGGCGACCAGCGCCGCCTCCTTCCTCGAATCCAACAGGTCACTCCTCAGGATCAATGACCCCGCTTCAGAATTCGCCGTCATGAACAGAAATCAGGACGGCGCTGGAGTGACCCATGTTCGTTATCAGCAGATGTATGACGGCATGGAAGTCTGGGGATCTGATGTCTATGTTCACGTAAACCCGCAGGGAAGTGTCTTTTTCTTCAACGGCAGCTATTACCCAACGCCGGATCTTCAGGGAGCCGTCGCCAGGATAAGCAGCCAGTCGGCCATCGGCTCGGCGTGGAACGACCTGACGGTCCGGGGCGAACCCCGCGATCTTCCCGCGGGACTTGCGAAGATCATGGATTATGACGGCCCTACGGCGAAACAGGTGATATGGCATGACAAGCAAAACGTCCCGCATCTGGCCTGGTTCGTGGAGGTCCGCTCGAGGGTCACATCCGACTGGTACTATTTCATCGACGCTCAGAACGGTACGGTCCTGCACTCGTACAATAACGTCATGGAAGACGGCCCGTCGACCGCGTCCGCCCCGGACCTGAATGGGGCCCAGCGCACCTTCGGGACATACCTCACGGGCACGACATACTGGCTCGTGGACGCCTCACTGCCGATGTTTAATGCACAGACTTCGCAAATTCCACAGAATCCCGTCGGCGCGGTGGTGGAACTGGACATACAGGGGAAAGACGTAGGCGCCAATAACCCGGTATACTACGTGTCGTCGACGGACAACCATTGGCTTGATCCCACCCCCGTATCGGCACATTACAATGCACTGAGGACATTTGCGTTCTACAAGGGTGTTTTCGGTAGGAACTCGATAGACGATTCGGGCATGACGATCTACTCGATTGCCCATGTGACTCAGGATAGTGTGCCCATGGATAACGCCTACTGGAACACCAAGGCGATGTGTTACGGGGACGGCAACACCGCGTTCAAGCCCCTTGCGGGAGGTCTGGACGTCGGGGCTCACGAGATGACCCACGGCGTGACACAGCATACCTCCAGCCTGATCTATCAGGACCAATCCGGGGCGCTGAACGAGTCCATGTCGGACGTCTTTGCGACGATACTCGATTCCGCGAACTGGACGGTCGGGGAGCAGGTCATCAAGGATCTGGTGGACTGGCCCAGCGGCTCTCTCCGCGACATGAGCAATCCCCACAACTCGGGCAGCCCGGGAAGTCCCGCCTGGCAGCCGGCGACGATGAGCGAGTTCGTGAACACAACGTCGGATCACGGGGGTGTGCACGTCAATAGCGGCATCCCGAACCATGCCTTCTACCTCGTGGCGACGGCCATCGGGAGACTCCCTGCGGGCCACATCTGGTACAAGGCCCAGACCAGCTACCTGACACAGTCGGCGAAGTTCGTCGATGCGAGGCTCGCCACCGAAGCGGCGGCGAAGGACCTCTACGGGGCCGGCAGCGCGCAGCTCAGCGCCGTCTCGGCAGGATGGGACGCGGTGGGCGTCACCGCGGGGCCTGCTACGCCGCCTCCTCCGACGTCTCACCTGACGGGAGCCAACTGGATCCTTGCCGTGAACACCGCTTCGACCGATCCGAACTCGATCTACATGTCAAAGACGGTCATCCAGTCGAGTGCCGACTACTTTGCCCTCAGCCAGACCCCCGTGCTGACTCATCCATCGGTCTCCGACACCTCGGGGCTTGTCCTGTTTGTCGGCGACGACTACAGGCTTCGCCTCGTCCACGCGAATCCGCAGCAGCCGGGCGAGACCATACTCGACACAAGCAGTGTCTGGTGGAGCGTCTCGGCCGGACCCGGCCTGAGCAAGATTGTGCTGACCACGAAATACGTCGACACGTCACTCTTCGTCTTCGACTATGCGACGAAGCAATTGCTCCGATACAAGATCCGTATCTCCACGAACGACGGGTCAAACTCCAATACCGCGCTGTATGCCGACGCGGTTTCCTTCGACCCAAGCGGGCGGTACATCCTCTTTGACACCTACAACGCGATAAGGACTGTCCAGGGAGACACGCTCACCTTCTGGACGATCAACATGCTGGACCTCAGCAACGGGAACATGACCAGCGTGTTTCCTTCGCAGGCACAAGGCGTGAGTGTCGGAGATCCGGCGTTCTCCAAGACGGCGTCCAACCGTTTCACGTTTGACTACTGGAAAACCGCAACCGACACCGCATATGTCCTGGCCGCTGACTTCTTCACCGGCCATGTCGGACAGGTGACGCCGGTGATTCCGACGCTCGGCTATCCGACCTTCTCTTCCGATGACGGGCAAATTGTCTTCCATACCATCATGAATCAAAGCGGTGTGGACCACGACGTGCTCGAGACCCAGGTGCTCGATACGTCGAAGATCAATGGGACCGGCTCTCCGGTCCTCTACGTCACGGATGCGACATTCCCCTTCTGGTTTGTGATCGGGTCGCGTCTCACCGGAGTGCCCGGTCAGCCGGATGCGGCCCTGCCGTCGTCGTACGCGCTCCAGCAGAACTATCCGAATCCGTTCAACCCGTCGACCGTGATCGAGTATGCTCTTCCTTCCCGGTCGAGCGTGACGCTCACGGTATTCAACACTCTGGGGCAGCAGGTGGCGACACTCGCCAGAGGAGAGCAGGAAGCGGGGCTGCACCAGGTGAGATTCGACGCATCCAACCTGCCTTCAGGGGTCTATTTCTACCGTCTGCAGGCGGCGGGTGTCTCGTTCACAAAGAAGATGATCGCCGTGAAATAGTATCTGATTGTCGGCACAATGACCCGCCGCGATGGTGCGTGCGGTGCAATTTCCCCCGGGGCGGTCCGTGATCTTGTCGGGTGTGCGCCAGGCAAGGGCAACTGTCAAAGGACGAAGGGACGTGGCAGTCTTCCGGGCGCCGGGGGAGAGTTCAGCTACACCGGAGCATGACTCCTGCTGGTGAGCGGGGACCGATCGTTGTTGGGGCGGGAGTCGGGGAAGGGAGGCGAGGGAAACCTCGCCTCCGATCCTTTTCCCCGGTCACCCGCATCCGCAGGGTTGGGTCAGCCGCGGAACGCGCTTCCCCTTGCAGGTACGTCCGCATCCGTGGACCAGCGCCCCGACAAGAAACCTCTTCGATTGGTCGGGCAACCAGCTTTTGCGTCTGACGCCGAACCTGATGCCCCGCGCTCCATCCGCAGGTTGCCAGATCTGACGCGTTGCCCTTCCGCTCCGACCCTCCCCAGGCCGCCGGATCTGACGTGCTGCCTTTCCTGCCGACCCTGCACCGGTTGTCTCTTCGTCTCCACACCGATTCCAGTTATCCCCCATCCATCCACAGGTCAAATCGTTTGAAGTATTCCCTTCTTCACCGACGCCGTCCCTGTCACTCCATGCCCGGGAATCCCTCAGGCTGCAGGAAGCCTCAGCCCCAGTCGGCGGCGCGATCGGCCGGCTGCTGAGTTCCCCCCGTTCACTTGACCGTGCAAATGCGATCCCGCTTGCGGAAACATCCGAGTCTTGCGCTCTCGTTCCATCCCAGAGTTTTCCGTTCAGTGCAAGCAACGGCCTTGAATCTCATCGAATCCGGCATTATCATGCACCGCACCGCAGCGGAATCTGAAAGATGCCGCCCGGTATGTGGCGATTTGCGGACACACTCCAGGATGGAAGGCCGACCGGATGAGTCTGGAAATGGATAGGCGGGAATTCCTGCAGGCAATGGGAGGGGTGGTCCTCCTTGGCGCCGCGCATTCTGTTCCGGCATTTGGGCGGGATGTGAAACACGATGCACAGATTCAGGGCCGGATCGCAGTCCTCCGGGATCAGAACATGCAGGCCGTCGACGGGCTGGTCGCAGGAAACGAGGTCTATGAAGAGGCCTTCCGCGGACTTCAGGCGGAATTCCTTTCGGCCCGGGAGATCGCGCGGGTGCTCAAATTCCCCGCATACGATCTCTTTGTCAATCCGTACGGTTCCGCTTTCCCCATCGAGGCTTGGGAGGCGATTCACGGCTTTCTTCTTGCGGGAGGACACTGGGTGAACCTCGGGGGAGTCCCGTTCTCAGTCCCGTTGATAGCGCGAGAAGGAGCGGGAGAGAACAGGGAGAAGAACGGGCGGCAATCCGGGGAAAGAACGACTGCATTGCACAAGAAACTCGGGATTACACAGGCATTCTCTGTGATGGAAGCGGCTGAGTATCGGTTCTCCGAAGCGTCGGGCGTGAGGGTGGAGGACATGTGCAACGTCGCAGAGACCTTTGAGCTCTACTGGCGTCTGGCGAGCACGAGGGAGAATCCGGGGGAGCTGGGAAGCGCCGGGTTGCGCGAAGGAGTGATTACCCCGGTCATCGTAGGCAAAGGGCGGAATGGCCACGATGTGGCGGCCCCCGTCATTGAGGTTGACCGGACGGCGGGGGACTATGCCGGCGGACGATGGCTCCTGGCGAACTTCCGGGGTACCGTCAACGCGCGACTCGTGCGTATGATGGCTGAGCGTGCACTGGCGGGAGTCCGTCGCCTGGAGGCGCGGGCGCAATATGCATGCCTTCGCCCGGGAGAGAGCCCGGCAATTGAGGTGACCCTCTCCAGGCCCGGAGCGAGATCAAGAAGTGAGATCTCCGCAAAGTGCGTGATAACGATCAGCAACGCCCATGGGGAAAGCCTTGCGACCGTGGAGACGCGACTCGAGGGAGCCGCGGAGCAGATCTCCGGTCTGGTTTCCGTGCCGGCATCTCTCTCACCGGGGTTGTTTCATATCCATGCCAGCTGCACGGCGGATGACTCGTCGCCGCGCGGGATGGAGGTCCATGCCCACAACGGGTTCTGGGTCTTCGACCCCGCGCTGATGGCAGGCGGTCCTTTGATGGGTGTCGATGCGGATTTCATCACACGGGACGGAAAACCGTATCCCATCACCGGAACCACCTACATGGCTTCGGATGTCCATCGCTGGTTTCTCCTGGAGCCGAATCCATGGTTGTGGAATGCGGACTTTCGCGCCATGAAAGGAGCGGGTGTCAACGCGGTGCGGACGGGATTATGGACCGGTTGGAAAAAGCTGTCGACGGATGGAAGGGCTATCCAGGAATCATCATTGCGCGCCCTTGATGCCTTCCTTCTCACAGCGCGTCGGTATGATATCCCAGTGATATTCACATTGTTTGCGTTTCTGCCGGAGGAATGGGGAGGGGAAAACCCCTACTTCGATCCATCGTCGGCTGCGGCCCAGCGATCGTTTGTCGAAATCCTGGCCAGGCGGTACAGAGCCGTCAACGACCTTGCGTGGGATCTGATCAATGAGCCGTCGTTCAGCTCGCGGGAACACCTCTGGAAGACCCGGCCGAATTACGACCGCCACGAACATGAGGCATGGAGGAGATGGGTGCACGAAGAGCGGGTGCAGATGAACCCCGGCGGGGCTCCGATTCCTCTGGCGGAGGCATGGAAGGAGGAAGGCATCGATGCAGAGAGCCTTCCGAGCCTGGAGGATTTCGATGACGTTGCGATTCTCGAGGGTCGGCAGCCGCAGAAGGCAGTTGCCTACAAACTCTTCGCTCAAGCCGGATTCGCGCGTTGGGCGGCCGGTCTGGCAGGGGTGATCAGAAAATCCGGCAATCCACGGCAGCTTGTGACCGTTGGCCAGGACGAAGGGGGGATCTGGGAGCGTCCGTCTCCATGGTTTTTCGGGGAATCCGTGGATTTCACGTGCAACCACAGCTGGTGGCAGAACGACGATCTCGTCTGGGACAGTGTGATGTCCAGGATAGGGGGGAAGCCGGCCCTCATCGAAGAGACCGGCGTGATGTTCAACGAGACGTTGAGCGGGGATCCTTGGAGGTCCGAACAGGAGGCCGCAAATCTTCTCGAAAGGAAGCTCGCGATCTCGTTCGGAGCTTCGGGTGCAGGCTTCATTCAATGGCTCTGGAACACGAACCTGTATATTCCGTCGGACAATGAAGCGTCGATCGGATTCCTCAGGGCTGACGGGACGGCGAAGCCGGAGCTGGACGTTTTTATGGACTATGCACGGTTGTACCGGGAACACCGGGATCTTCTGGGGAAGAGGGAACCTGAGAATGTTGTGATGGTGATCCCCCAGTCCGGGATGTACTCGGTGCGCGACAACGCAACCGAGGGAACCCGAAGGTGTGTCCGGACGATGGAGTACGCCTGTGATACGCCGCTCCGCGCGGCGAACGAATTCGATCTTCGGAAAGGACTGGGTAATGCCCGGCTCATCCTCCTCCCCTCGCCCGCAATGCTGAGCGAAGCCGCCTGGGAGCCCCTCATGGCGGCAGTGGAGGCTGGCGCGGTACTGCTGGTTACCGGCACGGTCAACCGTGACCAGTACGGGAGGAAAGTCGATCGTCTCCGCCGGCTGGGCATTGAGGCGGCAGAGCGGCCAGTGAGTCAGACTGAGGAGGTCACGATCGATGGAGCCAGGCTCCAGGCGGAGTACCGGGGGGAGAAAATGCAGCGCCTGGCGAGGGGGGAAGCCAAGGGGACGGAACAGGGCAGAGTGCAGGAGGTCCGGAAGGGGAAAGGCGTGGTACTCTGGATGCCTCTACCCCTGGAGCTGGCGGACAACACTGGGTCATTGGAATCGCTCTACAGGTTCGCGCTGAAGCGTGCAGGCATCGAGGGACTCTGCCGACGCGAGGAGAGGGATCCAGGGGTGCTCATCAGGCCGTCGGTGTTCCCCGGGGCGGTCATGTACACGCTTGTATCCGAAAGGAGTGAGGACAGGCATGTGCGTTTTACTCATCTGCCGACCCGAACCACCATCGAAGCCGCTTTGCCCGCGGGGCGGGCGTTCGTCGTTTTCATCGACAAGAAGAGCGGGAAGATCCTCCCTTAGGCGTCCACCTTTACGAGGGGGGAGGGGGGATCTTCGAGGTGTCAACTCCCTGTCGCAAGGCAGCCTATAATGTGAACGAAGGATCATGCGCTGAAGCCGGGATGGATTCGAGACGCCCGGACGGATTAGGCGCCCGGATCCGCCGCTCCACCAACCGTGCCGATTTCAGTCACCGTTGACATTGCCGGGATCAAGGAAGGTCCATCCGGCGTTGTGTACAGCAGAGCCCTCCCAACAAAGAATCCACTTGATCGAGAGGAGAACACGCATGGTCCCCACACTTATTGCGGTCCTGTCGGCCCTGGTCCTGGCGGCATTTCCCGCCTTCTCGCAGGAAGGCTTCAGGAAGGACACCATCAAGACATCCGCGGGCAATCTTGAAATCACGTTCATAGGGCATGGATCGCTGATGATGAGCTTCGGGGGGAAGACGGTGTACGTTGACCCGTGGAGCCGGCTCGCCGATTATGCGACGCTGCCGAAGGCCGATCTCATTCTCATCACCCATGAGCATGGCGATCATATGGACCCGAAGGCCCTTGACCAGGTGCGAAACGCGAAGACGATCATCCTGCTGACACAGAAGTGCGCCGATCAGGTCAAAGGCGGGACGGTGATGAAGAACGGAGATGTCCGGACCGAGCTCGGCATCGGCGTGGAAGCCGTTCCTGCATACAATCTCGAGCACAAACGTCCTGACGGCAGGCCGTTCCATCCGAAGGGGGAGGGGAATGGTTACGTCCTGACGTTCGCAGGCACGCGGGTATACGTGGCCGGTGACACCGAAAACACGCCTGAAATGAAGGCGCTGAAAGGGATCGATATAGCATTCCTTCCGATGAACCTGCCCTACACCATGACGCCGCAAATGGCTGCCGACGCAGCCCTGGCGTTCAGGCCGCACGTGCTTTATCCGTATCACTATGGAGAGACCGATCCCGGGATTTTGGCCGGACTCCTGAAGGATGCCAAAGATATCGAAGTCCGCATCCGAAGCATGAAATAGGAAAAGGCCCCCGGTCCCGCTCCACGGGACCAGGGGCCTCTTGACAACGTCGGACCTGAGAGAGCCCGAGGGGAGAGGGGAGACGCTACTTTCCCCTTCGGATTTCAATGTTTCCGTTCACGGTGTCGAGACGGATTTCCTCCCCTCCGCCGTTGAGATTGACCACCCCGCGGACCTCATGCTTGTCCGTCTGCAAGTCCTCCACCTTGAAATCGGACCGGATCTGGTATTGTTCTTCGTGAGACCCCCAGCCTTCCAGCCTGATCCGTGCAAGGATGGTCGCTTTTGCGCCTTCGGGAACGCGCAGGTGAATATCTCCCCCGGCGGTCGTAAGCTTGCTCTTTCCGCTCTTTCCTGGAGACAGCGAAGCCTCGATGTTTCCGCCCGCCGTGCTTCCCCTGATCGACCCCGAGATGTTGTCCAGCGTCAGATCCCCCCCGGCCGATGACGCGGTTACCGGCCCGCTCGCCCCCCGCAGAATAACGTTGCCCCCCGACGTGCTGAGCGTGGCGTTTCCGGTCACTTTGCCGACTTCAAGATCTCCCCCCGAAGTTGAGACTCTGGCATCGCCTCCGACGTTGCCGATCCTGACATCCCCGCCCGATGTGTTCGCCTGAAGTCCCTTCCCTGCGCTTTCGATGCGTATGTCTCCCCCGGAGGTGGTTACCCGGCCTTCACCCGAGATGACACCGATCGAGATGTTCCCGCCGGATGTGTTCACCGAGAAATCCCCCTGAAACGTCCCTGCATCGATGTTCCCCCCAGACGTGGTCATCTTGAGATTGCCGCCCAGGTTCCCAAGGCTGATGTTGCCGCCTGAAGTCACGCCGCGGAGGCTGCCGCTCAGCGGCCCTTCGAGTTCCAGGTTGCCCCCCGACGTCTTGAGGTCTGTACTGAACCGGGACGGGACGTTGACGGTGACGTGCAAGTCGGATGAGCTTCCAAACCGTGACCGGTCCTGCACACGAATAGTGGTCCCTTCCTGGGTGATCTCGATGTTATCGAGGTCTTCGGCATCCCAGCCGGTGATTCTGACAGAGACCTCGTCTTTCTCCCAGCCGTTGACCCGGATGTCTCCGGAGCCGATGTCGACGACCAGCATGCCTCCTTTTCCAGCGGAAAACGACTTTGTCAGTCCCTTCTCCTGTTCCATGGCTGCCCCTCCGGCGGCGTAGAGCAGCACCGATAGCAGCATTGCCGAATACATCCTGGACTGTTTCATTGTTCTCGGGCCTCCTGAAGCACGGTTTTGGCTCTCATTCTTATGTATGTGTTGTCGTCAGACAGCATTCTGTTTCGCAAAGCGCTCACAATCGACTGGTCGGCCGATTGCCCCCGGGCGCGAAGCGAATCGAATCCGTTGATTGCGGCAATCCTGAGCCCGGGATTCTTGTCGGTCAACAGGGTGTGGAGCAGAGCGTTTTTGACGGCGTTGTCCGGCGGGTAACGCTGGAGCGCGTTGAGCGCTTCCCTGCGAACACCGGCATTCGGGTCGGTCTTGAGGGCCAGGATCAACGCGGCCTTGAGCTCGTTGTCGGGCTGTTCGACCCTGGGCGCGGTGATGGCGTTGACGGCACGGAGTCGCACGCCGGGATTGTCGTCATTGAGCATTGCATGCGTCAACACCTTCTGGATCTGAGGGTCGTTGACGCTTCCCATCATCTTTACCGGCCGGACGGCATCGAACGTGAACTCCACCATGCCGGAGCTCTGGCCAGAGTCCAGGAACTTCACATTCGTGATGCGGGTGTCTCCCGGGATCGACTGTGCCTCCGCGCTGAGCGATTGCTGCGGCGCGGTGACTGATGGAATGAAGACCATCCTGCCGATGAAAACACCTGCGGCCATCATGGCTGCGGCGCCCAGCGCCACCTGGAATCGCGGGGCAATGAATCCGCTCAGGCGCTCCTCGATGGTCTCCCAGAAGCGCCTCCGGAAGCGCTCCTGCCGCAGCGCTTCGCGCAGCTGTATGCGGGCCTCATGGAGGAGTGTCTCGTTCACCTCGAACGCCGGCCGGCTTCCAGCTACGAGCGCACTGAGCCTAGTGAGGCGCGCCAGCTCGTCGCGGCAATCGCTGCAGGTGAGGAGGTGGTCCTCGATGGCCTTGCGTTCGGCATGATCCAGCTCGCCGGCCGCCATCAAATGAAGTTTCTCCCTGAATTCCGTGTGTTTCATACCGTACTCCTGATCACGTAAGTGCATCCTTCAGATAGCTGCGCATGCGTGCGGTTGCGTCGAACAGGTACCGTTTGACCGTGCCTTCCGTGCAGTTCATCATCGACGCGATCTCTCTCAAGCGGTACCCCTGCATGTGTTTGAGGGTGAAGACCATCCGCTGCTTGGGCGAGAGTGTGCGCAGGGCATCTTCCACCCGGTCGCTTATCTCCGCGGTCATGGCGCTGGCATCCGGCAGTCTGCCGGCCCCGTCTGTCATGAGCGCGGGGTGCGCCTCGTCAATTTCTCCTTCGACCCCTTCGTCCAGCGAGACGTGTGTCGAGGACCGGCTGCGGGAGCGGTGTGTCAGACAGACGTTCACGGCGATCCTGTGCAGCCAAGTTGAGAACTCGCTCTTGAACCGGAAGCGTTTGAGTCCACGATAGACCCTGATGAACACTTCCTGGTAGATGTCCTTTGCATCATCCGAGCTGCTGACGTACCGTGAGGCCAGGGCAAGGACCTTCTTGTCGTGCCTGAAGACCAGTTGCTCGAAAGCCCCCTGGTCCCCCTGCTGGGCCCTGACCACAAGTTCACCGTCCGATAGCATCATGCGAAGCTTCTCATCTGACATAGGTTTGACCCCGCACTGCACGCAAAGGTTGTAGGGAAGAAGGAACGGCGGAATGTAGGGGAAAAGGCGGCCGTTTTCCAGTGAATTCGCGCGGGGGGGTGTGGCAGGAGTGCTCCCGGATGGCATGAGGTTCAGCTAAACGCGAAGGATCTCGCCAGCGGAATGTATTTCTATCGCCTGCAGGCGGGAAACTTTGTCCAGGCACGCAAGCTCCTCCTGCTGAGATGAACGCAGGCTTGCTCCAGTGTAAACACTCCGTGTTGATAGAAGAGAAAGGCTCGCCTCGAGGCTGTGTCACACAACGCCTGATGAAGAAGGGCAGCCTATATACCCCGGCGTCCCTTCCGAACTCGGCAAGGCTGCAGGGAGGGGAGCGCGTGGTGGGCCGGGGTCTGTTGGGGAATGGTCATGGTGGCGATTGCGGGGGAGGCCGGCACGGTGTGGACGAAGCCGCCGGTTCCTGGGAAAGCCAAAGCGATGCATCTTTTTCCCTTGACTTGGATGGCATGTGGTCGTATATTGGTCCCATGAAATCCGGGTATATCCATAGTGCTGCGGCAGGTCTCTGGTGGTGGTGGCGTACCTACGCCCGCTCCGGCTGATCCAGCACATGGTATGCTGTTGAAATGATTCTCAGCAAGCGCCCTTCTGGTTCATCCGGAGGGGCGTTTTCTTTTGCAGGTACGCGGACTCAACGGCATAGTGATCCGAGGCACGAGAGTCGCCACGATGTGCGGTGCCTCTACACGGGGCTTTGCCGCGCGGGGACAGCAGGCATCGGTGGAAAGCCGTCGTTCGACAATGATTTGGCGTGGTTCTTCCGAAGGAGGGTTTCGCTCATGACGTTCGAGCAGTTTGCCTCACTCTGTGAGACATACAATGTCATTCCGATGGCGCGAAGGCTCATGGCCGATATGCACACCCCCGTGTCGGCGTACCTCGCGCTGCGGCAGGGCACCCGCGCCTCATTCCTGTTCGAAAGCGTGGAGCCGAATGAAAAAGTCGGCCGCCACTCCTTCATCGGGGCGGACCCGATTGCGATGGTCAGATCGCAGGCAGCGGGCTGCGTCATCCAGGAGGCGGAGGGGAGAAATCCGGTTCAGGGGAACATCTATGACGTTATGAGCTCGCTGGCCGCCCGGTACACTCAGGCCCCTCTGGAGGGTGTGCGGGGTTTCACCGGGGGGTACGTCGGCTACCTGGGGTACGACACCGTCAGGCATCTTGAGCGGATCCCGGGAATCGTGCCGGGGGCTCAGGAGGATGAAGCAATGTTCGGCCTCTTTGATGCCGTCGTACGATTCGACCATAGGCTGCAGACGATGACGATCGTCCACAACGTGGTGGTGGAGAAGGACCAGCCTCTCCGCGAACAGTATGAAGCGGGGAGACAGCGGCTCGATGCCCTGGAGCTGCGATTGAGGCGGCCGGCACTGATTCCCGGTCGTTTCACGCTGGAGGGGGAACCCGTGGAGAGCATGACGCGGGAGCGCTACTGCGAGGCTGTCCGTTGCGCGAAGGAGCACATCGTCGAGGGGGACATCTTCCAGGTGGTTCTCTCGCGCCGTCTCCGGATGCGCTACAGCGGGGACCTTTTTGCCGTCTACCGCGCGCTTCGCGTCATCAATCCCTCTCCCTACCTTTTCTACCTCGACTTCGGCGACACAAAGCTCGTGGGCTCGTCTCCAGAGTTGCTCCTGAAAGTCGAGGACGGCCAGGCCCGGGTGCTCCCGATCGCGGGCACGCGGAAACGGGGGGCCTCGGAGGCGGAGGACCTGGCGCTCGAAGCGGAGCTCGTCAGCGATGAAAAGGAGCTGGCGGAGCACATCATGCTCGTGGACCTGGGGAGGAACGATGTGGGGCGCATCGCAGAGTTCGGCTCGGTGCAAGTGCCGGTGTTGAAACGTGTTGAGCGGTACTCCCACGTGATGCACCTGGTATCCGAGGTGACCGGCCGTCTCAGGGCGGGACAGACGGCGCTGGATGCTCTCAGGGCGTGTTTTCCCGCAGGGACCGTTTCGGGCGCTCCCAAGGTGAGAGCCATGGAGATCATCAGCGAGCTGGAACAGTCCCCCCGCGGTGCGTATGCCGGCGCTGTCGGCTATCTCGGGTTCAACGGGTCGCTTGACACCTGCATCGCCATCCGGACGCTCATTGCCAACGATGGGATGCTGAGCGTTCAGGCCGGCGCCGGGATCGTGGCGGACTCCGTGCCGGAAAATGAGTATGAAGAGACAGTCAACAAGACTCGCGCACTACGCGAGGCGCTCTCGGCGGCTGCGGGAGGCCTGCAGGCGGTGTCCGGTCCTTCGTTCCTGTGAACGACAAAGCCATGGAGAAAGCCGCGTGATTCTGGTCATCGACAATTACGATTCGTTCACCTTCAATCTTGTTCAGCTCCTCGGACACTTCACGCAGGACATCGTCGTGCGGAGGAATGACGAGATCGATTGTGCGGGCATCGAGGCGCTCGATCCGGAGCGGATCCTCATCTCACCCGGTCCCGGGCGGCCGGAGGATGCCGGCGTGACCATCGACGCGATCCGGAGGTTCGGACCCCGGATTCCGGTGCTCGGCGTGTGCCTGGGCCACCAGGCCATCGGGGAGGCGTTCGGGGGGAAAGTGGTGCATGCCCCATCGCTGATGCACGGGCGGACGTCAAGGATCCGTCATCACGGGGTGCACCTCTTCGAAGGTGTCCCCGACCCTTTCACCGCCACGCGCTATCATTCGCTCGTCATCGAACCCTCCTCATGTCCCGAGGCCCTCGAGCTGACGGCCTGGACCGAAGAGGGTGTGATCATGGGGGTCCGGCACGTCGAGTACCCGGTGTACGGCGTGCAATTCCATCCGGAATCGATCCTCACGGAGGCCGGAGACCGGATCGTTCACAACTGGCTGCAGGCGCGCCCATGCTCATGAAACAGGTTCTCGAGAAAATCCTCGGAGGGAGCGACCTGACGGCCGATGAGGCCGCCGCGGCCCTGGATGTGATCATGACCGGACAGGCAACAGACTCCCAGATCGCAGGGCTCCTGATCGCTCTCCGCAGCAAGGGGGAATCGGTGGACGAGCTGGTGGGATTTGCGAGGACCATGCGCCTTCACGCCGTGCGGGTCATGCTCGACAACGCGGACGCCATCGACATGTGCGGAACCGGGGGAGACGGACGGGGCACGTTCAATATCTCCACGGTCGCTGCCTTCGTCGCGGCCGGGGCCGGCGCAACGGTGGCCAAGCACGGGAACCGTTCGGTGTCAAGCAGGTGCGGCAGTGCGGATGTCCTCGCGGCGCTCGGCGTCAATATCCAGATGCCCTCCGACCGGGTCGAAGCGTGCATCAACGAGGTGGGTATCGGTTTCCTGTTCGCCCCCATGTTTCATCCCGCCATGAAGCATGCCGCAAAGCCCCGGGTGGAGCTCGGGGTCCGGACAATCTTCAACATGCTGGGGCCGCTCACGAACCCCGCCGGCGTGCGGAGGCAGTTGATCGGCACGTTCAGCCGCGATGTGGCTGAACGGCTCGCCTGCGCCCTGCAGAGGCTGTCGGCGGTGAAGGCATGCGTGGTACATAGCGACGACGGGTTGGACGAGATCTCGGTTGCCGCCCCGACGACGATATTCGAGACATCGGGGGAAGATGCAGCGACGGAAAGGGTCGTGGACGCAGCGACCTTCGGACTCCCTCCCGGAACCAGGGCATCCGTTGCCGGCGGAAGCGCGGAAGAGAACGCCGCAATCGCGCTCGCCATCCTGCGCGGTGAGAAGGTGCCCGGGAGGGATGTCGTCATTGCGAATGCCGCGGCGGGGATCTATGTTGCCGGGAGGTCGGGCGGCCTCGCCGTCGCCGCGGCGGCGGCGCGGGAGGCGATCGACTCCGGCCGGGCCATGGACTCGCTGAAGCGTCTTGTGGAATGGACAACAAGGGGATGAACGTCACGGGCTTCGCTGAATCACCAATGAACGGGTGATCATCGGAGCGTCCTGGACAATATCAGAGTGGGAGGAGGGACGTGGCAAGTATCGGAAGGCGTGAAACCGGGGCACCGCGGACCGTAGCCAGGGAGAAAGGCTGATGAACGTTCTGGACCGGATCCTCGCGAGGAAACGGGAAGAGGTCGAGATACGCCGACGCGCGGCTCCCCTCGAGGTCCTGAGGGACCGGCCGCTCTACCGAGCTGCGATCAGACCCTTCCTGGGCGCGCTTCGCGCGCGGGATTTCGCCGTGATTGCAGAACTGAAGAAGGCCTCTCCTTCGAAGGGCTTAATCCGGGAAGATTTCAACGTTCCTTCCCTTGCAACGGGATACGCGAGGGGTGGGGCTGCGGCGCTCTCGGTGCTGACCGACGAGCCCTTCTTCCAGGGCCATCTCGACTATCTTCCGGCGGCGAAGGCCGCTGTCCGTCTCCCCATTCTCAGGAAGGATTTCCTGGTCGATGCATACCAGCTTTATGAGGCCCGTGCTTACGGGGCTGACGCCGTGCTCCTCATTGTGGCTGCACTGGAACAGGGTATCTTCAGGGAGCTGTATGCACAGGCCGGGGAGATGGGGCTGGATGTGCTGGTTGAGGTTCACAACGAGGAGGAGATCGAGGCTGCCATTGGCACGGGGGCGCGCTGTGTGGGGATCAACAACCGGGACCTCCGCTCCTTTTCCGTGGATCTCGCGACAACCGAACGGCTCGTGAAGCTGCTCCCTCCTGCAGTTACTGCTGTCAGCGAGAGCGGCATTGCGGGTGGAGCCGACGTGCAAAGGCTGGTGCGGGCCGGAATCCGCGCGGCACTTATCGGAGAGAGTTTCATGCGGGAAGCGGATCCCGGGGCGGCGCTTGCCTCACTGCTGCGTGAGGCCGGCGTGAGTGCCGGGACTGCCGGCCCGGTGGAGAGGCCGGTATGATCGTCAGGGTGAAGATCTGCGGGATCACACGGTCGGAGGATGCGCGTGCTGCGGTTGATCTTGGGGCCGATGCCGTCGGTTTCGTCTTCTTCCCCGGGAGCAAGCGGGCGGTAACACCCGAGCATGCCGCTAAGATTGTCGCCACACTCCCTCCCTTCGTCACCCCCGTCGGGGTCTTTGTCGACGCGCCAGCTGAAGAGATGCTGAAAACTGCGGAAACCAGCGGTGTCCGCTGCCTGCAGCTGCATGGCAACGAATCCCCGGAGATTCTCAACCGGCTCCGGCTCCCGGTCATCAAAGCCTTCCGCACCTCGGGAGAATTCGATCCTTCTGTGGTGTCCCGGTTCCGGGCAGCGGCGGTCATGATCGACGGCTACAGCGAAGACGGCTACGGCGGGACGGGGACACGCGCTGATTGGGACAAGGCCGCCAAAGCGGGCAGATACGCTCCCTTGATATTGAGCGGCGGGCTGCGGGCGGAGAACGTGGCGGATGCCATCCGGGGCGTCCATCCTTATGCCGTCGACGTGAGCAGCGGGGTTGAGCTTTCACCTGGTGTGAAGGACCCTCGCCTGATCGCGGCTTTCATGAGGGCCGTGCGGTCGGCCGAGTCAGCCGCGGAGGGCCGGCCTCCGTAAAGGAAGCCGGTCCGTGGCTCCAATACTCAGACATCGTGGGCTGGTTCACGGAGGCAGGGGGATCTCGGTCGGGTTGGAAAACCAAACTGCCCGGCAGCGAGCAACGTGCAGCTGCCGGATGAAGCCGCTTCGGACATTTCAGAAGGAACAGCATGCTCATTCTGATGAAACGGGATGCCGGACGAGAGGACATTCTCCGGGTCAAGGACAAGGTGTCGGGCCTCGGCTATGTGCCCCATGAGATCCCGGGGGCGCAGCGCGTCGCGATAGGTATTACCGGGAACCGGGGAAAAGTCGATCCGGAGCTGTTCAACACCATGCCGGGAGTCGAGGAAGCGATTCCGGTTACCAAGCCCTACAAGCTCGTGGGGCGCGACATGAAGCCCGAGAACTCGAGGATAGAAGTGGGCGACGAGGTGATCGGCGGCCGGGAACTTGCCGTCATCGCAGGGCCCTGTTCGGTCGAGAACTGGAATCAGCTGATTACCTCAGCAAGGGCGGTGAAAGAAGGAGGTGCCCGGTTTCTGAGGGGAGGGGCCTTCAAACCCCGAAGCTCCCCCTACTCGTTCCAGGGAATGAAGGAGGAGGGGCTGGTGCTCCTGCGGGAGGCCAGAGCGGAGACAGGTCTCAAGATCGTGACGGAAGTAAAAGACGTGCTCACGCTGTCGGCAGTGGCGGAAGTCGCCGACGTGCTGCAGATCGGCGCCCGCAACATGTCCAACTTCTCGCTGCTCGAGGCCGCCGGAGATCTCAGGATCCCGGTGCTCCTGAAACGGGGGATCTCGGCAACGATCGAGGAGCTGCTGATGGCTGCCGAATACATCCTGGCACGCGGGAACTACAATGTCATCCTCTGCGAGCGGGGGATCAGGACATTCGAAACGGCAACAAGAAACACCCTCGACCTGAACGCCGTTCCGGTCCTGAAGAAACTCACCCACCTCCCGGTGATCGTCGACCCGAGTCACGGCATTGGCATGTGGGACGGCGTGACGGCGATGGCGCTGGCGGGTGTGGCAGCCGGCGCGGACGGCCTGATGATTGAGGTCCATCCCGATCCTGCGAATGCCCTCTCCGATGGCTATCAATCGCTGAAGCCGGAGAGGTTCAAGGAGTTGATGGAGAAGCTTGGGAGACTCGCTCCCGTTGTCGAACGCACGTTGAGAACGGAGGCACGGATATGAGCAAGGCATCGGTCCCCTATGACTTGCCGGATGCCAGAGGCTATTTCGGCGACTATGGAGGCCGTTTTGTCCCCGAAACCCTGATCGCCGCGCTGGAGGAACTTGGCGCGCTGTATGCCGAAGCAAAGGGAGATCCGGCGTTTGCCGCGGAGCTCTCGCTCCTGCTGAGGACGTATGCGGGACGGCCGACGCCGCTCACGTTTGCCTCGCGCCTGACCGAGCATTACGGCCGGGCGAGGATCTTCCTGAAGCGGGAAGATCTCTGTCACACGGGAGCGCACAAGATCAACAACACGATCGGGCAAATCCTTCTTGCCAGGAGGTCGGGCAAGACAAGGATCATCGCGGAGACGGGGGCAGGCCAGCACGGCGTGGCAACAGCGACCGTGGCCGCCAAAATGGGGCTTCAGTGCGTCGTGTACATGGGGGAGGAGGATGTCCGCCGCCAGCGTCTGAATGTCCTCAGGATGGGGATGCTTGGCGCGGAGGTACGTCAGGTATCATCGGGGAGCAAGACGCTGAAGGATGCCACGAATGAAGCGATCCGCGACTGGGTCACAAACGTTGAAGGGACGTTTTACATCATCGGTTCCGTGGTCGGACCGCATCCGTATCCGATGATGGTGCGCGATTTTCAGTCGGTGATCGGGAAGGAAACCCGGGAGCAGGTCGCGGCAGTTGCATCCCGGCTTCCGGACCTCCTCGTGGCATGTGTCGGAGGGGGAAGCAATTCCCTGGGTCTCTTCCACCCCTTTCTCGACCTGCCGGTCAGGATGGCAGGTGTGGAGGCCGCAGGATACGGGCTGGACTCCGGAAGGCATGCCGCCACACTGACGCTCGGACGTCCCGGCGTTCTTCACGGGGCCATGAGCTACCTCCTTCAGGACGAGGGGGGACAGGTCCTGCTTGCGCATTCGATCTCCGCAGGGCTTGACTATCCCGGGGTGGGGCCCGAACACAGCGCGCTCAAGGATTCCGGACGTGTCTCCTATCTTTCAGCAACTGACAACGAGGCGCTTGACGCGGCCCGGCTCGTTGCGAGGCTCGAAGGGATCATCCCTGCCCTGGAGACCGCGCATGCGTTCGCGGCGCTCACCTTTCTGATGCCATCGACGAGCCGCGAGGAGATTGTGGTCGTGAACGTCTCCGGAAGGGGAGATAAGGACATCGAGACGTTAACTGCGGGGGCCGAGGCAGCGCCGGTCTCCGTTCGTGGCCGCGTTCCTGGGAGCGGAATGAGGAATGCCACCGCTGGGGGAGGCGTAGAGCGCGGTGAACCCATACGGAAAGGGGGACCCGCAGCATGAACAGGCTCGAACGTGTTCTGACCGGACTCGGCAAAGCCGGCGAAAAGGCGCTTTCCCTTTTTCTCACCGATGGATACCCCGACCTGCACGGAGCGCCGGACATCGTGCGGACTCTCGAACGAGGCGGGGCGGATATCATCGAGCTCGGCATGCCGTTTTCCGATCCGCTGGCCGACGGGCCCGTGATTCAGGAGAGTTCGACGGCCGCCCTGCAGAATGGGGTGACGCTTGCGACAGTGCTCGAGGATGTCAGGACCATAAGGGCGGGATCGGAAATTCCCCTTGTCCTGATGGGGTATCTGAATCCCATCCTGCGATACGGTCCCGGACGGTTTTTCACCGACGCAGCCTCCGCCGGGGTGGACGGGGTCATCCTGCCTGAACTGCCGGTCGAGGAATCGTGGCGGTTTGAGAGTAGTATCAAAGAGGCGGGGCTGTCGCACATCCTGCTTGTCACCCCGACGACACCCGGGCCTCGCATCCGCACGATCGACGGTGCGTCGTCCGGCTTTGTCTATTGCGTTTCGACCACAGGTGTTACCGGGACCAGGACTCAGGCTGCAGGAGAGTACTTGCGGCGGGTGAGAGAGTGCGTGAAGCGGAATCCGCTCCTGGTAGGATTCGGGATCTCCACACCTGAAGACGCAGCCTCCATGGCCCTGGAGTCCGACGGTGTCATCATCGGGAGCGCCTTGATCAGGAGACTCCGGGATGGCGCGCGGGGCGAGGAGTTGCGGTCCTGGGTCCGCGGCATCAAGGAGGCGCTGCGGGTCCCTCCCCCGGGCGCGCGATTCGCCGGCAGTCAGAGCAATCCCCCGGGGGGTCGTGCCTGAGAGGCGTGCCAGATATCCTTACCGGCGTCATTGACATCCTTGGCCGGGTTTGCTATTTTGCGTTTGAAGGGGAAACCATCCCATGCTGGGGGATGGCCGTGTCCAGACGGGTAGTCTGGTGCATCGATGAGGTCGGCCCACCTGCGCGTCCCGGGGAGGATGTGATCGGCCGACCTCAGGCGCATCACTCCCTCGCACCGGAGGATCATTCGCTCAGAAGCCGCCGGCTCAGCCGGCTGAGCGCCACTCCACAACGAACCGGCAGCAGGACCACATGGATGCACCCCGAGGTTTCCCTCTCCACTTCTTCGTTGTCCTCACACTCGCAGCCGGAAGACTCTCCGCACAGACTCCGTTCCCCCTCGATACCGTGACGTTGCAGCTCCGCTGGTCGCACCAGTTCCAGTTCGCCGGGTACTACGCCGCCGAGGAAAAGGGTTTCTATCGCGACGAGGGATTCTCCGTTCACATCCTCCCGGGACGCCCGACTGATGTCGTGGCTGACCGCGTCGCCACCGGCGATGCGGAGTACGGAGTGAGCGGTACGGACATCCTGGTCCGCCGGACGAAAGGGACCGCCCTGGTGGTGCTTGCCGCCTTGTTCCAGCATTCGGCGCTCGCCGTCGCGGTCCGGGCAGAGAGCGGCATCCTGAGCCCTCCCGATTTCGCCGGCAAGCGGCTGATGATCAACCTTGATCGCAATCCCGACGTGAAAGCCATGTTGCTGCGCCAGCACGTCGATCTCTCGTCAATTTCGTTTATTGCCGACCGGTGGGACATCAACGAGTTTGCCGCCGGAGGCGTCGACGCCATCTCCTGCTTCACGACGTCCCAGGAATACGCGCTTCAACGTCTGGGTGTAAAGTACCGCATCGTGCACCCAAGCAGCTATGGCGTGGACGTCTACGGAGACTGCCTGTTCACCACCGAGCGGGAGCTGCAGAATCACCCGGATCGCGTTGCCGCCATACGCAGGGCAAGCCTCGAGGGCTGGCAGTACGCGATGAATCACCCGGAAGAGGTCATCCGCCTGATCCTCGACCGTTATCCCCCTGATGACCCCAACGTGACCTATGAATCGCTCGCCAATGAAGCGGCTGCCATGCGGCAGCTGATCCTGCCGGAGCTGGTGGAGGTGGGGACGATGAGCGGGGAGCGCTGGAGGCGCATCGCCGACCTGTATGCCGGGGCGGGCGTGATCGACCGCGGGGCCTCCGTGCAGGGATTCATCTACGAGCCGAGACGCGGATCCGACTTTCACTGGGTGCGGGAAGTGATGGTCGGTGCGATCATCGTTCTCACGGGAGTGATCGCGGTCCTGTTCTGGAACATCCAGCTCCGCAAACAGGTGAGACGAAGGACCAGCGAGCTGCAGAACAAGGAAAACGCTCTCGCAGAGGCGAACCAGGAATTGAACGCAATCATCTCCGCTTCGCCCATTGCCATCACCGCCGTCGATACGGACGGAAACGTCATGGAATGGAACAAGGCCGCGGAGGCGCTGTTCGGGTGGAAGGCCGGGGAGGTGATGGGAAAGGATGTCCCCTTCGTGCCCCCTGAGAAGCATGAGGAATACAACCAGCTTCGCTCCGGCGTGCTCAAAGGGACCCCCTATGTGGGCAGGATTCAGCGGCGCACGAGGCGGGACGGGACCGAGCTGGAGCTGTTCTCTTCTTCGGCGCCCCTGCGCAACTCCGCCGGGGGAGTGACAGGGGCGGTCGCCATGTTTGTGGATATCACCGAGTCGCTGCGCGTAAACCAGCAGCTCCGGGAGTCGCTGCTGGAAAAGGAGGTTCTCTTGAAGGAGATCCATCACCGCGTCAAGAATAACCTTCAGGTCGTTTCGAGCCTGCTGAGTCTTCAGTCGGAACAGATCCTCGATCGGCAGGCGCGGGAGGTGTTCCGGGAAAGCCAGAACCGTGTGAAGTCCATGGCGCTGATTCACGAACGCCTGTACCGCTCCACGGACCTGGCCCACGTCGATTTCGGGGAGTACGTCCGGAACCTTGCCGTCTCGCTGGTCAACTCCTACAGGACCAGCATGCCACAGGTCCAGTGCGACATCAGCGTGGTATCAGTCCCAATGGATATCGACATTGCGATCCCCTGTGGNNCGACGAGACGTATGAGTTGACGGTGTGCGACGACGGGGTCGGGCTGCCGGAGGGGTTTGACTTCAGGAATACAAAATCGCTCGGCTACCAGCTTGTCGATTTGCTGGTCGACCAGGTGAAAGGTAGGCTGGAGGTAGGATCCGGTCGTGGCGTGTCGGTTTCCCTGCTCTTCAGCGCCGTGAAGAAGGCGCACGTAGCTCTGACAGACGGCGGAACAGCGCAAGCTCCTGTTCTGAAAGATCGGTAGGGATCTCGAGCGAGATGGTGATATAAAGGTCTCCGAAGCGGTCCTTCTCCCCGTACACCGGCATGCCGAGACCCGCCAGCCGGAGGGTCTTGCCGCTTTGCGTCCCCGTGGGGATATCCACCTTCACCGTCCCCTTGAGGGTCGACACCTCAACCTTGCCGCCCAGGACCGCTGCATAGAGATCCACCGGAAGGGTCAGGCTGAGGTCGTCGCCCTGACGCGAGAAGCGAGGGTCTCCGTTCACATGGGCGGTCAGAAACAGATCGCCGGAGGTTCCACCGCGGGCGCCCGGACTTCCCTTCCCCGTCAGCCGGAGGATCTGTCCATCGGCGATTCCCGGGCGGATCTGCACCCGGAGCGTCTGCCCGTGGATGTCGATGATCCGCGTCGTCCCGTGATAGGCTTCTTCCAGCGAGATGTCCGCCGTGGCCTCGATGTCCTGCCCGCGGCGGCTCGTTCCCCGGGCTGTACTTCTTCTGGCGGCCTGACCGCCGAAGAGCATCTCGAAGAAATCGCTGAATCCCTGACCGCCGAAAGCTTCGCCGAAATCCTGCGCTTCAAACGGCTGCTGCCGGCCTTGCCCCCCTGCATACCTGGACCAGTCAAACTGATCTGCGTTTCCACCGCCGCTCTGGTACCGGTTCCAGTCCTCGCCGAATGTGTCATACTTCTTCCGTTTTTCAGGGTCGCTGAGGACTTCATTGGCCTCATTGGCTTCCTTGAACCGGTCCTCAGCGGATCGATCGCCCTTGTTCTTGTCGGGGTGGTACTTCAGGGCCAGTTTCCGGTAGGCTTTCTTGATCTCCGCCTGCGTGGCGGACCTGGGGACTCCCAGGACCTTATAGTAGTCCTTGTAGTTCATTGTCACGGGGAAATGCGCCGGTGGCGTACAGGATGAACACGTTTCTTGCCGGAAGCCGTTGCTCCGGGGCCTCACTCTCAGGGCGTGAGCGACCAAGCTCGGCGCGGTCGGTCGGAGATTCACCTGAAGCAAGGACTAGAGCAAGGTGACGTGGCTCAGAGTCACTGCAGCTCCGGGCAGAATGCGCCTAACCCCTGAATGCGAGAGAGGAACGAGACAGCGCTATTATGATACCGAATTTTCCGGCGCTTGTCAATCGAAGGAGGGGGAACATGCCGGCGGGATCTGAGGTTTTATCGGAGAGAACGCTGGCGGTGAGGGCGCGCGAGCAGGGTGGAGGAATGGGCTGTCACACGCGCCAGATAGCAAGGAGAATTGCGCGGTTTCAGGATCAGCCGCCGTAGAGGTGGCGCTTGATTTTCTGTGTGGGGGTCTTCTCGAATGGTTCCGACTGCTCGATGATCCGGTGGAGCCTGGAAAAATGGGCCAGCCTCTCGTTTACCTGTCTCCGTATATCCTCCAGGATGGCGCCGACGTGCTCGCGGTAGTCGCTCTTGCCATGGGCAAACCTTCGCTTGATCTCCTCGTAGTTGAGGTGTGCCCGTGCGATGAGCTTGCTCTGTTGCTCGAAGACCACGGACTCCACGACGAGATCAAACTCGTTGAGCGCAGACTCGATCTCTTCGGGATAGATGTTCTTTCCGCTCGGCCCAAGGATGAGGTTCTTCAGCCTCCCCTTGATGAACAGGTAGCCGTCTTTGCCGATGCAGCCGAGATCCCCTGTGCGAAGCCAGCCATCGGGGTTGATCGTCTCGCGCGTCCTTTCCGGATCCCGGTAGTAGCCGAGCATGACATTCGGTCCCTTGACCTGGATCTCACCCTCGCCGGTCGCCGGGTCCTGGCCGTCGATCCGGATATCCACTCCCAGAATGGGACGCCCGGCCGAACGCAGGCGGGTGGCTCCGGGCCCGCTTCCGGCCGAGAGCGGGGAGGTCTCCGTGAGCCCGTAACCTATGGCATAGGGGAAACGGGCCTCGCGCAGGAACTGCTCCACGTCGGTCGCGAGCGGCGCACCGCCTATGGCAAGAACCTGGAGGCTTCCACCAAAGCTGCGCAACAGCCGTCGGCCGATCAGCCGGCTTAGGAAGTTTCTGAAGGGAGGAAACCAGACGAGGCTCCGTACCGACGCCTTGGCCAGGAGTGGCTGGATCCGGGCCTTGTATATTTTCTCGATCACCAGCGGGACGGAGAGCATGATCGTCGGTCGCACGGCCGTCATGGCCGGAAGGAGCACCGCGGCGGAAGGGGGCTTGTCGATGTAGTACACTGAAGCCCCGAGCATGAGCGGGAGTAACAACCCGAGCGTGCATTCGTACGTGTGAGCGAGAGGAAGGATGGAAAGCATCCTGTCTTCGGACGAAATGTCGACGATGCTCCTTACAGCGGTGGCATCGAAGATGATGTTCCTGTGGGAGAGCATGACCCCTTTGGAAAAACCGGTCGTGCCCGAGGTGTAGACGATGGTCGCGAGAGAGTCCTCGGTGACACCCGGGGGCTCCATGAGGGCTTCCATTCCGCTGCGCGATGCCGGGACATCCTGTTCGGCGAGGGCCTCCATGGCTATGGTGCCGCGAAGGGAGGGAAGCGCGGCATCGTCGAGTTTCGGCATCAGCCTCTCGGAGACGAATGCAGCGACGCAGTCAGAATGCCTGAGGATGTGCTGGATTTCATTCGCATGGAAGTCCGGCAGGATGGGAACGGCGACTGCCCCCTGGCATTGAATGGCAAAATACGCGATGCCCCATTCAGGCCGGTTTTCGCTGATGATCGCGACGCGGTCGCCGGGAGCGACACCCAGCGAGGCAAGCCTCGAACGGGTCGAGGAAACGAGGGCAGCGAGGTCGGAGTACGTATAGGATGGTCCACCGACAGACGCGAGAGCCATGCGATCTGGGTAACTGAGGACGCTTCGCCTCAGAATGGCCGGGAGCGTTTCAGGTGTGTTGGGATCCATGCCGGAAGATTGAAGAGGTTGCACCTCGAATACCGGGGAGGCGGCTCTTCAGTATAGACATTTCAATTCCATCTGTCAAGGGGTGAAAGCTCTTCAGGGACCTGGTGTCCATCTACGTGGCGTTCACGGGTCTAGGCAAACACCCTATGGGGAGAGCGGGGGCCGCAGCTGTACTAAGTCGGAGATTCTTCGTATATTTTGACGTTTTTCGCCCACTTATCTCAGGATTCCCATGCCAAACCTCCGTTTCGCGCCGCGTTTCACCTGTCTCCTCCTCCTCCCGGCATTCCTGGCGGTTGCAGGGGAGCATCACCTGATCATCATGCACACGAACGACATGCACGCATCGTTCATTCCGCACGAGGCAACCTGGATATCCTCCACCCCCCGTCCCATGATCGGGGGGATGGTCCGCCTTCAGGAGGCCGTGGACAGCATCCGGGCCACAGGAGTGCCGACGCTCCTTCTGGATGCCGGAGATGTCATGACCGGCAATCCAATCGCGGAGATGGAGTACCGGGGCGCCTTCGGGGGTGCATTGTTTGAGATGATGAACCGGATCGGTTACGAAGTGTGGTGTCCTGGCAACCATGATCTTGACATCTCACAAGCAAACCTCCGGGGCCTGACGGAGATCGCCAGGTTCCCCACGGTCTGCGCCAACCTTGTGAATGACAAGGGGGAGTATCCGGTCAACAACAAACCCTTCGTGGTTCTGCAACAGGGAGGCCTGCGCATTGGCGTGATAGGCTTGATCTCGCAGGAACTGTACGACCTGGTCTCCCAGAAGAGCCTCACAGGCTTGAAAGTGCTCGCGCCTGATGAGACCGCACAGCGCTTCATCGACGAGCTCAGGCCGAAGGTGGACCTGATCGTCCTGCTGACACACGAGGGAGCAGACGAGGATAAGACACTTGCGAAGGGAGTGCGCGGCGCGGACGTCATCGTGGGGGGGCACTCGCACACGAGACTCCGCGCTCCCCTGCTGGTGAACGGGGTGCGGATCGTTCAGGCCGGATCGAACTGTGAAAACCTCGGTGTGCTGGAAATCACCTTTGCCGACAATAATCCGGTCGCGTATTCCGGACAACTTGTCTCGCTCTGGACTTCCGGAGAGCGGGCCGCGGGCAGCGTCAAACCTTTTGCGGACTCGATGCAGCAGCAGATTGACCGCAATTTCAGTGAAGTGATTGGAACGCTTTCGGAGAATATGCCCCGGGAGACGTCCGGGAACCCGCTGGTAGCGTACGTCTCGGAGGCTCAGCGCGAAGCTGCATATGCCGAGATCGGGTTCATGAACATCCACGGGGCGCGGAAGGATCTCACTGCCGGCAAGATCACGAAGCGCGATCTGTTCGAAGTACTTCCGTTCCGGAACGTGCTGGTGACGTTCCAGCTCACGGGCGCCGAGCTGGACTCGATCTTGCGCTATTACGTTCAGAAACACCCTGCTATCGTGGTCACCGGAATCGCCGCCCGGTGGAAAACCGGCAAGAACGGCGATGTGGAGCTCCGGGAGGAGCGCGTGGGTGGCAAGCCGCTTGAGCAGCAGCGCAGCTACATCTGCGCCGCCAGCGACTTTCTTGTCGGTGAGGCGGAGAAGTATCTCGGGATGCGGATCACGAAGACATCGGTGTCGGAAACCACGGTCTACGACGCCGTGGAGGGGGTGATTCGCAAGGAGGGAACCATGAAACGAAAACCAGGGATGCAGCTCGAGCGGGTGAAGTAGCATTCCTGGCCGCCCTCCGGGCTCTCCCCGGCGCCACCGAACATGAAAGGACCTCTTCCGTGTCGACTATCCCCTTTCCCGTCCTCATCATCACCGGCCGTCCGGCCGCCGGCAAGTCCGAACTGATCGACTATTTGAAGAATACCCCGGCGGAGGAACGTCTTCGCCGCTTCCGCATCGGGGAGTTCGAGGAACTGGATGACTTCGTCTATGTCTGGGAAACGTTTGAGACCGACGATATTCTCACGAGACATGGGAGAAAAAGGCTCTGGACCGACGAGAAGTATTACTTTACGGATGAGTTCATTTGGAACCTCTATATCGAACGGATCAACCTGGAATACCGGAAGAAGCTGGCGCGGGACGCGCGATACCACGACAGGCGAACGGTCTTGATCGAGTTCGCCAGAGGAGGGGAGGACGGGATTCATGAAGCCCTTCGGCACCTTCACGACGACATCCTGAAAGCCGCCAAGATTATCTACCTCCGGGTCTCCTTTGAGGAATCGGTCCGCAAGAACCGGCGGAGGGCTAGAAAGGGCATGGAGGACTCCATTCTCTATCATTCGCTGCCCGACGAGAAGATGGAGTTCTATTACAGGGTGAACGATTGGGAGAAGCTCGAAGCGAAGGATCAGAACATGATTGATGTGCGGGGGTTCAAGGTGCCCTATGCGGTCTTTGAAAACATGCCCGAGAAGACGCTGGATCCGGTCCTGATCGGAGAAGAGCTGGAAAAGGCCGCGAAGAAACTGGAGGGTTAGGGAACAAGAGAAAGGACCGAGCCTTGCCGCGCGCACGGAAATGAAAAAAAGGCGGAGTCTGGCCGGAATGGAGATGCGGGAGCAGCGTTGCGGAGTGGAGAGAAGAGGTCTCCCGCGGGCCGTGTGATGAAGGCCCGCATTTTCCGGTGCAGGGACGATGTCGAAACAGTCCCGGTCAGTGTCGGGATTGTCCCTTCGGCAAGACATTCCAGAGGCGTGACATCAACCAGGCGCCCGCGAGGGCGAATGGGATCGGCGCCCAATGCCAGGCCTCCCATCCCCACTGAGTCGTGACATAACCCACCCCAAGACCCACAAACGCTCCGGCCAGATACTGCATGCCGTCGAAGAGACCGGCAGCAGTCGCCGCCGCTTTTTTCCCCCCGAAATCCATCGATGCAGCCCCTCCGATCATGCCGTGCGCGCCGTTGACGCAGAAGGATAGAAGCACCAGAAAGCAGGCTGCGAACACCGGACCAAGGTGAAAGAGATCCGACAGGCCGAAGAGGGCGAGGATAACCGCCATGCCGATGAACCCCATGGTGATGACAGGGCCCCGCCGTCCGCCGAATGTCCGGTCCGAAGTGATTCCGAACACGAATCCACCCGCTATGCCGGCCAGGGCGATACCCCACGTCGCGATGATGTAGGGGAGATACGTGACAAATGCCGACTTGTCGGCTCCATGGAAGTCCACGAAGTACTTCGGCCACCAGGCATCGACCACGCTGCGCCTGACGAAGCCGATCATCATGGAGCCGAGGGCGATCATCCACATGACGCGCGAGGCAAAGACCTTTCTGAGGATTTCCTTCAGGGACGATGGTCTTCCGTCGTCGGTCTGGGGCTCGTCGCCCGTGTCGAAATCCGGAAGCCCGGCGTCACGGGGGGAGTTCTCCATCCAACGCCAGTTGACGAGGAACATGACGGCAACGCACATTCCCGGGATCCAGAACCCGTACTGCCACGGGAGGAAGAGGAGGATGAGCGGAACGCCCTGGAAGGCGAGCAGGAGTCCCATCCGGATGAGCACCCCGAAAATCCCGGAGAAGGTGCCGCGCTCACGGACGTGGAACCATTGGGCGTTGACCTTGACGATCGAAAGGGCGCCGAAGGATTGAAAGAAGCCGTTGATCCCCCAGACGATCGCCATCAACGAGAGCAGCGTTCCCCCGGTCAGACCGAACTTGAGTCCCGCGGGTACTGCGACATGACGTGCCAGTCCCGTTCCCGCCCAGACTGCGGGCGTCACGACTGCGAAAGCCGCAAGGCCGAACAGGATGTTCATCACGGCGACGCCAAGGGCGCCGAAGAGGAATGCGCGTTTTCCCCCGACCCGGTCCGCGAATGGTCCGTTCAGGACGACGGAGAGTCCGTACACCAGCGGCATCATCGTCTCGAACACTCCCAGCTCTGTATTCCTCCATCCCAGCGTGTCGGCCAAAAGAGGAGCGATCGCGGTATAGTTGTATCGGGTCATGTAGAAGAACGCGTACAGGACGCCGAGCGAAAGCCAATTGAGCGTGCGGCGATGGCGGAACTCGGGAGAGAGCACGGGCCGCCCGGTCGTGTCCGTCATGAGCATGGAGGACTCGGAGACATTTTCTGGGGAATGGAGAAAAGGGTGGATTATCGGGACAATATACTAAAAACCAGAAGAGAGTCCACGCGGGAACTCATCGCGGACATGAAGCGGGTGTGACATGGCGTTTTCCCCGCCCTCTCCCGCCCCTCAATCCAAGAGGACGCATCAGTCAGGATCTGCCTCCGCGGGGGGGCAAAAAAAAGGGACATCGCACAGAACCGGTCGGGGAGCCATCAACAATGACGAACCGATAGCCGTGCGATGTCTCGAATGGTTCAGAAGGTGGTGACCCCTAGGCTTCAGCTTCCGCGCTGCCTGCGCCGTGTTGCTTGAGGATCTTCCAGATTGTCCGCTCGGACATCCGGACGTGATACTTCTGCTCGAGGTATGCCCTCAGACGACGCTGGCCGAATCCGGTCTCTTCCTTCACGTGTTTCAGGAGTTCGATGCTCGATTCCGGCGTTGCCCGCGGACAACGATGCGGACGCCTTGAGCGGTCAGTTAGACTCTTGCTGTCGCCAAGGGAATCCTTGTACCTCTTATACCACTTGTAGAAGGTCTTCCGGCTGATGCCGAATTTCTCCGCGACGGCCTGGACGCTCTTGGTCTCCTCGTAGTACATCATCCACGCGAGACGCGGGTGCAGCGAGGCGCCGATTGGTTGATCTCCCAGCATCATTGGGTTGTCGCTTTGCATAGGCAATCCCTGCTCACTCTCCAGTGCATCTTGGTGCTCCATTAGTGCTCCTTCCCTGTAGTGCGCGGCACTGACAAGATATCCCCTCTTGCACCTGGACCTGTCAGCGGTAGTGCATCCTCCCCCCGGGAAAATGCCGCTCGACTTGAATGTATCAGTAGCTATGCCAAGCATTGGACAACGGGGCAATTGCTTGTTCCTTGGCATTTTGATGGGGTTCGCTCCTGGGACCTCACTGGATAGCTGAGATTCTAACGTGAATGCGGAAGAATTGTAGACTTTACACGGTGGCAAGGCATTGCAGAAGCGATCACGCCTTCGTATATTGGCATTCCATCTTGAGTTAGGCAATCTGGAGAGGTGGCCGAGTGGTTGAAGGCGCCGGTCTCGAAAACCGGTATACCGCTTGCGGTATCCAGGGTTCGAATCCCTGCCTCTCCGCAGTCTTGTTGTTAGTTCATATGAATCACCATTTTCCCGAATTACCCCTCGCCTAAGCGTCCCGGAAATGCCCACAGTTCAAGGAACTGCAGGGGCAAAAAACGGACACTTCAGATTCCCGCCATCAGCGTCAACCTTAAGCGCGTTAAGCAAGAGCGGGGCTTCGGCTACTAGCTCGATTTTCGAGTCGGCAGGAAATCCATCCGCTAAGCCATAGGCTCCAACAAGCGTGACGCCGGACTTATCCAGGTCGCCATGAAGCAAAGGCCTATTCTCGCCGAGTTCAACCTCGCCGATGCGCCACAGAAATCCAATGGCCTCGACGCTCTCATACGGGAATTTCTCCCGCCTCATCTGCCGATGTCCGCAACATAGAGCGTAAGCAGATCGCGGAGCTTTCAAGTGACGAGCAAGCAAGAGGGAGGGGGCGCAAGACAGTGAGCCGATGATCCAGACTTTTAAGAGTGTGCTGGCGGTTATCAACCCCTGCCAAACCTGGGCGCAAACAAGTCAGATTCCAAACCCCGCTGAAATTTATCGGAGGCATGAAGAACTTACACAAGTAAGAATGACCCCACATGGGGGTCATGAAGTCTGGAACATCGGAAACTGCGCAAACTTCGCGGAAGGGCCGAAAGAGGGGACAAAGTGGCCGACTGGCACACTGATTGCTCATATGGGACTAGAGGAATACAAAACGTAGCCAACAACCGAATGAGTGCTTTGTTGGCATCACAAATTGGAGTCAGGCTATGGGACAACAGCAGCTTCTCCTGATCATCCTCGGTGTGATTGTGGTCGGCATCGCAGTTGCAGTCGGTATCTCGATGTTTGCTGACGCTGCCACTTCCGCAAACCGCGACGGGGTGTCGAACGACCTGGTCAACCTTGCTGCGCGTGCGCAGCAATACTTTCGTCGTCCCAAATCTCTGGGCGGAGGCGGCAACAGCTTCGTCGGTCTGACTGCCGATGCTGCGGGTCTTGCAAAGCTGACCAACATGGCCAGCGGCAAGAACGCCAACGGAACCTATACCATTCAGTCTGCCGGCACCGCGAACCAGGTTACGATCCAGGGCGTCGGCACAGAATTGGTCGCCGGCAACAAGGTCACCATGCAGATTCTCTCCCGCGACGCGGGCCGCACGGACAGCCTTGTTCAGGTGTACTGAGCGACGTCTTGCAGCGACATAGCCGGGCTGCAGGCCTGCCTGCGCCCGGCATACTGTAACGTCTGCAGC
>PMBF01000087.1 GCA_003152875.1 Ignavibacteriota bacterium | reverse complement strand
ACTCTCCCGGGAGCCTCCTGGACGGGAGCACGAGCTGGCAGATGATGAGCTTAGACAGACGACGAGCAGTCAAGCCGAGGACCCCTACAGCGGCCAATGCAGGGATAGTTTGTATCTCTGACTCAATATTGGGGCAGTTCCAATCGTTCTTTCTGGGTTTCCGCTGCAGGCATTGTGCTTCCTTCTGCCCTCTCATTTCCCGCGCGTTCGCGAAACGTTGCCGCTGGTCAGGTAGGGCACCAGCCTCCCGCCACTAACGTCCCTGGAAAGGACCATGCTGAGCAGGCTCACATCATGGCTTCCCTCGCTCAGGAGGAGCAGTCCCTGTCCGGGACAACGTTCGATGCAGGCCAGTGTGGGGTAGTGTTTCAGGAATGGTTGCGAAGCCAGGTGGACCTCGTCGTCTTCATCGACGACGAGGCCTCTGGGGGAGTCATGCAGTTACTGCTAAAGAAGCCATTCGTCCGCATCTGGCGCCCTGCTATTTTGCCGGTGGTTCTGGGGCCGTCCACGGGGGAACGATATTGTTCATCCGGGCATAGGCGATGGCCTGTCCCAAATGCTCATGCAGATGCCCGATTTCAGTCATCAAGACGGTCCGATAGCTGACAGTCTGGCCGAACATTTCGGTGGTCTTGTCTAGATCCTTTTCAGAGAGACCGGAGATGACGGTTCTGATGGCATCGAGGGATGGTTTCAGGATCTTGACAACCTGGTCTTTGCTGGCAACTGAATCCTTTGGATCCGGCATCGCATTTGCCGGGGGCTTTACCCCCAGGAAACCCATGAAAAAGTAGTTGGCGCCGGCTACATGCTTGTACACCTCGCCCACTGAACGCACGCCTTTTGCAGGACTCCAGGAGTACTTGTCTGCAGGAATTGCCCCCGCGAGGTCTTCGAGCTTCTTACCGACTCCGTCGAAGTCGCTGAGGATTGCTGCAATGAATCCCGTTTTCGGGGATAGAGCNNAACGCGCGGTTGGATCATGTAGCCTTTGCCTGCTGAACGCTTCCAGCGGCATTCCCGTTCCATCAGGGTGTCATTACCATACACCGCGAGTTCAGTGTAGATGAAATCTGCGCAGATCGGGGCGAAAATGAAGAAACGGGGCCATGGGCGAACGGCAGGCGGCAATGCTTGACACCCGCGGGGCAACGGGCTATATTCCAGGGGCGCTTTTGTTGCCGGGGCGCCTACGATTCAATGATGTTTTGCTACCGTTCTGCCGTTACCTTCCAGCCGTCGGCTTTGACACCCGTTTGCACATGAAGCCCCGGACGAAGAGGAAGACGGCAATTCCGAAGGATGGATCACCCATCAGAAGGTTCCGCAATGAAGAACTCCGCCGCAACCATGCTTCATGGCCTGAAGGCTGTCTGCCTCCCGGCCTTGCTTCTCGTAGTGTTTGGAATTCCCCCCGAATGCGCAGCCCAGGTGAAGAAGGCGGCGAACCGCGACTCCGTCATCGTCGCGGCCCGAGAGATCATGGGCCAGCAGAAGTACTGCGCGCTCGCCACCGTCGATTCCTCCGGCCAGCCGCACGTGAGAACGATGAACCCGTTTCCCCCGGAAGACGACATGAGTGTCTGGATGGCGACCAATAGCAGGAGCCGCAAGGTCGCCGAGATCCGGCGGAACGCCCGGGTCTGCCTGTACTACGCGAACCACGGAACGGCGACCGGCTCGGTGGCCATCTCCGGCAGGGCGGTCCTGGTGACCGATCCGAAAGAGATTGAGAAGCGGAAGAGAGATTACTGGGACCAGGCGTTCCCGGACAAGCAATACCTTGTCCTCATCAAGGTCGTCCCCGAGCAGTTGGACGTCCTGAACTACAGCCGGGGCATCGTGAATGAACCGCTGACATTCAGGTCCCCCTCCGTCGTTTTCGACAAGCAGTAGGCCGCCGCGGCAATCCCGCTCCGCTGGAGGATGTAGTGCGCATTCCTTCGGCGGTTATGCTATTGCCTTTCTGCCGGGGAAATCACTATCTTTGCGCTCATGGTGCCCACCCAGACTCCCTTTTTGATCAACATTCCTCAGGAGGTACAATGAAGAGACTGTTACGATCACTCCTGGTCCTCGTCCTGTTCTCCGCTGTTGCCAGCGCCCAGCTGCGTTATGAGATAGGCGCGGGTGGCGGGCTCTCCGTTTCTTCCTTTCCCAAGGACATCAAAGATTTTTACAGCTCGGGCTTCGGAGGAGGCCTGCAGGGGGAGCTCATGTTCACTCGGAATCTCGGGATGAGGCTGAATGTGGACTACCTCGCCTTCCCGTCAAACAAAGATAAGCTGAAGGATGCCTCGGTAGCGGCGGCGGCCGCCGAAGGGCACGTCATCAACGGGAGCTTGCTTGACATCAAAGGATTGAACATTTCGATCCTGGGAGTCACAATGAACGCTGTCGGGAAAATTCCGGTCACCCAGTCGCTTGCGCCGTATGCAATCGCGGGTGTCGGCATCTATGCGGTGAGTGTCAGCGACGCATCGATCACCTACCAGGGCCAGAACATCCCGGGGAGCGGAACTGGCCTCCCATCTACGACCAAGGTCGGGTTCGACGTGGGTGTGGGCACCGAGTTGACGTTCGGGGTTGTCGGGCTCTACATCGAGGGCAAATACACCACAATACTCACCGAAAACAACAACACGAACCATTTCCCCGTTACGCTCGGCGTCTTTCTGAATCTCTGACCTCACGGACGACGCCCGGCCCAGCGTCCGGCAGTTTGCTGTGAGTCGAATTCGAGACACGGAAACACATGGGGCGGCCGAGGAAGTTCTGGGCCGCCCCCTTTACCCTCCCTGACCGCCAACGCTGCTTGCATCCCGAATGCCGTTTTCCTAGCTTGCCAAGACTCAACCGTTCCATAAAGCGAAGGCGGCATGTTCGAGACCTTTCTCCTCGTTTTCACACTCTTCTATGCATTTCAGATAATCGTCTTTTGCCTTGCTGCCCTGGCAGCCCGCTATCCCACCCGACCGGGATTCACGCCCACTGTCGATATCGTCATTGCTGCGCGGAACGAGGAACAAGGGATCGGAGCCTGTCTGGCGTCGATTGTCAACCTCACCTATCCGAAAGACCGGCTCAGAGTGGTGGTGGTCGATGACCGCTCGACCGATGGGACCGCCCCCATAGTGCGCGGTTATTCGGCGGAGCACCCCTGGATCACACTTCTCACTGCGGCCCCCGGAACGGACCACTTCCAGGGGAAGACGAATGCCGTAACGCAGGCGATCGAGGCGACCTCAGGAGAGGTCATCCTGTTCACCGACGCCGACTGCGAAGTCCCGCCCCGATGGGTCGAAGAGACCGTGCAATCTTATACCGACGAGAAAGTGGGAATCGTTGCCGGCTTCACGTCGTTGACCGGAAGGCGCTTGTTTGAGAAGATGCAGGCGCTTGATTGGTTTGTGCTGTTCTCCGTCGCGTCGGGCGTTATTCGTCTGGGCTTCCCTATCACCGCAGTCGGTACCAATCTCTCCGTCCGTCGCCGGGCATATGATGCTGTAGGGGGCTACCGGTCCATCCCATTCAGCGTGACTGAGGATTTTGCGTTGTTCCAGGCAGTCACCGGAACCGGAGGATTCAAGGCCCGCTTCCCGCGCAATCGGAGTGCCCTGGTCATGAGCCATCCCTGCCGGGATTGGCGCGAACTCTACCGCCAGAAGAAACGCTGGTTTGCAGGGGGAAAAGGTATGGACCTCCTGAACGTAGCTGTATTCTCGATGGACTACCTTTTCAGCCTCGCTCTGATTGCGGCAATCTTCATCGCACCTTCCGCCCTCCTCGGCTCGCTGATTGTGAAACTGGTCGTCGACTTCCTGATGACACTGCCTGCGCTCTCCACGTTCCGGCGCTGGGACGCTCTCGCGGCATTTCCTCTGTATGAGCTCTACTATTTCCTCTATGTGTTGATTTATCCCCCCCTTGTGCTGCTCACTCACGACGTGCTTTGGAAGGAACGCGAATTCGGCAGCCTCACTGGGTAGTCCATTCCCCAGGCATCCCCTTCCTGGTCATCAGGGCGTTGAACTGCGCAAGTGCCGTTCCTTTCCTGTCGTGCTT
>PMBF01000004.1 GCA_003152875.1 Ignavibacteriota bacterium | reverse complement strand
CCGTCTCCCTCCCCCAGATCGTGGGTGCCCGGAATGCCGTCCGCCCCCACGTCGTCGTACTCCGCCACCCAGTTCATGTTCTCGTCCCCCGTCCACCAACGCCCCACTTTGAATGCCGGGCGGTTTTCAAGCTTACCGTAGAACGCCTCGAACTTCGCCATGTTGTAGTGTGCCTGCGCGTAGGCCCTGATGTTGTCCTGTCCGGTGATCAACGTTCCCGGCCCGCTGTCCCGGCTTTCATCGGTGATGCCGTCGTCATCGTTATCGATTCCGTCATAGGGGTTGCCCGGGGTTTCGAGGTAAGCGTACCCCAGGTATCCCGTCGGCGAACAGTTGCTCCGGAGATCGACGCCGTGGCCGTACTTATCCCACGTGTACGTGAGGTTCAGCCCGGGCGCCCGGATGAAACTGGCGTTGTCGTCGTCCGATTCCGCAACTCCGTCGCAGGAGTACGCCGATCCCCCAACGCCTGAGTCCATGTAGAGGCCGAAGATGATGTTGTCGTTGTAGTCGGTGGTCGATTCGTTGATAATGTCGTAGTGCCAGAAGATCACGTTTGTCGCCTGGGGGTTCGCCCACTGGAACCCGCGGACCTCCATCCTCAGGCCCAGTCCGCGCCTGGTCGCGTCGCGGGAGTCGGGATAGAAGTTCCACTTGTCGTAGAAGTCGTCATCCGCGACAAAGAAGCTCTCCTGATCGGCGTTCGGCCGCTTCCCGAAATAGCCGTTCCAGCTTCCGGCCCAACCCGGATCGTCGGGGTCCGTTGCCTTGTCCGGCCAGCTCGTCGGCCAGGTGCGCGGGTCATTGCTGAGTGCGATGGAGCGCCCCTTGTTGATGGCGGGATCCGCCTGCAGAAACCCCGGTCTCGGCTCGAAACGCATGCTCTTGCTGGTATAAGGGCTCGGTTCCTGGCGCTCCCGGAATCCGGTCTCCATGATGTAGACCGGGTTGCCGTTCTGTTCGTTCACCTGTGCAAGGACGAAGGGGGTGATCCCGTCGGCGTAGTTCATGCCGGATCCCTTCGGCACCTCCACCGAATGGAAGATCGAGAGGTCGACATTGATCGGATCTGCCGGATAGTCCCCCACCATGCCATAGTTATAGAAGACCGTGCGGATGTTCCCGGCATCATGGGTTCCGGAGCGCTCGGCATCGTTGCGGCCGCGCTGATCTTTGGGCACAAGAGGCTCCAATTTCTGTGCCGCCGCGATCCCGCCGGAAAGGGCCAGAGCACACAGTGCGAGGGATAGCCTCGTCGGGAGGGTAAGCATCGAAATCCCTTTCACATTCTCACCCCGAGGCCCAGCTCGATCCGGCGGGGTGAGGCGAACCTCCCCGGGTCGATGAGCGCGGATGCATCGGCGGGAGGTGTCAGCGAGTAGAACGCGCTGCCTGTAGTGGAGAAGACGAACCCGTTTTCGTATCGTGCATCAAGAAGATTGGAGACACGCAGGAAAGCGCTCATCGACAGCGCCCCCATTTTGAACGGCTTTTCCGCCCGGAGGTCCACGTTCAGCCACGCTGGCTTCTGCACGGAGTTCTGCTCAAGCGCTGCACCGAACCCGGAGCCGATCGCCGGTGTATAAGGACTCCCACTCCCGAACCTGATGATNNTGCCGCTGGTCCCAGTCGAATGGGACAAGCCGGGGGCGGGGGTCCGCGCCGGCGGCGGCTCTGTCGGCCGTCTCCCTGGGGTCGCTCGAGTTTCCCAGTCCATTCTGGAACGTATAATTGAGGGAGACCGTAAAGGCCTGCGAGAAGCGCTGGTCCACCGAGAGCTTGATGCCGTACACAGAGCCGAAATCGACGTTTGTGAACCTGGCATACCGTGAATCCGCATATGTGTCTATGAACTCCACGCCAAGGAGGTCGCGGATGTCCTTGTAAAATGCGCTCAGGTCGACTCCCAGAAACTGGCCGAATTGCTGCTTGAACCCGAATTCGTACTGGGCCGTGAATTCCGGCTTAATGTCCGGGTTTCCGAGGACGCCGTAGGATGTGCTTCCGGATTGCAGGTTGCGCAGAATGTAGTAGTCGGAATTTGAATAGAGGTTCCCCAGACCCGGCATCTGGTAGAAGTGGCCGTACGAGAAGTAGAGGGCGCCGGTCGCAGTCATCGGATAGGAAATGCCAAGCCTGGGGGCGAGTGCGATCTTCTTGGAGGTTCGCACTGGCACCGAGACTGGTGCGCCCTGGATCGTGTTCGCCGGATTGGAAAGGTCGCTTGGCACGGTGGCATTCGCGTCATAGTACTCGAGACGGAGGCCTGCACGGACCAGGAAATCGGCCACCTCCATCCGGTCCTGCACGAACAGCGCCATCGAACGCGGACGGAAAGTCCGAAGGTTCTGCGCCAGGGAGTCGGCAACGACATAGACGCGCGACTGTGTCGAGCCGGCGATATCGGCCGCAAGTGTACCCGGTGCGCCGAAAGCGAGAACCGATGTCTGGGCTTCGAACCCCACTTTCACAAGATGGAGAGGAGTCACCTGGCTAGTCAGCGATCCTTTGAACAGAAACGTGTTCGTCTTTTGCTCGAAGCG
>PMBF01000085.1 GCA_003152875.1 Ignavibacteriota bacterium | reverse complement strand
AGTGGAGCCTCGGTCTGCCCGATGAAGGTGTTGGCCGCGACGTCGAGCGATTCCGCCCCGCTCGTCCTGAGCAGCCGTGCCATGATCCAGGCAATTCCCTGGACCACCCGCTGCATGATCCCCAGGTAGTACAGGGTTGCCATGAGTGATGCGAAAAAGATAATGGTGGGCAGGACCTGAAACGCGAAGAAAAAGCCAAGGCTTCCCTGGGTATCCGGACTCTTCGCGAGGCTGCCGAAAACGAACTGTGCCCCCTCTCCCGCAAAGCTGAAGAGGACCACGAACCACCGGCTGATCCAGCCGAACACTTCCCGGCCGATCCAGGTCTTCCCCACGAGAAAAGCAAAGCCAAATTGCATGACGATCCCCACCGCAACGAGGCGCCAGTTGATTGCCCTGCGATTGGAGGAGAAGAGGAATGCCATGAACGTGACCAGGGCCAGACCCAGCAGCCCCCGGGAAATGGATAGGATATCCATGGTCAGCTGTCGATTGTGGAGTGTGGATCGGCGGCCCGCACAATCCGCCGCGCTTCTCTGGGGTCATCGCGCACGGTCAACCCTCCGCGATCACCGGCCCCTGTTGCTTGAAGGTGACCCCTTCCCACCTGGCGACGACAGCCGTGGCAAGACAGTTGCCGACGAGGTTGACGGCCGTTCGCCCCATGTCGAGGATCTCGTCAACGCCGAGGATCACAGCGACCCCCTCCAGGGGAAGCCCGAAGGATGCCAGTGTGCCGGCGAGGATTACCAGTGATGCCCGGGGGACGCCGGCAACCCCTTTGCTGGTGAGCATGAGCGTCACCATCATCAGGACTTGAGTTCCCAGAGGCATTTCGATCCCCGCAGCCTGCGCAACGAAGATCGCCGCGAGGGAGAGATACAGCGTGCTGCCGTCAAGATTGAAGCTGTATCCGGTGGGAAGGACGAAGGCGACGATGCGCCGGGGAACGCCGAATGCTTCCATGTTCTCGAAGGCCAGTGGCAATCCCGCTTCCGAGCTGGTAGTCGAGAAGGCGATCATGGCCGGCTCCTTAACCGCAGCAATGAACCGGCGCACAGGCACTCCCGCAATCATGGCGACAGGAAGCAGCACCAGCAGCAGGAAGGCCGCGAGAGCCCCGTACAAGGTGAGGATGAGCAGCGCGAGATTCACCAGCACACTCAGCCCCCGGTGGCCAACCGTGACGGCAATTGCGGCGCCGACCCCGATCGGCGCATACTTCATGACGATCCCCGTCATCCTGAACATCGTCTCTGCCAGGGAATCGCAGAACGAAAGCATCACGGAACGCTTCCCTTCAGGCAGGAGGGCAAGCGCGATCCCGAACAGCACGGCAAACACCACGATCTGCAGCACTTCACCCTCGGCCATCGCCTGGATGACGCTCTGCGGGACGATATGGGTGACCACCTCGGCAAACGTCTGCTCCTTCCCGGCGAACTCCTGCACGTGAGAAACCGCCTGCAGGTTGACACCCACGCCGGGACGGACGAGGTTCACTGCCACCAGCCCGATCACAAGCGCCAGGGTGGTCACGATCTCGAAGTAGATCAGGGCTTTCGCCCCCATGCGGCCCACCTGCTTCAGGTTGCCATGTCCGGCGATGCCGGCCACCAGGGTCGCAAAGATCAGAGGGGCGATGAGGCTCTTGATGAGCCTGATGAAAACGATGCTGAGAGGACGGAGGGCGACGCCAGCTCCGGGGAAGAACCAGCCCACAATCAGGCCGATCCCCATGCCGGCGAAGATCATCTGCGTGAGGGAAGGACGGAACTTCACAAACGCCTTTCTGCAGGGGTGGGTTTGGTGATCAGAGCGAGGAGTATCTCCCGGCACTCAGGGCCTTGACGACCTTGAGGGCAATCTCCGTCCCCACCCTCTCCTGGGCCTCCACTGTCGAACCGCCGATGTGCGGCGACACGCTGACACGCGGGTGGTTGATGAGGGCTTTCGTGGACTCGTCGGGCGGCTCGTGCTCGAAGACATCGATACCGGCCCCTCCGACTTTCCCGCTGTTCAGATTCTCGAGGAGCGCCTTTTCGTCCACGACCCCTCCCCGGGCGCAGTTCACCAGCACGACCCCCTTCTTCATGACCTCGAATTCCTTCCGCCCGATGACCGCTCCGTGCTGTTTGTCGAGAGGGGTGTGCAGCGTGATGAAGTCCGAGGTGGATAGCAGCTTCTCCCGCGTGGTGATCTCGACAATGAACTCCATGGGGGCGAACGGCGGATCGTAGGCAAGGACCTTCATGCCCAGCCCGAGCGCGCGGCGTGCGACCTCCTTGCCGATGTTGCCCAGACCGATGATGCCCAGCGTCTTTCCGTAGAGCTCGATGCCCTTGGAGTATTCCTTCTTCGGCCACTTCCCCTGCCGCATCTCCATGGTGCTCAGGTGAAGGAAGCGGCTCACGGCGAGCATGTGGCCGATCACCAGCTCGGCGACCGAGATCGCCGAAGCGGCCGGAGTATTGAGCACCATCACGCCCTTGGCCGCGGCATGTTCGACATCGATGTTGTCCACGCCGACACCGCCGCGGGCAATGACTTTCAGCCTGCTTCCGGCGTCAATGACTGCCTTCGTCACTTTTGTGGCCGAACGCACGATGATACAGTCATATGCGCAGATCTTCTCAAGGAGCTGTTCAGGGTTCAGGGCGAGCTGGTCGAGTTCAAAGCCGGCATCGCTGAGGATCTTGGCACCCTCCTGCGAAATGCCGTCTGTCACCAGAATCTTCATGAGGTCCTCCGATTTGAGGTGGGACGACGCCAAGATACGGAAGGTTTTTCTGAGGGGCAAACGGGCGTGCCTGATCCCGTATTTCGGGATCCGCCTGGGCGCGGAAGGTCAGAGGAAATCTTCGGGCTGGCGGGGATCGGGGGGGGGAGTGCCGTTTCAGTTAAGAGGGGAAGCACGATTGAGACGGTGGAAGCACAGATTGTAATACCCCGTCTGCGGGTGAGGGGAAATAATGATGACCGGCAGGCCGTAATTGGCATCGCATTCCAGAAGCCAGCGGAGAGGGAATTCATCCTCGACTCCAAGATCGCGGAGCCTTGCACGGATGTCATCGAGAGTCCAGAATTCACAATCCATCCCGTTGATCCCTTCGCTCTCCTCGCGCGCGGGAAGGAACACCAGAGATCCTCGACCGTGCCGCAGCGCTTCATCCTCCCACACGGCTGCAAACGCATCCGGCTCCTCCCGGAGACGGTCGAGCAATTCGTTTACGTTCATACCGACTTCCTTACTCGTTGCCTCGATCCTCATGCCGCACGAACCCTTCCCTTTCCATGTGCAATGTACTGCACCGATCGAAGAGAGGCAATTGCTCAGTATTAAGTATTCATGAAAAGTCCCTTCGATTCGGACAAAACGCCACAGCTCTTCCTCCTGACGGAAGAAATATGCCCCTTCAGGGGGCTCAAGGCACCAGTCACCTAGGATCGCAACCCAGTGAGCAGCATCACACCTTCTCGGACAGAGGGGCGCCTCACCAGGTGACAACCCACAGGCTTTACGTGATCTTCACGGAATTTGAAGAAATGTGAAGAAAAGGTGTCAGGGAATGCACAGCGCTTGTCGCTGCCGCCGGATGGTGCAGCAAAGGTGAGTGGTGATTGACATTACGGCGAGAGGGGTCCCCTTGTGACGGGACCCCTCTCGATTTCTTCGTTCCTGATTTCCGGATATCAGATGTCAGTCTTCAGGTAGTAGGGAAGACTCTTCCGGACCTTTTCACGCTGAGCCTTGTATTGCAGCTCTTTCTTCTTGCATTTAGGGCAACGATATGAGCCGCTGGGACCCTGGAAGCTGTTCGCACAATACCGGCACACGTTGAGGACTTCCTTCTTCACGTCTTCCTCCTCTTTGGGTTAATCCAGACCCTGTTCATTTCCCCTCATACGCATCTAACAATAGATTGTTCCCAAAAATGCCCGCCTGTGGGCGAAATCCGGAGCCTATCTTTGAAAAGTCGCCGCAATTGGCACTCCATCCGGAGCAAACGTGGATTCCGCTGCTCGCGACGCCACAATTATATGCTAATACGATCAGCAGATGGATTCCTACAGGCAAGCAATTCGCGACGAATCCGCCACTATCAACAATATCGTCAAAACCGACCAAAAAAGCAAGGTGTTTGAGCTAAGTAATCGTGAATTTTTTTGTTTATCGTAATTGCCCGGAGCCAAATCAGCGCCTATCGATGTCCTCCGGCGATTTATCTGCCCCTTTTGCCGTTTTCAACCCAAGACGGCATCTCCAAAACAACGAAAGCCTCCTCTTCAGTGAACATATTGTTGTGCCCTCTACAATATGCCACAGCTGAAGCGAGGCTCACAATGCCTGCCGGAAGCAAGACCAACGGTTCTCGGCAGTCCTTTGCAGACCCCCATGCACAGAAATACAGCAGGGGAAAGTGTCACAAGATTAGGGACGCGTGGACCTGACCGTCCGGCCACGGTAGTTGACGCCCATCCGGTCGAACCGGGAATACTGTTTCTCCAGGCGGCTGAGGAAGTCGTCAAAGTCTTTCAGCTCAGGCATCGTCCAGGCCACCTCCGCCAGCGCGCACATACGGGGGAGAACCATATACTCCGCATGCGATGCCGTCGGTACGTATTCCGTCCACAGATTTGCCTGTGTCCCCAGGATGTGCGGCCGCTGGCCCGGAGAGATATCGTCGGGCACCGGCTCAAATCTGTAGACCGAGTCCAATGGAAGGAAACCTCCGGGTGCCTCCGGCTCACCGCTCTTCGCCTGATAATAGTCGAAGTAGCAGGTAGAGGTCGGAGTCATCACCACATCGTGGCCGGCTTTCGCAGCGGCAATCCCCCCCCCCATCCCCTGCCACGACATCACCGTGGCGTTAGGTGGCAGCCCGCCCTGGAGAATCTCATCCCAGCCGATCAGCCTTTTCCCTCTCGCGTTGAGGATAATCTCAATCCGGCGGATGAAATAGCTCTGCAGTTCTTCTTCGTTCTTCAGCCCCTCCCCCTTGATCCGGTCCTGGCACTTCGGACACTTCTTCCAGTTCGCCTTATCGGCTTCGTCGCCGCCGATATGGACGTAGGGCGACGGGAAGAGATCGGTGACCTCAGTGAGGATGCCTTCCAGAAAGGTGAAAGTCCCCTCATTGCCGGCGCAGTAGATATCCACGTTCGGCCAGTACCCCCCCGGCAGCACGGTGAAGGGTCCGCCGGTGCATGAATATTCGGGATATGCTGAGAGCGCGGCAACCGAGTGGCCGGGCATTTCAATCTCGGGGACAACCGTGATGTACCGCTCCTTCGCATAGGCAAGAATTTCCCGCACATCATCCTGCGTGTAATACCCGCCGTAGGCTGCTTTCTCGCCAGGCTGCTGTGACTGGCGCTTCTGCCAGTTATCCTGTTCGCGGTCGACGCGCCACGCCCCGATCGAGGTGAGCCTCGGGTACCGCTTGATTTCGAGCCGCCAGCCATTGTCGTCTGTCAGGTGCCAGTGAAAGACGTTCAACTTGTGCATTGCCATCAGGTCGAGATACTCCTTGATGAACGCCTTCCCGAAGAAATGCCGGGAGACATCCAGGTGCATCCCCCGCCACGGAAACCTGGGGACATCTTCGATCCGAACACACGGAACCGACCAGAGAACACCCTGTAGGGGAACGCTGCTGAACGCGTCCGGAGGGAGAAGCTGGCGGAGGGTCTGAATGCCGTAGAAGAGACCTGCAGGAGCGGCAGCCGAAATCTTCGCCTGCCGCGGCGTCACGGAAAGGATGTACCCTTCATCTCCGAATCCGGTCCGGAGAGAGCCTTCAAGTGACAGAATAACCGCGTTGTCGGTGTCGGCGACCGCGGTGCGAGTCACCAGGCTCAGTTCCATGCCGCCTGCTGCCGCAAGTGTCCTGATGAAATACCGGCCGACAGAATCTGCGCCTTCGGCTCCCGCCTGGACGATGACCGGGGTTGTTGCCTGCAGGCGAAACGTGCCCTGCGATGATTCGACCCTCACCGGACGTGGAATAATGTCTGCCCCCGTTGCGATAATTCTCGCCGACTCATATGCCGGGCGGCACCCTGCGATCAGCACCGAACACGCGGCAAAGGCAACTGCTATTGCTCTTACCATAGACTGTCCTTTCCGGGGTCATCGAGAGTGGCATGAGAGGTCCGGAAGATCCTGACCTCAGTATCGGTGCGTCCGTCGGCGGGTCGGTTTCCAATCCCCGCTCACCCATGACCAACGGCCCGACCATCGGCATGATCCGCGCCACGATCAATGGGTTGTCACACGGACGAGGACGACACCGTGGCGTGGAACAGCTGCCTTGAATTCCGATGTGAAGGAACCGAGGTCGCGCTGGCGCCAGAGGTCGCGCACAGCGGCCGTGCCGGTGATTCCAAGATCCGCCCACGTTGCTGTGATGTCCGTCTTCCTGGAGCCCCGGTTGAACAAGCCCACAGCCAGGGAGCTATCCGCGAGTTCTTTCACCCATATTTCAAGATCGCCGTTCGCGGCGGCCTTCCGCGCCTGCTTTCCGAGAGGATCCTGGTTCACCTCGAGCACTTCGTCATTGCTCAGAAGGCTGGACGTGAAGTCGTCAATCCTCGTCATGTCGCACCCGATGAGGAGCGGAGCGCAAAGAAGGCTCCACAGACTGATGTGCGTCAACTGCTCGTTGGGCGAGAGCCGTGTCGGATGCAGCGCCGGCCCCCATCCCACCCATCCGACCACCAGCATGTCGGGATCGTTCCAATGGCCGGGACCTGCATGCGGGGCGAGTTGGCTCTGGTTGAAACCTATCGACGACATGCTCCGCCAGCTATCCACAATGTCCCCGGTCGTCCGCCAGGAATTCCCCCCCACCTCGTCGCCCCATTCCCACACGTTCCTCATGCCGTACTGGCAAAGGCTGAAGACGATATCCCGATCCACCGAATCGAGCGCCGCGCGCATCACCCGGTAGGGCTTCTCGTACGAAGCGAGGCTCGAGTCATGGTTGATAGCTCCGTAGGAACACCAGTCATACTTCACATAGTCGATTCCCCAGTCGGCGTACTGGCGCGCATCGTCGAGTTCATGCTGGTAGCTTCCCGTGAACCCGGCGCAGGTAAGGGGGCCGGGGGACGAATAAATCCCCAGCTTCAGGCCTTGGGCATGCACATATTCCGCCAGGGCGTGCATGTCGGGAAACTTTGCATTGGTGTTGATGCGCCCGCGGCTGTCCCGCGGGACCCCCCGGGTTTCGGGATCAACCGACCCGGGACGCACCTCCCAGCAATCGTCGATGTTGATATAGGTCCATCCGTGATTGATCAGGCCGCTCCTGACCATGGCGTCTGCCGCGTGGCGGACCTTCTCGTCCGTGACTGCCGAAGCGAAGCAGTTCCAGCTGTTCCATCCCAGCGGAGGAGTGAGGGCAATGCGGTCGCCGACAAGGATTCTGAAGTCGCGCATGCTCGAGCCTCGGGCATTGGTGGCTTTGAAGACCACCTTGTGTTCCCCCCGCAGCTTCAGGGTGCCGGTGATCTGGCCGGAAGTGGAATCCAGCAGGAGGCCGTCCGGGAGCCCGGGGGCGGAGAACGTCATGGGTCGCTCCCCCGTGGCCGAGATCCGGAAAAGGAACGGGTGGCCCGGTCGAACTCCAAAGACGCGAGGGCCGGTGATGCGAGGCTCGGCCCGTTCTTTTGGCGTCAGAGCAACGAGGTCTGCGAGCTCCCTTCGCCGCATCGCCAGATAAAGGCTGCGAATGCGGGCAAGATCGTCTGCGTCCTTCACCCCGGAGGGAGGTTCGGGCTTCTCGACGCCCTCTTCTGCAGCGGCTTTGAGATAGGCCTGAGCATAGCGCCGGCCGAGCTCACGCAGGTCACCCTGCTTCCAGGCGGCCTCCCAGATGCTGTCGTTGCGCTCCCAGCTCATCTCACGCACCTGGTCCTCGCCCTGAAAGTCACGCCCGACAAGATCCCAGAGCCTGTCGGGAGTAACCCCTGAAAGCGAGAAGTAGAACGCATGCCCCCCCTCGTTGTTGTCGATCTTCATCAGAAGGTCGTTCTTCCCTTTTCTGAGGGGCACCAGGACCGTATCCTGGTTCGGAGCGCAGCCCCGGTCCGAGCTGTCGGCCAGCACACGAGAGCCGTTCACCCAGACCTGAATTCCGTCGTCGCTCCCGAGGTAGAGCGTCATCGAAGTGTCCCTCCGCGAGGAGACGGCACGGTACAGATACGTGGCGCTCTGCGGGATAGCCAGCAGATCGATGACTTCGCCTCCTTTCCAGTCGGCACGCTTCATCCATATCAGGTTACCGTACCTCTTCCCCAGAACGATCTCCCGCTCAGGCGGAAAAATCTCGGAAAAGGGATTTTTCGCCTGGCTCGGGAAAGGGCCAATGACATACCAGGAGCCCAGCATGGTCTGCTCCGCCCGCCGAATCGGCAAGAGGTGATGTTCGAGCGCTTCCCGCGAGAGGCGGAGGGTCTCCTGCCACGTATTCTGTTTCATGTAGTAGGCCGGGTTCTGCGCGTGCAGCAATGCTGCGGAGATGCTCAAGAGACAGAGAAGGAGAATGGTGCGTTTCATGGCGTGTCCTGGGGGGAGCCGGTAGGGTTCAAGGATGGAGGATGTTGAATAATGACCGGTGAGAATGTTGAAATGTAGAGCGAAGCGGCGAGATTGTCAAGAATGTTCTCGGAGGCTGTCAAGAAGCCCCGTGTATTCCTTCGGTGAGAGAACCTTGACCGAGCGGCGGTGCCTGGGATTGCTGAGATACCTGAGAAGAATCTTGTAGCTGTCATAGTCGAAGGAGTCGGTACCTGGGACCACATCCTGTTCTCCATCCTCTCCAAAACGCACAGACGAGAGGAGGCACCAGTGATCGACCAGGAACGCCTCCCCCCGGTTTTCCCCCTTCTCTTCGATCAGGATTCCGCTTTTGTACGGCCATGACCGGATGCGCCGCTCGGCAAACCCTTGTTCAAAGCGGGCATTGTAACTCCCCGGATTCTCTTCCCCGACGCATGCCCCCTTGCACCGGTGAAGATGATGTTGAAAGCAGCAAGTTGCCGTGCGCTCAAGACCCAGCAGCTTGTGACAGAGAGAGAACTCCTTGGCAAGGGTAGCAAGATATTCCCTCGCCTGCTGCTTGTGCTTGAATACCGTGAGGATCGAGGGAATGTCGGCGGCATCGATCCTGTCCCGTACCTCCATCGACGCCGTCGCATATCCGTTCGCGTTCTGATCCCGTGTGACGACGACAAGCCGCCGCTTGGCGCGCGAGACCCTGTTATGGATCGGCTTCAGTTCCTTGATGAGACGGGACTCCAAGAGAAGCGCTCCCAGATCGCCCGTGGTGGGTCTGGCTTCCACGTTGTGTGTATGCTGGAACAGTTCAAACTCGCTCCCTCCGGAGCTTGCCATGCTGAAATGGGACAGCACACGGCGCCGGATGTTTGTGCTCTTCCCGACATACAGCAACTCTCCCCCCTGCCCGTAGAGCAGGTAGACCCCCGGACATTCAGGAAGAGCCCGCAGAACTTCCCTGTCCAGATGAGCGGCGCTCCCTCCGGCAGTCAGCAATGAAATGACTTCAGCGTACCGCTTTGACCCCTGGGTCTGCTCCGCATGCTTGATGAACTCCCAGAGCGCCGACGCATCGCCGAGGGCGCGATGGCGGTGTTCGCAGGGAAGGGCATAGCGGGCTATCAGGCTGCTCAGGTCGTGATGAAGGAACTCGGGATAGAGCCTCTTCGAGAGGGAAACGGTATCGAGGCAGCGGGCCGTGAATGAGCGGTGCGCTCTCTGGAATTCTGTCCGCAGAAACGCGTAGTCGAATTTTGCGTTATGGGCGACGAAGAGTGCGCCATCGAGGACTTCGAGCAGGTCGCGGGCAATGTCGCTGAACACCGGCGCCCCTTCGAGCTCCGCGGCCGTAAGGCCGGTCACCGACTCAATGATGGGCTGGATCTGACGCTCGGGGTTCACGAGTGTATGGAATGTGCGGACAACCTTCCCCCGCTCGACACGAAGCACTGCGACTTCGATGACACGGCAGTACAGAGGGCTTGTCCCTGTCGTTTCGGTATCGACGATCGCCAGCGTCCCTTGCGAGAGAGCGGTTCTTTTCATGAGGAGTGCTCAGCCTTCACACCCATCGTTCACCTCGCCTCCCGGTCGGGCAGAATGAGCGGAGGGGAATCCGCCCCCAGCTCGCTCAGCCATTCTTCAGTTCGTTCCAGATGAGTGCAGCCGCCCCCAGAACGGCGACGTTTTTGTCCTTGAGGCCGGAGGGAAGCAGCTTCACCTTGTTTTTGAAGATGTTCAACATGTATTCTTCCATCCAGCGCTGCGTGGGCTTGAAGATGAGTTCACCCGCGTTTGCCAGTCCACCGAAGAGGAAAATGGCCTCCGGACTGGTATGGGCGACGGCATCGGCAAGCTTCAGGCCCAGAAGCCGGCCGGTATGCTCGAATGCTTCCAGGGCAAGAGGATCCCCGCGCAGGGCAGCATCGGATACCATGGCGGCGGTCAGCCCGGTGAACGCGACCTCGCGCAGCTCGCTCGGCAGATTCGACGTTGCCAGAAGCTCAAATACGGTTCGTTTGATGCCGGAGGCCGAGGCGTACGTTTCGAGACAGCCGCGCCGGCCACAGCCGCACTGCCTCCCGTCGGGATCGACGATGGTATGCCCGATTTCCCCCGCAAACCCGTCATGCCCGTAGACGAGCTGGCCTCCTGCCACGATACCGCTGCCGAGCCCCGTCCCGAGTGTGATGACGATGAAATCCTTCATGCCTCGTGCGCCGCCAAAGAGCATCTCTCCGATGGCCGCGGCGTTTGCGTCATTGGTGATCGCGGCAGGGACCGGGAAGTGTCCGGCGAAGAGCCCGGCCATTTTGATCACACCCTTCCATTCAAGGTTGGGGGCGAACTCGATGGTCCCGTTGTAGTAGTTGGCGTTCGGAGCACCTATGCCGACACCCCGCAATGTGACGCTCTGCCCGAGCCCCTTGAGCGATTCCCGCATTCGTTCGCTGACCGCCGCTACGAATTCTTCAGGGCTCCGGTAGCCGCGGGTGGGAACCGAGGATTCGCAGGCCAGGGTGCCGGAACGATCCACGACCGCATAGGCTGTGTTGGTCCCTCCGATATCGATGCCGATAACGACGTCTGTTGCCATGTGAGGTCTCTCTGTAAGGCACAGGGACTTGCAGGCGAGTTGCACACCAGAAGATACTCAATTGCGTTCTGCCTCTCAAGCGGAATGCGAGAGTCAACGGGTCCGGGCCGGGCCAGGACCCTCGAGGGGATTTTGGAAAGCCTGCGCTTCTATCCGGTGAGATTTCCTGAAGGGAGTACCCGGCGGCAGATCACCCGGGCATTGAACCGCTTGATGATGCTGGCAATCGAAGGAGAGGAGGAATCCTTGGAGGGGGTGGACCGGGGATACGAGCGGGATCCGGAGGTACGCGCCGACATCAGGAACTGGGAGGATGCCCTTCTTGCCCCGGCCGACGTCCGGCAGGTCGAACGTTCGGACCGCGGACTGGCGCGCGCCGGCTCGGCGGGCTCCGCCATTCAGGGAGCGCTGGAGAGACGGGAACGCCTTGCTGACCTGCGGCGGCATCTGCAGGATCTCGCACGCCGCTTCGGCGTGGAGTTTTTTGCGGACAAGCTTGCACGGATCGTCACCATTCCATTCAGCATGGTGACGAGACGGTACATCGGGTTCGGCGCCACCATGACCGCGGTACCCGCCCTCGCACCCGAAAGGGAATGGATAAGCGGGCCGGAGGACCGGTATCCGCCCTGACCGTTCACGAGGCCGGGGGCTCGGGCCGGGCGAATGTCACCGTGAATTTTGTCCCCATCGAGCGGTCGAGCGTGACGGTCCCTCCGAGCTGCTCGGCCAGACTCAGCACCAGCTGCATGCCCAGGGTGGACGTGTTGCGGTAGTCGATGCCTGACTGCAACCCCACCCCGTTGTCGGCCACCGAAAGACGGTACACTCCCGCTATATCCTGTTCAAGGTGGACAATGACCTTGCCGGAGCGCCCGCCGGGGAACGCATACTTCAGCGCGTTCGTGACCAGCTCGGTCACCACCAGGCCGGTCGGCACGCACATGGAGATGTCGAAGGTCAGGTTGGCCGGGATTACCTCGACGGCCACCTCGCAGCCCGGCGCGGCGGCGCCGTTGGACTGCACAAGGGCGGACGTGAGGCTCTCGACGTAGTCTTTCATGCCGACATGGGTCAGATCTCCAGACCGGTACAGCCGCTCGTGGATGAGGGCCATGGTCCGGACGCGGTTCTGGCTCTCGGTGAAGAGGACGAGGTCCGAGGGGTCTTTCACCTGCCTTGACTGCAGGCTGAGCAGACTGGAGATGATCTGCAGATTGTTTTTCACCCTGTGATGCACTTCTTTCAGGAGCACTTCCTTCTCGTGCAGGGAAGTCTCCAGCGCCTCGCGCGCGCGTTTGCGCTCGGTGATGTTCCGGGCCGAACAGAATACCATGCGCTGTCCCTCGATCTCCACCCGCTGCGCACGAACCTCAACGTCGATCACCACATTGTCCTTACGCCGCTGTCTGGTCTCAAAGAAGACCGGATCGCCGCTCAGATCCGCCATGGCGGTCATGATCTCCTCATGACTCATCATGGCATCGATATCGCCGATAACGAGCGACTTGATTTCGTCGGGGGTGTACTTGAGCATCCGGCAGAGCGAAGCGTTGGCGTCGGTGATCCTTCCCTTCTCGTCCAGGATGTAAAACCCCTCGATCGCAGTCTCCAGGATGACGGCATTCCGCCGCGTTGTTTGCTGGAGAAGCTCTTCGTTCTGGATGCGCTTGGTGATATCCCGGATCGAGGAGATGATCACAGTACGCCCGCCGACGGTATAGGCGCCGTTGGAGATTTCCACCGGAAAGACCGTGCCGTCCCTCCTGCAGTGATACCGGAGATGAATCCTGGGCGGCGGGTTCGCGGTATCGAGGGATGTCGCGTATGGTTCCGACGACAAATCGACTACCCGCTGCGACAGCATCTCCTCGCGCGAATAGCCGTACATCTTCTCGGAGGCCGCGTTGCAGTCCAGGATGCGCCCGGACTTCTGATCGACCATGAAGAGGGCGTCGCCGACGGTGTTCAGCAGGATCCGGTAACGCTGTTCCGAATCACGGAGCTGTTCCTCCGCCAGCTTGCGCGATGTGACGTTCTGGTGGGTGCTGACATAGTGCGTCGTCCGCCCGGCGGAGTCGCGGACCAGGGAGACATGCACCTCCTCCAGCACAAGCTCGCCGTTCCTCTTGCGGTTCAGGAATTCGCCGTACCAATCATTCCCGGAATCCAGAGCAGCCCACATCTGTTCATACGTCAGTGCCGGTGTGAGGCCCGACTTGAGGAAGCGCGGGTTCTTTCCCTTTACCTCCTCCAGGGCGTAGCCGGTCACCTCGACGAACCTGCGGTTCACAAACTCAATTTCGCCGGCAGCATTCGTCACAATAACGGAGGCCGGACTCTGGTCGAGAGCGACCGAAAGGGTGCGCAAGCTTTGCTCACCTTCCATGTCTGAAAAGACTCCGCTGACACCCTTGACCGATCCTTGCTGCATGAACCGCTGCGTGATGGCGCGGGCACGCGTCAGGCTGCCGTCTGCATGAAGCAGGCGGAACTCCTGCGGCCAGTGTTCGCCGCGCAGGGCTGCTGCGATGTACCGGCGCAGGAGCGGGTGGTCTTCGGGATGAACAAACTCTGCGAGCGGGCGTCCCGTGACTTCTTTGGCTGGCTTGCCGATGAGCCGTACGATCGTGGCATTGATGTACCGCACGGTTCCGTCCGGGTCCAGAAGGAAAAGTACTTCCTCGACGCTGTCGAGAATTCCCTGGAAACAGAATTCATCCTGCCCCTCGGAGGTTCCCGGTTCGCGAACTGTATCGGAGGAGGGCGCGACCGCCTGCGAATCCTGAATCCCGGACGGCGCATCATCCGGTGATGACCAGGCAGCAAGGATGTCACCGACCCGGGATTTCTCGGAACGAGGAACAGTACTTGGTTCGGACTGCATGGAGCGGCCCTCTGTGGGGAGGAACTGTTTTGGACGCAGGCAGTTGTCACGCTGCGGGACACTGGGGGAGATTCAGTCCTGCAGCTTCACACCAGCGATGGGAATCGATCGGTCACATGGGTTCACTTGCCAATATAAACAAAAGCTCGACAAGCGCAATGCGTTGCGTCACGTTCATCCCATCATTCCAAAACCGAGCATCCCCAATGTTCCGAGGCCGCTATCGTAAGCGAGTGCGATAAGTCGCGGATTGCCGCGCAGAGTGATCGGACAGACAAAGCCGTGAACATCACGAGGTTCGCCGCCGGAGGCGTTAAGGCGGACCCTTTTCACAACTCCTGCACCGCCGCCCCGTTGGCTCAGATAGGTAGGATCAACGACTGCTGTCAGTTCCTCGTCGACGGAAGGTGAGTGGTTGAAGTGAGATCGGTAACGGTTCAGGAGGAGCAGGCGTATTGTTTCACTCAGTCGAGCGTCGTCTGCCCTCAGCCAGGTGCCATCGGGTCCCGGGACCGCGGTCGGTGAGAGCATGCGGAAATTCATCCTCCGCGACCAGATTGGGGGGGGTAACGACTCGACCCTTTCTATTAGCAGGTTCTGACCCTCTGTTCCCAGCAGCACTTCACGTCCCAACAAAGCCGAAGGCGATCGGGGATTATCCCCTCCAGCCTCGGGGATTCCCAGATAGAGCACGACCGTTGGAGAGAGGAGTTTGATTGTCAGACTCTTCATGTCGACAATCTTCGACTTGATGACAAGGCGGGAGAAGACGAAATGATCGAACGGCATGGAAGCCGGGTCGTGGCTGTCAGGAAGCGGGGGGATCACTCCCAGCCATTCGGCCAGATGAGCGGAAAGCGCTCCGTTGTAGGAAAGGGGGATTCGGGTTCTCGGGACAGGGACCCGGAATGTCATGCGATATCGCATGGGATCGCGATTTCCGACGGAAGTTAGCTGAAGGGATTGCCGGACACATCAAACCGCTCCCGGCACCACCCTACAATCGTTGCAATTCAGCTCTCTTGCGGAAAATCGCGACAAAAAATGGGGAGCTTTCCGACTGCGGCTCAGCGCTTGATCCGGGCGCTCCCCCCTTCCATGACGTGACGCACCTCATCCATGGTGACCATGCTGGTATCGCCGCGTGTGCTCTGGAGCAAGGCTCCATGCGCGGCACCCATCTCTACACAGTCCTGCGGTGACATCCCTTGAAGCAAGCCAAACACGAATCCGGAACAGAATCCATCGCCCCCTCCCACGCGGTCTTCGACCTCGAGGCCTCTGTATTGCCTCGAAGTATAGAACTGGCCGTCTACGTACATGATCGCCGACCAATTGTTCACCAGGCCGCTCACGACTTCGCGGAGGGTGGTTCCGACGGCTCGGACCGCCGGATATGCCTTCACCACCCGTTCCACCATGGCCTTGTATCCTTCAACGGGGAGCCGGCTGAGCCGCTCGTCTGTCCCCTCTACCTGGAAACCGAGCACCTTCTGAAAATCCTCCTCGTTGCCGATGAGCGTGTCGATATAGGGCACGAGCTTTCTGGTGGTTTCGATGGCCTTCTTGCTCGTCCAGAGTTTGCTCCGGAAATTGAGATCGTAGCTAACGATGGTGCCTGCCTCGTGGGCCGCCTTCATGGCGGCGAGCGCCGTGTCGGCGCAGCTCTCACTCAGAGCCGCGAAGATGCCCCCCGTATGAAACCAGCGCACTTTCCTTTCACCGAACAGCGTCTTCCAATCATAGTCTTCCGGCTTCATGTGCGAGATCGCTGTGTGACCGCGATCGTACAGCGTGACGCTTGCCCGCACGCCGATCCCCACTTCCGTGAAGTTGAGGCCGGTGCGATCGGCACGCCCGGACCCGTCAAACGGCACCCAGAGCACTTCGCGAAAATCCATGCCGCTCGCCCGGGCGTGGTTTCGGATGAAATGCCCGAGGGGGTTGTCGACGAGTTTCGACACAAATGCCGTCCGCAGGCCGTAGCGTGCCAGCGCATACGACACATTGTATTCCCCTCCCCCCGCATAGGCTTCAAAGACTGGTGTGAGTTCAATGCGCTGATGGCCGGGGGGACTCAGGCGGATCATGCATTCCCCGAGTGAGACAAGATCGAACGTCGTCTCGGCAGCGGACAGAACGGTAAGAGCCACAAGTCTCTCTCTGTTGTGTGTGACAGGTTTTCCCGCGCGCTGGTCCTTCCGGAATACTTCTCAGTGCGGAGCTTCCCCCGCAACCGTGAAGCCAAGCGACCGTATGAGTGCGCGGAGCCGGTCGGACCCTCCGAAAACTTCGGTGGCCGGGAATTCACGGCGCACGCGATACCCCGAGCGGAGCATCATGAACTCCCGCCCCAGCTCGGGGGGCGGGAGCTGCGACAGTGCCTTGAGGTTACGGTCATCCAGGGTGATGTCGTAACACTGCCGGGCAAGTCCAAGAAGTACGCGGTCGCTCCGCGGAGCTTCGGGGGGGAGCGCTATATGCTTCGTTCCCGGATCAGGCAGGCGGGAAACCCGCCACACGGGGTCCAGACTGAAGTACGCGCACGCGGCCTCATAGATCATGCGAACCGCATTCACCTTGCCGTCGAGGGAATACCCCGCGATATGAGCCGTGCCCAGGGTGGTTTGCATCAACAGACCGGCATCGATCGCCGGTTCGCCTTCCCACACATCGAGGACCGCCCCGCGGAGGCGGCCGCTCAGGAGTGCATTCCGGAGGGCCTGTGTTTCAACAACGCCTCCCCTGGAGGCGTTCAACAGGATGGATCCCTGTTTCATTGACGCCATGCGCCGGGCATCGAACAGGTGACGGGTCGCATCCCCGCCTGACCTCGTGAGCGGCACGTGCAGCGTGATGATGTCGGCCGGCATCAGCTCGTCCAGGGAACGATATTTCGGATCCCCTGTCGCCCTCGCAAGGGGCGGATCGTTCAGCATCACCCGCATCCCGAGGGCGCCGGCCGCCCGCTCAACCCTGCTGCCGATATTTCCCACCCCGACGATGCCCAGGCTGGTTCCTTCGAGCATGAACCCGTACCTGCTGCCCAGTTCCAGGAGAGCTGCAACGATGTATTCGCAGACGGAATTCGCGTTGCATCCGGGAGCGCTGGCAAAGCCGATCCCGCGCGATGACAGCCATTCCGTGTCCACATGATCCGTCCCGATCGTTGCCGTGCCCACAAACTTCACACTGCTTCCCTCGAGAAACGCCTTGCTGACAGCCGTCTCGGAACGTATGATCACGGCGTCGGCGTGGCGAACCGACTCCGGACTGAAGCTGCGGGTGTCGACCGCCGTAATGTCGCCGATCGTGGAGAATGCCTCGGCGCCGAGCGGGATGTTCCTGTCGACGACAATGTGCATGAACGCCTTCCGGCTCTGAATGAGGAACTGACTACCACTGCGTGTGGAATGTCCCTTCCTTGTCCAGCCGCCTGTAGGTGTGCGCGCCGAAGAAGTCACGCTGTCCCTGCAGCAGATTTGCCGGGAGGCGCGAAGCCCGGTACGCATCGTAGTAGTTCAATGAGGCGGCCATTGCGAGCGTCGGAATTCCCTGACTCATCGCGAGCCGCACCGTCTCGCGCCATGCGGCCTGCTTGGCGTTGAGAAGGACGCTGAAACCTGGGTCCACCATGAGATTCACCGGAGGGGGGTTCTTTGCGAAGGTCGTGCGGATCGGTTCAAGGATCTTCGCACGGATGATGCATCCGCCCCTCCACAGGGCTGCAATCTCATTCAGCTTGAGGTCATAGGTGTATTCATCGGAGGCTGCCTTCAGCAGGGCAAGCCCCTGCGCATAGGAGACAATGATCGACGCGTGCAGGGCATCCGCAATGGACGCAATCCGTGCGGCGCCCGGTTTCTCACCGCGCGGCGGCCCCTGAAGCACGCCCGCAGCGGAGAGCCGCTGAGCCCGCAGCCCGGACAGGATGCGCGATTCCACGGCGGCGTTGATGGTGGGGATGGGCACGCCGAGGTCAAAGGCATTCTGGGATGTCCATTTGCCCGTCCCCTTCTGTTCGGCCGTGTCCAGAATGACGTCGACGATCGGCTTCCCGGTGTCGGGGTCCATGGTACGCAGGACCCTCACCGTGATCTCGAAAAGGTAGGAGTTGAGGTCGGTGGCGTTCCAGCGCTCAAACACATCCGCGATCTGAAGGGCGGACAGGCTCAGACCCGATGAGAGCACGTCATAGGTCTCGCAGATCAGTTGCATGATGGCGTACTCGATTCCGTTGTGCACCATCTTGACATAGTGACCCGCTCCCCGCGGTCCGATGTAGGAGCAGCACGGCTCGCCGTTGACCTTCGCGGCAATGGCCTGCAGGACGGGCGCGACGAGACCGTAGGCCTCCCTGGCGCCTCCCGGCATGATGCTCGGCCCCTTCAGGGCTCCCTCCTCACCACCCGACACCCCCGAGCCCATGAAGTAGACCCCTAGCGGGGACAGTTCGGCTGCGCGCCTTTCGGTGTCGTGAAAAAAGGAGTTGCCGCAGTCGATCAGAACATCACCTTCTCTCAGATGCGGTTTCAGACCTCCGATCACATCGTCCACCGGCTTCCCCGCGTTGACAAGGATGATGATGCGCCGGGGCGGCTCGAGCAGGGCAAGAAATTGCTCAATGTTTTCCCCGCCGGCAATGTGTTTCCCCTTCGCCTTCCCCCCCAGAAAGTCGCGGGTCTTCTCGGTCGCTCGATCATAGACGGCGACGGGAAAGCCGTTCCGCTCGATGTTCAGCGCTAGGTTCTGTCCCATCACCCCCACCCCGATGAGTCCTATGTGCATTCGAAACCCCTCCTTGATGTTCTGAAAGAATTGAGTGAACCGTCACGGCCTCAGGGTACCCTCCGGCTCTCCACCTGCGGTCCCGCTGTTCCGGACACAGCACCGCATGATTCTCTGACTACCAGACTCGGCATCAGGATCGTCTGCGCCTCCGCCGCCTCGCCGGCCAAGCGACGCACAAGCACATCAACCGCCTTCGTCCCGATCTCAAATGTGGGCTGGTGGACGGTGGTGAGCGGAACCGTCGCAAATTGGGCCTGACCGATATCATCGAATCCGACGATGGCGACATCCTCGGGCACACGGACTCCATGCCTGAGAAGGGCCTGGAGAAGCCCCAGCGCAGCCAGATCGTTGTAGACGAAGAATGCCTCTGGAAGAGTCCGGTTGGCCCAGGCCTGGTCGCCGATTTCCGCGCCGGACTGAAAGTCGTTCCACTCTCCCCGCTGCCGCAGGCGGAATTGGAAGCGCGGATCCGGCTCAAGACCTGACCTTGCGAGAGCTTCTCCATACCCCCTGCTGCGCTGCCGGCCCACGGGGTTTCCCTCTTCACCGTCTATATAACCGATGCTTCTGCGGCCAAGATCGAGAAGGTGCCGTGTTGCCATCGCTGCTCCCGCACGGTGATCCGTACCGACACGGTAAATGTCGGGATCTTCGAGATAGGAGACCATAACATAGGGGAACTCCCAACGGTGAAGATTCCGGACCGCCTCCGATGCTCTCGCATCGTGTGTCATCGAGGCAATGATCAATCCGCCCACGCCGATCGAGTGGAAATGCCTGATCTGGCTATCCTCTTTCTCCTGCTCGTTGGATGCGCTCGACACCAGGATGCTAAATCCCAGCCTGGACGCGTTCGCCTCAATACCCTGCACGATCAGGGAGAAGAAGGGACTGGCAAGGTCACGCAGGACGATCCCCAGCGTCTGGATCTTTAATGGCTTGAACTCGGCGGGCGGGCGTTCGACGAATGTCCCCCTGCCGGCCCGGCTGAAGAGGACCCCTTCATGGACCAGCTCGGAGAGGGCCTTCTTCACCGTGATAAGACTGACGCCGTACTGCCGGGCAAGCTCATGCTGAGATGAAATCTGGCTCCCGACCTGGACTTTGCCGGCGAGAATTGTCCCCCGTATCTCCTCTGCGATCTGCCGGTAGAGCGGGATCGGCTTGCGAATATCTATCGCCATGATCTCATCTCCCCCTCTCTACATCCTGATGTATTGCAGGCCGTTGCAAGGCTATCCCCGTGCACGAGGGACTGCACCGCCCTGGCATGACCACACCTGACTGACTCGTCCGGGACGAAGGAATCTGCCTCCCCGCTGGGCCATAGATTCTGAATTGCACGAGCGACCCCGCCTGTGGGAGGATGCAGGTATACCTGTTATACCATGCTCAGATTGTACCGAGAAATCTCCAATCTTTCAAGCCCATCTATACTTACTCCCGCTTCATGGATCTGGGCTTGCGAAGGCGCAGCCAGACTTGCATCGGACACCTCCCAACCGCTCACATGTCGATAATCAGTCTCTATCGTATGACAAGCATGGTTACCATCAAGCTCCTCCCACCCGATTCCAGCCTGGCAAAATAGACACCCGCCGGCAACATCCTGGCGTCAAACCGAGCCAGGTGACGCCGGCCAACCTCTGCGGTTCCATCGAAGAGTAACGCCACCTCTTGCCCCAGAATGCTGTAGACCCTTAGCGAGACTCGCTCTGTCCGGGTCACCGTGAACTCGAGGCTCGTCGAGGGATTGAAGGGGTTCGGGTAATTCTGCATGAGCCGGAGGGTAGCCGCCACCTCTCCGGTCACGGATGTCACCGGCACAACTTCGATCGATTGGCTGAAATTCGCAGTGCCTGCGAGACTCACTTCCCGCAGCCTGTACTCGCAAGGTACGGCCGGGGGATCTTCGTCTGTGAACTGGTAATCGTGACGATCGGTCGTCGTCCCGCAGCCTTGACGAAAGCTTCGGGGGAGCTCGACGAACCCCTCTTCCCCTTTGTTTCTTCTCTCGACAAAGAATCCGTAGCTCCCGATTTCCGAGTCTGTGGACCATGAAACCATGGTGCGGTGTCTTCCAGCGGCTTCCGCGACAAAACGGACAAGGCGCACGGGAAGCGGCGCGCGCGCGCTATTCCGGGGTTGAGGAGGCGCGACCTCAAAATCACTCCGGTTGTCATCCCCGTCAACCATGCCTTCTCCCTTCCTGAGGACCGCCGTCGCATTTCCCGGCGCGGGAGCAGGAGCCGGACCTTCATAACAGCTTGCACCCGGTCCGAATCCCACCATGTCGACAATCGATTCGCCTACCGGGCGTCCCCCCGAAAGAAGAGTCTCGTTGAGAACAAGAGCCACCTTGCCGGCCGTCGCACTCATCCCGATCGTGCCCGTGACATCGGGAGGTGGCAGCGGCTCGGTCCCGCCCGCGCCTTGCCCCTCCTGGATCAGGAACCAGGACAGCGGTCCCATGGTACCGAGCAGGTCTGTCTTCTGCCACGCAGCACCGGCAGACGACGCATACTGAACTGACCAGCCGCTGATGCCCACACTCTCTGCCGCAGCATTAAAAAGCTCAATGAAATCGTTCTTGAATGTCGAGCCTGCATTGCCTCCTCCACCGTAGATCTGGCTGATACGAACCTGGGCCGGCGCGTCAATATGCATTGCGATGAGAATCGCCAGACACACCTTCGGGGTCTTCAGGCAGCATTGCCGCCATAATCGTCGATTCATGAGTTGCTCCTCCTTTCGCGCTTTGCCGGGAGGGCTTCAGTGGTGCGGGTGAGGGACGGGAGGGCGGGAGAGCCTAACCACGAGAAGACGGGTGGGCGGGAAAGGTCGAGAGCCGGATGGCCTCGAACTTCCGGGAATATGCGGAACGCCTTTCAGAAATTCAAGCAGTCTGAAGCGGGATTCTGATACAGCGGGATTCTGATGCGGCGAAGGGGGGGGCAATGGACCCGGGTGATTGAAGGGGTCAGCGTAAGATGGCCGATGTCTCGGGCGGCATGACTCCGGTAGAGAGAATATCAAGAATGTTGTAAATACCGAGTTTGCGGGCCTTGAGGAACCCCGACCACGCCGCATCCGCGAACAGGCCGTTCCGGAGATAGTCAAACAGCCACTGGTCCGTGTAGTCGGGGTTTTCCTGCCTTATGCCTGCCCCGAGTTCCAGCAGCCACCGCCTGTTGAACTGTTCCTGAGACCCTATCGCCGGGGTGGTCACAATTGGAATCCCGAGTCCGCAGTAGAAGGAGAGTTCGCTGGGCTTTGTCCAGAGGATGTCGGTACTCCTGAGGGCCCCGTCAAAGACATCAAAGTAGTCGTCCAGATTGTCGGCATGGAGAATCTGCAGGTAAGGGGAATCGGGAGCAACCTCACTCTTTAATTGCTGAAAACTGTCGCGGACGGAGGGTCTTACGCCGGCCGCGAGATTGAGCCGGATCCTCCCGTCGTGGATCGACTTCTTCAAGCTCCGGGCGATGGACATCCCAACCTCCGTCTGCGCCCCGGCCCCGCCTACGGAAAATGTGACTGTCAGGACTCGTTCATGACGGAAGATGCACTGCTTCTTTCCGAGAAAATGTTCAACGCTGGGTCCGTGTCTCTGCCTGAAGAGCTCTGAGGGATCCAGGTAGAACAGACGCTGGCCGAGATCTTCCTTCAGCACCGGAAGGTCGCGGCCTCCCAGCAGGCTCCTCGAGAACGGGAATCCGGTGAGAAAAATCCGCTGCTCCGGCACCCCATACGCCTTGAGACGCTGCGCCGCCTTCCCGCATGGGGCAAAATACGTGATGCGGCTCTCCCACGGCTCTCTCGCGACCCAGACTCTGTTGAGATCCGCATCGCAAATCAGACAGTAGACAGTCTCATGGCCCGCCCTGTCGGCAGCTATCGCGGGCGCAAAGAACGAAGTGATCATCGGAAGGTGGCGTGAGCGCACTTTTTCCATGATGCCGCTGCACAGTCCCTTTTTGATCAGCGAATCCAGAAGCGCGACCTGAAAGGTGCTGCTGGAGAGATTACGCATCGGGTAAAACGAAGGGATACGAAGAAGGGTGTCGAGGATGCTGAACAGCGGCCGGCCTATGAAGGGAAGACTCCTTGCTCGCGAAAATGCCTCGTAACCGTGAAGCAGCCGCTCCCACAGTTTCTGTTCAGCCGGGGGCGTCGACTCGCTCGACCCGGCGTTGATGATCCCCCCCTCGGCAATGTCGCGCAGTGGATGAACTGCCCGACGGTGACCATACCCCATGTCGGCAGATACTACCCATGCGCGCGGCCGGCGGGTGCGCCCCGAGGCAGGCTGTGCGTGAATGATGGAGGTTTGGTGGGCTTCGTCGTGCATGGGACAATATACGAAAGCCCAAAAACTCTTCAAAAGCACAGCTGTTGGTTCTGATTGGGGTCTGTGCCGCGGGAACTGGAAAGCGCGCCCAATGAATCCATTCCGGATCGTTGACCTTGTCGCACACGAAACATATATTTGCACTGTCTGAACTCTCTTCATCTACCTTCCCAACCTGTCAGATCATGCTTCGATTCTTAGCCGTCTCAGTCATAGCTGCTTCTGCGCTCGTCTTCTCTTCCTGCGGCGATAAGGAGGGCACCCGTGACACAAGCGGTCTGTATGTGATCTCTCAGGAAGACAGACACGGATACATCAATAAGTCGGGGACAGTCGTCGTCCAGCCCCAGTTCGATGGCGCCGAGCCCTTCTCCGAGAGTCTGGCAGCGATAAAGGTGGGCACAAGCTACGGTTACATCGACCCGGACGGCAAGATCATCATCAACCCGCAGTACGACAGGGCACAGCCCTTTTCCGAAGGGGTGGCAGCGGTACGGGTCGGTGACAAGTATGGCTTCATCGACCCGGAAGGCAATCTCAAGATCAACCCCCAGTTCGACGAAGCCGGCGAATTCGTCGACGGCACGGCTCGCGTCCGGACCGGGACAAAGTGGGGATTTGTGGACCCCGATGGTCACATGGCCATCAACCCCATCTTCGACGGCGTCCACGATTTCATCATGGGTTTCGCGGCAGCAAAGGTCGGTTCCCGCTGGGGGTACATCACCCATGATGGAAAAATTGCACTCAATCCACAGTATGACACTGCCGAAGATTTCGTGGAGGACGTGGCTGCAGTGCGGGTAGGCCAGAAATGCGGTTACATCGACCTCGAGGGGAAGCCTGTGGTTCCGCCGCAATTCGCCGAAGAGCGCAGGTTCTCCGGGGAGCTTGCTGCCGTGAAGATAGGGTCGAAGTGGGGATACATCGATCACAGCGGCAAGATCGTCATTGCTCTCCTGTTCGAGGGAGCCCTGGATTTCTCCGGGGACAGGGCTGCCGTGAGAGATGAAAAGAAGTGGGGATACATCGACCGCTCGGGAAAAATCGTAATCACATGCCAGTTTGACGAGGCGGGTCAGTTTCAGGACGGCGTTGCCCTTGTGCAGCTTGGGGCCCAACGAGGCTACATTGATCTGAGCGGGAAGTTTATCTGGGGACCGGTGAACTGGAAAGTCGTTCCCCCGCCGGCTCCGCCGGCTGCACAGAAACCGCCCCGAAAGGCATCCAGGGGCACATCAATTTTCGATTGACCCGGGAGCCATGCGCCGGATGGCCCCGTTACCCGCCTTTTCGCCTCCGGACCGGAAAACGCTACAAGCGGCATCCAGGCCGTGGCGGGCTCTCGCTTGCCCTTCGGCGTGATTTTCGTTATTATTGTCGTTGCTGTGTGTGACCTGTGGTGAACATGAAACATTCGATGTGTTCTGTACTGCACATGCTCACCGTTGACAAGACGGAGTGACGGAAGGACCTGCCGTGCGACGAAGGATTGTCCGTGAGAAGGTTGTCCAGGCTCTTTATGCCTTCGAGATTGGTGGCGATCCCGTCGACCATGTCATCAAGTGCGTTCTGGCGGGCCTCTCGGACAACAAGCCGGCCCATGAGTTCGCGAAGCGCCTCGTCGTCCACACCATCGAGCATACAAGCGACATCGATCTGATTATCCGCGATAAGGTGACCAACTGGGACTTCAAGCGGATTGCAGTGCTCGACCGGTTGATCCTCCGCATGGCTATCTGCGAACTCCTGTTCTTCAAAGAGATCCCGCCCAAGGTCTCGATGAATGAAGCGATTGAGCTTGCCAAGCTCTTCAGCACCTCGCGCAGCGGGCAGTTTGTGAACGGAGTCCTGGACGCCGTCCTCAACGACATGAAGACAGCGGGAGATCTTCCGAAGTCCGGGCGCGGCCTGTGTGAAGGTGAAACGCCGCGTGCCCGAAAATCATCGATCAAGAACACCTGACTCCGACCCACCAGCATGCCGGAAGCCCCAGGCCGGCCACACGGCATCACCCCCCAACATCCCTCGCGCTGGCGCATTGCCTCGTGGACCCTGTTTGACTTCGCGAATACCGCATTTTCCGTTATTGTCGTCACCGTCATTTATTCCCGGTATTTCACCAACCACGTGGCGGGAGGCCGGCACTGGCTCTGGGGGCTGTCGGTCAGCCTCTCCATGATCTGCGCGGCAATCCTGTCTCCCCCGCTTGGAGCGGCCGCCGATTTCTCCCGGAGCAGGAAGCGATTCCTCCTGCTGTTCACGCTTGTGTCTGTTCTCTGCACGGGACTGATGTTCTTCGTGCAGGAGGGAATGGTTCTGACCGGCATCTTCCTGTTCGTGGCGGCGAATATCGGTTTCGAAGGAGGCCTGGTGTTCTATGACGCGTTCCTTCCCGGACTGACCGCCCCGACATCATATGGCCGGGTTTCGGGATACGGTTTCGCCATGGGATATGCCGGTGCCCTCGCGGTCCTCCTGCTCGTGATGCTCATTCTCCCCCCGCAGAGCGACCCTTCATATTTCTTTCATGTCCGCCTGTCATTTGTCCTTGCCGCGGTGTTCTTTCTGGTCTTCTCCCTCCCGATGTTTCTCTTCGTCCATGAACCTCCGCTCGAAGGACTCCGGCCGCGATCGTTGATCCGGGCGGGAATGGACCGATCGGCTTCAACCTTCCGGTCGCTGTTCGTCAGGCGCGAACATCCTGCAATCGCCCGATTCCTGGTTGCCTTCTTTATCTATAACGATGGCATCCTCACCGTCATCGCATTTGCGGCGATCTTTGCGGAGAGTGTCCTCCGGATGAGCGATGCCGACATCATTGTGTTTTTCGCTGTCGTTCAGACCAGTGCAATCCTGGGGTCCCTCGTCTTCGGGGTCATCACCGACAGAATTGGCCCGAAGAAGACGATCATGATCACGCTCCTGCTCTGGATTGCCATTTGTGTCGCGGCATGTTTCGTCGCGACGATCCCGGTGTTCTATGCCGTGGCACTAGCGGCCGGGGTTGCGATCGGTTCCTCGCAATCGGCCAGCAGGAGCCTGATGGCCCTCCTGACTCCGCAGACACACGAAGCGGAGTTCTTCGGTTTCTATGACGGCTTGTGCGGCAAGGCATCGGCGGTCGTTGGGCCCCTCATCTATGGTGTGATCGCGGACCTGACCAACGAGCGGTTCGCCGTATTGGTGATCGGGCTGTTCTTCGTCGCGGGTCTGGCAATCCTTCGGGGCGTGCATGAACCCGGCCGCGCTCACCCGGGACTCTCCGTCGAAGCGACACCCCCCCGCCTGCCTTGAAGTCTCCCCCGGAGAGAGCCGGTCCGGCTTACCTCTCCTTCCCGCCGGTATTCTCTGTTGTCCCGAACTGATTTTTACCCGGAGCCTGTTCGTCATGCTCTTCCTGTTCTGTCCTTTTTTCCCTACATTGTGTGCATGCGACGGTTTGCACCGATTATTCTCATTCTTGTCCTGGCTGTTTTCTCAGCCTCAGCTCAGGAACCATCCGAAGAATCATATATCCGGCTCCAGGCAACGTTGGTATCCTCCTCACTCAATCCCGGCGACAGCACAGAGATACTGCTGAAATTCGCACCGGCCGACGACTTTCATCTCATCGCTGACCCCGTGGTGAATATCGATTTGGACTCCTTGTCCGTCTTGCGGAAGGCGGGAGGCCTCCGTGTCGAGGTCGACCGCCGGAGCGGTTACATCAGGACATCCCATCCGCTGCGTCAACCGGTTGTCCTTTCGCGTGGGATTCCACCCGGTACATATCCCGTACAGGCAAAGGTGACGTACTTCTATTGCTCGGGGTCGAAGGGATGGTGCCGCAAACAGGTGCAGGCACTGAAGTTGGAGGTTTCCGCCAGGAGCCCTTCGCCGCCGGTGCAGGGTGGTTAAGGTCCCTCAATCAAGGTGGGGGAATAAACTCGATGAACGGTCCATGACCAGTTATTTCATATCCGATGTGCATCTGGGACTAGGAGCCCGTGAAGTGGAGAAGCGCAAGGAGGACAGACTCCTTGCGTTTCTGACGGAGATCCTGCCGTCGACGGATCGTCTTTTTGTCGTGGGGGACCTGTTTGATTTCTGGTTCGAATACCGGACAGTAATCCCGAAAGGATTCCACCGGACTCTGGCGGCCCTGCAGCAGTTCACCGATCGAGGGATCCGCGTCGATTATCTCCTGGGAAACCACGACTACTGGGTGGATGATTACTTCGAGAAGGAACTGGGCATGGAGGTTCACGCGAAGCCGTACGAAACGATTCTGGACGGCAAGCGGTTCTACCTTCATCACGGCGACGGCCTGGCGACACATGATCTCGGATACAAGCTCATCAAACCCGTGCTCCGCAGCAGGTTGAGCTTCCGGGCCTATCGCTGGCTGCATCCCGACTGGGGCGTGCGCATCGCCCGTGGTTCGTCCCGCACGAGCCGCGCCTACACCTCCCAGAAGGATTTTGGCGAAGACGCAGGGATGCTCGCTCACGCTCGCGAGGCCATTGCACGGGGGGTGGACGTCGTGGTCATGGGACACCGGCACGAGCCTCGGTTGATCCAGCTCGATCGGGGCACGTACGTCAACCTGGGCGACTGGATCAATCATGCGACCTACGGAAGGTTCGCGGACGGCAGCATGTCATTGAACACATGGAACGGCAAGCAGGAGTAGCAAATGCAACCACGGGAGAGCGACACGGGAGTACCGGCACGGCTGAAGAGGTTCTTCCAGAGTAACCAGGGACGGTGGACCATCGTCGCCGGCGTGCTGCTGGCGATCTGTTCGGCGTTTACGGTCTACCTCTTCTCAGCCCTTCCCTCGCTGGAGCGCATCGAAAACCCGAAAGCCGAGCTGGCCACCAAGGTCTATTCCGTGGATGGTGAAGTGCTCGACATGTTTTACATCAAGAACCGCTCGCACCTCTCGCTGAAGGAGATCCCGAAACCCGTGGTTGATGCTTTGATCGCCACGGAAGACAAGGATTTCTACGGTCATTGGGGAGTGGATGTTATCCGTTTCATGAAGGCAATGGTGAAAAATCTCATCTTCCGGTCGAAGGAAGGCGCGAGCACCATCACTATGCAATTGGCCCGCAACCTCTACCTGGGTCACGAGGACCATACGGTCTTCGACACCATGACCCGCAAGATCCGCGAGTTCATCACATCGGTGCAGCTCGAGCGGTCATTCACCAAGAATGAGATTCTGGAATTCTATCTGAACGTCGTCTATTTCGGCCGTGGGGCGTACGGAGTCCAGGCCGCCTCCCAGGTCTATTTTGGAAAACAGCCGGCGGATCTGACCCTGGCTGAGACCGCTACGCTGATCGCGCTGCTCAAGGGACCCGGCTACTACGATCCCATCAACCATCCGGAGCGGGCCCTCGGCCGGCGCAATCTTGTGCTGAGTCAGATGGTGAAATATGATGCCATCACAGAGAAGGAATTGAAGGAAGCACGCGGCGAGCCGATCCAGCTTCGCTCAGCCCAGGAGATGTCGTCCACCGGCATCGCGCCGCATTTTGTGGAGTACATCCGCCAGCGGTTGACCCAGAAAGCGGAAAAGGAAGGTTTCGATCTCTACAGGGATGGATTATCGGTCTACACGACGCTCGACAGCAGGATGCAGCGTGCCGCAAACAGGGCCGTTGAGGAGCATCTTGCGATTTACCAGGGTTTGTTCGACAAGCAATGGGACTGGTCGAAGCAACGTGACGTGCTCGGAAGAGTCGTCGAGCAGGCCATCATCACGTCGCCGCAATACCGCAAAGCGGCTTCGGCTTTCCAGCGCGACAGCATCTTTGCCGCGTTGCGCCACAATTCCACATGGATCGACTCGATCAAGGAGGTGGCCAGGACGATCGAAGTGGGGTTCGTCGCCCTCGATCCCAAGACCGGAGGCATTCTGGCGATGGTCGGCGGACAGAATTTCCGCAATTTCAAGTACGGGTTGAACCACGTGACCCAGATCCGCCGCCAGCCGGGGAGCGCCTTCAAGCCGTTTGTCTACACGGTGGCCATCGATAACGGATACTCACCGGCGTATGAGTTGTTGAACCAGCCGTTCACGATCATCAATCCCGACGGGACCCGGTGGACGCCATCGAATTCTGACGGTGAATACGGGGGAATGACCACGATCCGCGAAGCAGTGAGGATGTCCATCAACCTGGTGGCGATCAGGGCCATCGATCAGATTGCACCCGTCAATCAGGTGATCGAGTATGCGAAACGGATGGGGATCTCTTCTCCCCTTCCTCCCTTTGAGTCACTTGCCCTGGGCACAGGAGAGGTCACACCGCTCGAGATCACCAGTGCGTTCGGCGTGCTCGCCAACCACGGCGTTCGTGTGGAGCCGGTCTCCATCATGAAGATAGAGGACAAGAACGGAACCGTGCTCGAAGAGAGTACCCCCTCCCAGCGTGAGGTGCTCAGCGACGAGACCTCCTTCATCATGACCTCCATGCTGGAAGGTGTGGTGAACGGTGGGACGGGTGCGCATGTGCGCGACTATTTTCAGCTCCCGGCAGCAGGCAAGACCGGGACGACAACGGAATTCGCCGATGCCTGGTTTATAGGCTACACGCCCCAGATCGTTGCCGGTGTCTGGGTGGGTTTTGACAACAAGAGCGTCCATTTCCGCACATGGGATGGACAGGGGGGCCGGGCCGCGGCGCCGATCTGGGGGAGATTTATGAAGTATGTCTACGAAGACAAGTCGATCGGGATGATCCTGCAGTATTTCGACAAACCCCCCAAGGTCTTGGAGGAGAAAATCTGCAGGGAAACGAAGAAACTGGCGACGCCGTTTTGTCCGGACATGACGATCGAGTACTTCACGGAGAAGAACCTGCCGCCGAAGTGCGACAAGCACACGACGTCCAGGTGGAAAGAGGGTGAAGAGGCGGGCGGAACAATCAGCTTCTGATTCCCGGATCAGCAAAACGCAAAAGGCATGGTACAAACCCCCCGGTTTGCATCATGCCTTTGCCTTTACGGCACCATGTTCCCTGAGCCCCCCAGCCCAGGGCTGTTGGCGCGTCAGTTTGTGGTAAGTTCGCGCTCGAAGATGTTGTCGTCATCTCCTACTATGGGGCGCACACCTACTTTTCTGTCAGCGTGAGCAGTATTCAGGAGAAGTAAAGGGATCGAGGCCAGGGCCAGTATGGTTGCGAATTTCCAGAATTGCATGTCAGCTCCACTGAAGATTGAGAGAGCGGCGTCAGAGCTTCTATTGGAAAGCTAAGCAAGCCGGCGGGAAAAACCTGTGACACCGGCCACAGTCCAGCGGCGAGTTCTCGGTTTCCCTCAAAATCCCCTTCCCGCCCCGTGGAAGAGTGACGCTAATCACAGATGAAGAGATGCTCAACCGCCACGATCTCTCCCGTCCGAACATCGACAAGGCAGTTCCAGGATGAGCTGGGCAAAGGATCGCGAAAGATAGGGACCTCCCGAACTGCGAGGAGCTTCGGGCAGTTCGCTTTCATCAGGTGCTACACGCAGTACGTCATGCTGTCGGTACTGATGGAAGCATCGACTATCTGAGACATCATCGGTGTATTGCATGAGGAAGACAGGATGAGACCTCCACAGTGAAAAGCATGGGAGCGGTGCTTGTCTGCAATGGCTGTCCGCGATGGCTGTCCGCTGTTTGTACCTTGACAATCACTGGGACCCGTGGTACATTGACCAGGCGGACCCGCCTGTCTCCTGGAGAGATGTGCAGTTGGCCGGAGTGATGGCCTCTCTTGTCTGTGACAGGAGAGGCTTCTTGTTGAAGGCGAGCTTCGAACACTCCTTGTTCAATGGAATCTGCAACCTATGATCTGGAACGAAACCATCGAATGTATGGACCGGGAAAGGCTCATCCGCCTGCAGAGCGAACGGCTGACTGCCATGGTGGAGCGCCTCTATTATAATGTTCCTTTCTACCGGCGCCAGTTTCATCAGCTCGGCCTCGAACCAGGCGACATCAGGCATATTGATCAGCTGAAGGATCTCCCATTCACCACAAAGCAGGATCTCCGGGATAACTATCCTTTCGGCCTCTTCGCAGTTCCGGCGTCGGAGGTTGTGCGGCTTCATGCATCGAGCGGGACGACGGGCAAGCCGACGGTTGTCGGCTATACCCGGAAGGATATCAGCCTCTGGGCCGAGGTGGTCGCCCGGACGCTTTCTGCTGCTGGCGCAGGAAGGAATGATGTCCTCCACATTGCCTACGGGTATGGTCTCTTCACAGGGGGACTCGGTCTCCACTATGGAGCGGAGAAGATCGGGGCAACGGTCATTCCCATGTCCGGAGGGAACACCCAGCGCCAGCTTCAGTTGATGCATGATTTCGGCTCAACGATCCTTGCCTGCACGCCATCGTATGCTCTGTTCCTGGCGGAGGCCATGGCTGAGGCCAACATGCCGGTTGGGTCATTCAAACTGAAAACAGGGGTCCTCGGAGCGGAGCCCTGGACCGAGGAGATGCGCCGTGAAATTGAAGAAAAGCTGCAGATCAAAGCTCTCGATATCTACGGGTTGAGCGAGGTCATCGGACCAGGCGTCTCTTCCGAATGCCTGCATCAGTGCGGTCTCCATGTCTTCGAGGATCACTTCGTTCCTGAGATTATCAATCCGGAGACGCTAGAGGTGTTGCCCTACGGCCAGATGGGCGAGCTGGTCTTTACCTGTCTGACCAAGGAAGCGTTGCCGTTGCTCCGCTACCGTACTCGCGATCTCACGGTCCTGAATGCGGATACCTGTGCTTGCGGCCGTAGGCTCGTGCGGATGCAGAAGTGCCTGGGTCGTTCTGACGACATGTTGATCATTCGCGGCGTGAACGTCTTCCCATCGCAGATTGAGGCCGTCCTTCTCGAGATGAGGGAGACGCGGCCACACTACCTGCTGATCGTCGACCGTATCAACAATCTTGATCAGCTGGAGGTGCGAGTCGAGGTCGACGGACAGTTCTTTTCCGATGAGATCAAGAAACTGGAGGACCTCAGGAGGAAGATCAGGCAGAACATCGAATCCGCGCTTGGTCTCACCGCGACGGTGAAGCTTGTAGAACCGAAGTCCATCGAGAGAAGCGAAGGGAAAGCCAAACGGGTCATCGACAAACGAAAACTCTCATAGCCTCTCACGTTTGTCACCCACAAATCCCCACAATCTTGAACACCAGGCTTCCATGATCATCAAGCAGCTTTCCATTTTTCTCGAGAACGAATCCGGCCGTTTGACCGAGGTAACCGGTGCCCTCTCAGACGCAGGGATCAACATCACGGCATTCAGCATCGCCGACACGGCCGATTACGGCGTTCTCAGACTCATCGTCAGCAAGCCGGAGGCGGCTGAGAATGTGCTGAAAGAGAAGAATTTCGCCGTCCACATCACTGAGGTGATCGGACTGGTTGTGCCGCATGAGCCGGGGGGATTGCACCGCGCACTAAAAATCCTGTCCGCCGAGCGAATCAGTATCGAATACATGTACGCATTTGCTTTGGGAGACCGCGCGACGGTCATCATTCGCACTGAGGCAATGCAGCAGACGATTACCGCTCTTCAGAAGCACGCGATGGAGCTTGTCAGGGCAAGCGAGATTTACGAAATCTAGGGAGTCGGGAAATGATTCGATTTTCGACTGTCGTCGCATCGCTTCGAACATCGGAAATTCGTGACCTGATGGGATTAGCGATCCGGCCTGACATCATCTCGTTCGCAGGAGGCATGCCCGGGAACGAGCTTTTCCCGGTCCAGGAAATAGACGACATCTACGCTGCCCTGTCGAGAGACGTCAAACAGACGGCCTTTCAGTACGGCCCCACTACAGGATATCCTCCTCTTCTTGAGTCGTTGCAGGATTATCTGAAGAGCAGGGGACTCCCGGCAGGAAGAAACCGCTTGATGATCACGACGGGTTCTCTTCAGGCCATAAACATCCTTGGCAAGATCTTCATCGACCCGGGGGACCTGGTTGTCACCGAAAATCCGTGCTTTATCGGCGCCATTTCGGCATTCAACTCCTATCAGGGAAAGCTCAGGGGAGTCGACCTGGACGACGACGGAATTGAAGTGAACGCATTGGATGGCGTCCTGAAACAGTTGCACGAAAGGCCGCCGAAGTTCGTATATCTGACACCGAACTTTCACAACCCTGCGGGAACGCTCTACAGTAATCAGCGGAAGTATGATGTCGCTGAGGTGCTAACGAAGCACAATCAGCTTCTCATAGAGGATGATGCCTACGGGGAACTCTATTTTGATGAGGAAGCCCGCAAGATCGTCGTTCCGATGAAAGCTCTCTACGAAGAACAATTGACCATCTGTTACACGGGAACATTCTCGAAGATCCTTGGCCCGGGATTCCGGCTGGGTTGGATGCTGGTCCCGCCGGAGATTTTTCAAAAGGCTGAACTGTGCAAGCAGTCCATGGACGCCTGTTCACCGAACTTCACCCAGGTTTTAGCAAACGAATTCCTGAGGAGCGGCAAGATCTACCCTTATCTCGAGCGGCTGCGGAAGACCTACAGACAGCGCAAAGATCTCACCGTGGCGGCGATCCGGGAGTATTTCCCGAAAGAGGTCACATGGACCGAACCGCGGGGCGGATTCTACATCTGGCTAAAGCTGCCGCCGCAGCTCGATGTCATTGGGGTACTCAAGGCCAGCGTCGAGAAAGGGGCTATCTTCGTCATCGGCAGGACCTTCGATCCTGAAGGAAAGGACAATGGTCATCTCAGACTGGCGTATTCCAACACCACTGAGGACAAGATCGAACGAGGAATTCAAATAATCGCTGAATCATTGAAGGCGGACATGGCAGCGTCGCACCGCATGTGATTGCAGATGTTCCGTGAAGTGTAGCGCCGAACCATGGCCACGGGTGGCACCTTCGGCAACCCGGAGAGGGCAGACAGGATCCGCACAACATCGTTGATCTCATAAACGCCAACTGTAAGAATCACCATAATCCTCTTGCACAATCCTCTTGACATTTCCTGTGTCTTAGCTTCTTGACGAACAAAGATACTATTGTAACTCAACGCCGACTAATTCTTGGACCATGTTTATTGTGGCACATCAAGGAGGATCACCAAGATGGAGGAGTTACTGGTGAAGCGAGTGTGTGATGGCCCGTTGTGGTCTCCGGCAGCCGCGCTCATCCCAACCAACGGAATCTTGGGCAAAGCCGGTTCGCCCGGTGCCCGTCGAACTCCTTTCCCTCCTGGGTTTTGATGCGTCGCAACCGGTCGGCAATCGCCGGTTGGATGCTCGATCAGCATGCACCTGCGGCTGAATCAGAGTCCAGTCTCACAAGTGGGCTCCTCTATAATAGTAATATGGTCAGAAGTATTCCCGGCCCAAGACTCCGCAGACCACCCTTTACTTTTTCGAGGGTTTTCCTTACCATGTCATTTCAGAAGCATCTGCTGCTCTTTGACACTGAATACAAAACCCTCTAAATCCTTACTTATGATCGGCAGCTCTTTGTTTTCTTAAGTTTCCGAGGTGTCAAAAACAGCTTGATTTTCATGCCCGGATGGCGAAATTGGCAGACGCGCTA
>PMBF01000025.1 GCA_003152875.1 Ignavibacteriota bacterium | reverse complement strand
TCATAGAGCGCCTCGGTCGGGAGGTTCCAGTAGACCGTGCCGAGGTTGCTCAGTCCGTGATGCTCCAGCCCGTAGTCGCTCTTGCGGGCTGAGGCCTCCATGTGTGCGGGAGTTCGAATATCGAGGATGTTGTTCATAGCCAGTCCCGAACAAGTTTGCGTTCGCCGATATAGATTTCATTTGGGGCAGCGGGGTCCAGCGCCCATTTGATCCGCTCGATCCCTTGCTTGACGTCTTTGATGGTGGTGGCATAGCTCAGCCTGAGGTGTCCCTCCATCCCGAACTCCTTGCCCGGGACCGTGACCACGAGGGCTTTCTTCAGGAGGAACTTCGACAGTCCGATCGAATCGCGGTTGTAGGCGCTGAAGTCGGGAAGGCAGTAGTATGTGCCGTCGGGTTTGACGATCCTGACGCCGTTGAAGGAGCAGAGCTCCTGCATCATCACGTTCCGGTTGTTCTGCAGGGTGAGCCTGAGGGCCTCAATCGTGCTTTGGAGCCCCGTGAGTGCCCCTTCTGCCGCGGCCTGCAGAACGAGGGAGGTGCAGGACGTGGTCTGCGCCTGGATGTTGGTCATGACCGCGGTCAGCTCCTTGTTGGCGATGACCCATCCGATCCGGAATCCGGTCATGCCGTAAAGCTTCGAAATCCCGTTGATCGTAATGACCTTGGTGGTCTCGATATCCTTCGTGGTGAACCGATAGGCTGGTTCCGCAACCTTGCCGTCGAAGACAAGTTTGTGGTAGATATCGTCCATGATCAGGTAGATCCCCTTGCGCTCGCAGAACTCAACAATCTCGGCGATCAGGGATTCCGGATAGATCGCGCCCGACGGGTTGTTCGGACTGTTGACGATGATGGCCTTGGTGTACGAGCTTACCGCCTGTTCGATCTCCTTCATGCGGGGGATGAAACCGCCGTCTTCGGGAGTGACGATCACCGGAACACCGTAGACCATCCGGATCATCTCGGGGTAGCTCACCCAGTAGGGGGCGAGAACGATCACTTCGTCCTGGGGGTTGACCAGGGCGAACAGCAGGTTGAAGAGCGCCTGCTTTGCCCCTCCGGAAACCATCACCTGTTCAGGAGCGGGGACGCGGTTGTAATTTTCCTCCGTGTACCGGATGATGGCTTTTTTCAAGGAGGGAATGCCATCGGTCGGCGTGTACTTGATGTCGCCGGCGGTGAGTTTCGCGGCGGAGCTGAGTATGGCGGCGATCGGCGCTTTGTTTTTCGGTTCGCCGGCTCCCAGGTGAATAACCGCCTCGCCTTTTTCCCTCAGGACGCGCGCCTGTTCGTTCAGGCTGAGCGTTGGAGACTCGGCGATAGAGCGTGCGAGCGTGCTGATACTCATGAAAACATCTCCTCCCAGGAAAGAGAGCAGTGGGTTGCGCTACAAGGATTACCAGGGACGCAGGATGACCCGAACGGCAGGCTGGAACCGCACTTCAAGCTCCTCATCATTTTAGCGAAAAAACCGTTCTTCCGCAAGAACAGAGTTCCCTGTTTTCGGAAAAACCGGTGGATGGAGCTCGAACGTCCCTGGAGGTGCCCTTTCGGCAGACCGCCGGTTGCAGGCACTGCTTTCTCTCTCCGGTTCCTCCGTACCTGGCGCCGACTCGTCCCTGTGCCCGATTTGCAGGACCTGCAAACACATGCACCTCCTGTGTCTCCAGCCGCCGCCGGTTCCCACGTCCTCCGGGTCGATACGACCGGGGGTGGCCAGCGGGGCGTACACCTAGAGGATCCAGACCACGCCGGCACCTCATGGATCGACTGGACGCTTCACGCAGACACTCAGGATGCTGGTGGTGAATATGGAAGCGATGACGGTTGCGGCGCGCGCGTCTATGGCCGAAGCGCAGGAATGTTCTGGTCGATGCGGCTGGCGATGTCGAGCCGATCGCCGAAGCTGCCGACCAAGACCAGGCCGCTCCTGCCCAAAGAGCACAGCCTGAAGCCCCGGATTCCGTCTCGAGAGGGAGTCGTCTGGAGGAGGACCGGCCAGGGGCTTGGAGCTGCCAAGATCGCACACCCTGACATTTCGACCTCCAGAGTATGACATTTTCACTGTAATATAACACTATGCCAGGACAGGCGATTCAGCACTTGACTCTTCGAGTAGGAGGTCGTATTTTAGAGCGCAGAACTCCACGCCCGACCCGCCGAAACCAGCGGGTCACTGAGTGCCGCTCAAATCCGCCTGGCAACCGGTTCAAGCCGAGCATACATTTCCCGTCCATCCAGTTCTCAACACGTAACACCACAGTCAGTCCATGTCGGGGCTGACGGCGGCCTGGACGAGCGGCGGCAACCTCCCCTCTGTTCTCTCCATGAAATGTTACCACTCTCCCGGTTATGCAAAGGGGGACGAGCCTTGCGAATGGGATGTGTTTCCCGGGGCGTCTCTTTCCCTCACCAGCAACAAAGGAGTCAGTATGCCTAGAGCGTTTCACCGCGGTATCGCTGTCGTTCTGCTCCTCGGCTTCTGCTCAGTGTCGGGATGCAAGAAGAACGATCTATCACCCACCGGCCCCACCGGGGGGACGGTTACGGATTTGAAGGCCAACGGCGCCTTTGCCCCGGTTTCCAGGACGGAGATTCAGGGTACCGTCTTCGTCTTTGACCAGTCAGGCAATCCGATCAGGGGACTTGTGACGGGCAATTTCTCCGCGTCACTTCGATTCGGACCCGGGATTTCGAAGACAACTTCAGACACGGTGAAGGGGACGGTGAGCGTGGAGAGCGCCGAAGTGTCGGGGGACAAAGTTGCCGTGGCGATGACACTGGACTACAGCAACAGCATGTTTGCGGGGGACACAGTGGCCGGCGGCAGGTTCAGGCGCGTTATGGCGATGGAGGAGGGAGTGAAGGCCCTGGTGAACGTGATGCACGCAGGCGATCTGGCTGAGATCATCAAATTCGGAACTTCGGTCGATTTTGTTTTTCCCTTCACTTCCGACAAAACCATGTTGTCACATGCAGTCGACAGCTCTACCGAGGCGCGCGGCTCGACCGCGCTGTTCTCCTCCATCTACAGGGGGCTGATGGATGCGGGCGCTCAACCGGCTTCGTCATTCTCCCGGGCAGTTGTCGCATTCACGGATGGGATGGACAGGAGCAACACCATCACCAGCTCTCAAGTCTATGCTATGTCTCGCCAGACCGGAGTGCCTGTCTACACCATTGGTCTCCTGGATTCCCTCTGGCACAGCACTCCCCCGGGGCTTGCTAACGAGGGAGAACGCGACCTTGTGGAGATCGCGGACACCACAGGCGGATTCTATTATTACGCGCCGGGTCCCGCCCAGCTCGAGCAGATCTATGCCAAGATCGGGGGGCAACTCTCGAGTGCGATGCAGATGACGATTCTCTGGCCGGGCGGGAGTCTTCCGCCGTCGGGCACTCAGGTGCAGGTTGTCATCACGGTCAACTATACAGGCCTTGCCACAAACTTCGTCAAGCAGTACACGATGCCGTAGATGGTCCGGAGGTCATCGGGCCTGGACCCCCGTCACAGCCGCTCCTGCCAATCGCGGGCGCGGCTTTCTTTTTGGCCAGCAGAGGGAGGTTGGACGTGGCAATAATTCGTATCTTCCTTCACCCAGGCACGCTTCCCGCTCTGCCCCCTTGGAGACAGACACCGGCACATATTCTTGGAGATGATCATGAAACGCGCCGCGGCATTCTGGATACTCGCCTTCGTCGTCACCATCGCCTCAGCAATCTATCAGCGCATGACCGGGCCGACCTACCCCGTGTCGGGGAAGGTTGTCGTGGGGGGGAAGACGGTGGTATACCGTTTCCTCCGAAGCCACGACACATCGGGCGATGCTCCGGTCGAGGTGGCAACCGGAGACTCCTCAGCGACCGGCATCATGGAATGGAAACGGTACAAGTCAAGCGATCCATGGATGCGGGTCCCGATGAGCAACGCGCGAGGGACTCTCTCGGCCTCCCTGCCCAGACAGCCGGCGGCGGGGAAGCTGGAATACATGGTGATGGTGACCTCCACAGGGGAAGAGTCCATGCTGCCGAAGGAAGGCGGGGTTGTCCTTCGATTCAAAGGAGAAGTTCCCGCAGCCGTTCTGATCGTCCACATATTCTGCATGTTCAGCGCCATGCTTCTTTCTGCCAGGACCGGACTCGAGTTCTTCAATCCCGAGCCCAAGTATCGCCGGTTGATCCCGTGGACGATCGGATTTCTGGCTGTCGGAGGACTGATCCTTGGTCCTATCGTACAAAAGTTTGCCTTTGACGCATATTGGACCGGCTGGCCGTTCGGCCATGACCTGACGGACAACAAGACCATCGTGGCCCTTCTTGGATGGATTGTCGCAGCATGGATGTTGAGGAGGGGAAGGGATGTGAGGGCCTGGGCGCTCGGCGCCGCGATACTGGTGATGGCAGTCTACATGGTGCCGCACAGCGTCCTGGGGTCGGAACTTGACTACAGCAAGGTCTCGCCGGCCTCCGGAGGGACGAAGTCTCAACGGCCGCCATCTCCCATATCACCTGACTCCGTGGCGAAGCCGCCTCAATGACCGGCAGGGAGGCGAGCGCGTTGGACAGGGCTCGTCGCGGCAACCTTGGCGGAGTCCCGGCGCCAGACCCGTGATGAAGACAGGGGAGAATCCGTCTGCTGGTTCTCCCGGTGATCTCCTGACGGATGACCATTGCGATGAGGGAGTCGCGAGGAGCTGTCGAGGTGATCCCTGGCTGCAATCGCATTTCGATTCGGTACAATTGCGAAGATCGCCTTTCAGTGAGGAGAAACCTGTGAAGAAACTTCGGACATCGGTCCAGGCGGTACATGTCTCGGAGGGTCTTGAAGATGCCGCAGCGCACTCTTCTGATCTTGCGTTGACGCCTGCAACCGAGGTACATGCAAACGAACCGGTCCCCTTCGACATCAGTCTCCTTCACTCCATCAGGGTGAACCGGAGCGCTGTGGAGACCCGCGCCGTGGAGCTTGGAACCCGCAGGACGTTCAAGGTGGAGGCTCAGGTTGCCGCGTATGTGTCCGCTATCCGGTGCATGGACCTGACCACGCTTGCCGGCGATGACACTCCGGGAAGAGTCGCGCGATTGTGCGCCAAGGCGCTTTCACCCCTGGAAGAGGAAACCGCCTCCGCTCTTGGCATAGCAGATATCCCCCTTACGGCAGGCGCGGTGTGCGTCTACCCGGCCCAGGTGAAAACCGCCGCCAGGTGTCTGGGGGGACGCCTCCCCGTGGCGTCGGTGGCAACCGGGTTTCCTGCGGGGCAGACGTTTCTGGACGTAAAACTCGCCGAGATCGACCTGGCGATCAGAGCCGGTGCACGAGAGATCGATGTCGTGATCAGCCGGGAGAAGGTGCTCACCGGCAAATGGAAGTCCCTGTATGAGGAACTCGTACTCTTTCGTAAGGTGTGCGGCAAGAGGGCCAGGCTGAAGACCATTCTCGGCATCGGAAACCTCGAGACCCTCTCCAATATCTCGGCGGCCTCCGCCGCGGCGATCATGGCCGGATCAGACATGATCAAGACATCGACCGGATTCGAACCGAGCAATGCAACGTTCCCCGGGGGCCTCGTGATGGTTCGCCAGATTCGGAGATTCATGGACCTCGGGGTTCTCGAGGGCCGGGACGTCGGGTTCAAGCCGGCAGGTGGCATACGCACAGCGAAGGATGCGATGCTCTGGCTGATCCTGATGCTGGAAGAACTCGGCCAGGAATGGACGAAGCCCCGTCTTTTCCGGATCGGGGCGAGCGGCTTGCTCACCGACATTGAGCGCCAGCTCCGCCATCTGGCGTTCGGCCGCTACTCGAACGCGCAGTACCATCCGATGGCCTGATTGCGGCGTCCGTCAGACGCAGCGGCTCGAACGGGCTCCTTGCCAGGCAGCCCGACCGGTATCGACACCGGCGTGAACATCCTCAAGCGAATCGTTGATCGAGAGTGTTCTGTCTCACCGAAGCACGCGGAGTGGACATCACCCGGCCTGAGCCGGCGACGCGAGTAACTGAACGCTTCAGCAGAGCATCGACCAGGAGAAGAGAACTGCATGGACAAGAACAAGCTTACCTCGCTGATTGGCACCCTGGAGTACGGTCCCGCGCCGGAATCTGAGGCAAAGGCAAGAGAGTGGCTCGCCTCTCACGGCTCGAAGTTTGGCCATTACATCAACGGGGAATGGCGGCCGCCCTCACATGGCGGCTATCTCCCGACCATCAATCCTGCGAAAAGCGAGGAGGTGCTGGCTGAAATCGCTCTCGGAACGCAGGAAGACGTTGACGCGGCGGTCGATGCCGCAAAGAAGGCTTTCGCGGCGTGGAGCGCCCTCACGGGTCATCAACGCGCCCGCTACCTCTACGCCATCGCCAGGGCCGTTGCCAGGCACGCGCGCGTCTTTGCAGTCCTCGAATCGCTGGACAATGGCAAACCGATCCGCGAGAGCCGGGATATTGATGTCCCGGTGGTGATACGTCACTTCTACTATCACGCCGGCTGGGCACAAACCCTCGACCGCGAGTTCCCGGGGTATCGCCCTGGAGGTGTGATTGCCCAGATTGTGCCATGGAACTTTCCATTCCTGATGCTGGCCTGGAAGATCGCTCCGGCGATCGCCGCGGGGAATACCGTCGTGATCAAGCCGTCCAAGTCAACCCCGCTTACCGCCCTGCTGCTTGCCGATATTCTGAAGACGGAAGTCCAGCTTCCGCCGGGAGTCGTCAACGTCCTCACCGGTGACTCAGAAACCGGCACGATGCTCTACAAGCACCCTGTCCCCTGGAAGGTCACATTCACAGGTTCGACCGAAGTGGGGCGCATCATCAGGAAGGGGACGGCCGGGTCGCGCAAGCACCTCACCATGGAGCTTGGGGGAAAGTCGCCGTTCATCGTCTTTGAGAATGCCGACCTTGATTCCGCCATCGAGGGCGTCGTCAACGGGATCTGGTTCAATGAGGGACAGGTCTGCTGCGCCGGCTCGAGGCTCCTGGTCCAGGAGGGAATTCATGACGACTTCATCAGGCGCCTGAAGCGCCGCATGCGTAAGCTGCGCGTCGGCAACCCGCTCGACAAGGCGATGGACATGGGAGCGATCAACAACGCGGAGCAGCTCCGCAAGATCACGGCAATGATGGAAGTCGGCACCGCGGAGGGCGCCATGATGTGGCAGCCCGACAACGTCGTCTGTCCGCAGGGGGGCTTCTTCCTCGCGCCGACATTGTTCACCAATGTCGAGCCATCCCATACGATTGCGCAGGAGGAGATCTTCGGCCCCGTCCTGGTGACGCTGANNGTCAAGGCGGGAACGGTTTGGATCAACTCGACAAACCTGTTCGATGCCGCCTCAGGGTTCGGAGGATACCGGGAAAGCGGATACGGGCGTGAGGGGGGACGCGAGGGGATGTACGATGTTCTCGTGGAAAACGAGCACGAGAGTCCGCAGGGCATGGAGGAAGGGAAAGAGCAGAAGCCGGAAGCGGCGGGGATGAACACGGACGGCCCGACGAACGGCAAAGCCCGCGTCGATCATGAGATAGACAGGACATTCCGGTTCCTGATCGGCGGTAAGCTGGTCCGGCCGGATCAGGCGGGGAGTTTCCCGGTCAACTCGCCATCGGGCGACCTGCTTGCGGTCGTGGGGGATGCAAACAGGAAAGACGTCCGAAATGCAGTCGAAGCAGCTCGGGGCGCATATCCTTCATGGTTCGAATCTGCCGGGCACCTGCGAGCCCAGATCCTTTATTTTCTCGCTGAGAACCTGGCCGCGGAAAGAAGCCGCTTTGCCGCCGCGATCGCCAACCAGACAGGCGTCACGCCGGACAAGGCGGAGACCGAGGTCCAGCAGGCGGTCAGCCGGATCTTCGATTTTGCGGCCTACGCCGACAAGTTCGGGGGCACGGTGCAGCCCGTCCTCGGCCGAAGACTCGTCGTCGGCCTTCGTGAGCCGGTTGGTGTCATCGGCATCAGGGCTCCCGACGAATCGCCATTGCTGGGCCTCGTCTCGGTCGTCGCGGCGGCGGCGGCGATGGCGAACACCGTCGTCGTGGTGGCGGGGAGGCACGCCCTCACGGCGATGGACCTGGTGCAGGTCATGCAACACTCCGATGTTCCGGCCGGGGTGATCAACGTGCTGACCGCACAGAAACCCGATGCGACCGGCAGGGTCCTCGCCGAGCACGAGGATGTGGATGCAATCTGGTTTTTCGGCAGCCCCGAAGGAAGCCTGAGTGCGGAAGAGGCCTCGACCGGCAACATGAAACAGACCTGGGTCTCCGACGGCCGGCAGATCGACTGGAACGCAGTGAACGCCCAGCGGCTGCTGCTGAAGTCAACTCAGGTGAAGAACATCTGGGTGCCGTACGGAGTGTGAGGCGCTGGGAATTTGCGTGCTGACCGGGTGATGGTGATGATGAACGAGCTGAACCGCTGTCCCGATCAGGCAAGCAAAGGCCGCCTCTGGAAATCACGCTGCAAGGGGCGGCGGTTCAGTCAGCATCCTCAGGTTCGGGCAGAGTCTGCACGAAGGCACCGCGTACCGGAGGGGGAACGGGAACGCCGGCACCCTTTACCGAGCCCCAGACAATGGCGTTCATGACCTCTTCGGAGATCGCATCTTCATGGCTGAAATCCATGGCGTCGCTTTCCGCCTGTCCCAGTGCGCCGTCCGGATTGCGCTCGAGGATGTCGATCCGGGCGGGACGGTGCAGATAGGGAGCGAAGTCAGGATTCGGAGTGAACGAGGCGCCCATGGGCCTGGCGGACGCGTCGAATTGAGACATGGGGGGAAGGCCAAGCAGCAGCTCCATCGTCCTCACCATCCCGCTGGTTGAATACATCTCGCTGTCTACCGTGTGACGCTTCAGGTATGGCGAGATGACCAGGCCTTCGGTTCGGTGGGCATCTACATGGTCCGGTCCGTTCTGCGCGTCGTCTTCGATGACGAAGATTGCCGACTCCTTCCAGTAGGGGCTCCGCGAGATGCGCTCCACCAGCATGCCGAGGGCGAGGTCGTTCTGGGCGACAAAAGCCCGCGGGGTCAGCGCTCCGTGTCTGGTACCCTCGGTGTGGTCATTGGGCAGCTTGATGATCTGAAACTGAGGAAGCCTCCCATTCCTTTCGTACGCCGCAAACTCGCGTTCCCAATCCTCCACCCGCTTCACATCCGAGTACCCCAGGTCCCATCCCATCGAGAATGGGGCGACGTGTCCCTCCAGCCCCGGAGCCATTGCCCTTGCGCTGTCCCCGGCGTGTTCGGGGTTTGAGGCGAACTCCCCGTAGGTCCGGTACGTGACGCCGTTCCGCCTGCAATCGTCCCAGAGATATCCTGCCGGCGGATAGACGATCGGATATCCTCCCTCGAACTCATATTCGCCGCCGCGCTGACCGTACGAGGTGGGCCAGCTCTTTTCCGTGTAGTCGGTGGCATAGGCTCCCATCGACCAGTTGTGGCCGTCCGCGCTCACCTCGGCGTCGGCAAACAGGTTGTCGAACAGGACAAACTCCTTTACCAGCGCATGAATATTGGGCGTGACGCTGTCGGGGAAGAGGCAGAGCGCCGGGTCTCCATTTCCCTGCGGGAGGTCGCCGAAGACCTGGTCGTAGGTGCGGTTTTCCTTGATGACGTAGAAGACATGCTTGACCGGCGAAGGACGTCCCGGACGGCTCCAGAGCGCGCCGCTGTCCGGAACACCCTGTGCTGCCTTCAGCGGAGAATTCTCATAGACCATCCGGGTCCAGGATGCAAGGGTTGCCTGGTCGGGCATGGGGATCCGGGTGAGGACTCCCCTGAACATGGAGCCGATGTACTGTACGTCGTGTTGCCGTCGGCTGTCCGGCCTCGGGCCGAGGGGGTTCGGCGATGAGCCCATCCCTTTCGCACATGTCACCAGCAGATCGCCTGACCCGGCATGGAAGCGGACGCAGGAGGGGTACCACGCGGTGGGGATGAACCCCAGGGAGCGGCTTGCCCCGGGCTTCTGCACGTCAAAGAGCGCGATGCAGTTATTGTCGGCATTCGCAACGGCAAGCCTGTCCTCCGCGGGAGAGAGGGCCACGGAGTTGGGCGTGCTTCCCTCGGGCGCATTCGGGAAGAGCGCCGCGTTGAGCCGCTCCGTCACCATCCCTGTTCGGGGATTCACAACGGCGACGCTGTTGGTGTTGGCGCACGCCACGAAGAGCCGCGATCCGTCGGAGCTTTCGGCCATGTCGCACGGATGATCACCCACCGGGATGATGGAGCCCACGGCGAGAGTGGCAGGATCCACCAGTGCCACAGAAGCGGCGCCCCAGAGGGAGACGTAGAGCACGCCGCGGGAAGCCGAGTAGAGGCAGGTGTAGGGGGTCCCCGGGAGTGAATCCTGCGCCTCCACGTGTCCGGTGGCCGCATTGATCTTGTAGACGCGCCGGGATTCGCGGCCGACTGCATAGAATACGGGGGAGGAGGGCGGCGCATCAATCCCGGCAACCCAGATCTTCTCCTGCGGCCAGGGACTCCCAAGCCTGACGGAGTCGTGAAGCACCGGACGATCGCCGTCTGCTGCGAACCGCAGGATGTCATTGTCATTGCCCCCCGAGACCAGAAGCTCGCGGCGTCCGGCCAGAAAGGAGAGTCCCAGCCACGAGCGGTGGAGGGGAATGGACTGTCGCACCGTCCAGGTTGGGACATCGATGACTGTCAGCTCCTGATCCTTTGTGCCGTTATTGGTCACGAACACTGTCCGCCCGTCAGGAGAGACGACCATGTTCAGCGGTAGCTCGCCGAGCGGGACCTGCTTCCCCACCGGGGAAAGAGACCAGCCGTTAGGGAGGAGCGTGCGTCCTTCACCCTCAGGGCCCGGAAGGAGCATCCGTTTGCTGCCCGCGCAGGAGAAGAGCGTGAGCGAGAGGACGAAGAGGACGATGTGGTGTGTCGAGAATCTCATGACGGCTCTCCTGTTGATGGCAGCGTTGCGTAAGCGGCTGTACTCTGCCGCTGCTTACCCTGGGAAACTGCTGCAATGGCAGTTGGTCTGATTGCTGTGACCCTTTGAATATCCAGCTTTTTTCGCTATATTTAAAGCTTGCAGGAAAGAAATCTGCACCCATTCCAGGTTCAGGAGAAACAGGCAGTGGCTTCCTTCCCCAAGCGAACGCACACCTGCGGCGCCCTAAGGCGCTCCGACATCGGCAAAACCGTGACACTGAACGGCTGGGTGGACACCCGCAGGGATCTGGGGGGCGTGATTTTTGTCGACCTCCGAGACCGGTATGGCAAGACACAGGTGGTCTTCAATCCTCAGCACGATGCGGATGCGCACGATGTGGCGGGTGGGCTGCGGAGCGAGTATGTCATCAGCGTGACGGGGCGGGTGGAGCTCCGACCCGAGGGAACGGCAAACCCCGATCTGGAGACGGGGGATGTGGACGTGATGGCGACGAGCCTCATGGTCCTGAACAAGGCCGAGACCCCGCCGTTCCCGATCGACGACAAGGTCGAAGCCGGGGAAGACCTGCGCCTGAAGTACAGATACCTCGACCTCCGCCGGCCGGCGCTCCAGCGGAACTTCATCGTCCGGCACAGGATGTATCACGTCACGCACAACTATTTCGATGAGCATGGGTTCATCGAGATCGAAACCCCGGTCCTGATGAAGAGCACTCCCGAAGGCGCGCGGGACTACCTGGTGCCAAGCCGGATGCACAGGGGAAAATTCTACGCCCTTCCCCAGTCGCCCCAGACCTACAAACAGATCCTGATGGTTTCGGGATTCGACCGGTACGTGCAGATTGTGAAGTGCTTCCGTGACGAGGACCTGCGGGCCGACCGGCAGCCGGAATTCACCCAGATCGATTTGGAGATGTCGTTCGTCGACGAATCGGACATCCAGGAGATAGTCGAAGGGCTGATGCAGCGGATGTTCAAGGAGATCAAGGGAATCGACATCCGGGTGCCGTTTCCGCGCCTCACCTACAAGGAGGCGATCGAGACCTACGGCAGCGACAAGCCAGACACCAGATTCGGGCTGAAGTTTTTCTGCGTGGATGACCTGGTTCGCGGGTGCGGGTTCAGGGTGTTCGCGGACATGCTGGCGAAAGGCGGGGTAGTGGCGGGGTTCGTCGTGCCGGCAGGCGCTTCCTTCACGCGGAACCAGATGGACAACCTTGTCGATTACACGAAGAGCCTGGGAGCCGGCGGTCTGGTCTATTTCAAGTGGACTGAGCAGGGGGTGGAATCGATTGTGGAGAAGTTCCTCGGCAAGCCTCTCATGGAGGCGATCGCCAGGGCCATGGGAGCCAGGCAGGGGGATCTGATTCTCCTGGTGTCCGACATGTGGGGCAAGGCATACACGATTCTCGGGGCGCTGCGCCTGGAGATGGCGCGCCGGATGAACCTGGTGGATGAATCGAAAAACGAGCTCCTGTGGGTGACGGAGTTCCCCATGTTCGAGTGGAGCGCCGAGGAGAAGCGCCACGTCTTCATGCACCACCCGTTCACTTCTCCGCACCCGGACGACGTCGGGATCCTGGAGAGCGATCCAGGAAAGGCTCGCGCGCGGGCGTACGACCTCGTGCTGAACGGGAACGAGATCGCCGGCGGAAGCATCCGGATCCATGACTCCGCTCTCCAGTCGACGGTCTTCAGGCTGCTGGGGATCGAGGAGGAGGAGGCACAGCGGAAATTCGGCTTCCTCCTGAACGCCTTCAAGTACGGAGCGCCTCCCCACGGGGGCATCGCGTTCGGTTTCGACCGCATCGCCATGATCCTGACCGGCATGAAGTCGATTCGCGACGTGATCGCTTTTCCCAAGACGGCGAGCGCTGTCTCGCTCATGGACGAGGCACCGGGTGAAGTGGACGAAAAACAGCTACGGGAGCTCCATATCCGGGTCGTGTGAGCATGAAACCGTGCATCCGCATCGCGAGCGGGCAGGGATTCTGGGGGGACCTGCTGACGGCGCCGGTGGACCAGGTCACCAGGGGTCCGATTGACTACCTGGTGATGGACTACCTGGCGGAAGTGACCATGTCCATCCTTCAGAAGCAGAAGCGCAAAGATCCCCGGCTCGGGTATGCGAAGGACCTCGTGGCCCTGATGGAGAGGATTCTACCGCTGATCGTGGAGAAGAAGATCAAGGTGATCACCAACGGCGGTGGAGTGAACCCCCAGGCGTGCCGCGAGGCGATCTTCCAGGCGGCCAGGCGGGCGGGGTTGCGGGGATTGAGGATCGGGATAGTCTCGGGGGACGATATTCTTGGAGACCTGGACCGTTTTCTGGCTGGGGGGATCCCGCTCAAGAACATGGAGACGGGGGAAGATCTCGCCTCCATCCGGGAGAAGGTCCTGAGTGCAAACGTCTATTTCGGTGCCTGGCCCATTGTGGAAGCGCTTGGCCAGGGGGCATCGATCGTGATTACCGGCAGGACTACCGACACCGGGCTGACGCTTGCGCCCATGATTCATGAATTCGGATGGAGGGGGGACGACTGGGACAGGATGGCTGCCGGCACGGTGGCAGGGCATATCCTGGAATGCGGCGGGCAGGCCAGCGGTGGGAACTTCTCCGCCGACTGGAAGGGCATTCCCGACCTCGCTCACATCGGCTTCCCGATCGCGGAGACGTTCCCGGACGGGGAATTCGTGATTACAAAGCACGCGGGAAGCGGCGGCCTCGTCAGCAGGCAGACGGTGACGGAGCAGCTGGTTTATGAAATAGGTGACCCCCGTTCATACATCACGCCGGACTGTGTGGCAGATTTTACAACGATTCAGCTTGAGGAAGAAGGCTATAACAGGCTTCGCGTTAAAGGGATAACTGGTCGCTCTTCAACAGAATTCTATAAGGTGTCGATGGCATATCTCGACGGGTTCACCGCCGTTGGAACATTGACCTACGCCTGGCCTGATGCTCTGGAGAAAGCGAGAGCCGCGGACAGCATCCTCAGGACAAGGCTGGATGACCTCGGACTCTCGTTCGATGAGGTACGGACCGAGCTGATCGGGTATAACGCCTGCCACGGCCCCCTTGCGGCCCCGGCAGTAGACCTGAACGAAGTTGTGCTGAGGGTGGGGGTTCGCTCTCATGACGCCGCCGCCGTGGAAAGGTTTGGGAAAGAGATCGCTCCCCTGATTCTCACGGGCCCCCCATCGGTAACGGGATTTGCCGGAGGAAGGCCAAGGCCGAGCGAGGTGGTCGCCTACTGGCCGGCGCTTCTGCCGAAAGGAGCGGTCCGGCCCTCCATAGATGTCACGGAGGCTTAGGCGCATGCATGTGAGACTGATCGATATCGCGCACGCCCGCTCGGGGGACAAGGGAGACACGGCAAATGTCGGGGTAATAGCTCGCAGAGCAGAGTACTATCCGCTTCTCGTTAAATATCTTACGATCGAACGGATCAAGAAGCATTTTGAGGGAATTGCTCTCGGCGATGTGGAGCGCTTCGAGCTCCCAAACCTCATGGCCCTGAACTTTCTTTTGCACCGGGCGCTTGGAGGTGGGGGAACGGTATCTCTCAAACTGGACGCACAGGGAAAGACGCTGGGAAGCGCCATGCTCCGGCTGGAGCTGGACATCGACGAGACGGTGGTGGTGGAAGCGAAGTCCTGATGACCCGCCCCGCTTGAATCCGGAGGGTGAGGGCCTTCACCGTTGAATGCCCCATTGCTGTGATGGACTCACACGTGGAAAGAATCCTATGTTTGAAGATCTTCGGGAACAGGTAAGAAAGCTCCGAGAGCGTCTGGCCACTCTCCGGGGGTATCTTTAACATCGACACCAGGGAGATGGAGATCGCGGAGCTGCAGAAGAAAAGCGAGGCCCCCGAGTTCTGGAACGACAACATGGCGGCGCAGAAGGTGATGCAGCAGATCAGCGCCCAGAAAGAGTGGGTCGAAGCCTGGAACGGGCTGCGCGGCACTCTTGACGACGCCGAAGGCCTTGCCGAGATGGCGGAAGAGTCGAACGACACCTCCTTTGCCGGGGACATCCGGAAGGAGCTGGCAAAGGTGGACCAGGGGATCGGGGAGCTGGAGTTCCGGAACATGTTGAGCGGAGACGACGACGAGCGGAATGCCATTCTCACGATTCACGCCGGCGCAGGGGGGACCGAGGCCCAAGATTGGGGTGAGATGCTTCTGCGCATGTACACGCGGTGGTGCGAGCGCAAAGGATACAAGGTCTCGATGGCGGACCGGCTTGACGGTGACGGCGCCGGCATCAAGAGCGCCACGGTGGAGGTGACGGGCAAGTACGCGTACGGGTATCTCAAGGCCGAGAACGGCGTGCACAGGCTGGTGCGGATTTCGCCGTTCGACGCCAATGCACGGAGGCACACGTCGTTTGCCTCCGTGTTCGTGTATCCGGAGATCGAAGACGATGCCGAGATCGAGGTAAACCCGGCCGACCTGAAGATCGATACCTTCCGCTCGGGCGGCAAGGGTGGACAGAACGTGAACAAGGTCGAGACGGCTGTCCGCATCACGCACATCCCCTCCGGGATCATCGTGGCATGCCAGCAGGAACGATCGCAGTTCCAGAACCGCGAGCGGGCGATCAAGATGCTGAAGTCCCAGCTCTACAAGCGGCGCAAAGATGAAGAGGATGCGCGTTTGAGCGCAATCGAGAGCACGAAGAAGAAGATCGAATGGGGGAGCCAGATCCGTTCCTATGTCTTCCAACCCTACAATATGGTGAAGGATCACCGGACCGACATCGAGACCAGCGACGTGCAAGGAGTGATGGACGGCGCTCTGGACGAATTCATCAAGGGATATCTCATGGAGTTCAGCTCGAAGGCCTCCGGCTGACGATGGCCTACCCTTCGTTCATCGCCCGCCGGTACCTCCGGTCGAGGCGGAATGCCGGCTTCTTCTCGTTCATTGCCGCCATAGCGATTCTCGGGGTGGCGCTGGGGTCTGCGGCGCTGATCATCGCCCTCACCGTCCTCGGGGGGTTCGAGAGGGAAATCACCGAAAAGGTGGTGGGATTCACCAGCCATGTGCAGGTCCTGGCGTTCCAGAATCAGCCGTTGCATCACTCCGACCGGAGCATGGCGATGATGACGGATTCCCTCCCGGTAATCAGGTCGGTCTCGCCGTTCGTCTTCCGCGAGGCGCTGATCAGGAGCCGGGAAGGTGTTGACGGGGTCTTGCTGAAGGGGATCGACCCGGCTGAGGACAACTCCACGACGCGCCGCTACATCGTTGCGGGCTTGTACGATCTCGAGCGGGAGAGGGGGGGAACACCTAAGCTGGTCGTAGGACGGAAACTTGCGGTCAAGCTGGGGCTGGGGGTAGGAGACCGGGCGACGATCTTCGGGATCGCCGGATTCCCCGACGATGGCAGGGCACGCGTCATGCAGTTCATCGTTTCGGGTATCTATGAGAGCGGGATGTCGGAGTACGACGATGTCTATGCCTTCACCGACCTCCCCGACGCGCAGTCGCTTTTCCAGATGGGAGACGCCGTCTCCGGCTACGATCTCCTGCTGTCGTCGGTGGATAGCGCGGCGTCCGTTGCGGACCGGGTGCAGGACCTCCTGGGGTATCCCCACTACGGGCGGACGGTGTTCCAGACTTACCGCAACCTGTTCAGCTGGATCGAGCTTCAGAAGAAGCCCATCCCCATCATCCTGGGGCTGATCATCATCGTGGCAACCGTGAACATCATCGGCACCCTCCTGATGATGGTCCTCGACAAGACGAGGGAGATCGGCGTGCTGCGGTCCCTGGGCGCGACCAGGTGGGGGATCATGCGGATTTTTCTCAGACAGGGTCTGACGATCGCCCTGGTCGGCACCTTTCTGGGGAACGCCCTGGCGTTTGCGCTCTGCTATGCTCAGATGCAGTTCAGATTCTTCGCGCTTCCGAGCGATATCTATTTCATGACGTCGGTCCCGATCCTCCTCAGGCCCGGGCAATTCCTGCTGGTCTCGGCCGTCACGATTGCGCTTTGCCTGCTGTCGTCCCTTGTCCCCGCTCGCCTTGCCGCGCGGCTGAGACCGGTCACCGCCATACGGTTCTCCTGATGGGATACGAACGGTACATCGCGCAGAGGTACCTCCGGTCGAGACGGCAGCTCAGGTTTATTTCGATCATCATGCTCGTGTCGGTGGTGGGAATCACAGTCGGCGTTGCCGCTCTGATCATCGTCCTGTCGGTCTTCAACGGGTTTAATGGCGTGGTCACGCGCGTCCTGGTATCGTTCGATCCCCACGTCCGGGTCGAAGCTGCGAAAGGCAAGGGGATCGCGGTGAGCGACTCGCTGATGAAGCTGGTCACCTCCGATCCGCGGATCGCCGGCGCGGCTCCGTTCGTCTCCGGCAAGGGACTCCTGATGACCCAGTCGGTGAACCGCGTCGTCACGCTGCGGGGGATCGGGGATTCTACGATCGCCGATGTATCGGGCGTGAAGCAAAGCGTGGTCCTCGGAGAGTTCCGGTTCAACGATTCGCCCCAGCGCAGCGGGATTGTCCTGGGACTCGCGCTGGCGGACCGCCTCGGCGCGACGCTCGGCACCGAGCTCACCGTGGTGAGCCCCGTCGGTGTGGACGCGATGCTGGTGCAGTTCGGCCAGCCGCTGATGCGGAAGTGCATGGTGGTCGGGATCTACGATTCGCAGAACAAGGACTACGACGCCCACTACGCCTATGTGTCGCTGCAGACCGCGCAGCGGCTCTTTGACTTCCAGGACAAGGTGGGGGGACTGGAAATCAGGCTCCACAATCTGGCCGATGCCGAAAAGGTGCAGGCGGACCTGCAACGGTCGTTCGGCGGCGGGTTCATCGTCTCCACCTGGTACGATCTTCATCGCGCCCTCTACTCGGTGATGAGGATCGAGCGGTGGAGCGCATACATCATTCTCTGTCTCATCGTCGGCGTCGCCACCTTCAACGTGCTGGGGTCCCTGACGATGGGCGTCATCGAGAAACGACGGGACATTGGGATCTTGAAGGCGATCGGGGCGACGCGCATCGGCATTGCAAAGGTCTTCATGGTTGAAGGACTCCTGGTCGGAATGATCGGCACCGTGGCGGGACTCCTGCTCGGCTATGCGGTTTGCTTTCTCCAGATCAACTACGCGCTCTTCCCGTTGGACACCACCGTGTACATCATCCCCGCGATCCCGGTGGAGTTCCGGCTGCAGGATTTCTTCGCGGTTTCGTCGGCGTCCATCGTGCTGAGCACGCTGGCGTCGCTCTACCCTGCCCTGCGGGCGGCAACGCTGCCGCCCGTGGAGGCCATCCGCTGGGAGTAGCCGATCCATGCCCACACGCGTTCATGCTCCCGTGATCCTGTCCATCCAGGGCATCACCAAGACGTTCTCGACCGGGAAGGACCGCCACAGTCGGCTGGTGGTGCTCCGCGGCGTCACGCTGGACGTTGCGGAGGGTGAGATCATTGCGATCGTCGGAGCATCGGGTGCGGGGAAGAGCACGCTGCTGCACATCGTGGGGACGCTCGACCGTCCGACATCCGGATCCGTGCTGTATGAGGGGACCGACGTCTTTTCCAAGAGCGATGAAGAGCTCGCGCGATTCCGGAACGAGAAGATCGGGTTCGTCTTTCAGTTTCACCATCTGCTGCCCGAGTTCTCGGCGCTGGAAAACGTTGCCATGCCGGCCCTCATCCGCGGGAAGAAGTTCCCGGAGGTCAGGGAGAGGGCGCTGGGACTGCTGAAGGAGGTGGGCCTGGAGGAGAGGGCGGAGCAGAAGCCTCCAAAATTGTCAGGAGGGGAAGCCCAACGGGTCGCCGTGGCTCGATCGCTGATGAACATGCCCCGGATCGTCCTGGCAGATGAGCCTTCAGGCAACCTGGACAGTACCAACGCGGAGATGCTCCACACGCTTCTCTGGGATTACAGCAGGAAGACCGGGCAGACATTCATTGTCGTGACACACAACGAAGGGCTTGCACGGAAGGCCGACCGGGTTGTGCGCATTGCGGACGGGATCGTGGATTCCAGGAGGGTATTGGAGCCGTGACCCGTCCTGCGACGGCCGGGACTGTTTCCCTCCGGTATCGAAGCCGGGAGAACCCGAGCCTTCCCCTGCTCGCAATGGCGCCGAGTTCGCAGTTTTTTAACTTGACATTCATTGGGGAAATCTTAAATTACCGCTTGACCTTTTACGACAGTTTATCCCCTGGCTGTTGTAAGCGTTTGGGTCAAGCCCGGCGTTCCCCCCAGCGCTGGGCTTTTTGTTAGGATGCATACCTGTTACCGGAGAGCGCTACCGTGGCCAAACCTATTCGGAAGAAAGAAATACAGCGCCGGCGTGTCGCCAGGGAGCAGTCGCTCCCGCTCGGCAAGGACAACTTCAGGATCATCGGGGTGGGTCTCCTGGTCATCCTGGCCGGCTACCTCGCAATGCTGACCGGCTCCGTGGAAGGGTTTCTGCCTCTCGTCGTCTCGCCGATTCTCCTCGTCGTCGGCTACTGCGTGATCGTTCCCGCAGGAATCATCTACCGGAAGAAAGAAAAGCCCGCCGGAGCTGCCGAACTCCCCACGCGGGCCTGAGGCTCACAAAGGGGTGGAGCGTATGGAACAAACCGTCTCGTACCAGGAGCCTGCGCCGTTTCCCGACCGTGAGAACCCATTCGAATCGATGATGAAGCGGTTCGACGTCGCGGCCGACATTCTCGGGCTGGAACAGGGCGTCTACGAGTATCTGAAGCGGCCGGTCCGCCAGTACATCGTGTCCATCCCGATCCAGATGGACGATGGGAGGATCGAGGTCTTCGAAGGGTACCGGGTCATCCACAGCGACGTGATGGGACCCTCGAAGGGGGGCGTGCGGTTCACTCCCGATGTGACGCTTGACGAGGTCAAGGCACTGGCGGCCTGGATGACCTGGAAGTGTGCGGTGGTCAACATCCCCTTCGGCGGAGCCAAAGGGGCCGTCCGCTGCGACCCTGCGAAGCTGACGCGCGTGGAAGTGGAAAAGATCACGCGCCGCTACACGGCAAATCTGATCGATGTGTTCGGACCCGACAAGGACGTTCCCGCGCCGGATATGAACACCGACGAGCAGATCATGGCGTGGATCATGGATACGTATAGCATGCACACCCATCGCACGGAGAACGCGGTGGTGACCGGGAAGCCTCTGATTCTCGGCGGCTCTCTGGGCCGGAAGGAGGCGACAGGCCGCGGGGTGATGGCTACGACCATCAGCGCGCTGGAGCGGCTCAACGTGCCCGTATCGAAGACGCGCGTGGTCGTGCAGGGGTTCGGAAATGTCGGCTCGGTGTCTGCCAGCCTTCTCCAGGGAGCGGGCTGTCTGGTCACGGGGATCAGCGATATTTCGGGAGGGTACCTGAACAAGCGAGGGATCGACGTGCAAGACGCGCTTGCCTACGCCGCCGCGCACCGCACGCTCGAAGGGTGGAAGGGAGGGGAGTGGGTGACGCAGGAAGAGCTGCTCACCACGGAATGCGACGTGCTGGTGCCTGCCGCTAAAGAAGATCAGATCACCCCGGCCGTGGCCCGCGGCGTCAAGGCGCGCGTGATCGTGGAAGGGGCGAACGGGCCGACGATGGCAAGCGCGGACGGCATCCTGGAGGAGAAGGGAATCATGGTGGTACCCGACATTCTCGCGAACTCGGGCGGCGTCACCGTTTCCTATTTCGAGTGGGTCCAGGACAGGATCGGCTACTTCTGGTCCCTGGAACGTGTGAACCAGCGGCTGGACGTGATGATGCGCACGGCGTTCGAGGCGGTGTTCCAGACCGCGCAGCAGCACAGGGTTCCTCTGCGTATCGGCGCCTACATCATGGCGATCGACAAGGTGGCAAAGACCCTCAAACTTCGCGGCATATACGCTTGAACTTCCCGTCCCCCGCGCGTCGTGCACGGATGCTGCGGCTCACCCTGACGATCCTGCCGGCTCTTTTCGTGTGGCAGCGCCCCTGTTGTGCGGGAGGGGAACCCACGACCAATATCACGGTGATGCAGGGGCTGGCCAGATCGATCGGCGTCGAACTTGCGGAGCGCATACCCGGTCATGACACCGTGACCGTACTCTTGACGGCGGCTCCCGAGGCGACGGCGTGGTTGGTGCAGGGACCAATCCGCCAGGCTCTCGCCGCGAGGCCGGCAAGGCTGGTGACGGGGGAGGCACAGTACGGTGTGGAGTGCGCGGTCTCGGGGCTGAGGGTGCAATATGAGAACAGCAGGCGGAGCTGGCTCTTCGGCGCGAGGAGCGTGGACAGGGTTGTGGAGGTTTCGCTCGACTGCACGCTGACGGACAGGAAAGCGGGCTCGGTCCTCGTGACCGGGTCATTCGTGCAGTCAAGCCGTGACACGATCGAGGTCTCCTCCATTCCATTCCTGGAGGAGGGAGGGATTCCCTTCACTCACGGATCGATCCCGGCGGAGGGATTCTTCTCGTGGGCCGCGGAGCCGCTCATCATGATCGGAGCCATCGCCGTGTCGGTCTACCTGCTCTTTCACGTCCGGAGCTAGGGGTCGCGACGCCGCCGGACCTGGGGTGGGAATGCTGTCGAAGACATCGGAGGCTGCACCGGGGATGCTGGAGAGCGGCGCGCGACGAGTGATACAGATGATGTTGGCCGTGGCGGCCATGGCCGCCGGGCTCATGACAGCGGTCTTCCCGGGCGGGCCTGAGCCCGTCACGGGCCGTGCGGGGGGGGCTTCCGCGGTCGACAGCTCTGCCCCGCTGAGGCTGCTCGCACTGGGCGATATCAACCTGGGTCGCAGGCTTGGCCAGAAGCTGCTCGGGGGCGATACGCTCCACCCCTGGAAGTTCGTGGCCGACACACTGGCCGCGTACGACGTCGTGTTCGCAAACCTGGAATCCAACCTCTCCGATCAGGGAGGGCGCACGGAGGATCCTTCCAGCAACACGGTGTTTACCGGCCCGCCCATCGCTGCGGCGTCGTTGAAGCGGGGGGGGATCACGGTGGTGTCCACCGCGAACAATCACTCGCTCGACTTCGGGGCTTCCGCCCTGCGGGAGACGATTGCGCTGCTGGACAGCGCGGGGATTGCGCATGCAGGGACATCTGCGGGCGCGCCCGGACCGGATGTCCCTGCGCTCCTGACGGTCCGCGGGTACAGGCTGGCGTTCTTTGCATGCACGGAGCTGATGAACGACAGTAAGGGAAAGAACTGGAAGCGATGGGTGGCAGACGCGGACACCTCCCGGCTGCTTCCCGCGGTCCGGGCAGCACGCTCCCGGGCCGATATCGTCGTGGTGAGTATCCATGGAGGCGATGAGTATGCTCCCCGGGCGTCGGCCCGGATTCTGGCCTTTGCCCGGGCAGCGGTCGACGCGGGGGCGGATGTCGTGCTCGGACACCATCCGCACGTCCCGTACGGCATCGAACGGCGCGGCAGGTCGGTGATCGCTCCGTCGCTCGGCAATTTTGTCTTCAAACAACCGTTCCAGTACTGGACCCAGCGCAGCTTCGCCCTTGCGGTGGAGTTCAGACGCGACAGCAGCGGCTCCGGGGTGAGGGAGGTGAGGTGTATGCCTCTCCATGTCGACTATCAGCCATTTTTCCTCAACGCGGGCGAAGAGTATGAAACAGTCATCAAGAGAGTCTGCAATGGAAGCACGTCTCCGTCTCATGAGTAGACCCGCCGCCGGGCATCTCGTCATTGCGGGCCTGCTTGCCTCGCTCGTTCTCGCGGGCTGCGGCTCGTCCGAGGCAGTCAAACAGGTCACGGCGGAGGACCGGTTCAAGCATGCCAAGGCATTATTTGACGACAAGGAGTACCTGGAAGCGATCAGCGAGTTCAATGTGATCACCGTGCAGGACCAGGGAAGCGCGTTCGCCGCCGACGCCCAGTTCTATCTCGCGGAATCGCGCTTCATGCGGGGCGAGTACCTGCTCTCCGCGTTTGAGTACAACGTGCTCAGGCGCAGCTACCCCGCCAGCCCGCGCCTCCCCGAGTCGCAGTACAAAATCGCGCTGAGCTACTACAACCTGTCGCCAGGCTGGCCGCTCGACCAGCAGTACACAAAGAAAGCGATCGATGAATTCCAGTCGTTCGTGGAGTACTTCCCGAAGAATAGTCTCGTTCCCGACGCTGACGCGAAAATCAAGGAGCTCAACGGCCGGCTTGCCGGAAAGGAGTACCAGACCGCGCGGCTCTATTCGACCATGGAGTACTACCGGGCTGCGCTGATGAGCTACGAGGAGGTCATCGAGAAATACCACGACACCGAGTTCGCACCGCTCGCCTTCCAGGGGAAAATCGAGCTGCTGATCTCCAGGAACCACTATAGGGAAGCCGGGACGGAGATCGACCGATTTCTGACGCGGTACCCGAACTCCGTGCTCAAGAGCAGAATGGAATCGCTCAAGCAAACCGCGGACGGCCAGATTGCCGCCGGACACAACGTCGATTCGAACGCGCCTCCAAAACCGATCCTCCCGGCCGAGGCCCCCCAGCCCTGAACGCCATGGACAACCCGAACGAGCGCTTCGTCAGAGAGACGGAAGTCATCACCACTCAGCTTGTACTGCCGAACGACACGAACCAGCTGGGCAACCTGCTCGGGGGGACGCTCATGCACTGGATCGACATCGCGGCAGCCATCGCCGCCCAGAGGGCCACAGGGCGGGTGTGCGTGACCGCTTCCGTGGACGAGCTCAATTTCCACCAGCCCGTCCGGCTGGGCGATGTTGTGACCCTGTGCGCATCCGTGAACCGCGTCTTCACCACCTCGATGGAAGTGGGCGTCCTGGTCACGGCCCAAACGATGGACGGGAAACCGGCGCGGAGGGCCAACAATGCCTACCTGACCTTCGTCGCGATCGACGGCGAAGGGCGGCCGGTGAGGATTTCTCAGGTGATTCCGGAGACCGAGGAGGAACGGCGCCGCTATGAGGACGCTCTCCGCAGGCGGGAGCTGCGTCTCCAGCACAGGCGAACAAAGTGAAGAGGGGCGGTGAAGGGTGAAGCCGGATCCATTTCAGCACCTTGCAGCATTCCTTCCGCCCGTATTGTGCCCGCGAAGGCTGGCGGTCAGCCTCGTCACGCTCCACATGCTCCTGGCCGCGGCGGCCTGGTCGCAGCGCTCCTGGACGACATTCGGCCCCCTCGCCGACCGGGCCCTCGGGTTCGCGCCCGGCGGGCTGGCCCTTTCCCCCTCCTCCCGGCTCGGGACAGAGATCGCCGTCCTGGACTCCGGCCATCCCCGCATCGTCTTCTTCGCCATCGACAGCAGCGGAGTGCTTGTTCCCACTGACTCCTGCATCCTGGCACATCCCCAGCAAGAAATCGTTGCCGCCGATCTCGAGGGTCCCGGCTCGGGGGGATATGTGGCCCTGGCAGCCGGAGCACCTGAAGTCACCGTCATTTCGCGGAAGAGGGAAGGGCACCCCTGCCGTACCATCCCCGCCATGAACGTCCGCCGCATTGCCGTCGCGGATATCGACAACGACCGCCGCCCGGATATCCTCCTGTTCGGCCGCACCACAGCGGGCGTCGCAACCCTGCTCAACAGGGGACCCGCCGGCTTTGCGGCCGGTCCGCTCCTCTTCCCCGACATCTCCGTCAGCGATCTGGCGGTGGCCGATCTTAACGGAGACGGCATCAACGACGTCTTCCTGCTCAACTGGCTCTCCAACCAGCTTGTGATCTTCTACGGAATCTCCCGGGCAGTCTTCTCTGAGCAGATTGCCGTTGACATCCCGGGAGAGCCCTCGGAGCTTGCCGTGTCGCCGGTGACAATCCGAGGGACGGTCCGGATTGCCGTCACCATCCCCTCGGAGCGGAGGGTGGATGTGTTCGCCGGGAATTCCCTCGGCGATTTCATGCTGGCGGCCAAGATGGAGACACCGGCCCCACCCTCGGGGATCCGCATGCTCGATGTCAACGGCGATGGGCTTCCCGATCTGGTCTCTTCCACTGTCAGGGGCATTCTCGTTCTTCCGGCGGCCGGCCAGAATCTCTTCGGTCTCCCCCAGCTGTTCGGGACGCTGACGGTGGAGGGATCCTGGACCGTGGGCGATGCGGATGGCGACGGGCTGCCGGATATCGTTGCGGCGGACAGGTCCGCGAAAAGCCTCAGGGTGATCGGAAACGCCGCAGGAACGGGGCGGCTTGCCCGTTCTCTCAGCATTGCGGTGGGGAGCGGTCCCCGGGGCGTCATGCTCGCCGATATGGACGGCGACGGCCTGCAGGACATCGTCGTCGCGAACTCCCTCTCAGGGACCGTCTCCGTTCTCATGAACGAAGGAAATCGAAAGCTTTCGGCTCAACTCTCGGTCGCCGTGCCGGACCAGCCTTGGCAGGTCTCCTCGTATGAGACGGCGAAACAATCCGGGATCGTCGTGTCCCACCCCTCCACCGGCCGGATCACCGTCATCAGTGGAAACGGCGATCTCCTCCATGCGTCGCCGTATTCGATGTCGACCTCGGAAGAACCTTCGGTGGTGGAAGCCCTGGCCGGCCCTGACCGGCATCTGCTGCAGATCATCGTGCGGAGCCGGCGGCGACACGATATCGGCGTGGGACTCTCATCATACGAGCAGTTGAGCAGGAGGCAGTATCTCGAGCGGACCATCCGCCCCACCATTGCTGCTCCTGTGCTCGCAGTGACGGGGGGCCACAAGCCGGACAGGGCGGCCTACGACCTGCTGTTCGCCGCGGCAAGCCGGTCGACGCGCCAGACCACCGTCTACAGCGCCAACGCCACCTCCGCACTCGAATTCGGGGAAGTGACTCCGGTCCTGTCGTTTCCGGATTCCGCGGTTTGCACCCGGCAGCTTGTCTGGGGCCGAATCCATCCGGACGGATCACGTCAGGCAGCCGTCGTGCTGGCGGAGCCCGAAAATGCGCTGGGCGTTTTCCGTCTCATGCCGGGAGGAGCCTCCACGGTCAGCACATGGATTGCGGGGGTCCACCCTCAGGATGCCTGGTCGGTGGTCCTCCAGGATGTGGACGGCGACGGGATTGACGACCTGCTCGTGCTCGACGGGGAACGCGGAGCGCTTGTCCTCTACCAGGGAAAACCCGGCGGCCGGTTCCAGGCTCCTCAGAACGTTGTGGAGGGACCCGACCTGGGGGGCTTTTGCATCGGTCCTGTCTTCACACGCGATGCAAGCGATCTCGTCGTCAGCATGCCGGCTGCCGGCTGCGTGACGCTATTCGCGGATCCGTTCAGGAGGCATGGGCAATGAAGAGTGGCGCCGCCGAGTTGGTCAATCCGGGGTTGATCAGATGAAGCTGGGAGCCGTTTCCTGCTGTGCGGGTTTTCTGGTTCTCGGAAGCCTGAACCACGCGTTCCCGGCACCTGGAACGGCTTCGCAAGGCGGAGGAGAAGCCTTCCAGCTTCGGATTTCCCTTGGGAGCCTGCTGGGGATGCATGCGGCTGAGGGTGAACCTGTCAAATGCGGACTCCCGCTTATCACCCGCGCAATGGCGGTCAGGGGGACCGCGTCCGTTCAGGTTCGCGCCCAGATCGACCGGCTTCTGACAAGAAACGAAAGACAGAAACAGCGCACGCAGGGACATTTCACAGTGCACTATGACACATCAGGCACGAATGTCCCCTCGCTCCTCGATGGCTCCCGCCACATCCTCCCGAACTCCCAGGAAGGGTATGTCGACTCCGCCCTGCAAATAGCCAATCAGGTCTTCTCCTTTGAAACCGGGACCCTCATGTTTGCCGCGCCCCCCGGCGATGGGACTGCCGGAGGGGGCCCCGAGTATGACATCTATATCGTTGATTTCGGCAGCGGCTTGTACGGCGAAACGATGCCCGATTCGTCGCTGGACACCAGGCCCGACGGAGGACGCTGGACGACGTTTATCAGCATTGACAAGGATTTTTCCTGGGTCTCACCCGACTCTGACCAAGGGCTTCCCGCACTGCGTGTGACGCTCGCCCACGAGTTTCATCATGCGATCCAGATCGGGCAGTACGGCTACTGGCAAAGCGAGATCTATTTCCACGAGCTGACGTCGGTCTGGATGGAGACCATGACATTCCCGGACGTGCCGGACTATCTGAACTACCTCCGCTCGAGAGGAGGCGGCTTCGCACAGCCTTCAAAGTCCTTTACGCAGGCGGATGGAACGATCGAATACAGTCATGGTATCTGGGGGATCTTTCTTGCAGCAAGATTTTCGACGGAGATTATGCGGCTGATCTGGGAGGACATCCGCCAGGATTCTCCCTTGAGGGCAAACGACGTCGTACTCCGCCGGACGGAGTTTCAGAGCAGCCTCCGGCAGGCATTTGCGGAGTGGTCGCTCTGGAACTACTTCACCTCTGGNNGTCGGCATCGACTTCTCTCAGGGGTCAGGCCAGGGGTCGTACAACGCCACGCTGCCCCCCCTCGCCTCCAGGTATTATGAAGTCTCAGCTTCCGCGGACACAAGCTGTTTGATTGTGGCGAATCTGAACGACGCTACCGCGCTGGATCCGCAGCCTCCTCAGTACCCCTATGCGTTCACGCTCAGCAGGTCGGCGAATGACGAGGCGTTCGAGCCGGTTGGCGGCATCTGCTTCTACAAGACGTTATTCCCTGATCCTTCCAACTGGAAAACGTCGACGGCGGGGGGTGGCGGCTCCGTGGTGGTGTCCGGCATCCGTGACGGCACTCCCTTTCCCAATCCGTTCCACGCCGACGGGACAAATTCCGTCTCCATTCCGGGGCACGGACCGGCAGGCATTGTCCGGATCTATGATAGCGCCATGCGGCTCGTCTGCGAGTCCCGCCAGCAACCCTCACTCTTTCTCGCCGGCAAGACCGTCTACAGGTGGGACGGAAGAAGGGACGACGGCCGGCTGGCGGCATCGGGGATATACTTCTTCACGCTCGAGCTCTCCGACGGGGTGCTGAGAGGAAAAGTGGCGCTCTTGAGGAACGGACCATGAGCCTTTCTTTGCAGGCGCGCGGTCTCCGGAAGGTGTTCAACCGCCGCGTGATCTTCGACCAGGTGGGCTTCGAAATCCGGGAGGGGCAAACGCTTCTGGTGACGGGGCGCAACGGGTCCGGAAAGTCGACGCTCGTGAAAATTGTAAGCCGGGTGCTGACTCCGTCCGCCGGAACATTCTCTCTCACCATGAACGGCACGTCTGTCAGCGAGCTGCACTGGTCCGGTGCCATAGGACTCGTTTCGCCTTACCTGCAGCTCTATGACGAGTTCAGCGCCCGCGAAAACCTTCTGCTGGCCATGACAATGAGGGGGTGCAGGGCTGATAAGGGGCGGATCGAGACCCTCCTCCAGAAGGTCGCGTTGGTGAGCCGCGCTGATGACCCGGTGAGAACGTTTTCGTCGGGAATGAAACAGCGCGTGAAATATGCCTTTGCGCTGGTGCACCAGCCGCCTGTGCTGATCCTCGACGAGCCGATGGCCAACCTTGATGGCGAGGGTGTTGCACTCGTCCGCCGGCTCATGGACGACCAGCGACGCTCGGGCCTCCTGATCGTGGCTACCAACGACCTTACCGATGTGGCCTCGTACGATCTCCGGGTGGATCTGCATTATGGATCCGGGGACGAGCCTCTCAGCCCGGACCCCCGGTATGAGGGGCTCCCGAAGACTGCAGGGGTAACGCCTGAAGCGGGACAACCCCGGCACGCCATTGACCCGCGGATCGCAGGGGACCCGCTGACCGCGGAGGACCCCCGGAACGGGGGGCACTCCCGGATCGGGGGGCAGTCTATGAATGCGGCGGAGGCAGCGACAGGTGAGCAGGAGGGGAGCATTGAGCCGGCCGCGGCCCCTGGAGAGCAGGGAGGTGCCAAGGGGCGGAGTCGGACCGTCGACGCCGGTAAACAGCAGGGAGGGGAGGCCCGGGTTCATTCCCGTGAAAGCGGGGCTGGACCATGGGTGAGGTCAGTCGGGGCGATCTTCCGGAAGGATTGGGAATCCGAGCTCCGTACACGGTACGCCATCAGCGCGCTGCTCATGTTCGTCGTGACAACGATTTCCATAATCCTGTTCTCGCTCGGTAGCGAGGGAGCAAGGGCTGAAGTTCTCTCGGGGATGCTCTGGGTCGTCATTTTCTTTTCCGCGATGTCGGGACTTTCCCGGACGTTTGTCATGGAGGAGGAGAGGGGAACCTCGATGACCCTCCAGCTTGTGGCTCGCCCGAGCGCGGTCTACTTCGGAAAGCTGCTGTTCAACCTGGTTCTCGTCACGGGTCTGGACGTCCTCACTGTGGGCCTCTATGCGCTCTTCATCAACGGGTTTGTGATCAAGACGGCATCGATCTTCATACTGGCGGTGGGTTTGGGCGGCGTGGGGTTTGCCGCCGCCTCCACGATCATCGCCGCGATCATTGCCCGGGCCAGCACCAAGGGGACGCTCTATCCCGTGCTCTCGTTCCCGATCCTCCTCCCGCTGCTCCTGACCGTGATCAATGCCACGCGCCTGGCCTCTGACGGGGCCTTTCTTGAGGAGGCGTATGGTGAATTTCAGATCCTGATTTCCTATATTGTGGTTGTTACAGCCGTGTCTATCCTGGTCTTTGACTATGTCTGGAAAGATTGAAACCATGGGCGCTCGACTCCTTCTCGGACTCTGGCTGACGCTGGTCACGATACTCGCCCTCACCCTTCCCATGGTCCCCCACCCCGTGCACTGGTATGACCTCCCGATTATTCCCGGCCTCGAAGAGAAGGCGCGGATCATTTTCTTCCATGTCCCGACAGCCTGGCTGAGCGCCCTCGCGTTCGTCATGGGGATGATCTACGGCGTCCGGTACCTCCGAAGCCGAAACCCCGACGACGACCTGAAATCGGCGTCCTCAGCGGGACTTGGTTTTCTCTTCTGCTTCCTGGCGACGGTCACTGGAGCCATTTGGGCGAAATTCAGCTGGGGAACGTTCTGGAACTGGGATCCTCGTGAAACCTCCATCTTCGTGCTGTTGTTGATCTATGGGGCGTATTTTGCTCTGCGCTCGGCCGTCGAAGTGGAAGAGAAGCGGGCTGCGCTTTCGGCGGTCTATTCGATCATCGCGGCGGCAACCATGCCGTTCTTTCTCTTTATCATGCCCAGGATTCTGGCCAGCCTGCATCCGGAACCGCTCCTGAACGCGCAGGGGAAGGTTCACATGAACCCGACCATGCTCGTCGTGTTCCTGTCGTCGCTTGCGGGGTTTACTGCGCTCTACTTCTGGATGTTCAATCTGCATGTCCGCTCGCGCAGGCTCGAGCTCGCCAATCCACAGCATGAAGGAGAGCACCTCCGTGTTTGATTTCCTGAACCAGCAGCCGTTATACGTCGTGCTGACAGTCGCCCTGGTCGTCTGGCTGGGGATCTTCTCGTACCTGCTCAGACTCGAAGGCCGGCTGAAGAAACTCGAGCGGCGGCACTCCTCGTCTGCCTGAGCAGGCGAAGGCCCTTTCACCCGGCCAGGTTTTCTTCGGGAGTCCGGTGAGCGGACGGACGATTCACAGGTCGTGGAAGAACGTGTGACCGGATCGATGGGGCACAGGGGAAAACCACAGGCGCCCCGAATGGCCGGGGCGCGGAAAAGCAGGTCGTGATAAGAATCAGCAAGTGAACAGCAACGGAGAGAGAGTGTTCGCATGAAGCTCAAAGTCATCATAGCATCGGTTGTCATCATCCTCTTCATCATCTTTGGGTCCGTGTCGTTCCTGCAGAGCAACGTGGAGTACACAGACGTTACAGGCGCCATGCAGAAGCACAAGAAGGTGCAGTTGAAGGGGCAGTGGATCAAGGACAAGGGGTCCTCCTTCGACCCGGCGACGACCCAATTCACGTTCTTTCTTGTTGACGACAGCGGCAAGGAGTGCAAGGTGGTGCTCGACGGGGCGGCCCCGAACAATTTCGAGCTTGCCACGAGCGTCGTTGCCAAGGGTCGGTTCACCGACGAGGGGTACTTCCATGCATCCGAAGTCCTGACGAAGTGTCCGTCGAAGTACGAGGCGCAGGGTTCCGACGTCAAGAAGCAAAGCTGAACAGGTCCTCACGGCCCTCAGGCCTTTCCGGCCGGGTCAAAGAAACCGGGACACCGTAGCCCGGCCTCATGGTCCCGCGCAGCGGTCTTCCCTCGCGGGGACACAACCGTTCTTTACCATAGCCTGGAGCAACTCATGATTGGCAGCATTCTCGTGAAGGTTGCCTTTATCGCCTGCCTGGCGTCTGTCGCATCGTATCTGCAGCACCGGCGGCGGCCTTCGCCCAATCTCCTGTTCTATGCCCGGGCGCTCTACCTCATCACGGTGGTGACGATCCTCGCCACCGCGGGCTATCTCCTCTCTCTCATCCTCACCCACCAGTTCCAGTACACCTACGTCTGGAGCTACAGCTCCAGGGAGCTCTCGCTGCCTCTTTTGATCTCGACGTTCTACGCCGGGCAGGAGGGGAGTTTCATGCTCTGGACGATCTATACCGGGCTGATCGGCGTCTTTCTCCTCCGGCATTCCTCGCGGAAAGGGTACGAGCCGGAGGTCATGGCCGTCTACGGCCTGATCCAGCTGGCCCTTCTGGTGATGCTCATTGCCAAGAACCCCTTCAAGCTTGTCTGGGACAGTTTCCCCGGACAGGTGGAAGCCGGGTTCCTGCCGGCGAACGGGAGGGGTTTAAACCCGCTGCTGCAGAACTACTGGATGGTCATCCACCCGCAGGTGCTCTTCAGCGGATTTGCGTCGATGGGAGTGCCGTATGCCTATGCCGTGGCCGCCCTGTTGAAGCGCGATTACACGCGCTGGATTCGGCCAGCCACGCCCTGGCTGGTATTCGGGGCGACCATCCTGGGCACGGGAATCATGATGGGCGGATTCTGGGCGTATGAGACCCTGGGCTGGGGGGGGTACTGGGGATGGGACCCCGTTGAGAACTCCTCACTGGTCCCCTGGCTGGTGGCGATCGCCGGCATCCATACGATCCTCGCCCAGCGGAAGACCGGAGGCTTCGTGCGGACCAACCTGGTCCTTGGAATGTCCTGCTTCTTTATGGTGGTCTACTCGACGTTCCTGACGCGCAGCGGCGTCCTGGGCGACACCTCCGTGCATTCGTTCGTGGATCCGGGCATGATGGTCTACTGGCTTCTGGTAGGCATGATCGTGGTTTTCCTGGGGCTGGGGATGACGCTTCTCGTCATGCGCTGGAAGGAAATTCCGAAGCCGAAGAGCCAGCACAGCTATTCATCCCGCGAGTTTGCGCTCGCTCTGGGATCGGCGGCACTTGTCGCCACGGCCCTCCTGGTGACGGCAGGCACTTCATCCCCCCTCATTACGGACCTCCTCTACGGCAAGAAGAGCGCCGTCGATATCACCTACTACACCACCACCACGCTTCCGATCGGCGTCCTGATCGGCCTTCTCACGGGCATCGGGCAGCTCCTCTGGTGGTCCCGGTCGAAGTGGACGGAGTTCCTGCGAAGCCTTGCTGTGCCCGCGAGCGTCGCTCTGGCGACCGCGGTCGTTGTCGCGTGGCTGGTCCCCCTGGGCTTCCTGACGGCGCTGTTCATCTTTGGCGCCGCATTCGGCCTGTCTGCCAACATCATGGTCGGATGGCGCATCGTGAAGGGGAATCCCAAGTTTGCGGGCGGCGCCGTCGCGCACATAGGGCTGGCCGTGATGTTCCTCGGGTTTGTGGCCTCTTCGAAATTCGATGAGAAGCGCACGATCTCCCTTGAGCAGGGGAAGCCGCAGTCGGTCATGGGATACCAGATGACCTATACCGGCTATCATCCGATCGGAAACGACAAGTATGCGTTTCGGGTTCATGTGCTGCACGAGGGGAGGGAGTTCACGGTCGCCCCGATCATGTACTACAGCGCATATACAGACGGGCTGATGCGAAACCCCGACGTGCGGAACCTGATCTCGAGGGACTTCTATCTTGCGCCCCTGTCCCTGGAACAGCCTTCCAACATCGCCGAAGCTGGGACGCACAAGGTTCAGTTGAAGCTCGGCGAAACGAAGAAGGCCGGAACGGTGGATGTCCGGTTCGTAGATTTCGAATTCCCGTCAGATCAACGGGAGAAGATGCTGGCAGGACAGGACGTGGAGATCGGCGCGCGGGTCCAGGTGCGCCTTCCGAACGGCGCCACGATGGAGGCCGTTCCGAAGAAAATCATGCACCAGGGACAGATGACCGACAAGCCCGCCACGGTTGCCTCGGACGCCACAGGCTCGGAGGGGTACGAAGTGACGCTCGGGACCATGCACCCCGATCAGGAGAACCGCGAGAACTCATCGGTGGAGATCTCCGTGAAGGACCTCGCCGCGGTGGCAGCGGCGGCGCGTGATGCGGCAGGGAAAGGGGATATTCTCGTGGCCGAAGCGAGCGTCAAGCCGTACATCAATCTGGTCTGGTCGGGCGTCATCATTCTGCTCGTAGGGTTCCTCATCACGATTGTGCGCCGCTCACAGGAGGCTACGGCGGCGGCCGAGGCTGCAAGAAACCCAGACAGGGTTGAGCCGGAGGCAAGAGACGTCGCGCCTGAGCTGGCGGACGGTGTTCAGAGCGGGATAGCCTGACACGGCGCTGCGTCCGGGTGAATCGCCCTCCGTGTACGGAGGAAACTCCATGGCGATTGCTCCAGGGCGGCATTGTCTTCGGTTGTCTCAGACGCCCAGGAGGGGGGTGCGGCAAGAAGGAATGCTCGCCGACACCAGGAATGTTCGTGAACCGATCCGTGAGTGGGCTCGCCTTTCGCGTGAGCCTTGCGCCTTCCTACTGCTTCGCGCCTGAGGCAACCCCTTTCAATCCAGTGGCAACCCCCACCCCGTGTCTGTACACAAGCTCTCCGCCGAACCAGGCGACCACCAGGAGGACCAGGACCGCGGCACAGAGCACGCCGACGTAGACGAGCGGAGCGGGTCCGGGAATGCGCGTTTTTGCCGCGACGCGCCAGAGAAGGAGGGCCCCAAACGTGCCTGACGCCAGAAAGGCGAGCTCTTCGTGCGATTCCATGGTTCCTGCCGCGGCAGCCGGGATGCCCGGAGCGTCGCCGGCGACAATGCCTGAGAGCACCGCGGCGCCGATCGCCAGAGTCCCGGCCAGCTGAATCCACCAGCCCGCCCGGGAGAGATCGTCTCGCTTCAGCACGAAGGCTGCTGCCTCCAGCCCCGCGGCTGCCGCGAGCAGGGCGATCGGAAAATGGACGAGCATGGGATGGAGGGGGGGCATCTCAGGTGTTGAGGGCCACGAGATCGTTGATCTTGAGGGGATGGAAGGAGAAGAACGGCTCTCCATAACGCGCGCCGATCCTGTCGCCGTAGTATGCCATCCGCGTGCGGAGCATCTCGAGGAATTCCGGTGTACTCAGCACCGTCCCCCGCTCTTTGCTCTCAGGATCGTAGAACTGGGACTTGAATGCCCGGACGCACTCCATCCGCTGTTCGAATTCGTCGGTAATATCGACGATGAAGCTGGGGGGAAATTCAAACCACTGCATGAAGTGGTAATACGTCCGCGGCCTCCAGGGCTCCTGCCTCACGCCATCCTCAAGGGACTCGATTCTGGCCAGTCCGGCCTGGAACCATGATTCCCGGCACAGTGTGAATGCACGCTCGTGATCGGGGTGGCGGTCGACGGCATAGGGCAAGAGAAGGACGTCAGGCTTGTACCTGCGGATAACCCTGATGACCTTCAGCCTGTTCTCTGGGTTTGACTCGATGTTCCCATCGGGAATGCCGGTGTTTTCCCTCACAGAGACGCCCAGGATCGATGCGGCCGCCGCGGCTTCCAGTGCGCGGATCTCGGCGGTGCCGCGTGTCCCAAGCTCACCTCTGGTCAGGTCGAGGAGGCCCACACGCTTCCCCTGCCTCCCGAGCTTGATGACGGTCCCTCCGCATGAAAGGTCGACGTCGTCCGGATGAGCACCAATGGCAAGCACGTCGAGTTTCATCGACTTCCTTGGATAGTGACCGGGGAAGATACAAAGATTTACGTAAAAGCCAAAGGATCACCCACCTCGGCGCAAGGGACAAAGTCAGACCGAACATTCAGACTTAACGGTCTGACTGAATTGCCGGATTGCATAGCCTGATTCCCCCATTGTACGGAATACCCGAAGAGGCAGGCAGGGGATGTGATTTCGCCCCGGATTGTGGCTATATTGTCACCAGCGGTCTGCCATCGCAGCCCCCTTGAAGTCTCGCGGTGCCGGCCTATCTCCGTATTCCGCCATATCGTGTCCGGCCCTCGCGCAATCAACGTGACGGTGCAGGAAGAAGAGTCGTTGCGCCCGCCGGAGGGGGCTGGCTTTTCAGCAAGATTCTCAAACGGATACGAGAGAGGAGGACAATGCTCAGGACACGACGAGGCACCCCGGAGGACGTGCCCCTGGTCATGACCGTGACGGAGTTGACACGGCAGATCAAGCTCACGCTCGAGCTTGGCTTTCAGGAGGTGACTGTGCAGGGGGAGCTCTCGAATAGTCACCTGCACACCTCCGGCCATTTTTACTTCACGCTGAAGGATGCCGGGGCGCAGATCAGCGGCGTGATGTGGCGCAGCCGTGTGGCGCTTCTTCCGTTACGCCCGGATGACGGCATGAAGGTGACGGTGACCGGACGACTGACGGTGTACGAGCCCCGGGGGCAGTACCAGATCGACGCGGTCACCCTGAAGCCCGCCGGGGCCGGAGAGCTTCAGATCGCGTTTGACCGGTTGAAGGCCAAGCTTGAACAGGATGGACTCTTTGAACAGTCCAGGAAAAGGGAGATCCCGCGTTTCCCCTCCAGAATAGGGATCGTCACCTCGGCTACCGGCGCTGCCCTCCAGGACATGCTGAGCATCATCGAGCGGCGCTACCCGTGCGTGGAGGTCGTGCTCAGGGGGGCGCAGGTACAAGGCATCGGGGCAGCGGAGGACATCGCGGCCGGAATCGACGAGCTCAACGCGCTTGGAGGGGTGGACGTGATCATCGCGGGCAGGGGAGGAGGGTCGATCGAGGACCTCTGGGCCTTCAACGAAGAGGTCGTGGCGAGGGCGATTGCCCGATCCACTGCGCCCGTGATCAGCGCCGTGGGGCATGAGGTGGACTTCACGATCGCCGACTATGTGGCCGACCTTCGAGCGCCAACGCCTTCAGCCGCCGCAGAGCTGGCGGTGCCCCTCCGCGGTGCGATTCTTGAAGATATGGGGAAAACTTGCTATACTATGCACCAACGCATGATGACTATGCTCGAAGAGCGGAGGGAACGGATCATCCGCCTCCTGACAGGGTACGCCTTCACAAGGCCAGCCGATCTCCTTCATCAGTACAGCCAGCGCCTCGACGACCTGCAGAGTTCCGCTTCCTTGCAGATTTCGCATGCATTGCAGCTCGCCAACGCCCGCCAGGCCTCCGGACATCTCAGGTTGCTTGCCCTCGATCCGCGCCTTCCCCTGCAGCGCGGATTTGCCCTCGTACGGCTGGATGGACGCGTGATCTCCTCTGCCGCATCCCTGAAACAGGGAGACGGCGTGGAGATGGAGTTTCGTGACGGGTCGGTCCGTTCAACGATTGATTGACGCCGATGGCAACAAAACATAAAGTCCCGACTCCCGGCAGCATCGAGGACTCCCTCGGCCGCCTCGAGGAGATCGCCGGCCTCCTCCAGCAGGGGGAACTTCCTCTCGAGGAATCGCTCAAGCTGTACGAGGAGGGGCTGGGCATCTCCAGGACCTGCGCGAAACGCCTGCAGGATGCCGCCCTCACGGTGAAGCGGCTCGAGAAGAATCTGGCGGGAACACTGAAACTCATGAGCGAGGAACCCGAGGGAGAGGATGACTGATCAACGGTATCCCATTCTTGACCGGGTCAACGTGCCTCCCGACATCAGGGGGCTGGCGCCGAGCGATCTCCGCCAGCTTGCCGCCGATGTGCGGGAATACCTCATCGAAGTGGTTTCGAGCACGGGGGGGCATCTTGGGGCCGGACTGGGGGCTGTGGAGCTGACCGTCGCACTGCATTATGTGTTCAATACCCCCTACGACAAGGTGGTGTGGGACGTCGGGCACCAGGCCTATCCTCACAAAATCATCACGGGGCGCAAGGACCGCTTCCGCACGATCAGGCAGTATCATGGCCTCAGCGGGTTCCTGAAGCGCACCGAAAGCGAATATGACACGTTCGGCGCCGGGCATGCCAGCACGGCGATCTCCGCGGCGCTCGGCATGGTTGCCGCCCGGGAGCTGCAGCACGAGCACTACAAGGTGGTTGCTGTGGTGGGCGACGGCTCCATGACGGGGGGAATGGCCTATGAAGGGATGAACAACGCGGGACTGATGAGGAAGGACATGATCGTCGTCTTCAACGACAACAACATGTCGATCGCTCCCAATGTCTGGGCCATCTCGAACTACTTCACGGGCCTCATCGCGAATCCGGGCTACAACCGGATCAAGAAGAATGTGTATGAGATGACCGGGAAACTGGATGCGCTTGGCGACAGGATCCGCCGGGCGGCGGCCCGGGTTGAAGAGGGGATCAAGGTCGTCATCACGCCGGGGATTCTCTTCGAGGCCCTGGGGTTCCGGTATTTCGGTCCAATCAACGGCCACAATATCCAGCACCTCGTCCAGATTTTTCAGGAAGTCAAGAACTACAACGGACCCCTTCTGATTCATGTGACCACCATGAAGGGGAAGGGATACAAGCCTGCGGAGGAGGATGCGCAGCACCTGCACGGCGTCGCTCCGTTCAACAAGATCACCGGCATCGCGCCGAAGAAGGCGTCCGGACCTCCCGCTTATACGACGGTGTTCGGGAATGCCATGCTGGAGCTTGCCAGGCAGGAGCCGACACTCGTTGGCATCACTGCGGCGATGCCGGACGGGACGGGCCTGGACATCCTCCAGGAACAGATGCCTGACCGTTTCCACGATGTCGGCATCGCGGAGCAGCACGGTGTGACGTTTGCCGCGGGACTTGCCACGCAGGGCTGCATCCCGGTGGTGGCGATCTACTCCACCTTCCTGCAGCGCGCGTTCGACCAGATCATCCACGATGTCGCCCTCCAGCACCTGCACGTCGTCTTCGCCCTCGACCGCGCCGGGCTCGTCGGTGCCGACGGCCCAACGCATCACGGGGTCTTCGATCTTTCGTACCTGCGGCTGATCCCCGGCATGGTGATCATGAGCCCGAAGGACGAATCCGAGCTTCGCGATATGCTGTATACCGCGGTCATGCACCGGGGCGGCCCTATCGCCGTCCGGTACCCGCGGGGAAACGGGGTGGGAGTGCCGTTGAAGGAGGGATTCGATCTCATTCCCATCGGAAAGGCCGAGACGCTCAGAAGAGGAAAGGACGCGGCGCTCCTTGCCCTCGGGAACATGGTGCAGTCCGCACAGCGGGCGGCCGAAGCGCTCGAGACAGAGGGCATCTCATGCGAGGTGGTGAACATGAGGTTTGCCAAACCCCTCGATGAGGCGCTGCTTGACGAGCTGGCGGGCCGCTTCGACCACCTGGTGACCCTTGAGGACAATGTCGTGACCGGGGGGATGGGGAGCGGCGTCCTGGAGTATCTGGCAGCCTCCGGGAAGCGCGTGTCTGTGCGGGTCCACGGAGTACCGGACCTTTTTGTGGATCATGGATTGCCGGCCGAACTCTATGCGCACCTTCGCATGGATCCCTCCGGCATAGCCTCCGTGGTCCGGGAATTCCTCGCCGTGCATGAGAGCGGCACCTCCTCCGCTGCAACTGTCGGCGCTCACTGAGTCCTTCATAGGCAGAGCTTCACATGGAACAGGTCCGGGTCGGCGTTGTGGGGGTCGGTTGGATCTCGCAGGTGGTCCACCTCCCCACGCTTCGAAAGCTCCCCGGGGTCACGGTGGTTGCCCTGTGCGACCGGGACAAGGCCAAAGTGCGCCTGGTAGGGGAAAAGTTCGGTATCAACCGGACCTACGCCGATCTCGGGGCCATGCTGCAGGCCGAGGAGCTCGACGCGGTGATCGTGGCGACCTCCACCGACGCTCACAAGGGCGTCTCGATCCAGGCTATGGAGGCCGGAAAGGACGTGCTGATCGAGAAGCCGATCGCCAGGCACTATGCGGAAGCGGTCGCCATTGCAGACGCGGCGCGCACGCTCAAGCGGAAGGTGATGGTCGGGATGAACCATCGATTCCGGCCCGACACCATGGTCCTGAAGAGCTTCCTCGAGGGAAAAGAGCTCGGCAAGCTGCTCTACACGCGGACGGGGTGGCTTCGGCGGCGCTCATCGGACAGCTCCTGGTTCGTGAAGAAGGAAAAGTCCGGGGGCGGCGTGTTCATCGACCTCGGCATCGTGATGCTGGACATGGCGCTCTGGATGCTCGATTATCCCGCGGTCCAGAGGGTGAACTCGAGCCTGTATCATCAGCGGACCAAGAGCGTCGAGGACACCGCCGTGGTAACCCTCACACTCGCCAGCGGGTCCGTCATCGTGATCGAGGTCAGCTGGTCGATGCACGTGGAGGAAGACATCTACTACTGTTACGTCTTCGGCAACGAGGGCACGGCAAGCCTCCAGCCGTTCCGCATCATCAAGGAGCTTCACGGGAATCTCGTGAACGTCGCTCCGGCAAAGCTCGAGAATCCACAGACGCTGTTTCGCCGTTCCTACGAGAATGAGTTGAAGCATTTTCTCGGCGCCGTGCGCAACATTCATCCAGTTGTCTCCACCGCGGACGAAGCTGTGCAGCGCATGCGGGTCGTGGATGCCGTCTATCGCTCTGCGAAGCAGTCCAAAGAGATCATCCTTTGCTGATTCTGCAAGGACCCTACATGAAAAAGCGCGTGCTGGTGGTTGATGACGAACGGGATATTGTCGACTTGATCCGGTACAATCTGAAGCAGGAAGGGTACGAGGTCTCCGTGGCCTATGACGGCCAGGAGGCACTCGAGGCGGCGGCAGCCGGGACGGATATGGTGATCCTGGACCTGATGATGCCTGTGCTCGACGGGTTCGAGACCTGCAAACGGCTCAAGGCCGACTCGAAGACCTCGGGCATCCCGGTGATCTTCCTTACCGCGCGCTCCGGGGAAGTGGACGAGGTCATCGGGCTCGAGCTCGGAGCGGACGATTATATTCAGAAGCCCATCAGTCCCCGTAAGCTGGTGGCTCGGGTAAAGGCGGTGTTCCGCCGCATGGAGACCCCTCGGGACGGCCAGGGGGAGGAACCGGTGATCCGCATCGAGCGGCTGGAGATCAACCGCGCGACCTTCACGGTCAGGATAGGCAAGCGCGAGGTCTTCTTTCCGAGGAAGGAATTCGAAGTCCTGGCCCTGCTTGCAGGGAACCCCGGAAAGGTCTACTCGCGCGAGATGCTCCTGAATGCGATCTGGGGATCCGATGTGATCGTCATTGACCGGACGGTCGACGTGCACATCCGCAAGGTCCGCGAAAAACTGGGCGACGATGCGGACGCCATAGAAACCATCAAAGGTGTCGGCTACCGATTCCGGGAATAACAAGACCCTTTCCATGAAGCTCCGCACAAGAATCAGCCTCACGTTCGTCGGCCTCGTTCTCGCGGGTGTCGCCCTCGTGGGGCTTCTTTCTTCCCTGGCAATCCAGAAGTACATCGAAACGCGGACGATCGAGTCCCTGCACGGACGCCTGGAGGTCCTCTCGCAGCTCTTTGCGCGGGGGCGGTTGAGCGTGGACAGCCTCGGCGGCTCGGATGCGGAGCTCGGCTCCATCGCGCGGACGCTCAACGTGCGGCTCACGCTGATCCGCCGCGATGGCACGGTCATCTACGACTCGAAGGTGCCCCGGGACTCGCTCCGGAATCTGGAGAACCACGGGAATCGTCCCGAGGTGGGAGCGGCCCGCAGGGGGGGGACAGGATCGGACAGGCGAATGAGCGTGTCGGTGAACGAGGAGTTCTTCTATGCCGCCCGCATGATTACCGCGGCTCAGGCAGGAGCGCTGGATTCTGGTTTCGTACGCACCGCCCTCTCCCTTAACGACGTCAACGCGGTGGACAGGAGGGTGGGAGTCATCGTCTGGGGAGTCGGGCTGCTGGCGGGCGTGCTGACCGTCATCGTCAGCTTTCAGATGTCCAGGCGCATCACGCGGCCGATCCTGAGCATCTCGCAGACGGCCCAGGCGATCAGGGACGGAGATCTGAACCAGCGGATCCCGGTGACAACGCACGACGAGATCGCCGATCTTGCCAGGGCGATCAACGAGATGGCGGAGAAACTGGGCACCGACATCGCCCAGCTACGGAAGCTGGAGCGCATCCGCAGCGAATTCCTCGGCAACGTCTCGCACGAGCTTCGCACGCCCATCTTCTCGATCCAGGGCTTCATCGAGACGCTGCTCGACGGCGCCGTGGATGATGCCTCCGTGAACCGCGACTTTCTCGAGAAGGCGCACCGCCAGGCCGCCAGGCTCAATGCCCTGCTGAACGATCTCATCGAAATCTCCCGCATCGAATCGGGCGATATGAAGATGAGCTTCCGGTATTTCGATGTCACGGAATTCCTGGAGAGCGTCCTCGAGGAAATGCGGGAGCATGCTGCCCGCAAGTCCATAACCCTCGAATTGCTTGCCGACGGAACAGCCGGCGACAGGGTCTTCGGGGACCGCGAACGGCTGAAACAGGTCATGATCAATCTGGTGGACAACGCCGTGAAGTATACGGATTCCGGCGGGAAGATCGTCTGCCGCGCAACACACGAGAAGTCCCGCGTGGAGCTCTCCGTCGAGGATACCGGGTGCGGGATTCCGCAGGAGCATCTTCCGAGGATTTTTGAGAGGTTTTACCGGGTTGACAGGGACAGGTCGAGGGAGGTGGGGGGGACGGGGCTCGGGCTTGCCATCGTCAAGCACATCGTGGAGGCGCACGGCAGCGCTGTGAACGTCACCAGCGCCGTGGGGAAAGGGACGTCGTTCAGTTTTTCCCTGAAGACGTGACCCGCCGGCCATACCATCCATCGGAGGGGCTGCGAACCCAATGACTAAGGGGGCCGGGAACTTCATGCGCGAATGCCTGCTCCTCGCACTCCGGGGGGCCGGGCGGGTGAGTCCGAACCCGATGGTCGGCGCGCTGCTCGTGAAGGGGAGGAAGGTTGTCTCGTGGGGATGGCATCACGAGTTCGGCGGGACCCATGCTGAGGTGGATTGTCTCCGTCGGGCCCACGGCGGCGCGCGCGGCGCTACCCTCTATGTGAATCTGGAACCGTGCTCGCACCACGGCAAGACGCCGCCATGCACCGAAGCACTGATAGAGGCGGGGATTCGCCACGTGGTGATCGCGATGCGTGACCCGAACCCTCTCGTGTCCGGCTGCGGCGTGAAGAGACTGCGCGGGGCCGGGATCGAGGTGGTCGAAGGCATCCTGAAGGATGAAGCCCGTTTTCTGAACCGCTTCTTTTGCACGCACATCCTCAGCGCGCGCCCCTACGTTCATGTGAAGGTCGCGGAGTCGCTCGACGGAAGAATCACCGGCGGCAATTCGAGATGGATCACCTCGCTTCCCTCGAGGCGCCTCGTGCACCGGTGGCGCGCAATGCACGATGCGGTTCTCGTGGGCGCAGGAACGGTCCTCGCCGACCGGCCCTCCCTGACCGTGCGACTGGTCCGTGGGCGGGATCCACATGTCGTGGTACTGGATGGAGAGCTTCGCCTGGGAGCGGAGGAATGCAGGTTTGCCGGCCGGTCGAGGAGGAGAATCATCCTGTGCACGTCGTCGGAGGCTGTGAGGCGGCACGGGGCAAGGGCTCGCGCTCTCGCACGTGCCGGTGTGGAACTGCTCGCGTTTCCTTCGAGGCGGGGGGTGCTCGATCTGGACCTAGTCCTTGCTGAGCTGTACAATACCGGGATAGGCTCGATACTCGTGGAAGGGGGAGCCGGAGTGAACGCGAGGCTGTCAGAAGCCGGGTTGATAGACGAATTCAGCAGCTTTATCGCTCCGGCAATCCATGGCAGGGGGCTCGGGGCATTCGAGAGTGTGGAGTCTCGTTCACCTGCTCCAGGCGGTTCCCGAAATCGGGAGATTGCTTCCGGGCTTCACAGGAAGCCGGCATTCTTGTCAAGGGAGGGCAGGAATCCGGTCTCCTTCCGCTCCCCGGCTTCCGCCTCCGGCAAGAACAAAGCCGTTGCGATGCGGACGATCACCGTCTACAACTCCGGCGGCGATGTTCTGATCAGGGCATTCAGGGAAAAATACCGGTTCACAGATCTGCAGCTTGGGTCGTAGCCTGGGGGTTTCCGTCCTCGAGGGAGCGCGGCGAGAAGGGCGGTCGCGCGCGCCTGGACTGAACCGGTGAAGGGAAAACCTGCACGATTGTTCTGGCGCGCATGCAAAATGCGGCAGGGTATCCAGGAGAGTGACTGAACGAACGGGGAGGAGCATGTTCACCGGGATCATAACGGAGGTTGGGTCCGTTTCGTCGATCGTCCGGATTGGGGGAGGGATCCGCATTTCCGTGGAAGCTCCTTCGAGCGCGAAAGAATTGAAGGTGGGTGACAGCGTTTCAGTCAATGGAGCGTGTCAGACTGTCATCGCGCGGACCGACGCGTTGTTTTCTGTCGAAGCAGTAGAAGAAACGCTCCGCAAGACCACACTCGGAAGGCTGCACGCCGGCTCGAAAGTGAATATCGAGCTGGCAGTCCGGATGTCGGACCGGCTTGGCGGCCATCTCGTACAGGGTCATGTGGACGGGGTTGGTGACATCACACGGGTGGAGCGGCAGACCAGCAGCTGGCTTGTGGATGTGGGGTTTCCCCCGGCATTTGCCAGATATGTCGTGCCGGTCGGATCCGTTGCCGTGGACGGGATCAGCCTGACCGTTGCATCTACTGAGGGAAACCGGCTTACCGTTTCGCTCATACCACACACGCTGGCAAACACGACGCTTGCGGAGATCAGGACGGGATCGCACGTGAACCTGGAATTCGACCTGATAGGGAAGTACGTCGAAAAGCTCTTGCGGGAAGGCGGCGGAACAAGCGGGATCACCGCGGAGAAGTTGATGTCGTGGGGATACGGGTCCGGCGGGCATGAATAGGACCCAGCGGACAAGGAACTCACCACACTTTTCCGATGTGCTGAGCGCACTTCACAGGCGAGAGAGGGGGCATCATGCCATGGGACCTGAGGTTTCTCTTCGTGCACTGTTCTTGAGCTTCCGCATGCTTCAGCGGCTTTTCCAGGGAGGGAAGCCGGTTCTCGTCCTGTTGCTCCTGGTCATGCTCCCGGCATGCCATTCCAAGGTGACACCTGGAATGGACGAGGCGGAAGGGAGAGCCGTGCAGGACAGCGTGCGGCAGTGGGCGGCGAGGATGGCCCAGGACGTCACCAACGGAGGTCCGAAGGTCTGGCTCCAGTATTTCGCGCGCTCTCCGCAATTCTTCATGGCTTCCGAGGGGAAGCTTCTGTTCCCAAGCAATGATTCGGCCGACGCATTCGTGCGGACGCTCGAAACAGTGATCAGCAGCATCGACCTGAGGTGGGGGAGCATTCGGGTAGATCCGCTCGCATCAAACCTGGCTCTGATGGCAGCTCCGTTCCACGAGGCTATAACCGACACTGCGGGGCATGTGATGCCGGCAGACGGATTTTTCACTGCGATTGCAGAACGGACGCCTGAGGGCTGGCGGCTGCGGAATGCCCACTGGTCTCTGGTCGGCCGGGCACCCTGAGAGGACCGGGTGACGGTTGATGTGGCGTGGTGCAGGGATGGGTCACGCGCTGACGTGTGCGAACGGCCTTGCATCAGGTTGTTTCATTTTGTATATTTACTTTGCTATAACAGAATAGTTGCGGACAAAACGGGAATTCCATGTTTACCTTCCTCATCGTGGTAGAGGTGATTCTCAGCATCCTGCTCGTTTTGGTCATTCTCATGCAGTCGAGCAAGGGTGGAGGGCTGGCTGGAACATTCGGCGGGGGCAACGTCGGCATGGTCTTCGGCGTTCGCCGGACCGCCGACTTCCTGATCAGGGCCACCCAGATTCTGGCGGGGCTGTTCATCGCCTTGAGCCTGGTGATCAACATCTTCTTCCTGCCGCGCAGCGCGAATGCAGAGAGCGTCTTGCAGCGGAGCGGGCCGCAGCAGACACGCGGCGTCACGCGCGAGCTTCCTCCGACACAGGCTCCGATAGATCAGCCTGCGGAGCAGCCGGCGCAAGCCCCGGCCGGACAGGGAGCACAGGCTCCGACCGCAGCCCCCGTCGGCGGAGGAGCAAAGTAGCTTCTCGCTGCACCGATGGCTCAATTGGTAGAGCACCTGACTCTTGATGTTACGCTTCGCGGGATGCGATTCAGATTTTAGTCTCAACCCCCACTGACATATTGTCGCATTTGTGGATCATTCCTCATATCATCAGTTGAGGTGATCCATGCCAACCAACCAACTCTCCGACCAGAAGTTCTCCGAACTCTTCGATACTTTTCTGAGCCTGCGGAGTTCCTATCTTGCCGCGGCGAGCGTCACCGCAATGCGGGACACTCGCCGATCGTTCCTCCGGCACATCCCCGACTAGGTTGTCACGGAGTTCACTGGCGTTGATCTCCTACGTTTCGTCCGCAACGCGATCGATGCTGGCCGAGTGCCGAACGGCAACAACCTTGAGTTGCGGATTCTCCGGACGTTTAGCAACTGGTGTGCCAGGCAGAAGCTCCTGGATCGTGACAATCCGTTTGCCAACCTCGATATGCTCAAGATCCCATTCCGACGAGTCCGGTTCCTGGCTGTGGAGAGGACATCTACCGGATACGGCTCCGGTCCCGGCAACCCATGGACTCAGGACTCATCTCGCTGGAAATTGCCGGGATGCAGCGACATTCCGGCAAGACTCCGAACATGGCTTCAGATAGGAGCAGCATATCATGACCCACGGCAAGAGAACACCCGCCTTCTGTCTCATCCTGCTTCTCTTCATTGTCATGACGGTTTCCCCACAGGCCATTCATGCGCAGAAGGCCCGGATGACGTTGCCAGATGGACGACAGATCCACTTCAGGAATCCCCAGGGGAGCCCTTACCTGGTCACCTCCCGGGACGGCAAGGTCTCGTCCGTCTCGGTGGAGGATCCGCAGGAGATCGTGCGGGTCATTGTGATGTTTAAAGACCGGCCCCTCAGTATCCAACACCGGAAGGCCTCATCGTTTCCGAAGGTGTCAGCGGGAGCTCAGTATGCCTCCCTGCAGGCGTCGCATCAATCGTTTGCGACGCTCCTCAACAGCGCGGCGAAGGGCATGTCCGCCCTGGCGGGATTTCCCTATCGCTATCAAGTGCGCTACGAGTATTTCAGGGCGATCAACGGCGTTGCGATCGAGTGCAACCGGGGGCTGTTGCATCAGATCCGCGCCCTGCCCATGGTCGGGACCGTGAGTCCTGATGACACGGTGAGGATCGATCTCTCGGAATCGGTTCATCAGATCGGTGCGGACAAAGTGCGGGACAGCCTCGGGTTTACGGGGAAGGGAGTGCTCGTCGGAGAGATCGACACCGGGATCGATTACGAGAACCCTGCCCTCGGTGGCGGTTTTGGACCCGGCTTTCGTGTTATCGGCGGACATGATTTTGCAAACTCAGACAACGATCCGAGGGACGATGAGGGGCATGGAACACATGTCGCCGGAATCATCGGCGCCAACGACGGGGGCAGTCTCCGTGGCGTGGCGCCTGAGGTGAAGTTTCTGGCCGTGAAAGTCATCGGCCAGGATGGATCCGGAGTGGTGTCAGATATCGTTGCCGGCATCGAGTACTGCATGGATCCGGACGGCAATCCTTCCACCGATGACGCGGTGGATGTCATCAACATGAGCTTCGGGGGGCTGGCGGACGTACAGTCCCCCATGGACAGTGCAGTGAATAGTGCGTCAGCGGCGGGAATCCTGAGTGTGGTGGCGGCGGGAAACAAGGGGTACTACGATGCAGGCACTCCGGTGGCTTATGGAACCATCGGTACTCCGGGCACCGCCGAGAGCGCCCTGACCGTCGGGGCATGCGATGCTTTGGATCAGGTTGCGTCCTTCAGCTCCAAGGGCCCCGATATCATCCACCATGCGGTCAAGCCGGACATCGTGGCCCCAGGGGTGGGTATCCTCTCGTTGTATCTGCACAACCAGACGAAGACGATGTCCGGGACGTCGATGGCCACTCCCCATGTAACGGGCGTGGCGGCGCTCCTGAAACAGCAGCACCCCGATTGGTCCTCCGAGGAGCTGAAATCCGCCATTGTGAATTCGGCACGCTCGGTGGGCGACACGATATCGCCGTACATCCAGGGGAACGGCCGGGTGGACGCATTTGCCGCCGCGGAGCTGGGGCTGACGGTCGAGCCCGGGATCCTGAATTTCCCCCTGGCGGACCTTACCGCGAGCGACTACAGGGACACTCTGGCCTTCACGATCAGGAACTCTAGAAGGACCGGGCAACATGTGCACCTTCGTGCCGTGGTGAACGCCCCTCCGGGATTCGGCCTGACGCTCAGCGCGTCGGACGTCGCCCTTGCCCCCCGGGGCGAAACGACCATCAGGGCGTTCCTGAGCGCCTCTTCGTCCATGCCGCCGTTTACCGCACTTCCCTATGCGTACTACGGACGGATTGAGTGCGTTGCGGACTCAGACAGGTTCACGATCCCGTTCGGACTGGCGGTTACGAAGTCCTACATCCTCCAGGTGGACTGCGACGTTGCTCCCGCATGGCTGTTCCTCCGGGAAACGGGGTCGACATACTTCGATGTCATGGACACCTCCCCCACGACAAAGACGTTTTCCCTGGAGGTGAGGCCCAGGAGCTACAATCTGGCGGCACTCATGAGCCTGGACACCGTGAACATGACGCGGTGGTATCTGGTCAGCAAGGCGAATCTCACGCCGAACGGCCTGCTCCACGTGACATTGAACCACAGCGACGCGACGCTGCGTGCCCTGGCAGAACCCTTCCGCGACATGGAGGATCACGAAGTCAATATCGATTCCGCGAGTTACTTCTTCGGGTTTCAAATAATGCAGAGATACCCGTTCAACGGTTCCTTGCCTACTTTCGACGCCGGCCTCTGGGCAAAGCCTTCGCAGTGCCAGGTGTTCACGGTGCCGCTGGACTCTGCGTTCGAGATCATACAGCGTCTCTGTCTGACCCGGGGGAACGATGTCTTTGCCCTGGACCAGTACACGCTCGGGATCGCCGCGCAGAATGATCTGACACTGGCCTCCGGACACGACAATCTCACCGGCTTCCCCTTTACCTTTGCCTACAGCGATACCATTGCGCTCAGGCGCACGGCGGTTGTGAACTACAATATAGATCGGGCGCTGATCTCTCCGGAGACCGGCCAGATCAGTGTGGAGTACAATACGTCGCAAGCGGTTGACCTAGGCGATTTGTCGGAAGGCCGCTTCATCTTCAGCAAGAGGAACGCGCCTTTTGATTCCCTGAGGATGCATTATTTCACCATCGGCAAACAGTACGGCGATGTCGAGCAGCCGGAGGCAGGTCTGACGAGTGCGAACCTGATGGTGAATCAGAACGGTGAAGCGGTGTTCTTCGGCGAAAAAACCCAATTCTATGAAACGGCCAGGATTCGCACGCTGGATATTCGTTCTCCGGGAGATTCCCTCCATGTGGGGCAGGGCGCCGACATCAGCCTCCTGGTATCGGGAATCCAGGCCTACGGCTCCGTGCTTTCGGTGCTGCCACGCAGAACGCGCAGGTTCCCTGTTACGGACGGCGGTGTCATGCAGCCGAGCGGTGTGTATGAATGGAAGAATCCCTTTGCTAATTTCACCAGTCAGTGGAGGGCTCCCAGGTTCGCCTCGCAGCTCTTTGCCGGAAACATGCAGATTGGTCCCAATCCGCCCTCGATGGATGTGCTTACGCAACAATCATACACCATGCCCCGGGGAACGGATGCATGCAGGCTCATTGTGGACACGCAGCCGTACACTCTGCTGGGGCAGGCCGGCAGTTTCAGGATGGATGTCGCATTCAAGGCCCCGGATCTCTCGCTGCCGATTGAACAACAGACGTCGACGATTCCTTCGCTTGACCTTCTGCAGATCCAGGGAAACGGGCGGCTGACGAGCTGGCTGCGGCCGGGCCAGGAGGGAAGCGTGCGCCTCATCATATCCAGCTCCGACACCACCGCTGATTCGGTGGCTGTCTCCCTGCTCACGAACGCCGGCATCGAGCTGCCCCTGACGACCGTCTGCACCGGGAGGAACGAATACGCAGCATCCATCCCGGTGGCATTGGCCTCGGGATTTGTCGACGTCATCGTCCGGGTGAAGAACCAGGCCGGCAACGGGTATGAGCTGACCGCGAGTCCGGCGTTCTACTACGGGAATACGATGGACAACGTCCGGTATGATGCCCGTTTGTGCCTGTCGGGGTACCGGCTGAACAACGCGACGGCAGCGCCTCTCAAGAGCGGAGATACGTTGAACTACACGCTGTCCTACTACAATTTCGGGAACGTGAGTGCCCGCAACATCGTCGTCAGCTTCCCCACATCGCAGTACTTCAGGCCGGCCGGTCAATCCACGTTCACCCTGGATTCCCTTGGAGCAAAAGACTCCTGTCGGGTCCCCCTGACGCTCGTGTTTTCGGGGAAAAAGCAGCAGGACGACCGGAGGTCTGACTATGCGCCTGTCATCACCTGGTCATCAGGACCGACCTCGTATCTGAGGACGCACAGAGTGCTCGTTGATTTTCAAAGTACAATCACCGGTGTAACCGCAGCAGGAAGCGGAGTACCCGAGGAATATTCGCTCTCTCAGAACTACCCCAACCCATTCAATCCCGTGACCACCGTGCGCTTCGGGCTGCCTCAGAGGTCACGTGTCAGTCTGACGGTCTATAACACGCTGGGGCAGCAGATTGCCCG
>PMBF01000057.1 GCA_003152875.1 Ignavibacteriota bacterium | reverse complement strand
CTTCCCAGCAGCAGCAAGGTGAGCCCTCAATACGCCGAGCAGGTATCCCTCGGCTATTTCAAGAACTTCGCGGCAGATGAATTCGAGACCTCGTTCGAGCTCTACTACAAGGACATGAGAAACCTGCTCGAGCCCCGGAGCGGCGCGGAGCTGATGTTGAATCCCGCCATCGAATCCGACCTGTACGTAGGGAGAGGATGGAGTTACGGCGCGGAGCTGCTTCTGAGGAAAACCACGGGAAGACTCACCGGCTGGGTCGCCTATACCCTCTCCCGGACTCAGGAGCAGTTTCCCCAGATCGACGGGGGCCGTGCCTTCCCCGCCCGGCAGGACAGGACGCACGACCTTGCCCTGGTCGCAGTGTACGACTGCAGCAGCCGGTGGCGTCTCTCGGCGACGTGGGTCTTTCATACTGGAGATGCAGCGACATTTCCGGCGAGCTACTATCTGATTGAAGGGTTGGTGATTCCCTATTACGCGGGGCATAATACCTACCGCATGCCTGCCTATCACCGCCTGGACCTCTCCGCCACCTTGTGCTTCAGCGAGAGGTCCAGCCTGAATCTGTCGGTCTACAACGCTTACAACAGGGCAAACGCCTTCGCCATCGTCTTCAGGGCCAGCCGGACTGATCCTTCCAAGACGGAGGCCGTGCAGCTCACACTGTTTCCCATTACCCCTTCGCTCACGTACAACTTCAGCTTCTAGGGAAGGGTCGGAATGAGCATAGATCGGATCTTCGACCGAGGCAGGGTGCCCGGCCTGTTCCTGTGGGCCTTCGTGCTCTGTTCGTGCGAGAAGGTGGTGAGCGTCGATCTCGATCAGGCCGAGTCACTTCTTGTAGTGCAGGGGGCCGTGACGGACCAGCTTGCGCCCATGGTGGTCGTGCTTACCAGAACGCGCGACTACTTCAGTTCCCAGTCTCCCCAGCCCATGGTCTCCCATGCCATGGTCATAGTCTCGGATGATCTGGGCAGACCCGATACCCTGTTGGAGAAAAGCGCCGGAACGTATATGTCGGGGGAAGTGCAAGGAGTTCCGGGGCGGAGCTATTCCCTGAAGGTTGTGGTCGATGGGAAAGAGTACTCGGCGGTGGCATCGATGCCCCCCAAGGTCACGATTGACTCGATCCATGCCGAACCGATCGTGGAGTTCAACGGGCGCAACGGGTATGACATCGACATCGTGTTCAGGGATCCTCCCCAACCCGGCAATTTTTACCGGCTGGAGGTCCACACCAAAGTCTGGCTGGAAGAATCGTTCAAATGGGGACAGTTCATCCTGGCCGACGACCATCTGGCGAACGGAGGAGCGCTCTCGTGCAGATTCAGGGCAAGCAAGAATGTTCACCCCGGCGATACGTTGACGGTGGCGCTGAGCTCGGTCGACCGTTCGGTGTATGAGTACTTTCGCACAGTGAACGATCTCATCGTTTCCGTTGAGAACCCGGCCCCATCGTTTCCGGGCAATCCTCTGACCAACGTTACCAACGGGGGACTGGGATACTTTGCTGCGTATGCCATCGATATCAAGTCCATTGTGCTGCAATGAGTTTCTGACACATAACGATGATCCTCATATTCCACAGGAGACCCCCGTGAGGAACACACGCAATACTCTACTGCACCTGACCGCCATTGCCTTGATGCTCATGGCGGTTCCTCTTCCGGCAGCGGCGCAGCCGGAAGCTCTGAGTACCATTCCCAGCCTCGACATGCTGGAGTCGGGCACAGTTTCCGCTGTGTTCCCCGGAGTTCTCGGGGACATGGTGGCCAGACTGACACCAAACGTTTTCCCGGCTGTACCTGCCCGGCTGGACTGGTCGGGCCATGTGATCGATTCGATCCTTGTCCGCAGCCTGAAGGACACGGTGCTTCACATTCTCAGCTTTGATGCGACCGGATTGACGATGATGGATACGACAAAGTTGTGGAAGGACGGGACATGGGTCAACTCCACGCTGGACTCCATTGTCTACTATAAGGGCCGCATGAAGCTGCGCGACTACCATCGGCGATGGGTCGGGGGGGACTGGGTCAACGTTTTCCGCGCCTCGTTCATCTACGACGCCTCGGGGAAACAGATTGCATACAACTACGATTTCTGGGACGGCCAGCAATGGGCCTACGGGTCGCACTATCTGGTGACCTACGACCTGGCGGGCAACGTCCTCTCCATTGTGGTGGAGCGCTTTGTGGACTTCACATGGGTCAGCACCTGGCGCTTGAGCGGCGTCTATGATGCGAAGGGCAAACAGGTGCAGGCCCTCCTGGAGATGAAGTTGGGCGATCTGTGGATAAACCTGTATCGCGCAACATTCACGTTTGATGACCAGGGGAAACAGCTCGGAGGGCTCCTGGAGAAATGGTCCGGCACGGCATGGTCAAACTCGTGGCGTTCCAGCATCGGCTACAACCTCTTGGGCCTGACTGCGACCCTGGTAACGGAAAAGTGGGTCACGAACCAATGGACAAACGTGTGGCGGGTCAATGTGGGCTACGATCTCCTGGGGAACCAGCTCTCCGTACTCGGCGAGAAATGGCTGAATGGGGCGTGGACAGATAACTGGCGTTTCATCTTTGAGCTTGACAAAGCCATGCGGCTGATGAGGGAGACGTTCTCCCAATGGCAAGGCCCCGGCTGGGTTCCGGCCGATACGTACCTGTTGGTGGCCGATGCGGGTCTCGATCCGCAAATCTATTACGGCTACTCGGCCTCGTGCATGTTTGGAACGCCCGGCACAGTGAACGATGTTCGCTTGCCGTCGGAGGAGACAAGTCCGGCTGCTTACTCGCTAAGTCAGAACTATCCGAATCCGTTCAACCCGGCGACCACGATCCGGTACAGTGTTCCCCGCCAGTCGCATGTGACACTCGAGGTGTTCAACACACTTGGACAAAGCGTTGTACATCTCATCGATGGGGACCTTGAGCCCGGTCCTCACGAGATCCGGTTCGACGCGCGAAACCTTCCCTCGGGTGTCTATTTCTACCGGCTCAGGATCGGCAGTGTCGCACAGACGATGTCGATGATCGTCCTGAGGTGAGTGCTGACGACCAGGCAAGTTCAGAGCCCCGGTTGCTGACAATCCGGGGCTCTGGTATCTCCGGTTGTTTCGGGCTCTTTTCCTTCTTGCTCCGAGAGAGTGCCCGTTTTCCACACCTATCCCAATGGTGTCACCAGCGGCACCGGGGCTGGCGCATGATCCCGGCGGTTGTTACCTATGACTGCACATCGTGAATGTCCCTGACTGTTTTTCCGCAGGTGTCAGGAGTTGCAACTATATATTCTTATAGAGATCACGTGAACAAAGGGCCGGCGCTCCCCTCGCAGGTCCTCGGTACAACTCTCCATTAATCCGTTTTCCTGGCGTCGTCGCTTCGGGGTTCGTCTAGCGCTGTTGCTGTTTCCATCACAGTGTTGCACGCAGAGCCTGTGCTGGCCAAGCCGCATCACAAGACTTCAACTTTCCATGACCTCGCCCTGGCCATGCGAGGGAGCATGAGGGGTCCGGGGCTTCCAAGTGCAAAACACCGGGGCGCGGGAAAGCGGTTCGGCTCGGGTGATCTGTGGAGAGTGAGGATCTCATGGTATGACCAAGAAACTCCGAACTGTTCTGATTGGTCTGCGCAACAGGAACTATCTGGTGCTCGATCTTATCCTCATTGCGCTCTCCCCATGGATTGCACTTGTGCTTCGAGTTGATTCATTCAGGGAAGCCTCGCCGTTTTTCCACCCGCTGCTGATCTATTCGCTGCTCGGGCTGGGCTGGAAACCCCTCGTGTTCTACCTGAGCGGTATCTATGAGCGATACTGGATCTACGCAAGCACCGACGCCATTTTGGTTCTCCTGGCCGGTACGGGGGCTTCACTCGTGATTGAGGTGTTTCTCGCTCTCTTCGTGTTTTTCCCCGCTCAGCTCCTCGTTCCTCAGTTTCCGCGGTCGCTTCCGTTCATGAACGGTGCAATTGTGATGGCCCTGGTCTGCACGAGCCGGCTGGCGGTCCGCCTTGCCTATGAGAGAATGAGACGAGGAGCCGGCACGGCCAAAACTCCGATCCTCATTGTCGGTGCAGGTGTGTCGGGCTCAATGGTTGGCCGGGAATTGCGCACAAACCCCGATCTCCACTATGAACCGATGGGTTTTCTCGATGACAACCCTCAAAAGGAAGGGTTGTTCATTCACGGGATTCCGGTTCTGGGGCCTCTGGCAAAGCTGGAAGCAATGGTCAAGGCGTACGGAGTGAAGGAAATCATTATTGCCATTCCGGCTGCGCCGGGGTCGGTGGTTCGGGCCGTGGATCATGCGTGCAAGAGGGCCGGAGTGAAAAGCAAGACTATTCCGGGTATCTTTGAGCTGCTGAACGGAACGGCCAGATTCTCCCAGATCCGCGACATCCAGATCGAAGACATCCTTCGACGTGGCGTTGTCCAGACCGATCCTATCAGGGTCACCCGGCTCCTCACGGGCGCCCGCGTCATGGTGACTGGAGCCGGTGGATCCATCGGGAGCGAGCTCTGCCGTCAGATCATCGGCAGTCGGCCCTCAGACCTGATCCTCGTGGGACATGGGGAGAACTCGATTTTCGGAATCGCCAATGAGCTGAAAAAGCATGCGATGGTGGAAGACGGCGATACCCGCCTCCACTCGGTCATAGCCGATATCCGGGATGAGGATCGGATGGAACGTGTCCTCAAGCATCATCGTCCCCAGGTGGTGTTTCATGCAGCGGCGCACAAGCATGTCGGTCTCATGGAGGGTAACCTCCAGGATGCGGTCTCCAATAATGTGTTGGGGACCCGAACCCTGGTGGACCTGTCGGCAGAATTTGACGTGCAGCATTTTGTGATGATCTCGTCCGACAAGGCTGTCAACCCCTCAAGTGTGATGGGAGTGACAAAACGGGTCGCCGAGCTGATCGTTCAGGAATCTGCGATGCGCACCGGGAGATCATTTGTCAGCGTACGTTTCGGCAATGTCCTCGGCTCGCGGGGAAGCGTCATCCCAATATTCAAGGAGCAGATTGCCTCGGGTGGCCCTGTCCTTGTCACCCACCCCAGGGCCACACGTTTTTTCATGACTATCCCGGAGGCCGTACAACTGGTCCTGCAGGCTGCAACGCTCGGCAAGGGAGGCGAAGTTTTCGTGCTGGACATGGGTCAGCCCATCAGGATACTGGATCTTGTCCGCGATGTGATCCGTTTGAGCGGTCTGAAGGAGGGTGAGGACCTCGAGATCAAATTCACGGGACTCACCCGGGGAGAAAAGCTGCATGAGGAGCTGTTCTACGATTTTGAGGAGCCGGAACAATCCGACCATGGAAAGATCTTCGTGTGCCGGAACCACATTCAACGCTCGCTCGAAAAACTTCTCTCCAGGGCGGGCATAGCCGCGAATGTCCCCGGGTCGACGCCGAAGGCAGAGTGCAGTGTTTTCCGCCGCGAAGTGGACCGCCTCATTGTGACGGCGACGGTGGGGGAAAAGGACGAAGCCCTCGCATGCATCAGGCGCATCGTCCCGCAATACATGTCCGGTGAGCAGGTCGGCCTCGAGGAGCGAACAGGTGAGATGAGTCTCCGGGGCCAGACAAGATAGGGCGAGACCCCATCGCGGCCTTCCCCTGCCGGAGACGCGGAGGTCCCGGTCATTCCTGCTCACCGTCTGGGCCCGGGATGCCCCTGGGGGGACTGTAGTTGACATCGGCTCTGTGCAAGAGCCCCTGCGCCTCCCTTCATGTGTCAAGGATGCCGGCGGGTACCGAGGGGGGGGATTGCTGATCCGATGTTTCTCTATGCACCAGGTCGGACGAGGTCTACGGGGAAAAAGATGAGGAAGGATGGAAAGGTCTGCAAACGCTGCAAGGCTTCCAGGACGATGCATGTGCTTTACAGGCACGACATGATGGTCCGTCTCATACGGCTGTTCATCCCGTATCAGAGAATTCGTTGTGACAGCTGTGGCCAGGAGGCATGGGCATGGAGAGGATCTTTAGTCGGTGAGAAAGCGGGAGATTTCCCCCCGGGGTTGCTCCTGGCACTCTGCATCATTGCAACTATTGTTGCATTGTTGATTGCGCGATGAAACCGGCAATCGGCGGGAGCGGAATGAACCTTACACAGGGCTTTCCCCGGCAGGTCTCCGCCTTATCGGCCGGCAACGAACCGGGAGAGAATCGCTTGGAATATGCCGCCTGGCGCTTCACCTCTCCCCCTCCGCGGCGTGAAACCGATGGCCTCCCCTACGTCCCCCGTTGCCCTCCCCTTCGGATGGCTCCACTCGCTCGCTGAGCCAGGTCCCCGCGAAATGTCCCGCGTCCGGGACTTCCGCCGCCATGCATGGTGACAGCCGCTTGATGAAAATCGTCCCCCGGCTTGAGGGCCCGTACACGCAGGGGCTCCTCGGCGAGCACCTTCCCCCGCAATGCCTCAATTGCAGCCCGCCCCTCGGACTTCACCGGCATGTCCACGAACCCGTATCGCTGCGACTGGCCGGTCTTCTTGTCCCGATTAACGGTCGCGGCAGCTACTCGACCGAATTCCGCGAACATCGCGCGTAATTCGTCGTCCGTCAACGCCTCGGGCAGATTGCCTACGTAGATATGCATACGACCCCACTCTGTTGTTCCTGCCATCCGGCCCCAAAGACTCCGGAGTAGAGTCTTAGAATCTACCATAGCACGGAATCACAATCAAGCGAAACACGCGACGAGGGGTCATCACGAAGGATCACGACGAGGGGTCACCACGATCATTCCCGCCGAAGGGTTCAGGAGAGACCCCGGAAGAGGATTCCTGGCCGGCAAATTCCTTCCAGCAAAGGACGAGTGTGGTGAGCTCTGCGAGCAGCCTGCCGGGTATTACTCCGAAAGATTTCGTCCATGTGCGGCAAATGGCACATAGTGCCCCGTAGATGAACGCTCCCGCTGTCCACTGTATGGCCCGGTTTCAAGCTGATACTCGGTTTCCCGAGTTGTTTCGTGGGCTGCAAGAACTGCAGGCAGTGGCATAATTGTTGCTAAATATATCAACAGCAGCAGCACTGAGTGACCACTATCCCAAAAAACCCGTCCGGCATGTGCAGGAGGGCAGCATGAGCAAACTGACTCTTGATCTCTTCACTTCAGGCTACCAGGATGTCGAAGCCAAGCAGTATCAGGTTCTCCAGGGCCTGAAGGAGCAGTATGACCGGTTTTCACACAACCGGCTCTACCCTGATCTTGCAGATCTCATCCGCCTGGCAGGGGCGCTGGAGGCAATCATCGAATCCCACGAGGACCTCCAACAGCGGCTTCCCCGGACCATCACCGACCTGGACATCGAGCAGAAAAAGGTCGTGACGCAACCCTCCGAGATGGAATTCCCGGAGCTTTCCCGCGTCATAGATTTCATCGCCTGGGCTCTCCCTCTCATCAGAAAAGCGATCGAGGAGGGGACGACCATCTACAATTTCGTGGACCAGCACATTGCCATCGAGGAGGTCGGAATCCTCCCGGTCTACCGAGAGGAGGGTTACTGGTTCATCCCGGACCTGAAGGCGGAGCTCCTCCACCTCTTGCGCTATGAACTTTCCCTCTTCTCGGCTTCAAACGAGCGGTATCGAACGCTGAAGACCGTTTTCCTGGAATCGCTCGAAGAACACGCGGTCAAGCTCTCGCCGGAATCGGTCAAACTCTCACTGATGAAAAAGTACCACGACCTCCCGAATCCGGCAACGTACAGGTGCGAAGTGGACATCGATTTCCCCTACCAAGACACTGTCCTCCCAGTCGCGAAACGGAAACTCATGGCGCACCTCGTTGCCTGACCGATCAGGCAACGGACCACCACTCCGCCGAGGCGCATGCATCTTGACGATTTTGTGACAACTCTGATTCCGATGTTGGCTTCATTCCTCCCGTTCTGACCGTTCCATTCTGTCCGGCTCCCTTGCAGGCTTGCAGTTTCCGCAAACGTTCGATACTTTACCGGTGAAGAAACCCGGGAGGTGAACGCATGAAACCCTCAATGCAGACCATGACAGCGGTCGTCGCCCTTGGTTCCGCTCTTCTCGCAGGAGGATGCCGCACGGTTATCTCCGAGCGGGCATTCGTCCAGGATGCTGTCGTCAATGCCCCCGCCGGACAAATTCCCGTTCGCCTGGCCCTGGATGTCCAACCGGGCCATCTGACGGTGAGCCCAATGCTCTCGATGGGAAGGAGGGAGATCATCGACGGACGCGTGGACAACCACACGGATGTCAATGCCAGGGGCACTTACGCGGTTGACACCATCCGCAATCCCAACGGCTCGCTGGAATTCGTGCCGGGGGCCAATACCTCGCCATACACCGGCTCAAACCTTCAATGGAAGACCCCCTCCATCACCGCCGGGATCGGCCTCGACCTGCCGCTCAGCCACTCGTTTGCCTTCTCCGGAGGGATTACCTATTCGCAGGGGGATTCGAGGGATCTCTGGGGGGGACATTTCGGCATTGGGCTGCTTTCTGAAGGCCCGGTCCTGGGGATGCGTGTTGATGCGGGGATGCAGTGGATTCCCGTCGTCTATTCCGTGGCCTCCGTGGTGGAAACCGTCTACGAACCTACCTTCTCAAACACCCAGTATACGCGCACGGGATTCTTCCGGGACGTTGGGAACAAATCCCCTCTCGGATGGTATGCCGGCCTGACACTCAACACCAGGNNCCATTGACGTCTCTGTTCGTTTTCCCGGCCGTTCAAGACGCCGAAGTGGAAGCATCGGCCACGCTGATGCTCTTTTCACCGGGACTTTCCGTTCCTGTGGGCCCCTCCCAGCGGATCCTTCTCGGCGCGCGCATGGCGTTCCTCCCCGGTTGGATCGGCAGCGACAACTCTCTCGCCTCGACGCAGGGACCTGTCATCATGCCGTTCCTGCAGGTCGATATCGGGCTGTAGGCACCGATCATCCCTTTGGCGCGTGCATGCTCGGCAGCCCCCCCGCCGGGTCATCCGGCCAGGTCATCCGGGGGATGATGAGTGCTTGCGACAACAGAAAGCCCCGTCCCTGCGTTGTCAGCGAGGACGGGGCATTCTCAAAGAGCCGAGGAGTGGAGAACCGGCCTACGACACGTCCGCCGGTTTCTCCTCCGGCGTTACGCCTCCCCCAGTGCTGGCGGGAGTCCGCGCCGAGAAACGCAGCTCCCCCTTCTTCTTGTTGAGCTTGGCCATGATCTTTGTCCCGTCGGGGTATTTACCCTTCAAAAGCTCCTCGGCGATGGGATCTTCCAGGTACTTCTGCAGCGCCCGGCGGAGCGGCCTGGCGCCGTAGGACGGATCGAATCCCTTCTCGGCCAGGAACTCCTTGGCCTGCTTGTTTAACTCCACGGTGATCCCCATCGAGCTCACGCGCTTCATGAGGTCGCGCATCTGGATGCCGATGATGTCCAGGATGTGCTTCATCTCCAGCGGGTGGAACACGATGGTGTCGTCGATGCGGTTGAGGAACTCGGGGTTGAAGACCCGCTTCAGCGCATCTTCAATCAGCGACTTCATGGCGCCGAAATCCTCCTTCGGGGATGTCGGCCCGAACCCGAACCCCCCCGTGCGCTTGATGTCGCGTGTGCCGATGTTCGACGTCATGATCAGGATGGTGTTCTTGAAATCCACCTTCCTGCCGAGGCTGTCGGTCAGGATGCCGTCATCCAGGACCTGCAGGAGGATGTTGAAGACATCGGGATGCGCCTTCTCGATTTCGTCCAGAAGAACCACAGAATACGGCTTCCTGCGGATCTTCTCGGTCAGCTGCCCTCCCTCCTCATACCCGACGTAGCCGGGAGGCGCGCCCACCAGGCGGGACACCGAGAATTTCTCCATGTATTCGCTCATGTCGATGCGGACCAGCGCCTCTTCGGTATCGAAGAGATACCGTGCAAGCGCCTTCGCCAGCTCGGTTTTCCCTACGCCTGTCGGACCCAGGAAGATGAAGGAGCCGATCGGGCGCTTGGGATCCTTCAGCCCCGCCCGGGTCCGCCGGATCGCCTTGGCGAGCTTCTCGATCGCCTCGTCCTGGCCGATGACCATCTCTTTCAGCGCCTTGTCCATGACCAGGAGCTTGTCGGATTCCGACTGGGCGATCTTGTTGACCGGAATCCCCGTCATCATGGCGACCACATCTGCCATGTGCTCCTCGGTCACTTCGTGAACGGCCTTCTCGGCCTGATGCTCCCACTCACGCTTCGCGATCTCCAGGTCGTTCAACAGCTTTTTCTCCAGGTCGCGCAGCCGCGCCGCTTCCTCGTAATTCTGGGTCTTCACCACCTGGTTCTTCGACTGTTTGATCTTTTCGACCTCCGCCTCCAGGTCGATGATCTCCTTGGGCACGTGAATGTTGGCAAGATGGACCCGTGCGCCCGCTTCATCCAGCACGTCGATCGCCTTGTCCGGGAGGTACCGGTCGGTGATGTAGCGGTCGCTCAGCTTCACCGCGGCATCAATGGCCTTCGTGCCGTACCGGACGCCGTGATGGTCTTCGTACTTGTGCCTGATATTGGTGAGGATCTGAATCGTCTCGTCCACCGTGGTGGCGTCCACCATGATCTTCTGGAATCTCCGGTCGAGCGCCCCATCCTTCTCGATGTACTGGCGATACTCGTCCAGCGTGGTGGCGCCGATGCACTGCAGCTCCCCGCGGGAGAGGGCGGGTTTGAACATGTTGGACGCGTCCAGCGAGCCGGAGGCACCCCCTGCGCCGACGATCGTGTGAAGCTCATCGATGAAGAGGATGACGTCTTTTGCCTTCTCCAGTTCGTTCATGACCGCCTTCATCCGCTCCTCGAACTGGCCGCGGTATTTGGTCCCGGCCACGAGGGCCGCAAGGTCGAGCGTCACCACGCGCTTGCCGTGAAGGACCCGGGAGACCTTCTTCTGGACGATGCGCATGGCCAGCCCTTCGGCAATCGCCGTTTTCCCGACGCCCGGCTCGCCGATCAGCACNNGCACCGGGTTGTTCTTCTTGCGGCGGCTGAGCACCTGGGCTACGCGCTCGATTTCCTTTTCGCGCCCCACGATGGGATCGAGCTTGTCCTCGATCGCCATGCGCGTAAGGTCGTGCCCGAAGTTGTCGAGCACGGGAGTCTTGGACTTCTCCTGCTTCTTCTCCGGCCCCGGCGCATGGGGAGGGGTGGAGGGTTTGCCGCTGATGATGTTGTCCAGCTCCCCCTTGACCGTGTCGTAGTGAATATTGAACTGGTGGAGGATCTGCGCTGCAATGTTGTCGTCGTCCCTGAGCAGCGAGAGAAGGAGGTGCTCCGTGCCGATCACGTCCGACTTGTACAGCTTGGCCTCAAGGTAGGTGATCTTCAGGACCTTCTCGGCCTGCTTCGTCAGGGGAATATTTCCGATCGTGAGCGTGCCGCCGGACGTTCTGACGGTGTCCTCGATGGACTTCTTGAGTTTGTACAGGTCCACCCCCATGTTTCTCAGGATCTTGACCGCGATGCCTTCGCCTTCCCTGATGACGCCAAGAAGAAGATGCTCCGTGCCTATGTAGTCGTGGCCGAGACGCAGGGCCTCCTCACGACTCAGACGGATCACATCCTGAACTCGATTTGAAAAGTTCCCTTCCATCCTCTGGATCCCTATGATATGTGGGGAAGCCCGTCCGGCCTGCTGTTTGTTCAACACGCCAGCGCCCCGACCCGGTTCCTCCCTCTATCAGTCTGCAAACAACCGGAAATGACATGTAATTTTTCTAAATGAATATAGAGATTTGCCCAGGGGAAGTCAACCTGGCTCCGCGACAGCGTGATCTGAGCCTTACGTTGCCCGGGTAGTGATGTCGAAGGCGAAGTTTCATCGGCGTGGCGGCCGATAGGCCGTCATCCCGGGTTCCAAGGCATCTTCCGAGGGTTGGAAGGGTCAGAAACGCCTGGCGCATGCGGGTTCCCCCCCCGGGGGGGTGGGGCTGGGGGGGGCAGAAGACTCTCCCGCGTCGTCCAGGCGGGATCCGGGTTAAGTTACAGCGGAAGGTGACCACCCGAGTAGATGATCGCAGCACAGCTCAGGATCCAGAGGATTCCCGTGACAAGAATGGGAAGATCCGAGGTGACGGCGTTCGTGGGATTCTCCGTCTCCGACGTGGTGTGAATGAGGAACAGGTACCGGAATACCCCGTAGCAGACAAAAACCGTCGTGTAGATCAGTTTGTCGGTGCCGAACATTTCTACCGTCCGCGGGGCAACCGTATAGAGCGCATAGGAGATCACGGCGCCAGCCGCCGCGATGGTAAGCATCTGGTCCAGGAACGCCACCTCGTACATGGCGAGGACCCTCCGCTCGGCTTTGAGACCGGCTTTCCTGAGGAGCAACAGCTCTGCCCTGCGTTTCGCAAAGCCGAGAAAGAGAGAGATGAAGAGCGAACAGAGCACAAGCCAGCTCGAGACCTGAACGCTGATGGCGTACGCTCCGCCCAGGACGCGCAGCATGAATCCCGCGGCAACGATGAACACGTCCAGGAGGACGATGTCTTTTAGCCTGACGGAATACAGGAAATTGATGGCGACATAGCCCGATACCGCAAACGCAAACTTGAGCGGCATGCCCATCAGCAGCAGCGTCCCCCCGGCCCCGAGGACGCCGAGCATGAGCAGCGCCTGAGGCACCGGGACAATCCCCGAGGCGATCGGCCTGTGACGTTTCTCCGGATGCGCTCTGTCTGCGGGAGCATCCATGATGTCGTTGATGATGTAGACGATGCTTGCCGCAAGGCTGAAGACGAAGAANNAGGGGAGCAAACACAAAGAGGTTCTTGATCCATTGCTTGGGCCGGATCAGGCGGAGGAACGCAGAGGGGGGGGGCATAGCCACAGTATACGAAACCCCCCGGAAAAATCAACCCCGCAGGAAGACAGGTGCCTTGTGCCATTCCCGCTGATTCGCTACATTCCCCTGACCCATCGCTGGACCGATCCCATGACACACATCGAGCAGCACAAGATGATTCAGGAGCTCGTGGACTACATGCGCAAGATGAAGCGCAATGACCAGGCGGAATTCGAGATGTTCCTGAAACGCGACAAGGACGATGAGGACCTGGACGAGCATTCTGTCCGGCGGCTGCAGCAGATGTATGAATCCTATGTGCCGGCCCGCCTGAGGAACTGGTAATGCCGGCGGCCCGTATCCGGCCGGCAGTCGTGAGGCGGGTCCACCAATGCGGATAACCGGGAATCTGGCCCCGGCGAACCTCCTGGGAGCGTACGCATCCGGGTATTTTCCCATGGCGGACTCCAGGACCGGCCCGATTGCATGGTATTCGCCCGATCCCCGCTGCGTTATCCCTCTTGAGGGATTTCGCGTGTCCCGCAGCCTCAGGAGGACCATTCACCAGAGTGTGTTCTCCATCACAGTAAATGTCGACTTTGAGCGCGTCATTACCTCATGCGCTGAGCGCGGCGATACGTGGATCTCTCCAGAGATCGTTGCGGCATATACTCTCCTCCACCAGCTGGGGTTTGCCCACAGCGTGGAGGCGTGGCATGAGGGACGCCTTGCGGGCGGTCTGTACGGAGTTGCCATGGGCGGCGCGTTCTTTGGTGAGTCGATGTTCAGCCTTGAACCGGACGCCTCGAAGGTCTGTCTGGTCCATCTGGTGGGGCTCCTGAAGGACCGGGGTTTCGCCCTTCTGGACTCCCAGATCATCAACGAGCATATCCGAAGATTCGGGGGAGTGGAAATCCCCCGCGAGGAATACCTTCTCAGGCTTACGAAAGCCCTTGACAGGGAAACCCGGTTTCCGTAGCATGTGTTAGAGTTGTTGTGACTGTAGCATTCCGTGCCCCTCAAGACAGGGGCTCCCCTCACGTGGCCCGGGGTACTTCGACCCCTGACCATGTTGCTTTCTCTTGGGATCGTCGAGGCAGGAACAGAACGCCGCCAGTCGTGCGGGGGCCGAGTTGTCCCCGCGCGCGGCCGGCCCCATGCCGGGAATCCCCCCGGCGAGGCGGCCTGCAGGCGGTGAACCAAGAGGCCAAACCAGAAGGAGTCTTCTATGCCCCTTGTACATGGAACGCAGAAGGTCGAGCGCATCACCATTTCACTCATCCCCACGGGTGACGATCGGAGCTTCGAGAATGTCCCCACCACATTCAGCACGCTCCACCGTTCCTATGAGTGGCGCCGCTCTTCACAGACGAAGTACATGATTGTCCCGCGCAAGGTCTCGAGCAATGAGGTGCTGATTGATTTCTTCGTCGAGCCGAACGCCAGGGGTGCGAACTCGGCCAAGCTCGCAAGCCACTTCGTACAGAACTTTGTAGAGCGCAAGATAGGCTCGGAATGGAAGGGGCTGAAGCTCGGCTCGGTCGGCCGGCCCACCTCAGCGCTGCCGCCGCAGAAGGCGTTCGTGCGCGGAACGATCGAAGAGATTCTTGGCGCAAAGCTCATCCGGTAACTGTCTTGACCCCATAACTCCCCATGATCCCTGCAGTGCTCACGGAAACCTCCGCGTACGGGTTTACCCCGTCCAAGCAGGGGAAGGTTCGTGACATCTTTGACCTTGGCGACCGCCTCCTCATCGTCGCCACCGATCGCCTCTCTGCCTTCGATGTGGTCCTCCCCGATGGAATTCCGAACAAGGGCAGAGTCCTGACCCAGATCTCCGCCTTCTGGTTCCGGAGGATGGCAGACCTTGTCCCCAACCATATCCTGGGCACCGCGACCGGGGATTTCCCGGAACCGTTCCGATCGCGTCCCGACGTCTTTGCCGGCCGAAGCATGCTGGTGCGCAAGACCCGTCCGCTTCCTGTGGAGTGCGTCGCGCGCGGTTACATTGCAGGCTCTGGTTGGAACGACTATCGCCGCACCGGCGGGATCTGCGGGATCCCGCTCCCTGCCGGTCTGACGGAGTCGGCAAAGATCCCGGAACCGATCTTCACTCCCTCCACGAAGGCTGAGCAGGGGGTGCATGACGAAAACATAAGCTACGAGGAGGTGGTAAAGGAACTCGGCCCCGCTCTGGCGGGGCGGGTCCGCGACCTGACCCTGGAGATCTACAAACGCGGGGCCGAACTGGCGGCGGCGAGGGGGATCATCATCGCAGACACCAAATTCGAGTTCGGGCTCGATCCCTCGGGCGCGGTGGTGTGGATTGACGAAGCGCTTACCCCGGACTCCTCCCGGTTCTGGCCGATGGACAGCTACAGGGCCGGGGGGGCTCAGCCGAGCTTCGATAAACAGTATGTCCGCGACTACCTGCTCTCGGTTGGGTGGAACAAAAAACCTCCGGCCCCCCGCCTTCCTGAGGATGTCATCCGGACCACCTCCCGCAAGTATGAGGATGCGCTCCACCAATTGACGGGGGAAAGCCTGACGGCTCCCCGCGGCAATCCCTGATACACCCTCAATTCCCCCTTCGTTCATCCTGATCGATTCGGGCTTTCCGGACGTTGAAGCGTCTGAACCGCCCCACCCCGTGCTTTTTCCGGCATTCCCGCAGACTTTCATCCTCTCTCCACGCACACCATCAATCGGAAGGGCGATTCCCTTAAAGTGAAATGTCTTGAAGCAGTTGCATTTCATTGCAGAATTATCTATTTAGCGAACATCCGCATCGTAACCTTCCTGAACCGAGAATCCGCACCATCAACCCTAGAGATGCATTCTGGAGCTGATCGCATGGCAACTCAACTAGAGTACGAGAACATTCTGGAAAGCATCAGCGGGGGCTTCTTCGCCCTCGATCATGACTTTCGCGTCACTTACTGGAACCGGGCAGCGGAAGCAGGGACTGGCCTCCCCTCCCCTGGTGTGCTGGGGAAGGACGTTTTCGAGGTCTTCCCGAACGCCCGGGATGCGGAGCTGGGCGAGAAATACCGGCTGGCGATGGACACCCGGACATACCAGAGCTGCGAGACCGCCTACAAGGACGAGAGGTTCGAAGCCTGGTACGACGTGCGGATCTATCCGTCGGAGTCGGGACTCTCGGTCTTCTTCCAGGACATCACCGCACAGAAGAACGAAGAGCGCAGGAAGGAGATCCTGGTCGAGATCTCCCGGGCAATCAACACATCCCGGCACCTGGACGAACTCTGCGTGCGCGCCGCGGAAAAAATCGCTCTCTTGTTCGGGATCCCCGCGAATTTTGTGGCCATCTACCTGTTTGATCCGCGTGGAAACGAGATCAGGCTCGTCGCCCCGGCGCTGATCGATGTGGAATTCCCGGGCGAAGTGGTTCATCAACCGGTCATTAGGGAGGCGGCTCGTCCGGCTGCCAGGGCGGCCCTGACGTGCGAGACACAGGTCGTGGAAGACCTGGCACTCAGCACGGTCGCTCCGCTCTTTGCCGACGAAGTGCAGCGCCGGGGTCTGAAGACCCTCATTGCCATGCCCCTCGCCGTTCAGGGCGAAGTGCAGGGGGTGCTCGAAGTCCTCTCCATCAAGAGGAAGGACTTCGCGGGAGAGGAACTGGAAATCCTTGCGGTCGCCGCAAACGATCTTGCCAACGGGATGAGCCGCAAGCGGCTGATCGACGAGCTGCGCACGAAGAACATCGAGCTCGAGGCGCAGACGCAGAAAACCCTTGAAGTCAGCGATACGCTCAAGAAGTTCCTTGCCACGTTCAGTCACGAGCTTCGCTCCCCCCTGAATTCCATCATCGGGTTCTCGGACGTGCTCACCAAGCAGTTCGATGAGCTCCCTCCCGAGACCATCAGGGAGTTCATGAAGAACATCAATACGAGCGGGCGCCACCTCCAGCAGATCATCAACGACATCCTCGATCTCTCCAAGATTGAATCCGGCACCCTCGAACTCCACATCGCACCCTACCCGGTTTCCTACTTCGAGGAAGCCGTGCGGCGCGTTCTCTCTTCGGCGATCGCCCAGAGGAACGTGAACCTGGTCTTTTCCTTCACCCCGGAGATCGACAATCTCGTCGTGGACCAGACGCGCTTCAAGCAGATTCTTCTCAATCTGGTTTCCAATGCGGTGAAGTTCAGCAATCCGGGCGGTACGGTGACAGTCGGTTCCGAGCGTGTTGCGAATGACCTGCAATTTTACGTCAGGGATGAGGGGATCGGCATACGGCCCGAGGACCAGGGAGGGTTGTTCAGGCCCTTCAAGCAGGCCAGTGCCGGACGTGAAATGAACAGGGAAGGCATCGGGCTCGGGCTTGCCATCACGAAGAGGCTCGTGGAGCTTCATGGAGGCACGATCTGGGTGGACAGCGTCTGGGGAAAAGGAACCACGGTGTACTGCCGGATTCCCATGATCGTGGATGCGACCTCGGAGCGCGCGGCGCAAGCGGGCATGCTGCTGGAAGCCCTGGAGCGGGAACACCGCTCGCGCGAGCTCGGAGAACGCCCCCTGGCCCTGATCGTGGAAGACTCTCCTCAGGCGAGCGAGCTGCTCCGCCTCTATATCGAGTCAGCCGGCTATCGCACCGCATCGGCTCCCAACGGCGCCGAGGCCGTGGAGATGGCCAAACGGCTCCGGCCGAACGTCATCACGCTGGACCTCATGCTGCCGGTGAGGGACGGATGGCAGGTGCTGAAAGATCTGAAAACCCACCCCTTGTGCAGGCACATCCCGGTGATCATCGTTTCCATCGCCGACGAAAAGAACGTCGGGTTCAGCCTGGGGGCCGTGGATTACTTCGTCAAGCCCGTCAACAAGGACGACCTCATTGCCGCACTCGACAAGGTGCATCTGATCCGCCACGTCGACGAGCGAAAGCCCACCGTGCTCGTCATCGACGACGACCGTGCCGCGACCGACCTGATCCAGATCATCCTGGAGAACGAAGGCTACCGTGTGCTGAAGGCGTACGAGGGAACCACCGGCGTGGAGCTTGCGGCCCGGGAGCGCCCCGACCTGATCATCCTGGACCTGATCATGCCGGTGGTCTCCGGCTTCCAGGTGGCCCATCAGTTGAAACAGATCCCCGCGACGCGCGGGATCCCCATCATCATCCTGACCTCGATGGACATCGACCCGGATACACAGGAGCAGCTGAGCACGTACGTCTCCGGTCTCATGAGCAAATCCGCTTTCACGAAGCGGGACCTGCTGCGGGAGATCGGAAACGTCGAGAAGGCGCGGTGGCATTGACTGGTGCCCGGATTCCTCGTATATTGCCATGTTTGACATATTCACCAAAGAGGCCCGGGTACGATGGCAACAGAACCGACCGTAACGAGTGAAGCGACAAGGCAGGAGCTTCGGAAACTCGCCCATGACATCAGCAATCCGGTCGGAATCCTCCGGATGGCTGTCTATTACCTGGAGACAGCCAGGCCCGATGCAGAGAAGAGCAATCAGTACTACAGGTTGATGAACCAGAACATCGATAGAATTGAGGGGTTGATCAATCAGCTGCGCGGCATTGCGGGCTCCCCCTCGTTGCAGGGTCCTCCCCCTGAGATTATCGGGTGACCGCCAAGGCAATGCTTCCCCGTCTCGTCCTCGTTTCCGCAATCCTCGTTCTGCTCAGCGGCTGCCGCCGGGAGCATCAGTTGACCACCACTTCTGCCGATGCCGTCCGGTCGTACCGGCAGGGCGTTCTCCAGTATGAGAAGTTCAACTACAGCGACGCAAAAGCATTGTTCGAACAGGCCGTGAGGGCCGATTCCGGGTTTGCCATGGCGTGGACAAGGCTGGCGATCGTCGAGATGGCGATCAAGGATGAGCCGCTGGCCAGGGAGTACAGTACCCGGGCGGTCCGCTCTTCTGACGGGGCCGGCGAGCGTGAACGGCTCTTTATCCGGATGTGGGATGAGCGCCTTCGGTACGATGCAAAAGCCGCCGCAGCGACCGCCGACTCGCTGGCGGTCCGGTATCCTGATGAGAAGGAGGTCTATCTCTTCCGGGGCAACCTCTATGAGCTGGGAAAGAACTACGACGCCGCCATCAAATCGTATCAGCGGGCAATCCAGGCCGACACGGGGTATGCACTTGCCGTCATGTCGCTGGGATACGCCTACTCGGCAATCGGCGAACAGGAGAAATCCATCGCGCAGATGGAGCGGTACATCCGCCTTGCACCCCGGGAGCCGGACCCGCTCGCGAGCTACGCCGATATCCTCCTGCGCGCGGGCAAGTTCGAAGAGGCGCTGGAACAGTACGGCAAATCGCTCGCGCTGAAGCCCGACTACTGGTACTCCATCAGGCAGATCGGCAATATCTACGCGATCAAGGGAAGGCTCAAGGACGCCCAGGAGCGCTTCGAGGCGTCGTTCAAGCTCCTTCCGGAGAACAGGCAGCTCGAGGCGACCCGCTACCAGGCTGAAGCGGTGCTGGAGATGCAGCGCGGCAGGTATGCCGAGGCGGTGACCCTCTACCAGAAGGCGCTTGACATCGATACGATCAGCGTGGAAGCCGAATACGGACTGGCCGCGGCCCTGTCAAAGCTGGAGAAGCATGCGGAAGCGCACGCGGTGGTGGAGCGGGTGCTCGCCGAGTTCCGCAGGAGGGAGCTGCACCAATCCCCCGCCATGGCCGGGTACTTCTACATCCGTTCGGTGGTGCTGATGGAGGAGGGAAACCTCGCCGGAGCCCTTGCCCTGTGCGACAGCGCGTTCAACTACACGGTCCCGCTTTCTCGCGGTGCCATCTTCCGTCAGATGGGGGAGATTGAGCTCCGTGAGAAATCTTTCGAACAGGCCCTGTGGGCCTGTGAAGAAGGACTTGCCGTGAATCCCAACTCTCCCGACATCCTTCTCACCCTCACCCGGGTGTACAGCGCGAAAGGAGACCGGAAAATGACTTCCGAGATCGGCGGTCGCCTCCTTGCCCTCTGGAACAACGCGGACCCCGATTTCCTCCACCGCCGGGAAGTCCTCGCCCTGGTGGGCCGAACGGCGGCCGCCAGGCTCTGACATGAAATGCAAAGAGCGGGCCCGGTGACCGGGGCCCGCTCATCACGTCCTGCGCATTCCCTCTCTCACCCTACCCGCGAATCCCCAGACGTTTTCTCGCTTCCTCGGTCATCAAGGCCGGAGTCCACACGGGGTCCCAGACGATCCGGACATCGGCATCCTTCACCCCCGGCAGCTTGAGCAGCTGGTCGCGCACGCTGCGGGAGATCATGCCGCTCATGCCGCATCCTGGTGTCGTGAGCGTCATCTTCACGCCCACCCAGTCGTCGATGATCTTCACATCATAGATGAGTCCCAGCTCAACAACGTTGACGGGAATCTCGGGGTCATAGCAGTTCCGGAGGGCCTCATACACCAGCTCTTCGGTGACGGACGTTGCGTTCTGCGGTTCCATGCGTTCTCCTGAAAATGCCGCGCCTGAGGCGGCCGGTGTGGTCTATGATACGGTTTTCAACTCTTCGACACAACTGATCTCCTGCCGGCAGCGCGCACGAGCGTCTTGTCCGCCTCGGGACAGGAATCACAGCAGCGTCCCGGGCCGCGGGAACGCCGGCGCAGAGCGCCGCGGACCATCAGGACCGCCGTGACAAGAACGATGGCGAGCGAGCCCGCCTGCTGCAGGTCCATTGCTACCCTCCCAGGCCGAGCCAGAGTCCGGCCCTGTAAACAACGAACGTCACACCGTAGGCCAGTGCGCTCATGTAGGCGATCTGAAACGCCGGCCACCGCCAGCTGTTCGTCTCCCGCCGCATCACGGCGACTGTGGAGAGGCACTGCATGGCGAGAACATAATAGACCATCAGGCAGACGGCGGTCAGCGCCGTAAACGTCGGCAGTCCCGTCGCCGGGTCCCGGTCGCTGTTCATCCGGTCGCGCAGGGAAGCCTGTCCACCCTCGTCGTTCGCATTGTCGATGTTGTAGATCGTCCCCATGGTGCTCACGAACATCTCCCTCTGCAGCAGCGAGCTTACCAGTCCGATGCCCACCTTCCAGTCGAAGCCCAGCGGCCTGATCACCGGCTCGATGAACCGTCCGGCCAGTCCTGCATAGCTGTGCTGCAGCCGCTCCGCCGGGAGGGCTCCATCCATCCGTGGGTAGCTCGCGAGAAACCAGAGCAGGATCGAGGCCCCGAGGATGATGGTCCCCGCGCGGTGCAGGAACGAATATGCCCGCTCGGCCACTTGAACCAGGACCGACCGGATCGAGGGAATCTTGTACTCCGGGAGCTCCATCAGGAAGACCGGGACCGAGCTCTTCAGAAAGGTCTTCTTGAAGAGCCAGGCCATGCCCAGCGCGGCAAAGAGACCCAGGCCGTACATGGAAAGGAGCGTCAGTCCCGCGGCCGTGAAGATCCCCAGGACGGACCGTGCCGGGATGAATGCCGCAATGAGAAGCGTGTAGACCGGCAGCCGGGCGCTGCAGCTCATGAGGGGAGCCACCAGCATGGTGGCGAGCCTGTCCTTGGAGTTCTCAATGGTCCTTGTCGCCATGATCCCCGGTATCGCACAGGCGAACGAGCTCAGGAGGGGAATGAAGGACTTCCCGTGCAGGCCGACCCTTCCCATCACGCGGTCCATGATGAACGCCGCACGGGCCATGTACCCGCTGTCCTCCAGCACGCCGATGAACAGGAAGAGCAGGATGATCTGGGGGAGGAATGTGACCACGGCGGCCACTCCTCCGAGAGCCCCCCGGACCAAAAGGTTCCGCAGGTCCCCGGGAGGGATGATGCGGGTGAGGAGGAGGCTGAGCGCGTCGAAGCCGTCATGGATCCAGGCCATCGGGAGTGCGGCCCAGGTGAAGATGGATTGGAAAAGGAGGGCCATGATGCCTGCGAAAATCACGATCCCCCAAACCCTGTGGGTCACAATGCGGTCGATGCGGTGGGTCAGGGTGTCCCCGTTCCGGGGCTCCTGGGAAACGGCCTCGGCACACAGGGTGCGGATCCATTGATAGCGCGCCTCCACAAACACCGAGCGCCTGTCGACGCCGAGAAACTCCAGCCGCTGGTGATCCCTGCGGACGTGGTCGCGCAGGACGGGGTCGTAGCGTACCATTCGTTCGAGGTCCGCGGTGTCGGTCGCGAGGAGCGCTGCAGCCTCATCGAAGGCGTCAGGACCCTTCAGCTGATGGTGCTCGTCGAGGAGACCGATCAGCTCATCACACTCCCGCTGCACGGGCTCGGGAAGCCTCCATTGCCGGCTCTTTCCGGCCGCGCCGGCGCCCTGCCCGATGACTCTCTTCAGCTCCTCAACTCCTCTGCGTTTGCTGGCAACCGTGGGGACGACGCGCACGCCGAGCTCGCGCTCCAGGACGCGGAGGCGCACCGTGATGCCGTTCCGTTCCGCGGCGTCCACCATGTTGAGGGCGATCACCAGGGGTACCGAGCGGTCCAGGAGCTGGGAGACAAGATAGAGGCTTCGCTCGATGTTGCAGGCGTCGACCACGCAAACCACAAGATCCGGCCGGGCGGTATGCGAGGCCCGGCCGAGAAGGATGTCGGTGGCGATCTGCTCGTCAGGGGCGCTGGCAAGCAGACTGTAGGTCCCCGGAAGGTCAATCAGCGTGCACTGGATCCCATCCTGAAGTGCAAGGCGCCCCTCCTTCTTCTCGACCGTCACTCCGGGGTAGTTGCCCACTCTCTGACGCAGTCCGGTCAGGGCATTGAAGAGCGTGGTCTTGCCGCAATTGGGATTGCCAACGAGGGCCACGGTGCGGGCCTTCAGCGCCCCCGCCGGGTGTTTCCGCACGGTCCTGAAAAGCCCGGTCCGGCTCCCGGCTGCTGGAGGCGTCATGCCGTCCCCGCTTCCTCCGGTGCCGTTACCATGATCGATCCGGCCAGCCTGTTATCCAGCCCGATCCGCATGTTCTGCACCTCGCAGATCATGTTCCCGTTCCCCCGGAGGACGCACCGGATGAGGGCATTCTCGCACATGCCCAGTTCTCTGAGGCGCGTTGCGATTTCCTTCCTGGGGTGGTGCAGGCGCGTGATGCGGACGGCCCTTCCGAGCGGTGCATTGGCCAGTGTCGTGTGCGGTTGGACGTTTGTCATGGTCATTCCTTCTTCCTGCACCGGCTGCACGTCCCGAACACCTGCACTGTGGAGCTCTGGGGAGTGAAGCTTTTCTCCGAGCAGAGCTCGTTCTGCAGCCGTTCCAGCCGCTCGTTCACGAGTTCAATGATATCCCCGCACTCCAGGCAGATCAGATGATGGTGGTGGGGGCGGCCGTATGATCGTTCATAACGGGAGCTGTTTTCCGTGAATCGGTACTTCGAAACGAGTCCGCAGTTCTGAAGCAGCTCGAGGGTATTATACACGGTTGCCCGGGAAACCTTGACGCCATTGGTAATGAGGCGGTAATAAAGCCCCTCGGCGTCAAAGTGCCCCTGCGTCCGCATGACCTCGTCAAGAACGGCATAGCGTTCGGTCGTTGCCCTCCTCTTTCCATTGCTTTTCAGGTACTTTGCCAGAATATCGTGTGCGGCTTCACTGTTCATTCTTCATCCCTGACACAAGGCTTGAAGGCGGGCTTATTTAGAATTAGTCTAAATCAATATAAGCCCGGAGAGGAGGATTGTCAAGAAGAAAACCCGGGAAAAGGGGGGCGCTCCAGGGGTAGGAATTTTCTTGCTTTTATCGGCGGATTTCGCGTACTTTCGTCGCAATGAACAAGGAGGAGACAACGGTCTCGCGATTGAGAGGCTCAACGAAAATTCATTTGCACGGAGCACCGATTGTCCCGGCTCCGATCCCCAAAAACATAACGATTGACCGGCTTGTTGATGGCTATTTCCAGGCCTACAACGCCGCTCGTCTTCGCGAGGCCTGCCAGCTCTTCACGCAGAAGATGCTCAGACAGGATGTCACCATCGGCATGAGCCTGACGGGGGCGCTGACGCCCGCGGGATTGGGCGGGTCCTGCATCGTACCCTTGATTCAGAACGGATTCGTGGATTGGATCGTCAGCACGGGCGCGAACCTCTACCATGATACACACTTTGCGATAGGCCACAAGCTGCACCGGGGAAGCCCCTTTCTCGATGACAGGGTCCTCCGGAAAGAGGGTGTCATCAGGATATATGATATTCTCTTCGACTACAACGTTCTCCTGGACACCGACTCTTTCTTCCGAAGCGTTCTGCGAAATGATGAATTCCAGAAGGAGATGGGCACCGCGGAGCTGCACTACAGACTGGGCCGCTATGTCGCGCAACGGGAACGCGTCCTCAAGATCAAACACAGCTCGGTTCTGGCGACCGCATTCAGATGCGGGGTTCCTGTCTACACTTCGTCGCCGGGTGACAGCTCAATCGGCATGAACATCGCCGAAACCGAGCTCGCGGGATTCAAAACCAGGATCGACGTCCTTCTGGACGTCAATGAAACCGCGGCGCTGGTCTTGAACGCCAAACGAGCCGGAGGAAGGAGCGGGGTGCTGATCTTCGGAGGGGGGTCGCCAAAGAACTTCGTGCTTCAGACCGAACCTCAGATCCAGGAGGTTCTCGGAATCGACGAAAAAGGACACGACTTCTTTCTTCAGATCACCGATGCCCGGCCTGACACCGGCGGGCTCTCGGGCGCAACACCTTCCGAGGCTGTGAGCTGGGGGAAAATCGATCCGGAACAGCTCCCCGACACCGTGGTGGCGTACGTGGATTCGACGATCGCCATGCCTGTCATTACCTCGTATGCACTGACGAAGCACCGTCCGCGCAGATTGAAAAGGCTCTATGACAAGAGGAGCGCGATGATGAAGGATCTGCAAAGGGAATATGATCGAGCAAAGAAGCGGCTACAATGACACTTCCACAACACGCAGGAGGTAGCTATGAACAGATTGCAGGAGCTCAGAGACCTGCTGACGACCTTCGAGAAGGACTTTGTGAAGTTCTACGAGAAGGGGAACAAGTCTGCTGGTACCCGCGTCAGGAAACACATGAATGAGCTGAAAAAGAAGGCCCAGGAAATCCGGAAGGAGATCCAGGAGGTGAAGGCCAAGATGACGGGGGATGGGGAGCAGAAGGATTCGGCAGGGGAGAAGGAATAAGCATCCGTCTCCGTAACGAAAGACAAAAAACCCATCCTGCGGTCGGGATGGGTTTTTTCACATCAGGCCTGCTCAGCCAGCGTACGCTGGGCACGGCGAATGGCCTTCAGCCTCTTCATGCGCTTCTTCACGGAAGGCTTTGTGAAATAGGCGCGCTTCTTGAATTCCTTCAATACCCCGGACCGCTCATACTTCTTCTTGAACCGTTTGATTGCACGATCAATCGGCTCGTTCTCTGCTACGACTATGCCGACCACCCGAAATCACCTCCTTCCGGGTCCAGAAACTGCGTTGATGAATGACATACGGTATCCCGTTACTCCGCGGAATCCAGTGTCACACTCTCCAGGAGCCGGCGTTCGCCGTGTTTTTCAAACGAGACCACGATCGCCCGTCCGCCTCCGGATGTCCGCACTTTCGAAGTGATCTTGCCGATGTCGTCAAGATCCGTATGGAAAATCGCGTCACCGATGCTGTATGTACGGTCAGGACGGTACTCGGCGCAGGTGGCGCGGTCGAGCTTCTTCCGGGCTTCCTCCTGTGCCAACTGCAGGACCTGCTGGTCCACAAGTGAGGCATGGCGGCACCGGGAGCAACGATACCAGGTCTTGGTGGGCTGGTTTTCGACTGCGCCGATGATTTCCATCTTCGTCACCCGGTCGCAATGAGGGCAATGATGGAGAATATTCTTACCCTTTGCCATCCGAACCTCCCAGAATGAACAGACTTTTTGAACAGCCGTCTCGGGGAATGAGTAAGCAGGTGAGCACCGATCTTCTCCTATCAGTCTACGCTTTTTTCCCCTGATAGTCAAGCCGGCGCCCTTGCGCATCAATGTTCCGCTTTGTATATTGCCGCGCTTTGTTGGAAGCCTGCGCTGATCCATGGCCGGGAAGCTGCGCCGGCACGCAACGGGCCCTTAGCTCAGCTGGTTAGAGCGGCGGACTCATAATCCGCTGGCCGCTGGTTCGAATCCAGCAGGGCCCACGATCTGCTGAAACCCACCATTGCCGCTCTAACCTCTCTCCCTCTGCCGCTCCCCGAAGCCTCTCCATGACTGCTCTTCACTCGCGGCCCGGCCCGCCCAAGACCGGGTACCTCTAACCTGAAACAGACCCCCGCCCGCCACCGCAAACTTGCCGGACTCAAGCGATTTACNNTTCGTTCGCCTGAACCTTGGCGTGCTCTTTGTGCCAAGTAACCCGGCTAGAACCGGACTTTTTTACAGGGGAGTACTATGAACATTCTTCTGGTCGACGACGAACAGTCATTCCTGGATGTCATGAAGGCTCTCCTCAACGCTGCGGGCCATAGCGTGGTGCTTGCCGGAGACGGCAAAGCCGCGCGCGAGGTGCTCGATCTCGAGAAGGTCGACCTCATCATCTCCGACATCATGATGCCGACGCTCGATGGCGCCCGGTTCCACAGCTATGTCCGGGAATTCACGGCGAATTCCGACGTGCCGTTCATCTTCATGTCCGGATTGACAGACGTTGCACAGATGCTCGACATGGATCCAGCGCGTGATTTCTTTCTCAGCAAGAATTCGAACGCGGAAGAAATTCTCAAGCTTGTCGACCAAGTGTCGCGGCAAGGTTCAGATGCTTCCGCCTAGGACCGATCATGCCCGCTCCTGAGATCCTGCAGGCGGCCAGGACGGCCGACGAGAAGACGGCGAAACAGCCGCCCGCCCCCCCGCGCCCCTTTCTGATGTCCTTCCTGGATCATCTGGTGAGGAATGCCATCATCAGCACGGAGATTGCGAAGCGCGCCGCAACAATGAAGCAGCAGAGCTCGAACGACAGGCGGACGGCGCTTGATGTCCTTCATGAGGAGTTCGGCATTGCGCGGGAGACCCTTCAGTTCCAGGTGGCGCAGTTCTACGCGTTCCGCACCCTGGACATCTCCGGGAACCCGATGCGCAGGCTCTCGAACGCCGACGCGTTGAAGATTGTCCGCGCGCTTCCCGAGCACCTCCGCGCGCTTGCGATGAAGCACAAGGTGCTTCCGTATGACCTCTCAGAGAACCAGCCCGACAAGCTGGTGGTGGTAACCCCCAATCCCTCGGACCGCGAGACCTCCGAAGTCGCCCGCTCGTTCCCCTACAAGAAGTTTGAAATCTGTTACATCCCCGAGCGTGACTGGGACAACTTCTGGCGGCTGATCTGCACGGACCGGGGACAGCTCCGCGCGGCCCCGGTCATCGCGGATGTGGCCGGCGAGCAGGATGATCAGGAAAGCACCGTGGACCGGGAGATCAACCGCACACAGCTCCCGTCCATGGTGGACAGCATCATCGCCGATGCTGTGCGCGTCCAGGCTGCCGCGGTCCACTTCATTCCCCGGCATGCGCGGCGAACGGATGTCTATTTCAGGATCGACGGCGTCCTTTCGCAATGGAAGTCCTTCGACGAGATCCGGGCCGATGCGGTCGTCGCTGTGATGAAGATGAAGACTCCGGGCATGGACCGGTACGAGCGTCTCGCTGCCCAGGAAGGCGTCTCCATCAAGACGGCTGACGGGAAACCGGTCCATCTCCGTGTCTCCACGATCCCGGTGCTGCTTCCCGATCATGCGGGAAAATTTGAGCGGATGGTCATCCAGATCGACCGGGAGCCCGCTGCCTCCTGGCGTCTCGAATCTCTCGGGCTGGACGAAACCGCATTGAGGGCGTTCCGCGAGGTGCTCGGCATGAGGAGTGGTCTCGTGGTGCTGAGCGGCCCTGCAGGCAGCGGGGTCACCACCACCATGGCCGCGATCATGCGCGCGATGCTGACACCTTCGCTCAGCGCGCTGTCCGTTGAAGAATCGATGGATTTCGCCTTCGAGGGCGTGAGCCATGTCCGCCTCACGCCGAAACTCTCGCACGATGCGGCCCTTTCCGTGATAGAGCATCATGACCCCGATGTGATCATCCTTGGAGAGATTCGTGACCGGCAGGGGGCCGAGATAGCCCTGCGTCTTGCCATGAAGGGAAAGCACGTGTTCGCCACGCTGCAGGCCTCGGATGCGGCGGGGGCCATCGTCCGGCTCCAGGGATTCGGTATTGAGTCCTATCTTCTTGCGCAAGCCCTGACGCTCGTTCATGCGCAGCGGCTTGTCCGGCGCCTCTGTCCTCAATGCCGGATGCTTCAGCCTGGAAGCGATCCCAGGCTCGAACGGCTCGGCCTCCAGGGCGGGGTTCCAACGCTCTACAGGCCGGTGGGTTGCGTGGACTGCGTGAATGGGTACAGCGGCCGCATCCCGCTGCACGAGACGCTCCTTGTCACCCCGTCCGTCCGGTCACTTATCACGAACGGGGCCCAGGTTCAGCATGAAGGGATGCACGCGGAGCTGGAGGCGCAGGGAGCCAGCTCGCTTTCACAGGCCGGCGCAGGCCTTCTCCGGGAGGGGGTGACCACCGTGGACGAACTCTGGGGTGTGCTCTCGTGAAAAACTTACAGAGGAAAAAATGACCGTCCCGGGATCTCCCTGCATCCGGAACGCCCGAAATCGGGTGGAAATCGACGGGAAGGCGGGTGAGCGGTCAATCCGCTCGAGTGGCACGGGGGTTGATCTAAGGGGATGCAGCGAACACGAGAGTGTAGCAGACAAACCAACAAACAATTCACCAACATCCCATAAAGGAGCCGGATCATGGGACAACAGCAGCTTCTCCTGATCATCCTCGGTGTGATCGTGGTCGGCATCGCAGTAGCGGTCGGCATCACGATGTTCTCCGACAGTGCAACTTCCGCAAACCGTGACGCGGTCTCGAATGACCTCGTCAATCTCGCTGCGCGTGCGCAGCAATTCTATCGTCGTCCCGCATCTCTGGGCGGAGGCGGCAACAGCTTCGTCGGTCTGACTGCCGATGCTGCGGGTCTTGCAAAGCTGACCAACATGGCCAGCGGCAAGAACGCCAACGGAACCTATACCATTCAGTCTGCCGGCACCGCGAACCAGGTTACGATCCAGGGCGTCGGCACAGAATTGGTCGCCGGCAACAAGGTCACCATGC
>PMBF01000071.1 GCA_003152875.1 Ignavibacteriota bacterium | reverse complement strand
GTTTTCCAGTTCCCGCACGTTACCGGGCCAGGCATAATCGATCAACAGTTTCAGCGCCTCGTCAGTGATTTCTCCCACATCTTTCTTCAGCTCCTGGGAGAGGTCCTCCACGAAGTGGTGGACCAGCAGGGGAATGTCCTCTCGCCGTTCCCTGAGCGGAGGGATCCTGATATTGATCACGTTGAGGCGGTAGTACAGGTCGTCGCGGAATGTGCCCTGCTGCACCGCCTCCTCCAGATCCATGTTCGTTGCGGCGATGACACGCACGTCCACGGTGATTTCCTCCGTCCCGCCAACGCGGTAGAAACGCCTTTCCTGCAGGACCCGGAGCAGATCCATTTGCAGCTTCGAAGAGATGTCGCCGATCTCGTCCAGAAAGATTGTCCCCTGGCCCGCAAGCTCAAACTTGCCCTTCTTCTGCGTGCTTGCGCCAGTAAAGGATCCCTTCTCGTGCCCGAAAAGCTCCGATTCGAGCAGGGTTTCCGCCAGCGCGGCGCACGAGACACCGACAAACGGGCCGGAGGCCCGGTCCCCGGCAGTGTGGATCGCACGGGCGATGAGTTCTTTCCCCGTCCCGCTCTCCCCCTGGATGAGCACGGTGCTGCGAAGGCTTGCAACGTCCCGGATCAACTGGAAGATCTCCTGCATGCGGGCGTTCTTGCTGATAATGTCCTGGAAGCTGTACTGGCGGCTCAGTTTTCTGCGGAGGATGGAGTTCTCGCGCTGCAGGTTTTTCACCTTGATGATTCTGTTCACCAGCAGGGAGATCTCTTCAGGGTTGCAGGGCTTGACGATGTATTCCTGCGCCCCTTCCTTCATCGCCGTGATGGCAGTGTCGACTGTGGCGTAGGCGGTGATGATGATGATTGACGCATCGGGACGCAGTTTCCTCATCTCCAGCATGGTCTCGATGCCGTCGATCCCGCCCGGCATCTTCAGATCGATGAAGGAGATCGCATAGTCTTTTTCCTTCAACAGGGAGATGCCGTCCTTGCCCGAGGCTGCGGTGTCAACGGAGTATCCGTCCTCCCGAAGCCAGGCGGCAAGCGATTCACGCATCACCTCTTCGTCGTCAACGACCAGGATGTGCCAGTGCGACTTCATAGTGCAAGAGCTCCCGAAGCATGATCGTGCAGCCCGGGCAGTACACGGCGGTCTTGCCGTCGAGCTGCTGTATCGTTGTGGAAAGGGCCATGGGGCACCCCTTGTCCAGGCAGTGCGTCAGTCCGAACGTATGTCCCAGTTCGTGCAGGGTTTCCTTCACCGTGCGCTCCACTGTTATCGTGCGGTCAGCCGGCAGTCCGTAGAACTCCTGCTTCAGACGCGCAATCGACAGGAGCGCCACCCGGCCGCTCAACTGGGCCTGGCCATAGATGAAACTCAGCATGGGGATGAACAGATCGCATTCCGTGATCCCCAGAAGCCTGACCGCGTCCGGGGGACAGGCGGCGACAAGCTTGTGCAGGATCGGGATCGCTCCGAACTGGCCGCGGACACCGTCGAACGCATCCCGCGGCTCCGGGAAGGCCGGAAGGCGGACAGCCTCAAGCTGGTATGTCCGCCGCAGACAGTGCTCCATGGCCCCGAGGAATGCTTCCTCCACTTCTCCGATCGGGAGGACGTAGACCGGCTTCACACGAGCAACCCGGTTTCCGCGACCGGTTCTGACGAGGGGGTCTGCGATTTCCCCTCCACGGGAAGCGTCACCCGGAACGTCGTTCCTTTCCCCACAGCGCTGTCCACCTCGATATCTCCCTCGTGGGAATTGACCACCCCGTAAACAACGGCGAGACCCAGGCCGACACCCTTCCCCTCTCCTTTCGTCGTGAAAAACGGGTCGAAGATCTTCGACATGTGCTCGACTGAGATGCCTTCGCCGTCGTCCTGAACCTCAAGAACGACGTCTCCGCTTCCTGCCGGCTGGCGTGTGCATACCCGGACCGTCCCGCCTCCCCTGGGCGAGGTGGCCTCAGCCGCGTTCATGACAAGGTTCATGACCACCTGCTGGATCTGGGAGGCATCACACTTGATCCGCTGCAGGTCGTGCTGCAGCGCCATTTCCACCTTAACGTTTCCGAGGTGGAGTTTGTGCGACACCAGGGAGAGAGTCGTCCTGATGATGCTGTTAAGATCGACCCTTGTCGTCTGGGGCTTTGACCGCCGGGAGAAGGCGAGCAGGTCAGAGACGATCCTGCCCACGCGCGAGGTTTCATTGATGATTTGGGTCAGGTACTTCCGCACCTCAGGGACGCGTTCGGGCGGAACGCCGTCTTCCTTGAGGATACGCTGCAGCAGCATGGAGAGGTTGAGGACACCTGAGAGGGGATTGTTGATCTCGTGGGCAACGCTGGCCGAGAGCTGCCCGAGCGATGCCAGCCGGTCGGTGTGCATGAGTTTCAGATGGGCGGCCTTCAGCTGCCGGGTTCGCTGGTCGACCTTGGACTCGAGGTCGGCCGCCGATTTGTTCAGTTCGCCCAGCGCGCTCCCCAACCTCTCACGCATGATGTTGAACGAGCGGGCAAGTTCGCCCAGCTCCTGGCTCGTGTCGATCCTGATGGGCGTGTCCATCTGCATCTCGCTGACCGCCCGAGTGCCTGCAATGAGCTTCCGGATCGGCGTGCTCACGAAGTGGCGGGTGAACAGCGAGATGAGCACGGCGATCAGCACCACGGCGATGACGGTTGCGGCCACTGACCGCGTTTCCATGTCGCCGACCACCTTGTCGATGCGGTTGAGGTCGAGGGCAAGGTCGAGCACACCCAGCACGCTCTGCTTCTCGGGATGGGCATGACAGGATGCCTGGCTGCAAGCGGGCTCGTTGTAGATGGGGGTGATCATCGCCAGCTGGCGGCCTCCTCCAGCCTCCCGGAGCACCCTTGCGCGGGACGGGTAGTCGATGCGAACCAGAGGCTCCGTCGCATTGTGGCAGAGGACACAGGCGTCGGCGTTTTTGTCGACCTGGCGCTCGTCGTTCGGGACGGTGGAGAACATGACCCGCCCCTCTTTGTTAAAGATGCGGATCCGCCGTATCCCCTGCTTTTCCGCAATCGTCTGCATCACCTGGTAGGCCGCGTCCCGGTTGTCTGCCAGCATCGCATGCCATGTCGCACTCGTGATGCTCTTCGATAGCTGATCGGCTCCCAGGACCATCGCGTCGAGCAGCTGGCGTTCCTGGTCCCTGACATTGATGAAGCTGGATATCCCTTCGACGATCACCACGATGACCGTAAGGGAGAGAATCAGCTTTGTGGCAAGACGCTTGGGAATCATAGGGCATTCTGCCGCGCCTGAACAGGGTGCCCGGCCGAAAGCGCGCAGAAGCAGGAGACTGACGTTGACAGAAGGATGGCGTGCTGTACACGGGCCGGCGGCGTCCGCACCCGTGCGGAACGCGGCGATACGTCGTGATTGGAAGAACTGGGGCGCTGGCCCATGTCAGGGTAAAGGTACGGCTTCGCCGGGAGAGAAACAACGGCACTGCGTGGTATCGGGGAAATCCGCGGGAAAATTCGTGCGAGCCAGCGGAGAGCCTGAGGTTGAGACTCGGGTGACGCAGGATGCGGGGCCGGTCTCGCATGCACGCGGCATGCGCCCGAAAAACAGCAGCGCGGCCACCGTTGGCCCGGGACGGTATCCGGACCGTTGATGACCGCGCCAGGAGAAAACTAATTGTAACCCTCGTCGGGATCGATCTCGGTCGAACTTTCCCTGTAGGTCTTCAGAAACTGCTCGATGTTAGCGATGTCCGATGCTATCTCCTCGTGGTCCGAAACCAGTTCCTCGAGATGTTGCACGAGTTCGAGGTCATCCGCATTGGCTTTGATGGCATCAAGAAACGACCGGGCTGCGTCAATGAAGCGATCCTGGGCTTCCAGCGAGACGCCGAGATTGATATGCGCGTTATACCGGCCGGGATCTATCCGGATCGCGTCGCGGCAGTAACCTTCCGCCTCTTCGAAGCGCTCGGTGTGGTTGAGGCAGCAGCCCATGTTGTTGTGGATGAAGTACCATGAGGTGGAGTTGGAAGGTTCAAGCATCATTGCCTGACGGTAATACTCCAGGGCGGTGTCATATTCGCGGCTTTGTTCCATGAGTTGGCCCATGGAGAGGAGGCAGAATGCCTTTTTCTCCGGATCCGAAGTGCACCCGTTCAACCGCTCCATGTAGGAGAGCGCCGTCCCGGGCCTGTCCACCTTGCTGTAGTAGCGCGACAGGCGGAGCATTGCATCCTCGAACGCGGCCTCCGTCAGTTTCACCCGTTCCAGAAGCTGCTGCTCGTCCTCGCCGCTCCAATGTTCCCGGCTTGGGTCTTCAGGGGTCGTTTTTGAACTGGTATGTCGTGGCACCGTCCGTCTCCTTCGCGCCTGAAAAAAGGGGGGAAATACGCTCTTCCCGATGTCTGTAAATACTCAAAGCGCGTGCCACGAGAGAAGGGTTTATTTCAGGAGGGTAATGGTGTCCAGGGATGGGAAAATGCGGAATCGTTTACCGACCGGCAATTTTAGCCTGTTACCTTTCTACTAATTACAAAGATGATCTCCATCACACCACAATCGACGATTCCGGGGGCAACTGAACAATCCGAAAGGGAGTAGACGGCCGGGCGCGAAGAGCTCGCCCGACGAGCATATCGGGCAATAGGGACCACACTTCTCGCGTTTTCAGGTATTGTCGTGCCCCGGGAATCTCTCTTCAGTGCCGCGCCTGCTATGCTGCACGGTCGGCCACCGATTTGGCGGGAAATACATGAAAGACGACCAGCGCCCGAAGGTGGGTCCTGAAGTCAATACCGGCCTGCGCGTAGCGCCATCCGACTTCACAAATCCCGCGACCAGATCATCTGACAAGAACGAGCTTCCGCACAAGGCTCTTCCCCTGTTGATCCTGCAGGCGGCAGAAGTACACGCCCGTTGACACGGGCTGACCCTGAGCATCAACCCCCTTCCAGGTGAAGAAATGCCGGCCCGGCTCAAGTTCTCCCTGATGAAGCGTCTGGATCTCCCGCCCCAATGCATCAAAGAGCTTCAGGGTGACCGAAGCCCTCGCCGGCACGTCAACCGGGATGATCGTCGAGGGGTTGAACGGGTTCGGGAAATTCTGCCCCAGCGCAAAGGCGCCTGGAACAACTCCCCCCGTGACCCGCTCCACAAGCTCCCGTTGCCCCACTGCAAGCAAGAGATTCGACCTGGCAATCGCCGGATCAAACCGGTAGTGTGGGTCCTGCCGCAGATCAGCGCTTGCCCGGTGAACCGGATCCACCAGGACAACAGCGAAGTCATGTGGCAAGGCCTCCAAACCTCCAAAAGTCAACGTGAGGGGCGTCGACGTCTCCACTGACAACTGCCAGAGTGCACTGTCGGCAAAGACGGGCCTGATATCCGAGGCGAATTCAGGATACGCGAGATCCCATTCGGGGCGCAGGAACCGGACACTGAGAGCGGGCGAAGGACTCTTCGGCTTGTGCACATCGAGAGCATCCCTTCCCGCCCTGGCCTCAGGATCAACTCCGAGCCGCAGGACATCCTCGCTCGCTCCTTTGGAATCCACTTTGATCCCGATGGTCCACCCGCTCGCAGGCGCAGTTGTTCGCGCAAGCGCCGCCCTTTTTCCGGCCGCCGATGGTGTGGCGTCCACAGGAACCCGCATCTGGGCAATGGGATGCTGAGGATCGTTGAAGTAGTAGTACCCCTGGCATGCCTCCATTGTGTCGGCCTTGTAGAATCCCCCCCTGTACCCGTAGAAAGGTTCGGAGATGCCGTTCGCCGTCCCGACTTTTTCCGCCGAAAGCCTCCAGTTGTAGGGGTCGGTAACAATGTTCCAGCCTGGATGAAGAGGGATGAAGACAGACTGTGAAGCCGAATCCACGTGCATTGCATCAACTGAAGTCAGGACGACCCAGGGTCCCCGCTTGAGCATCCAGTACCCCCGGCCGCTTCCGGGAACGAACACCGGATCTCCATCGTAGCGGACAAAGTTGCTGTCCGATGCTCCGTTGTCCCAGTACGCCTGCCAGTCGACGCCTGCCACACCGCCCATTATCACGGAGAGCAGAGAGGTGCCGATTCCTGGAAGTCCGACCAGCCGGTAGTCGGACGAGGCATACTCGCTCTGTGAGCCATAGGATGGGAAGGGAATGGTCGCAGAGACGGCAAGAGTCCTTGCCGATGCCGGTGTGACTGTAAATTGTCGAACGGCCGACCATGGCCCTGTGCCCATTCCCAGGACCGCCCGGACGCGCCACGAATACTGCACCGCACCATCAAGAGGTCCGACCGTCATGCTTGCCCCGGCCACCGTGGAATCGTCCACGACGAGTCGAGAGATGAAGTCTCCGTTCCGGGTCACCTGCAGATGATACAGCCCCACTCCGGAGACTCCCTGCCATTGCACCATTACTCTGGCAGGCTGGTTCTCTGCGTTGTCCGTGGGCGATACGGGTACAGGCAGGGCGGCAACAGTCGGGTAGACCGAGAGCGCAAGGCTCATAGTGTAGCTCCCGCCGCCGGGGGAGGGGTTCGTCAGGACCAGATCGCGGACACCGATCACTGCATCGGGCTGGATACTGATGAGGATCCGCGCCGACGAGGTGCTGTCGACGAACACGCTGTCCACGTGGATCCCGGTGCCTGAAAAGACGGCGTTGGTGACCTGCGGGATGAACCCCGAACCCCGGAGGCCCAGCGTTAGTCTCTCTCCCTGGTAGCCGATGGAAGGCGTAACAGAGGTAACGGCCGGTATGGGATTCCCTGNNTGCCGAGATCCGTGTAGCGTTGAGAACGGTGACCGTGGAAAACGCGAACCCGCCCTGGATACCCGGCACTGTAACGCCGTCAAGGAACCCGCTCCCGTCTATTGTCACCGTCGCGGTATCTCCGGGATGGAACGATGACGGAGTGATAGACGTGAAGGCCGGCCTGGGATTTGCGACGACGAACCTGTTGCTGGTTCCCCCTTCCATGCCTCCGCTTCGGGTTACAACAAGCACAAAAGCCCCGGCACGCTTGAAGGCAATCGCAGCGGACGTGAGCACTCCCTGGTTGAATGGTCCCGTTTCCCCGTCACCTATGGAGAGGATGCCGTCCGATTGGATCACCGCCTTGCCGGCGAATGTCGTGACCAGGTTGGCGAATTGGTCGACTGCGAGGATTTGGACAGTGAACTGCCGCCCCACCTGCTGTGTGTCGATGGGATCCCCTTGCGGCGACTGGACCACCATCCGCGTAAGCAACCCCGGGTCGTTCGTCAGCGTAAACGTCGCGCTCGCTCCTCCATCCGCCGCCGCGACAACGTCGTATTTCCCTGCTGTAGAGTTCGCAGTTGGAATGCGCGATGTGGCAATCCCCGTTGGATCGGTCCTGGAGGAGTCTGACGGCCCGCCACCGAAGAGTGCGCCAGGTCCGGCAGATGGTGACCGGAAGCGGATGAGCACGTCTCCCACCGGGTTCCCCCCTGCATCCTTTGCCGTGACCGTGAGCCGGCCGCCAAAATCCTTCCCCACCATGGCTGTCTGCGGTGTCCCTGAGACCGCCACCAGGGACGCCGCGCCTCCGGGGTCGTTGCGCAGCGAAAAAAGAGCCGTTGCGGCGATTCCCGTTGTAGACGCCGTCACGTTGTAGCTGCCGCTCACCGTGTTCGCGGACACCGTCGCTGACGTCGCAACGCCGTCCGTGTCCGACACGGCGGTCGT
>PMBF01000038.1:61244-101197 GCA_003152875.1 Ignavibacteriota bacterium | reverse complement strand
CTCCGGAGACTGGAGGCCGGACCCGGCAGGCACCCCGTCTGGTCGCCGGATGGCCGATGGATCCTCTTCGAGTCGACCAGGTCAGGCTCGTCACAGATCTGGATGACCTCGCCCGACGGCAAGGAGGTGCGCCAGTTGACCTCTATCGCCGGAGGCGCGGAACAGCCGCTTGTTTCCCCTGACGGCAGACTGCTCGCTTTCGTCGCCGGGGTGTACCCGGAGTTCGATGGCCGTGCGTTTGCGGAAAGCGATTCGCTCAATCGCATGAGGCTTCAGGAACTGGAGCGCGTACCCGGAATGCCGAGGCTCTTCACCCGGCTGTTGTACAGGCACTGGGACCACTGGGTGGAAGGGAAGCGCCAGCACATTTTCATCCAGCCGTTCCCTGAGGGGGTGCCGCGCGATCTGACGCCAGGCGACCGCGACGCAGTGCCGACGTCGCAGACCTTTTCCGCGGCCCCGGATTTTTCTTTTTCGCCTGACAGCAAGGAGATCGCGTACACGGCCACGCCGGTCCCCGGCCGCGAGGAGGCCTGGAGCACCAATCATGACATCTACACGGTCTCCGTCACCGGGGGATCTCCGAAGCAGTTGACCACCAATCCTGCCGCCGACGCCTCCCCACAATACTCACGCGACGGCCGGAGCATTGCCTACCGTGCGCAGAGGCGTCCGGGCTATGAAGGAGACCGGTGGGAGCTGATGCTTTACGACCGGGTTGAGGGAACAACCAGGAGCCTGACCTCCGCCTACGACGGGCATGTAGGGGCATTCCTCTGGGCGCCGGACAGCCGGACCCTGTATTTCGAGACAGAGGTGCAGGCGGGGAATCCACTGTGCGCGGTCACCGTTCGCGGCAACGACGTGCGGACGGTTGTGGAGGGCAGAGGGAATCATTCCGTCAGTATCAGTCCTGATGGGAGAACGCTTTTCTTTACCCGGGCCAGCGCGGTGCACCCGGCCGAAATCTTCCGCGCGGGCACCGACGGAAAGGATCTTCGCCCGGTCACCGGACTGAACGATTCCCTGATCGCTTCGCTGGATATGCCGGCGCCGGAGGCTTTCTGGTATACCGGCGCCGACAGCGCCCGCGTCCAGTGCTGGCTTTTCTACCCTCCCGGGTTCGAGCGGACGAAGCGCTACCCGCTGATCATGCTCGTCCATGGAGGACCGCAGGGTGCGTGGTCCGATTCCTGGTCCTATCGCTGGAACCCCCCGCTCTGGGCCGCCCAAGGGTATGTGGTGATGGCGCCAAATCCGCGCGGAAGCACGGGTTTCGGACAGAGCTTTGAAGACGGCATCAACGGCGACTGGGGCGGAAAGGTGTTCGTCGATCTGATGCGCGGGCTGGACACCGTCTGCACACTCGCATTCATCGACAGCACGCGCAAAGGGGCCGCCGGGGCATCCTTCGGCGGCTACATGATGAACTGGTTCCTCGGCCACACCGGGACGCGCTTCAAGGCCCTGATCTCACACGACGGCGTGTACAACTTTGAAAGCATGTATGGCGCCACCGACGAGCTCTGGTTTGACGAATGGGAACACGGGGGCATGCCATGGAACCTCCCGCAGGAATATACCCGGTTCTCCCCGCACCGGTACGCGCAGCAGTTCCGCACCCCGACGCTGGTGATCCATGGGGCGCACGACTTTCGCATTCCGGAGACCGAGGCGATGCAGCTCTTCACTGCACTGCAGCGCCAGGGGGTGCCATCGGCGTTCCTCTATTTTCCCGATGAGAACCACTGGGTGCAGAAACCTGCGGACAGCAAGGTCTGGCACACAACGGTGTTCGACTGGATGGAGAAATACGTCAGGACGGATGGGGGGATGCCGCCCGGGGGGCGGTAATGGATCGCCGTACGATTTCGTAGGCGAGGTTGATCCGTTTGGTTTCCCGCTCGGCCGTTTCGCGGATCTGGGATCCGAACAGGGTAACCCGGTCAGGGTGGTATTTCGTGACGCGCCGGCGGTAGGCCTCTTTTGCCTCATCCTCCGTGCAGCCTGGAGTCAGCCTGAGCACTTTCAGTGCTATTTCGAGGGTCATCGCGACAGGAATCTGGCGCTCGGCCGCCTGGCTCTCCATTTTTCGCCGGGCCTCGGCAAATTCCCTCGCAAAGCGCTCAGCCTGAGTGCGGGCAGCCCGCTCCTTGAGCACAGCCGCCGCCCACTGACGCTCCGCGAGCTCCGCCTCAGCACGGAGGGATTCCACGCGCTTCTTCAGCAGCACCTCCTCCCCTTCATGAGCTTCGGGGTGTTCCGCGGGATCGACGGAGGGGGCCCCTGCAGGCTCCGCAGCGGGAGCCGGGCCGGCAGCGCCGGGGGTCTTGTGCATCCTGAACATTACCGAGGCGGAGAGTGCCAGCGGAACGAAGAATGCGAGGGGGGCCTCATGATTGGTCCAGACAAAACTCCCGGTGAGGAAATGCGGCGATACCGCGGCGCAATGATACGCAAGGCTCCCGCCGATCCAGACAAGCGGGTAGACGGCAGGACGGTACAGCGTCACGCCGAGCATGCCTTCCAGCTCGCCGCGGCGGCGCCGGTTGAACGGCAGTAGGAGGATGAGCCCAAGCAGCGTGAGCTCGAGGCAGACCCCGAGCAGGACGCCCAGCTGCATTGCGGTGCTGTTCATCTCGAGCATCCGCACCATGTCCGGCCACCGTGCACTCACCTGCTGCACGGACACATACAGGAGGATGCCCGAGCTGAATGTTGCGGCGTGGACGAGAGCCGGAACAACAGCACGCCGTGCGGCGATCGCAATGAACGTCAGGAGCGTCAGACCGAGAAGACCCGCGAGGAGTTCCATCATCATGATATCAAGGTAGGGCGTCCGCACATCGAACGCAAGAGCCGCCGGCTCCTATGTAAGCTCATCAGTGACCTGTAACACGCACACACATCGCGGCACCACGGAATCAAACGGGGCGTGACTTCGTTCGAAGGAGAAGAACCGGCGATCACCGTTCAGGAAAGGAGCTGGTCCATGCACGATCCTGGCTTGGCAATGGCACAGCTGGAGCGGCTCGGGCTGCGTAACCTGGGGAGCACATTCTGGAACCTCGCGACACCAGCGCTCTACGAGGAAGCCGTCCGTCGCCGCGAGGGATGGATTTCCCACCTGGGTCCTCTGGTGGTGCACACGGGCCATCACACGGGCCGCTCTCCGAACGACAAATTCATCGTCCGCGACGACACGACCGCCGGCACCATCGCCTGGGGAACGATCAATCGTCCGATGGACCCCGCGCACTTCGATGGGCTCCTGGCCAAGCTGCTGGCATCCCTGGAAGGGCGCGACGTGTTCGTCCAGAACCTGTACGGAGGCGCCGATCCCCGGTTCCGCATCCCCGTCCGCATTGTGACCGAATACGCATGGCACAGCCTTTTCGCGCGGAATCTACTGATCCAGCCCGAGGAGCCCGTGATCCATACATCCCCCTCCACGTTCACCATTATCGATTCGGCGCGCTTCCATGCGATCCCCGAGGACGACGGCACCAATTCCGAAGTTTTCATCGTGCTGGATTTTGCCCGGCGCCTGGGCATCATCGGCGGAACCTCATACGCCGGCGAGATCAAGAAATCGGTCTTCACCGTGCTGAACTACCTGCTGCCAGGATCCGGCGTGTTTCCGATGCATTGCTCGGCGAACCTCGGCGAGAGCGGCGATGTGGCACTGTTCTTCGGCCTTTCGGGGACGGGAAAGACCACGCTTTCTGCCGACCCCGAGCGTTCGTTGATCGGCGACGATGAACATGGATGGAGCGATTCGGGAATCTTCAACTTCGAAGGAGGCTGCTACGCCAAGGTCATCCGTCTCTCGCCCGAAGCGGAGCCCGACATTTACAGGACCACCCGCATGTTCGGGTCCGTGCTTGAAAACGTCATCATCGACATCAGGAACCGGCATATTGACTTGAATGACGGAACCCTGACGGAGAATACGCGCGCCGCATACCCGCTGACGCACATCAGGAACCATGTCGGTTCGGGGATGGCGGGCCATCCGAAGAATGTGATCATGCTGACCGCTGACGCCTTCGGTGTCCTGCCCCCGATCTCCCGGCTGACGCAGGAGCAGGCGATGTACCATTTCCTCTCCGGCTACACCGCAAAGGTGGCGGGGACGGAAAAGGGGGTGAGCGAGCCGCAAACGACATTCAGCACCTGCTTCGGGGCGCCGTTCATGCCGCTGCAGCCTACCGTGTATGCCTCGCTGCTCGGGAAACGCCTTGCCCAGCACAGGTCCGAGAGCTGGCTGGTGAACACAGGATGGACGGGGGGACCGTACGGAGTTGGCAGCCGCATGAAAATCGCCTACACCCGCGCAATGGTCCGCGCCGCGCTCAACGGCGCGCTCGCGAACGTGAAGACCGTGCAAGATCCCTTGTTCGGACTCCATGTTCCCGTCTCGTGCCCCGGAGTTCCCGCGGATGTCCTGAACCCCCGCAGCACCTGGACAGATGCTTCTTCCTTCGACTCCAAGGCGGCGGAGCTTGCGGCAAAGTTCAAGAAGAATTTCGAGCGGTTCGCCGCGCAGGCTCCGCCGGGAATCATCACAGGCGGACCGCGCTGAGACCGGGCACCCTTAAGCACTCATGACGCATTCCGCACAGGCCGCCAGGCTCACTCTTGTCCGGGGAGACATCACCTCGCAGGATGTTGATGCCGTGGTCAATGCCGCCAATTCCGGTCTCCTGGGAGGAGGAGGCGTTGACGGCGCAATCCATCGCGAGGGGGGAATCCGCATTCTCGAAGAATGCAGGGCAATCCTTGTGAGGCAGGGCAGATGCCCGGCGGGGGAAGCCGTCATCACCTCGGGCGGGCGGCTGAAGGCGAGGTATGTGATCCACGCTGTGGGGCCCGTTTGGCAGGGAGGGGAAGCGGAGGAGGAGCGGCTTCTGGCGCGGGCATACGAAAACAGCTTACGGCTCGCACTGGAGCATGGGATCCGGACCATCGCCTTCCCTTGCATCAGCACGGGAGCCTACGGGTTTCCCGCTGAGCGCGCGGCTCTCATCGCCGTGACCACCGTCCGGGAGTTCGTGGACTCTCACGGAGGGATTCACGAAGTGAGGTTTATCGTCTTCAGCGAGGCGGACCGGGAGATCTACGAACGGCTGCTCTAGGAAGCCGTATCCTTCATTGAACGGCATCACCAGGTCCCATGAAGCTCATCTCCACATCGCTCGAGCACCGCGTTGTCCCGCCCGAGGCGGGAAGGGGCGGCACATCGCCGGCACTGATCCTCCTGCACGGAAGAGGCGCCGACGAAGAAGACCTCCTTGGACTCGCGCCCGCTTTCGACAAACGCCTGCTGTTGATCGCCCCCCGGGCTCCGTTCTCCTTCCCCGGAGGTGGGTACACATGGTACGAGCTCGGGACAGCAGCGACGCCCGACCCCGGGACATTCCGGGAGAGCTATGACCGCCTTTCCACATTTCTGGACGACACGTTCAGTTCGTATCCCATTGATCCGGCGCGCGTGTTTCTGTTCGGCTTCAGCATGGGAACGGCCATGGCCTATGCCGCGGCGCTGACCCGGCCCGGGCTCTTCAGGGGAGTCTCGGCTGCCAGCGGATATATTCCCGAGCACACACACCTCGCATTCCGCTGGAAGGAGCTCCCGGGTGCGGATTTCTGCATTACGCACGGACTGGACGACCCGGTGATTCCGGCGGTCATGGCACACCGGGCGCGTGATCTGATCTCCGCCTCTGGGGCCCGGTGCATGTACCGGGAGTATGCGATGGGGCACCAGATCAGCGAGCAGAGCCTGGCAGACATTCTTGAGTGGATGGCCGGCCTGTTGTGATCCCGCACCGGATGCCCCGGCCTGCGGGGAAAAGAATCCCACTCTGCCATTCTCATCTCTTCAGAGCGAGGTGACGTGCCGACAAACGAAGGCCTCCTGCTCCTGCTGTTTAATCTCTTTGTCCTTGGCCTCCTGGCCCTGGACCTGCTCGTATTCCACAGAACACCGCATGCGGTCACCACCCGGGAGGCTGCGCTCTGGAGCATGTTCTGGGTCGCGCTTTCGCTGCTCTTCAACGCCGGGGTCTTCGTCTTTGCCGGGCGGCAGCACGGCCTTGAATTCCTGACCGGATACCTGATCGAGAAGGCGCTCTCGATCGACAACATTTTCGTCTTCATCGTCATCTTCTCGTACTTCGGCGTTCCCCCCGCCTACCAGCACCGTGTGCTGTTCTGGGGAGTCCTGGGCGCCCTGGTGATGCGTTCGCTGTTCATCGGGCTCGGCACGGCGTTGATCAGCCGCTTCAGCTGGGTTCTCTACTTCTTCGGGGCAATCCTTCTGTACAGCGGGTGGAAGCTCCTGAGGCACGAGTCTGTGGAAGTGCATCCGGAGAGAAACCCGGTGATCCGGCTGGCCCGGAAGGTGTTTCCGCGGATCACCTCCGGCTACGATCCTCCCTCCTTCTTCCTGAGGAGGGGGGGGAAAATCTTCATCACGCCGCTCTTCCTGGTTCTTCTGGCCATTGAAACCAGCGACATCATGTTCGCCGTCGATTCCATTCCCGCGGTCTTCGGCGTGACGCGTGACCCGTTCATCGTGTATACTTCGAACGTCTTCGCCATCCTCGGCCTCCGGGCCCTCTACTTTCTCCTGGCGGGGGCCATGACGGAGCTCTCGTATCTCAGCACGGGGCTGGCGGTGGTGCTGATGTTCATCGGCGTGAAAATGCTGACGGAAGATTTCATCCACGTGCCCATCGCCGTCTCGCTCGCGCTCGTGGCGGGGATCATCGGCGCCGCCGTTGCGGCATCGCTGTTCAAAGCCCGCGGCCCCAAACCACCCCCCCCCCGATCGTGAGACCGCCCGCCGGGTGTTCCGGCGGGCGGGTCATGCCCCTTCTCGTTGGCCGGCCGTACGCTCGACTCGCGCGCCGGCCCTACTCGTACACGGTGGTCAGCATAGGCGGCCTGGCGACCGGCGGTCCCTGGGGCTCACCCGTCTCCTGGGCATCGCGGACGGCCATGGCCGTGGAGTTCACGATGTCAGCCACTTCATTACCGGGGATCAGGAGGTAGACCGGCTTGCGCATCCCGAGGAGAATGGGACCGACCGTGTCCGCGCCGCCGATTTTGCCGAGGAGTTTCACGGTGATGTTGGCTGATTGCAGGTCGGGACAGACGAGAAGATTCGCCCCTCCGCGCAGGGTGCTGAACGGGTAGAGCGCATCGACGATGCCGGGATCCACGGCGGTGTCAGCCATCATTTCGCCGTCCACCATGAGGTCTGGCATGCGCCGCTTGACCAGTTCCGCGGCCCGGGCCATCTTCTGGGCGAGCGGGTGACGCGTGCTGCCGAAGTTGCTGAAGGCCAGCATGGCGATCCTCGGCTCGATGTCGAAGCCCGTGACCTTTTCGGCAGCAAGGAGGGCGATCTCTGCGACCTCTTCCGCCGTGGGCTCGAAATTCACAGTCCCGTCGGTGATGAAGATCACCTCCTTTTTGAAGATCAGCATGTAGAGACCTGCGACCACCGAAAGCCCAGCGCGAGGCTTGATGATCTGCAGGGCGGGACGGATCGTGTCGGGGTATCCCTGCGTGAGGCCCGCCACGATGCCATCGGCGTCGCCGGCGTGCACCATCATCATGCCATAGTCGATGGGCCTGCTCAGCAGCTCACGTGCGTCGCTGCGCGTCACTCCCTTGCGTTTCCGCATTTCATAGAACTTGCTTGCGTACTCGTCGAATTTCGGCGATGAGGCCGGATCCACAATTTCGCACCCCTCCAGCTCCAGGTCCAGGATCTTCACGCGCTCTTTGATCACCCGCTCGTCTCCGAGGAGAATCGGATGCGCGATCCCTTCATCGAGGATGATCTGGCTCGCCCTCAGGATCTTTTCCTCGCACCCCTCGGGAAACACGATCCGGCCGGGACGGCGCTGGGCTTTGTGGATGACAATGCGCATGATCTCCTTGGACCGGCCAAACCGGCTTTCGAGCTGATCGCGGTAGGCATCGAGGTTTTCGATCGGCCGCCGGGCGACACCGGATTCCATGGCCGCCCTAGCGACCGCGGGGGCAACCCGGAGCAACACACGGGGATCGAGCGGCTTCGGGATGATGTAGCCGCGCCCGAAGCGGATCTTCGCCCCGCCGTAGGCTTTGATCACCGAGTCGGGGACGTCTTCGCGTGCGAGCCTGGCGAGGGCATGCGATGCCGCGAGTTTCATGGTGTCGTTGATCCCGGAGGCCATCACGTCCAGGGCTCCCCGGAAGATGTAAGGAAAACCGAGGACGTTGTTGACCTGATTCGGATAGTCGGAACGTCCTGTCGCCATCAACACATCGGTGCGGGCATCAAGCGCATCCTCGAACGAGATTTCCGGGTCGGGATTTGCCATCGCGAAGATGACCGGATCATTCGCCATGGTTTTCACCATCTCCTTCGTCAGCACGCCTTTCACCGAAACTCCGGCGAACACGTCGGCTCCCCGCACCGCATCGGCCAGCGTGCGCGCATCGGTGTCGACCGCGAAGAATTCCTTGTAGGGGTTCATCCCCTTCGTGCGACCCTTGTAGACGACCCCGTTCGTGTCGCAGAGGACAAGGTTTTCCCTCCTGACGCCGAGGGTCACATAGAATTTCGCGCACGCGATGCCCGCCGCGCCCGCACCGCTAAACACGACTTTCACCTCTTCGATGCGTTTCCCCACGATCTCGAGAGCGTTGACCAGCCCGGCGCCCGAGATGATCGCCGTTCCGTGCTGATCGTCATGGAACACCGGGATGCCCATGGTCTTCTTGAGCTCTTCTTCGATNNTAGAAGCATTCCGGCGCCTTGATATCCTCCAGATTGATTCCCCCGAAGGTCGGTTCCAGCGCTTTCACGATGCGGATGATCTCGTCGGGATCATGGGTATCGAGCTCGATATCAAAGACGTCGATGTCTGCAAACCTCTTGAAGAGCACCCCCTTGCCCTCCATGACCGGCTTGCCGGCCAGTGCGCCGATATCCCCCAGTCCAAGAACCGCGGTCCCGTTGCTCACCACGGCAACGAGATTTCCCTTTGCCGTGTACTTGTAGGCATCGACCGGGTTAGCCGCAATCTCGCGGCACGGTTCGGCGACGCCGGGTGTATAGGCCAGGGAGAGATCTCGCTGGGTTGCGCACGGCTTGGTCGAAATGACCTCGATCTTACCGCGCCGCCCGTTGCTGTGATAGTCCAGGGCATCCTGTTTCCTGATCATAGCCATGATGGGACACTCCTTGCTTGCATGGGGTGACTGGCATGGGCAATGGTGCGGCCAAAGGCGCCATCTGCGGAGGAGAGCTGCAACGTGGAGAGAGACCGGATGGATCACCCGGGGCGCGCGCGCCGGCGCGGCCTGCCCGTGCCAACAGCATGTTTTGCCGAATTGATCTCAAAGCCTGTGCCATGTGTATCCTCCGGCCGGCGAGGCGAGATGAGGAATAGAACCCTCAGGAACATCCTGTCCGCCTTCCGGAGCCTGCGGGGGATCGCGCAGTTCCTAAAAGTGACAAGCAGCCTCCTCGCATTCCTATTTCCGCCAATCCTTGCTTCTCAGGGCACATTTGATTAACATAAAAAAACCAGAGCGTCCCACCACGAGAAGTCACCTCTCCATGGCGTCCACAGGGAGCGTGAGTGCCGCGTCCCCTCCCCCTCCTTCGCGCGACACCAAGAAGTATCACTGTCTCAAACTGGCCGCCGGCGCCGCCTCGTCCTTCCTGTCGGTGGCACTGCTGGTCTGCCTTGTCGTAACCGGATGGTCGCGGGTTCTGGCTTCATGGGCGGTCACGGTTGCCCCGTCCCAGTACGGTGCGCTGGTCATCTTTGCGGCCGGAGTCGGCCTCTGTCAGGGAGTCCTGACCCTTCCCATCGGCTACTACGCCGGGTTTGTCATCGAGCACCGGTTCGGCCTTTCCAATCAGACCGCCGGACGCTGGGCGTGGGAACGCCTGAAGGGGATTCTGATCGGCGCGCCGGTTGGATTGCTGGTGCTTGTCGTCCTGTACTCGTGCCTTATCGCGTGGGGCCCGCTCTGGTGGCTTCCGGTAGGAACGGTGCTCACCGTCCTCTCGGTTATCCTGGCACGGTTGGGGCCGGTCATCATCCTCCCGCTCTTTTACAGGGTGGTCCCGCTGCCCGAGGGATCGTTGAAGGAACGGCTGCTGAGTCTCTGCACCAGGTCCGGCCTTCCGGTGCAGGGGGTCTTTTCGTTCAACCTGAGCAAGAACACCAAGAAGGCCAATGCCGGATTCACCGGGATCGGAAAAGCGCGAAGGATCATTCTTGGCGACACGCTCGTCCGGGAGTTCACCGACGAAGAGGTGGAAACCGTGTTCGCGCATGAGCTGGGCCACCAGCGCCGCCATCACATCGCGATCGGCATTGCTGCCGGGACGGTATCCACTTTCGCGGGGCTCTTCCTGACTTCGGTCTTATACGGCCGTTCACTGGCCGCCCTGGGATTCCGCACTCCCGCCGACCTGGCCGCACTGCCCCTTCTGGCTGTCTGGCTCGCAGTCTACGGGCTCCTGACGATGCCGGCGGAGAACCTGCTTTCCCGCCGTCATGAATACGAGGCCGACGTCTATGCGGTGGAGGCGACGGGAAAACCGGAGGCGTTCGTCTCGGCCCTGAACAAGCTCGCGCGCATGAACCTGGCCGACCAGGAGCCGCATCCGCTGATCGAGTTCCTTTTGTACAGCCACCCGTCCATCGGGAAACGGATCCGGCGCGCGGAGCAGTTGCAGCCATGACCGGCGGCATCATCGGTTTCCTGCGGTTCGCCGCGGGCGCGATCATCTCCATACTCTCGGCGGCGGTCATCATCATCACTCTGCCGGTCAAAGCGAAGAGCGGAACGCTGTTCCATGCGATCTCGAGGTTCTGGGCGCGCGCCGTGCTCGCGGCAGGAGGAGTGAGTGTCACGCTCCGGGGTCTGGATAAGCTCGACCTGTCATGTTCGTACGTCTACGTCTCGAACCATGCCAGCATGTTCGACATCCCCGCGATCCTGGCTTCGGTTCCGGACCAGATCAGAATCGTTTACAAGAAGGAGCTTGAAGTCATCCCGGTGTTCGGCTGGGGGCTGAAGTGGGGGAGTTATATCGGCATCGACCGGCGCCGCGGGGCAGAGGCGATGCGGAGCCTGGAGGAGGCAGTCCGGAAGATCCGGAACGGCGCATCGGTGCTGCTCTTCGCGGAGGGGACCAGGACGCAGGACGGACATTTGCAGCCCTTCAAGCGCGGCGCATTCAACATCGCGGTGCGGGCCGGAATTCCGGTGGTGCCCCTCACCATCAACGGCACGTACCCCATCCTCCCGAAAGGCTCCATGGTCGTCAGGCCGAAGCCTGTGGAGCTTGTGTTCGAGACTCCGATACCGGTCGAGGGGACAGGAAAAGACGAAGAGATGAGACTTATGGAGAAGGTGCACGAGGCGATTGCGCGGAACTACGTCGACCAGGGGCCGGAAGAGGGAGACCACACAGGAGGGGAGCATGGCAGTCACTCTTGAGGATGTTGAGCATGTTGCCGCCCTCGCCCGGTTGTCGTTCACGGAGGAGGAGAAGGCAAGACTTACGGGCGAGCTCAACGAGATACTCCGGTACATGGAACAGCTCAACAATCTCGACACGAGCACGGTGGAGCCTCTCTCGCACGTCATCGAGCTCCAGAATGTCTTCCGTGCCGATCTGCAACGGCCGAGCACGCCGCGGGAGGAGATCCTGAAGAACGCTCCTGCTCATACGGAGAAGTTCTTCAAGGTCCCGAAGGTGCTGGGCGAGCGATGAGCGCCGGGCCGGGCGGGCGGGTGCTGGCGGTCATTCCGGCGAGATACGCGTCGCGCCGCCTCCCGGGAAAACCCCTGGCGGACATCGCCGGGCGGCCGATGATTCTCCATGTACTCGAGCGCGTTCGCCGGGCGCGCAGCGTGGACGAGGTTATTGTCGCGACCGACGACGCTCGCATCGCGGAGGCTGTCGAAGCGGCGGGGTGCCGAGCGGTGATGACTCCGTCCGAGCTCCGAAGCGGCACCGACCGGATCGCCGCCGCGGTNNCCATGGAGGAGCTCCAGAACCCCTCCTTGCCGAAAGTGGTGCTTGACAACAGCGGGTTTTGTCTCTATTTCTCCCGGTCGGTGGTGCCGCACCTCCGGGACGTTCCCGTGGAGGCATGGCTCAGCCGCGGACTCTTTTACAGGCATATCGGCCTGTACGTGTTCCGCCGGGAGTTCCTGCTCGCCTTTGCGGGCATGGTGCAGACGCCGCTTGAGCAGGCGGAGAACCTGGAACAGCTGCGCATCCTCGAACACGGCTACCGGATCAAGGCGGTGGTTACCGAGCTTGAAAGCACGGCGGTCGACACTCCGGAAGATCTCGAGCGGGTGCGGGGCATGCTGCTCATGCACGGGCCGTCGTGAAGACCCCGGGAGAGAGGACCCGTACAGACCGAGATTGTTGACGGCCTCATTGGCACAAGGACATTTCCGTGATGCAGGCAGAACAACGGTCGTTCCCGGCCACTCTTCGTTCGACGTTTCTCCGCGGCGTGGGTGTCATCATTCCGCTGGTCCTGACGTACTGGGTCTTCAGCTCGCTCCTGGACTGGATGGACGGCATCCTCCTGCCCATCCTGACGGGTGTGATCGGACGGAAAATCCCGGGGCTCGGGTTTGCCTCGATGCTGGTCCTGATCATGCTGGTCGGACTCCTGGCGCGGAACCTGGCAGGCAGGCTGCTCCTGGCCGGATTCGAGGATGTGGTGCGCACGATACCTTTTGTGCGTTCGGTGTACGGGGCCATCAAGGACCTGATGGCATCGTTCGCCACGGGAGGCAAGGGACGCACGTTCCGGAAGGTGATCCTCACGGAGTATCCGCGTCCGGGAATTTACGTCATCGGGTTCGTGACCAACGAGATGACCTACGCCGCGCCGGATGGACGGCGCCTGGATTTTTACAATGTGTACATACCCAGTCCGCCCAACCCGACGGCGGGGTTTCTGTCCCTGATACCAAAGGACGAAGCGGTGATATTGAACCTCACGATTGAAGAAGGACTGAAACTGGTCCTGTCCGCCGGCATCATCGTGCCCGGCGAGCTGACCGGACGGTCCCCAACAGAAAGCGAGCCTCCCCTTGGCACGACGGCGACAAGTTAAGTACATCTTTGTCACGGGCGGCGTGGTTTCGTCGCTCGGCAAAGGCATTGCGTCCGCGTCCATTGGACTGCTCCTGAAGCTCCGCGGGTTGCGAGTGACCATCCAAAAATTCGATCCCTACCTCAACGTGGATCCGGGGACCATGAATCCCTTCCAGCACGGCGAGGTGTACGTCACCGACGACGGTGCTGAGACGGATCTGGACCTCGGGCATTATGAGCGCTTCCTGGACATTACGACGACGCGGAAGAACAATTCGACGACCGGCCAGATCTACCATGAGGTCATCACCAAGGAACGCCGGGGCGACTATCTCGGGGCGACGGTTCAGGTCATTCCGCATATTACCGACGAGATCAAGCGGCGCTTCGAGGCGCTGGGGCAGACCGGCGACTATGATGTGATCATTACGGAAGTCGGAGGGACAGTGGGCGACATCGAGAGCCAGCCGTTCCTTGAGGCCATGCGCCAGTTCATGTTCAAACGGGGGCCCCAAAACGCGATGGCCATCCATGTCACGCTCGTGCCATTCATCAACTCGGCGGGTGAGATCAAGACGAAACCCACCCAGCACAGCGTCAAGTCCCTGCTTGAGCTCGGCATCCAGCCCGATATGCTCATCTGCCGTTCCGACCGCCCTCTTTCCCGCGAGGTCCGGGAGAAGATTGCCCTCTTCACCAATGTGGAGGTTGACTGCGTGATTGACGGCCGCGATGCGCCGACCATCTACGAAGTGCCGCTGCTCTTCGCCGACCAGGAGGTGGATGAACTCGTCCTCGAGAAACTCGATCTGACCTGCCCGCGCCCCAACCTCAGGGAATGGAAGAAACAGGTCGACCGGATCAAGAACCCTTCCCGCACCGTGCGGATAGGCATCTGCGGCAAATACACCGACCATCAGGACGCCTACAAGAGCATCGCGGAGGCATTCGTGCATGCCGGCGCGGCAAACAGCGTCCGCGTGGACCTGGAATGGATCCGCGCTGAAGACATCGAGCGTGACGGGGCAGATGCGCATATGCAGAACGTGAGCGGCCTTCTGGTCGCCCCTGGTTTCGGGGAGCGGGGCATCGAAGGGAAGATTCAGGCCATTGCGTATGTCCGCACCCGCAGGATCCCCTTTCTCGGCATCTGTCTCGGCCTGCAGTGCGCGGTCATCGAGTTCGCCCGCAATGTCTGCGGGCTCTCCGAGGCCAACAGCACGGAGTTCAAGGCAACCGAGCAGAACGTCATCGACATGATGCTGGAACAGAAGAACGTCAGGGAATACGGCGGCACGATGCGGCTCGGCTCTTATCCGTGCCGGATCGAGAAGGGCACGCGCGCGTACCAGGCGTACAAGACCGACCTGATACGGGAACGCCACAGGCACCGCTACGAAGTGAACGATGCCTTCAAGCCGCAGCTTCAGGAAAAGGGGATGGTTTTCAGCGGCATTTGTCCCGATAACGGTCTTGTCGAGATCATCGAGCTTCCCGACCACCCATGGTTTGTCGGCGGACAGTTCCATCCCGAGCTCAAGTCGCGCCTGACCAATCCCCACCCTCTCTTCAGGGATTTTGTGAAGGCATCCATGGAGTACCGCGACTGAAGCGCCGGTCCCCCGCCGGGCGGAATCAAAACTCCCGGTTCGGGTGTTGAACATCATGCGCCCCTTTCATCCATTCTTCCGGTAAGCGGCCATGGCAAAAAAAGCCAGTACGATCGATGTCACGGAGTTCGTCAGCCACTATCCCCGCCCGATCCAGCAGGTGGTCGCATCCCTGCGGCGTCTGATACGGAAAAGTGTGCCCGATCTCAGCGAGGCTGTAGCCCCCGATCTGCATTTCATCCGGTTCCGCGTCACGGAGGGGCAGAAATCCCACTACTTTTGCCACCTTGCGCCGTTTGATGATCACGTGAGGCTCGGTTTCGAATACGGAGCGCTGCTTGCCGATCCCGAGCATCTGCTGATGGGGAAGGGAAAGCGCGCGCGGCATGTGATCTTCAGCAAGAGCAGCGATATCCGGCCGGAAGATCTGGAAATGATGGTGGCCGAGGCGGCGCTCGTGGCAGTGAATCGGGGGCACGCCATCGTGTGACAGGCTGCACTGTGTGGGGGGGTGAGCGGTCTCCGTCCGGTCTCTCCTTCAGGGCAGCCAGCGAACCCTGGCCGGTGTTCAGATTCCGGCCCCATGAAGCGGTCGTAGCGGCCGGGAACACACGGCAGGAGGGACACCATGGACATCAATCTCACGACCCCCGCGCTGCTCTTCCCGGCAATTTCCCTTCTGCTTCTCGCCTACACCAACCGGTTCCTTGCCCTTGCCGCCCTGATACGGGACCTTCACGCCCGGTACACAACGAAGCCCGACAGCATCATCCTGAAACAGATCGCCAATCTGCGCACGCGGGTGATCCTCATCCGCGACATGCAGATCTTCGGAATCGGGAGCCTGTTCCTCTGCGTCCTCTGCATGTTCCTGCTTTTCGCCGGGAGAACCCTGATCGGCAGTTATGTCTTCGGAGTGAGCCTCCTGCTCATGATGGCCTCGCTGGCGTTCATGATCCGCGAGATCGCTCTTTCGGTCGGGGCCCTGAACCTCCACCTGAGCGACCTCGAGCACGAAATCGAACTCCACCGGTAGCCTCCATGAGCTCATCGGGCGATCTGGTCTGCAGCCGTTGCGAGCAACCGGTGCAGGAAGGCGTCGCGTTCTGCCTGCATTGCGGGACGCCCTTCAGCGATGCGCTCCGATGCATGGAACATCCGCATGAGCCGGCCGCCGGCGTCTGCGTCGCATGCCGACGGCCGTGCTGCCGCGCGTGCGGAAAGCATGCCAGGGACGCGTTCCTCTGCACGCGCCATGCCTCGTACGAATCGTACGAGGGGATGGCCAGGGTTTTCGGCTCCACCGATGTGCTGCAGGCAGAGCACACCTCCTGCGTCCTCGAACAGGCCGGGCTCCATCCGTTTGTCTTCTCCCGCGCACGCTACCCCAGGCCGGACGTCGGCTCCTTCTTCTCCTTCCCCCAGGTCTACGAGAGGACGATCCCCGAGCAGAAGGTGCTGGTCCCGTTCGCCGAGATCCAGGAAGCCGAGAGGGTGCTTGGCGAGCTCGGCATTCTGAATGGCGGCAACGAACGACGTGCCTGAACGGCGTCCTCCTGGTTGATACTCCCGGTGTTTTTGGCTATATTGAGTGTCTTGGTACATTGAGGAGCGTATGAAGCGCAGGGAAGACATCCGCAACATCGCCATTATTGCACACGTCGATCATGGGAAAACCACCCTGGTGGACCACATGCTCCGGCAGACCGGCACCTTCCGGCAGAACCAGCAGGTGGTGACCCGGGTGATGGACTCCGGGGATCTGGAACGTGAGCGCGGCATCACGATCATGGCGAAGAACACGTCGGTGCACCATCACGGGGTGAAGATCAATATTGTGGATACCCCCGGACATGCAGACTTCGGAGGAGAGGTGGAACGCACGCTTACCATGGTGGACGGCGTCCTGCTCCTCGTGGATGCGGCCGAAGGCCCCCTTCCCGGCACGAAATTCGTCCTGAAGAAGTCGCTGGACCTCCACCTGAAGCCGATCGTCGTCATCAACAAGATCGACCGCAAGGACGCCCGGCCGCACCAGGTGCTCGACGAGGTGTTCGAGCTGTTCCTCTCCCTCGGTGCCGATGACAAGCAGCTGGATTTCCCCACGGTGTACTGCATCTCCAAGCAGGGGATTGCCAGGCGCGAACTCGACGACGAGAGCACGAATCTCGAGCCGCTCTTCGAAGCCATCGTCAAACACGTCCCCGCGCCGCTGGGCGACACCATATCGCCGTTCCAGATGCTCGTGACCACCATCGACTACAACGATTATCTGGGACGCCTGGGCATAGGGACCATCCACCGCGGTACCATCAGACTCGGCGGACCCATGAAGGTGATCCGCCGGGACGGGACCGTGGAGGATGCACGAGTGACAAAGATCTACACGTTCGAGGGGCTGAAGCGGGTCGAGACATTGGAGGCGGCCGCGGGCGACATCATCGCCATCGCCGGCATGGAAGACGTCGACATCGGCGAAACGATCGCTCATGAATCAGATCCGTTGCCCCTGCCGTTCGTGGCCATCGAAGAGCCCACCCTGTCCATGGTCTTCATGGTCAACAACTCCCCCTTTGCCGGTCTCGATGGACGGTACGTGACCACGCGTCACCTGAGCGAGCGGCTCGCCCGCGAGCTCCGTTCGAATGTGAGTCTCCGCATCGAGCTGACCGACTCGCCCGACGCGTTCAAGGTGAGCGGCCGGGGGGAGCTGCACCTGGCGATCCTGATCGAGACTATGCGGCGCGAAGGCTACGAACTCCAGGTGAGCCGCCCCGAGGTCATCTATAAGAGGATCGCCGACGTGAAGTGCGAACCGATCGAACACGTGATCATCGATGTGCCCGATGAATTTGTCGGCGCAATGATTGAAAACCTCGGTCGCCGCCGGGGTGAGATGCACAACATGATCGCGTCGAACGGCAACACGCGGCTGGAGTTTCTTGTCCCCTCGCGAGGGCTCATCGGTTTTCGCCCGGAGTTCCTGACACAGACCAAAGGGACGGGAATCCTGCACCACAATTTCCACGGCTATGAACCCCACAAGGGGGAAATGGCGCACAGGACGCGGGGAGCCCTGGTGGCCATGGAGGCAGGAGAGGCTGTTGCCTACGGCATGTGGAAGCTGCAGGAGCGATCGCAGTTTTTCATCGACCCGGGCACGAAGGTCTATGCGGGGATGGTTGTGGGGGAGAACACCCGCGAACAGGACATGAACGTCAACGTCTGCAGGACAAAGCAGCTGACCAACATGCGTGCGTCCGGCTCCGACGAGGCCGTAAGGCTCGAGCCGCCGCGTATCATGTCGCTTGAACAGGCGATCGAATGGATCGGCGACGACGAGCTTCTCGAGATCACGCCGACCAGCATCAGGATCCGGAAGAAGTACCTCGACGCAAACGAGCGCTATCGCGCGTCAAAACCGAAGCAAACACCCGTCGAAGAAGATGCGGGGACGTGAACGGAGTCGCCGGGACCAACCCCACACAAGGAAAGCCTTTGCGTATGGCAACGACCGTTTCCGAGAAGCAGCTAAACGCCTTGATCGCCGACCTCCGGGCCCTTGCCCGCAACCTGTGGTGGTCATGGAACCCTCCGGCACAGGAGGTTTTTGAACGCCTCTCACCGTACATGTGGGAACGCAGCAACCACAACCCGGTGGATGTGCTCCGCTGGATCAGCCCGGAAGAGCTCAGGCTGCGCCTGCGGGATCCGGATCTCCGGACAAAAGCACGCAGCGCCTGCGCCGAGTTCGAGAGGTACCTCAAAGCGAAGCATACCTGGGTAGCCAGAAACGTGCCGCTGTTCCGCTCGGGCCCGGTTGCCTACTTCAGCGCGGAGTTCGGCCTTCACGAAAGCCTGCGAATCTATTCCGGCGGCCTCGGCATCCTCTCCGGCGACCATTCGAAAAGCGCAAGTGATCTCGGCCTCCCCTTCGTCGGCATATCCCTCTTCTATCGGCAGGGATACTTCCAGCAGCAGATTTCCAACGACGGCTGGCAGATGGAGAAGTACCCCAGTTCGGATCCGTCGCGCCTGCCTATTGCACCGGTCGTCGACGCCAGAGGACGAACCGTCGTATGCCAGGTGGAGATCGCCAACCAGGTTGTCAAGATCCAGGGCTGGACGGTTGAGGTCGGCAGGGCACGCCTGTACCTCCTGGACACCGACCTCCCTGAAAACGACCAGCGGTACCGCGATCTGACCGCCCATGTCTACGGCGGAGACCAGTGGACGCGCATCAGCCAGGAGATTGTCCTGGGCATCGGCGGAGTCCGATTCCTGCGCGCCCTTGGCATTACCCCTGTCGTGTTCCACATGAATGAAGGACACAGCGCCTTCCTGACCCTGGAACTTCTGAGGGAACAATTGAAGGCCAAGAAGACTCCCGCCCAGGCGGAAGCCACGGTTCGGAACCAGTGCGTCTTCACCACCCACACCCCGGTTCCCGCAGGGCACGACCGGTTCGACTACGGCTTGATGAACGCGGCGTTTCCCGCCTTTTGCGCCTCCAGCGGACAGTCGATCGACCAGGTGATGCGGTACGGGCGGGTCCGGCAGGACGACTACAATGAGCAGTTCACGATGACGGTGCTGGCGCTGCGGATGTGCCGGAATGCCAACGGCGTCAGCCAGCTACATGGGAGGGTGAGCCGTCAGATGTGGAGGAACCTCTATCCGGGGACGCCGGTCGAGAAGGTCCCGATCGGCCATGTGACGAACGGCGTTCACATCGCGGGATGGACCTCGCCGACCGCAGCAAGGTTCTGGACCGAGCGGCTCGGTGTCGGCTGGTCCGAACGGGTCGCCGACAGGAAATTCTGGCAGAAAGCCGTGAAGCCGGATTCGGTGTCTGATGTGGAACTCTGGGGCCTTCGCACCACCCTGCGCCGCGAGCTCGTGGAATTCGCGCGAAAGCGAATGCGGGAGCAGAGTCTTCGCAACATCTCCGGTGACATCGCGGCATTCGACGACATTCTTTCTCCGGAAACCCTCACCATCGGGATCGCACGGCGGTTTGCCACGTACAAGCGCGCCCAGCTCTTCTTCCGGGATTTCGACTGGGCCCTCCGCGTCCTGACCAGCCAGGACCAGCCGATACAGCTCATCTTTTCGGGAAAGGCCCACCCGCGCGACGATGCGGGCAAACACTTCATCAAGGAGATCGTCAACATCACCAAGCGTCACGACCTGTTCGGAAAGGTGGTGTTCATCGAGGACTACGACATGAACGTCGCCCGGTATCTGGTCTCGGGGTGCGACGTCTGGCTCGCCACTCCCCGGCGTCCCATGGAGGCGAGCGGCACCAGCGGCATGAAGGCGCTGATCCACGGCTGCCTCCACGTCATGACCATGGACGGCTGGTGGCGGGAAGCCTACGACGGACGCAACGGGTGGAAGGTCGGTGAAGATACCACTGCGGAGAGCGAACAGCTGCAGGACGACCTCGATGCTGCAGGGCTACGTGCAGTGATGGAGAACGACATCATCCCTCTCTTCTATAAGCGAGGCAAGGACGGGATCCCTCACGAATGGCTCAAGCGCGTGAGGCATGCGATCGCCACCCTGGTCCCCGCATACAACACGCACAGGATGGTGACCGAATACATCATGAAATACTACCGGCCGCAGCAGCACCCCAGAGGGAAATAAGCCAGTTTGCTTCCGGCCCCCTCGCTATGTATATTTTTCCATGCATGGCAGCGCCGAAATACGAGAGGGGACACATTCCCCCTGCGTGAAAGGGGGGTCATGACGCTGCTTGTTGCCCTCCTGGTCCTTCTGGCGGCGTTCATGAGCTTCGTCTCGGCCGTCCTGTTCCTGATCGGTCCGGTCATGCTGTTGCAGCCGCACCGGCGCACCGCCGATTACTATCGCCCGCTCACCAGGCTTCTCCATCCCCACGACGCCGGGCTGCCGTTTGAGGAGCTCACTCTGGAGACCCCCGACGGCATCCCCCTGAGCTGCTGGCTCATCAAGGCTGAAGGCCGCTCACGGGGGACCATCCTTTACCTCCACGGGGTCAGCGAATCAAAGATCGTGGGACTCCCCCTCACCCGCCAGCTTCACCTGCTGGGATACAACGTGTTCCTGTACGATTCCCGCCGTCATGGCGACAGCGGCGGAATCTATTGCACCTACGGGTTCTATGAAAAATACGACGCGGCGGCGGTCATCAACTACCTCGTCTGTCGTGAGGATCTGGAGCTGGGAGCGATCGGTGTGTTTGGAAACTCCATGGGGGCTGCGGTGGCAATCCAGCTCGCCTCCATCGACCCCAGGGTGGGGGCCGTCGTAGCAGAGAGCGGTTTCGCGACGCTGCGGAGTGTCTTCGACGACTACCAGCGGCGGATGATCAAGCTCCCCTGGCACTACCTGCGCAATCTGGTCATCCGGCGTTCGGAAAAACTGGCCGGATTCAAGGCAAGCGCGGTGTCGCCCCTCGAATCGGTCCGCTCAGTCCATGTTCCCCTGTTGATTGTTCACGGGGCAGCGGACGAACGGATCAAGGCTTCCTATTCGGAGCTGGTGTACAGGAATGCCAACGAACCCAGGGAACTCTGGCTGCTGCCGAATGCCAGGCACCATGACATGGCGGAGATCGGAGGAGAAGAATATCTCCGCAAGATCTGCTCGTTCTTCGAGACCCATCTGCAGCCTCCGGAGCTTCTCCGTTCCGGCCCCCCCTCCTACAGCGAGAACCAGTAGGTGACTTTCGCAAGGATGACGTTTTCCTGCGGCAGGGAGAAAGTCTCCCGGAACCGGCTGCCGAATGTCGTCCCGTATTCTCCGCTGTCCCCATACCGCTCCTGCGTCCAGGCGAGATAGAAGGTGCTCCCCGGCACGTACTCCCATCGCAGCAGGAGGTTTGCGTTGAGCGTGGCCTCGTTGAAGTCGTGGCTGGCATATCCCTGGGAGAGCCCGTAGGCATAGGGAATCGTCCCGCCCGAGTTGTCGAGCCGCGCGTACGACCCGTACCTGCCCCGGGCGAGCAGGACCTGGACGAACCCCTGCAATGAGATGGTTCTTGTGAAGGTCACGATGCCCCGCACTCCGGCATCCAGTTCGTCCACATCGCGGTCTCCGAACACGCTGAAGGGGGACGGGGAGACTGCAGGGTCCGAGACGGGGAGGCTGCCGAAGACCCATGCAAGCTCGGAGCGGGTTGACTGATACATGAGAAAGGGAGAGAGTTCCATCCAGGAGCTCGGACGGAGCGTCATGGCAAGCGAGGTGCTCAGAGAGCGCTTGCCGTGGCTGTCCACCTCATAGACTCCATCGATGGACGCCCAGACATCCCTCCGGTCGTCGCTCCGCACCTGGAGCTCGAACGCCTGGCCCGCCGGCCGGAGGCGAAGCCCGATGATGCCCCGCTCTTCGTCTTCAAAGGAAGGGAGGAGCATACGGTAGAAGACCTGGGAGTGCCAGAAGTTCGTGAAATCCGCCGCGAATACCCCCTCCACCTGGGCAAATGTCCGGACTTTGTCCCAGTTCCACCGGGCTTCGGGAACTACCGAGAAGCTGTAGCGGAGGAACGGCGCGGAAGCGAAGTTCTCGCGATACAGGATCTGCCCATACCCTCCCATGTCATGCGGGCGCGCAAAGTAGCCGAGGTCGTTCGGGTCGAATGAGCGCGAGGCAAAATCGAACGAGCCGACGTACAGCCAGTGCTCAGCCGCGATCTGTGACAACAGGAACCGGCCGGCAGTTCCGTCGCTCCGGGTTTCGTCCGACGCACGGGCCCCGGCAAGGTACCCATCCCAGGTCATTGTCCCCTGACTGAATCGAATATTCCAGTCCACGCCCGCGGTGAGTCCCGGCCTCTCACCATTTTTCCCTGAGGCCGTGCCCATCAGGCCGACCCACGACGTGCCGCCGAGGTCCTGACGCAGGCGGGCCACTCCGTAGAGTGCGCGAGGCTCCGTCTCCATGCTCGAGAGCGCTCCGGCAGCATCCCGGACGAAGGCATCTTCCCTCCCGGTGGCAGCGGCGAGGATACCCGTGGAAAGTCCGGAGGACGACCGGCCCGTCACCTTTGCGGCTCCGAGGATCGTCGTGACCTGTGGGTTTTCGGAGATGGTGCCGCCCGGCGGGGCGGCGACATAGGGGCTTCCGTGCGGCATGCGGCCGATCCTGCGGGAGAAGAAGAGGGGCATGGAGGTGTTGTCGATGCTGGTGCCAAAGGCAAACATCGTCGAGCCCTCGACAAAGAACGGACGCTTCTCGGGAAAGAAGGGTTCGAAGACCGTGAGGTTCAGCACCGCCTGATCGACCTCCACCTGCCCGAAGTCGGGATGCACCGTGGCATCGAGCGTGAAGTTGCGCGAGAGCCCGTACTTGATGTCCACTCCCGCGCTTTGCAGAAGATCGGACCTCTTTCCCCCGTACACTCCTGAAGAACGGAAATCGCCTCCCTCCGAGATATACGGCATGACCTCAAGGTGGAGCGGAGGCCGGATGTTGTTCAGGCCCATCAAATGTCCCCACTGCGAGATCATCAGCCGCTCGCTGCGGGGAACCATGACCCACTCGTCGGTTTCCTTCTTCCGGCTTATATACCGCCTGAAGTTGATCCCCCATTGATAGACGCTGTCTGCGCTGGAGGCGAAGCGAAGGGCATTGAAGGGGATGGCGAACTCCGCCGACCATCCGCGGGTGGTGCGGACGGCTGCGACACGCCAGACGGCATCCCAGCTGATGTCGTAGACTGTGCCGTCCTGCGACAGCACCCCGTCGCTCTGCACCCCCGAGACGTTGGTGGAAAAGACGAACGCGGTCTGGTGGTCATGATAGGAATCTATCATGACCGTGAAGCGGTCTGCCTCCGTCGAGCGGTCGCGGCGGGTCAGTTGTCCGATCACGGCCTTGGGATCGGAGTCCAGGCACTGCACGCCGACATAGACGGCGTTGTTGTCATAGAGAACACGGACGACGGTGGATTCGGTGGGAGCGGCTCCCTCGGCGGGATCGAACTGGGTGAAATCGTGGACCGGAAGTGCGGATCGCCATGCGGGATCGGCCAGAACTCCGTCAATGACCGGCGGCACCGTAACGCGAATCGCCGCAACCGACTTGACGGCAGAGAAGGCAGCGCCGCAGGCAGCAGTCAACGCCGCAGCCAGGAGAAGAAGCTGAATCCGGGACACAAAGACCTCAGGGATTTGCAGCAAGAGCTGGCGGGGCTATGCTGGCCGTGCACCGGGCACAGTGTCCGGCTGAGGCCCGTCACGCCCGGCAGGAGTGCTCCGCCTTCCGGGCCCGCGGGGGATAAGAAGCGGCACCTGGAAAATACGCGGAAGATCGCAGAAAGTCAAACCTTGGCCCGGCCATGCCACAAGAAGTCTCACCCGGCGGCCAGAGAGGGTCGACAAAAGCAGGCTGTTGCGGGTCAAAGACGGGGCGCGATTTTCTCAGCAGCCTCTTTTGATGTCAGGACCGGGATGATTTCGAATTCCACGAGATCGTCCCAGCGTTCGATCCATTGGTCCAGCAGGGCCGGGTCTTCGGTCTTCATCACCTGATAGCACCGGTGGAAGTCCCGATCCACCCAGCTTGAAACGTAGGTCAGTCCTTCCGGGGCCATGCGTCCTCTTTCACTGAAGCGCCGATAGACAGGCACGGCATCGCGATTTCTGAAATGCTCCACGATCATAAACAGCTCTCCGGCCATAGGTGTCTCCCGCAATGCATGGGGGTATCTGCCAGACGCGGCTTGGACCGCGCCTGCCCGGTCGTGAGAGCGGAAGCGGGAGAGTCGTCTACTCCCGGATCACGCGAAGGCCGGCTCTCAGGGGGCCATCTTGATTGCCGCGAGTTTCTCGATGCTCCCGACATCTGCTTTCGTCCGGACTTCCAGACGGAACCCTGTTCCCTCACCATATCTGGGGGCAGCGTTGATTGCAGCAAGGACTGCCGGAGGCAATGCGGCGGCCCTGGCAGCCTTCACTGCGCGGTCACCCAGGACTAATCCCGCAAGGAAGTACCCTTGTTGCGGGATCAGGTAGACGATGACGCGCTTCTTCTGGATCAACCGGAGCGACCAACCGTACTTCTCGCCGGCGAACGACCACTGAGCTGTCAGCGGCTCATAGAGGGAGGCGAGATGATCCTGCAGGTCCTGCCAGCGTGCAAAGGTGCGCCCGAGGACCGTCTTAAGAGCCTGGTCGTCCGGCCGATTGGTTTTGTCATCGAGAGCGCTGAGTGCCATGGTTCTTCTCCGGGATGTGTTCCCAGGTTTCGACGCCGCCGTCGACCATGCGAAAGAGAGGATGGAGTGCCGGCGTCGTGATCAGGTGCAGGACAAAAAAAGTCCGGCGATCCCTCTTCCAGAGTTTTCGCTTCAGGTGGAACATCTCGTAGCGCGCCTGTCCGGAGGTAACGGGAATTCTCACGCCGGTACTCAACCGCCCCACTTTTCTCCCGTCGAAGGCAAAGCTCCTGCGGCGCGCTTCCAGGTACAGGCCAGCGAGGTACCGGTTGATAGCCCGGCGGGGAGAGGGATGAGACCGGAATCGCTCGAGCTGGGGGTGGTGCCGGTATCCGCTCGTTTGCCCCGACAGAACCGCCTTGGCCAGCAGTGCCTCGCGCCAGCAGGCCAGGAGTCCCTGAGTATCAAGATACCTGGGGTGAAGACTCCACAATCTCACGGCACAGCCCTCTGGAGAATCATGCGAAGCAGAGCGCGGTCATCGCCGCGACGATATTATGCACTTCTGCGTGGGTCCTGTCCATAGTCCTGTCTCCAGTCGATGTCGGGGATGGAGGGGGGGGCTGTCAGCCAGCGGCTTCAAGGAGGGCGACGTTTTCCACATGAGATGTGTGCGGAAACATATCGACCGGCTGTGCTCTGTTCACCCGGTACCGGCCCGTCGAGACGAGGATCTTCAGATCGCGCGCCTGTGTGGCCGGGTTGCAGCTGACATACACGATCCGGCGCGCCCCCATGTGGAGGACCTGCCTGGCAACGGCTTCATGCATGCCGCTTCTGGGGGGGTCGATCACCACGACGTCCGGAGCGGAATGATGCGCGGTCCAGGCGGTATCCCGTGTAAGCCTCTCCTTCAGATCCCCCAGGAGAAATGTACAGTTGGGAACACTATTGAATGCAGCATTGCTTTTCGCGTCTTCGATCGCCTGGGGAACCGTTTCAATTCCGATGACCTCCCTGGCGAGGCCGGCGAGGTGAAGGGCTATGGTCCCGGTGCCGCTGTACAGATCATACACCGTCTCACTGCCGGTCAGCGCTGCCATCTCCGCGGCAACATCATAGAGGCGCTCCGCCTGCGCAGTGTTGGTCTGAAAAAACGAGTTGGCCGAAATCCTGTAGGTACGTCCGCCGATCTTCTCCGTGATTGACCCCGGTCCGTGATACACCTTCTCGACATCGCCGAGAGCCACTTGCGATTTCCGCTCAGTGATGTTGTTCACGACTGTTGAAACCTCTGGGACCTCAGCCAGCAGGGTCTCAGTATATGCCGCCATGACATCGGGCCGGTCGTCAAATGTCACCAGATTCACCATCCTCTCGCCCGTCCTGCGCCCCTCCCGGATCACCAGGTTCCGCAGATAACCCTCATGTGTCCTGGTGGAGTGAACGTTGAGTCCGGCTGCGAGGGCGAAGCGGCGCGTCGCATTGACGATCCGGACACTTGCCTCCGACTGAAGCCAGCATTCCTCGACGTCCAGGACCTTGTCGAAGCGTCCGGGGAGATGCAAGCCGAGAGCAAGGCGCGACTGTTCGCCGTTGAGCTCATCAGCAACGCGCGCCATCTCTTCCACGGTCAGCCACCGCTCCCCGAACGAGAACTCCATCTTGTTCCGGTACCAGTAAATATCCGCCGCCGCCGCGGCCGGGAGGACTTCGACGCCCACAAGCCCGCCGATCCGTTCAAGCGCATCCACGACGGAGCGGCGCTTGCTCTGCAGCTGCGCATCATAGTGGAGCTCCTGCCATGTGCACCCGCCGCACACGCCGAAGTACCGGCAACGCGCCTGGACACGGTCAGGCGACGGCTGCTCCAGCGTCCTGAAGTCCGCCTCAAGGAACTGCTTTTTCACTTTCGTAATGCACACGCGCGCAGTGTCTCCGGGGACTCCGCCGCGCACGAACACCACCAGGCCGTCCATCCGAGCAATGCACTTGCCCTCGACAGCCGCCCCTTCGAGACGGAGCGTCACCTCGTCGCCTCGCTTGATCACCGGCTCCCCCCGTTGAGGGCGTTTTCGATCTTTTCCGAAATCTCCCTGCTCACCTTCTCCAACTCCTTCGTCAGCTCACCCCACCGGAAGTACTCGGCGGTCAGCAGGTCCTGCACCTCCTTGTACCGCAGAGTGACTTTTTTCACTTTCTCGCCGTCCCTGTAGAAGACCGGATCGGCCATGGTCCGTTCAATTGCCGCTTTCTCCTTCTCATGCTCTTCGATGACCCGCTCGACTTTTGCGATCCTGTCCTGCAGAGGCCTGGTACGCCGGTACCGTTCCTGCCTCAGGTCGGCCTCGATACGCTTCCGCTCCCTGTCGGTGATCTGCCCTCCTGCGGGTCTCGGCACCCCCTTCGGCGGAGCCGACTGCAGCTCCCTCTCCCGCCGTTTTCTATCGAGGTACTCGCTCAGCGTTCCGGGGAAGACGCTGATCCTGCCATGGTCGAACTCCACAACTTTGTTGACCAGCGGATCCAGAAAGTCGCGGTCGTGTGATACAATCACAAAGCTACCCTCGTACTCCATGAGCGCGTCCTGCAGCACCCCTTTCGAGCGCATGTCCAGATGATTCGTGGGCTCGTCCATGACCAGCAGGTTGGAGGGTAGAAGGAGCATCTTGGCCATCGCCAGCCGGCTCTTTTCCCCGCCGGAGAGAACGCTCACTTTCTTGAACACGTCGTCGCCATGGAAGAGGAACGAACCCAGAAGAGTCCGGAGCTGCCTGCGTGTTTCCCCGGCGGCGACACTCTCCACGGTCTGCAGGGCGTCCCAATCCGGATTGAGCTCTTCCGCCTGATGCTGAGCAAAGTAGGAGATCACCACATTGTGGCCGGTTTTCCGTTCCCCCCCGTCCGACGGCTCGACGCCCGCGATGATGCGGGAGAGCGTCGATTTGCCTGCGCCGTTCACCCCGACGAACGCCATCCGGTCGCCGCGGTAGATGTCGAGGCTGGCCCCATGGAAAACCTGGAGAGCGCCGTAGCTCTTTCTGATGCCGACCAACTCCATGACAACCTTGCCTGAGGGCGGCGAGGGAGGGAACTGGAAGTCGATCTCCCCTTCCTGGTCTTCCAGCTGGACCATGTCCATGCGTTCCAGCATCTTGATACGGCTCTGCACCTGTCTTGCCTTGGTGGCTTTGTAGCGGAAGCGTTCTATGAACCGCTCGGTCTGTTTGATCTGCTGCTGCTGATTCTGAAAAGCGGCAAGCTGCTGGTCCAGCCGCTCGGCCCGGGCCTCCACGTATGCGCTGAAGTTTCCCGTGTACTCCGTGAGTGAGCCCATGCTGAGCTCATAGATGGCGGAGGTCATGGTATCCAGGAAGCGCCTGTCGTGGGAGACAATCATCACGGCGCCCTGGTACGATTGCAGATATTCCTCAAGCCACTGGAGGGATTCGAGATCCAGATGGTTCGTCGGCTCGTCGAGCAGCAGGAGCGAAGGCTGCAGGAGCAGCAGCTTGGCGAGGGCGATGCGCATCTGCCATCCGCCGCTGAACTCTCCGGTTTGCCGGGGAAAATCGTCCTCAACGAAACCCAGCCCGCGCAGCACTTTCTCAATGGTTCCCTGCATACGAAACGCATCCGAGGATTCGAGCTTGTGCTGGAGCTCCCCGTAGACCTCCAGGAGTTCCCGGAACTCGTCCGATGCGTGATCGGTGATCTCCCCCATGCGCCGGTGCACATCGTCGAGCCGCGACTGGGTTTCGAGGACGTCGCCAAACACGGATTCCGCCTCGGCGTACAGAGATCGACCGGAGACAGCTGTCCCTTCCTGGGGGAGATAACCCACCGTCACGTATTTTGCCCTTGCCACGTCGCCGGTGTCGGCGGCAACGACGCCCACCAGGATCTTCAGGAGCGTGGTCTTCCCGGCCCCGTTCGAGCCGACGAGACCGATGCGGTCGTGGGGACCGATGCGGAACGAGATGCGGTCGAAGAGGACTTTCCCGCCGAACTGGAGGGATATGGCTGAGCCTGAGATCATAGACTGCAAATATACGGAATATCGGAACGAGGCGGTACAGGAAGGAAGACTTGGTAGCGTCTCAGTTTGAGTCGCCCAGGAGTGTCCTAAAGGACGGGCTGCGCGGCCCGCGTTTGCTATTGGTTTCTAGACTCGATACTGTTGTATTCGTTCATTCCGTCCGGCATCCTGTTGTCTACCTGTTCTCCTCCACATGCCTGAGGCCAAAGCCCCATGTTCGCCCGGTTTTCTTATCGAACATATGGGGAATGTTCGCGGCCTCCTGCCCGCATCTCCCAATTCCATTCTCCGTGCAGTTCTCATACATGGTATCATCACAGACCCGGAAACTGCGATATCCTCAACCGTGGACCCTCTTTCATCATGGGGGACTACCAATGAAGTAAGCATTCATCCGATCATACGACCGGAGAGTCGCACATGAGCTACGCCCGACGAACCTTAGTGTCTCTCCAGATCGGGACTACAGTGCCAGCAACTTAACGGCGACCAGTGAATACTCAACGCTTACTCCTGAGAAGGTGGATCACGCTTCAAAGCAGGATCTCCTTCACCCTCTTCATCCTGAATCTTCTCGCCAACTCATGGGGGCTCCATGCACAGCCGACCGATGTTAAATTCGACCATCTCACCGTTAACCAGGGACTCTCGTTCAATTGGGTCACCGCTATCATGCAGGATAGCCGGGGTTTCATGTGGTTTGCCACGGCTAATGGCTTGAACAAGTATGACGGCTACAGCTTCACGATGTACAAGGCTGACCCTCTCGATTCAGAGTCGTTATCCGGCTCCTGGATCAACTTGCTCTATGAGGATACACACGGAGATCTCTGGATCACCACTGGTGGGCTCAATCGATTTGACAGGGTAACAGGGAGAATCTCACGTCACCTCTCGGATCGGCATATCACCTCAATATGCGAAGATTCATCTGCGGAGGCGAGGGAGAATGGCATGTGGTTTACCACTCTCGGACAGGGGGTTTACCAATACATCCGAACAACCAATCGGTTTACGGAGTACCGGCACAATCCGAGCGATTCAAACAGCATCAGCAGTGACTCGACATTTTGCGCATCTGTCGACGTTGAGGGTACCCTCTGGATTGGAACGGCGAACGGCCTCAACTCGCTCGACAAATCCCGTCGAAAGTTCGCTCACCTCGATCATGGCCCGAAGGGACATGTTTACACTCTCTATCAAGATCCCGACGAACCGTCAAGATTGCTCTGGATTGGTGCCAACGATGGTCTGTATCTCTACGACAAGGCCGGCGGTTCTTTTTCCCACTACCGGAATGATTTCGGGAATCCAAACGGACCTGAGGACACCAGGGATTCCTTTTCCCAGTACTGGAATGATCTCGGCAATCCAAACCGACCTGAGGACAATGATGTTCGGACGGTGTATCGTGACTGGAAGGGGAGACTCTGGGTCGGCATGTTTGCGGAGGGCCTCAATGGGGGGTTGGGGGGGATCGCCCGGTTTGATCGTTCAACCCGGCGATTTACAAGTTACCAGGGTGGTCTTTACGGGAATGCATGGGGAAATGTGGGTCAGCCATGGACAATCTGCGAGGACAGGACGGGNNGATCACGACGTTCCATTCGACGCATTGTGCGAAGACAGGTCTGGCACCATGTGGTTTGGCACGGTGGCTGATGCGGTGCTCAAGCTCGACAGGACAAGTAAACAGTTTTCTGTCTATAGCAAAGATCCTGGTGATGGGTCGGGTCTGAGTTCCGGCGTTGTGACAGGAATCTATGAGGATGCCTCAGGTTCTGTTTGGGTCGGCACAATGAGTGGATTGAACAGGCTGAACGCTTCAACGGGTAAGTTTACACACTACCGGCATGATAACCGGAACCCTCACAGCCTGAGCATTGACCGGATTTGGCCTATCCTCGAGGACAGAAAGGGGAGGCTATGGATTGGAACCTGGGGCGGAGGGCTGGACGAGTTTGACAAAACCAGGCAGCGCTTTGTCCATCATAGAAATAGCCCGGGTGATTCCCTGAGTTTGCCGTGGGATGGTGTCGATGCACTCTGTGAGAGTCGGGACGGCACGCTCTGGGTCGGAACGGACGATGCCAATATCTCGGAATATTCTCCTGGATCGAACATCTTTCGGCGGCATTTCCCTGGCAATCGAAAATCCGGGGGGACTGGGTACGAATTGGATGCTATTCTCGAAGATCATACCGGACATATCTGGATTGCTGTTCCAGGAGCAGGTCTGTATTCCTACGACCGAACGTCGGACACATGGACCAAGTTCATGCTTGATCCCAATGCCGGGAATGAAAGTAAGCGCATTGGGTCTATAGTGCCCTTAGCGTTATACGAGGATCGGCGGGAAACCATCTGGGTCGGAACGAATGTGGGTCTTTTCAGAATCGACCGACAAACGGTAACTTGTGTCCCGGTGAGCGGAAAGGAGGGCTTTTCGGATAATTACATCCGCGCAATCCTCGAGGATGGCGAAGGCTGCCTCTGGTTGTGCACGCTCAATGGACTTTCAAGGTTCAACCCGCAAACCGGCTCGGTCCGAAACTTTGACGCCAGCGACGGCGTCACGATAGGACCATGCACACTTCCAACGGGCTACAAAAACAAAAAAGGTGAAATGTTCTTCGGCGGCAGTAGCGGCTTGGTCCGGTTCCATCCCGATAGTATAAAGGACAATCCGTTTGTCCCTCCGCTTGTGATCACCGCGTTTAAGAAGTTCGATAAAGTCGTTTCGCTCGACAGTGCGATCTCCGAAAAACACTCCATCGAATTGTCGTACAAAGAGAACGTCTTCTCGTTTGAGTTTGCCTCCCTGAATTATACCAGCCCCGAGAAGAACCAGTACGCCTACAAGCTCGAAGGGTTCGATAAGGAGTGGACATACTGCGGCACAAGGCGATATGCAACGTACACCAATCTCGATGGCGGGAGCTACACTTTCAGAGTCAAAGGCTCCAATAACGATGGTGTGTGGAATGAACAGGGGACGTCGATTGTCGTCATCATCGCATCGCCCTGGTGGAAGACGACATGGGCCTATCTCTTTTATGGCCTGGTTGGCATAGGTGCACTCTATGGTATTCGTCGCTTCCAGATCAATAGACTGCTCGCTCGGCATAAGCTCGAAATGACGCAGGTTGAGGCGAGAACGTTGAGAGAGGAGGACAAGAGGAAGTCCCGCTTTTTTGCCAACATCTCACACGAATTTCGTACTCCTCTCACGCTCATCCTTGGCCCGACGGAGGAGTTGCAGGGTGTTCTCCCCGACGAATCTTCCAGGGAGAAACTTTCTATGGTACATCGCAATGCGCAGCGTTTGCTGCGATTGATCAACCAGCTCCTCGATCTCTCCAAAATCGATGCGGGAGGAATGAAGCTGCAGNNATCGTCTGCCGAAGGAAAAAGCATTGCATTGCATGTGGAGGCAGACAATGAGGAGATTGAGATCTACTTCGATCAGGACAAGATGGAGAAAATCCTCACAAACCTGCTCTCGAATGCATTCAAGTTCACGCCAGAGAGGGGTGCAGTGACTGTTCGCATACAATCGTCATCGCCTGTGCCGGCCGATTCATTGGAGATCATTGTCAGTGACACGGGTGTCGGTATTCCGGAGGAGGAGCTTTCGCACATCTTCGACCGCTTCTATCAGGTCGATGCCTCCCAGACACGGGAACAGGAAGGCACAGGGATCGGTCTTGCTCTCGCCAAGGAGCTGGTGGAATTGCACCGTGGGACAATCAGTGTCACGAGTGTGGTGGGAAAGGGAACAGAGTTCCGTGTCAGAATTCCCCTGGGGAGTGCTCATCTGAAAGCAGACGAGATACTCGCCGCACAGGCTGAAATTGGTGAACGCTCACCGGTTCACATAGAGGCTCACGAGCAGTCTGCCCAGGTCGACCCAGGGGTACAAACCCCTGATGGCACACGCTCCATTGTCCTGGTTGTGGAGGACAACATTGACGTCAGGGCATATATTCGCCAGTATCTTGTCCCATCGTACCAGGTGCTCGAGGCACATGACGGAAAGGAGGGGGTGGAAAAGGCCAGAGAGTCGATTCCCGACCTGATCATCAGTGACGTCATGATGCCGAAGTTGGATGGCTATGAACTGTGCAAGACCTTGAAACTGGACGAAAAAACCAGCCACGTACCAATCATTCTTCTTACTGCCAAGGCCGGTCAGGAGAACAAGGTCGAAGGTCTTGAGACCGGCGCGGATGATTACCTCACCAAGCCGTTCGATGCGAAGGAGCTTCTTGTAAGAGTGAAGAACCTGATTGAGGTGAGACGAAAGCTCAGGGAGCGCTTCAGTGCAGCCCAGGTCTTGAAGCCGGGCGAAATTGCGGTGACATCGATTGACGATGCATTTCTTCAGAAGGCGTTGGCTGTTGTGGAAAAGCGTCTGGGCGACGAGAACTTCAGCGTTGAAGATTTTGCCCGCGAAGCAGGTATGAGCCGCTCGCAATTGCACCGTAAGCTCACGGCGCTCACGAACCAGTCGCCGGGCAGTTTCATCCGCTACATGCGCCTTCATCGTGCGATGGAGCTTCTTCGGAAGAACGCGGGAACCGTATCAGAAATAGCGTATGCTGTTGGCTTCAGCGGTCTCTCGTATTTCACGCAGTGTTTTCAAGAGCAATTTAGTGTTCTACCGAGCGAGGTAAAGAAGTCGTGAGTGACGTTCTGTCCGTGGAGTGATCCAAAGAGCTGCACGCGTGAGATTTCCCCCCGTTCATCATTTCTCCTCCTCCCCGATTCATTCACAACTTCTCCCCCATTCCTTCTCATAGCCTCCATATTTCGTCATTTTCCGGCGTTTCCCCCCTTTTGCAACAAAAGTTGCAAAGTTTGCGACGAGGTTGGTATCTACCCCCCTCTCCGATAGCGTTCATTGAGTGTCGATACTTATTCGCGAACATTAGTTCACAATTCACCCAAACGAGTTCACCATATGATCATTCTACGATCTGTTCTGGTTGCGTGCCTGCTTTCGCTCATCCTCATGGCCTCTGCGAACGCCCAATGGGTTCAGACCAACGGACCCTATGGTGCTAGCATTTCTAGCTTTGCGGTCGTCCCCAATGGGGCAGGCGGCACGAATCTTTTTGCTGGGTGCGTCCCGGATCCCAACTCTGGGCCTAGTGGCGGCGTCTTCCTGTCTACCAATAGCGGAGAAAAGGGGGGATGTGAGTCTGGCGGTGTTCAACACACTCGGTCAACAAGTAGCCACACTCGTTGACGGCACGCAGGATGCAGGATCCCATGAAGTCCGCTTCGACGGGAACAACCTCGCCACGGGCGTCTACTTCTATCGCATTCAAGCCGGAGCATTCGTCGAAGTGAAAAAGTTTGTCTTGGTCCGCTGAAGTTGTTGTGAAAGGGTTTTCCTATTCTCTGGAGGTAGATATGAAGCGCAGGGTATCTCTTTTGGTAATGGCGGTGATGATGTTCATTGGCCAGTCCAGTGCGCAGTCCTGGATGGCACAGTCCTCCGGCCTGCCTGTGGGCATCCCGACGGAGGATATGAGATTCGTGGCTGCGAGCAACACCGTCTGCTGGGGAGTGAAGACTGCAGACAACACAACTTCGAACTTGTACATCAGAACCACGAATGGCGGCATTCAATGGACGGCCTCCACTGTTGTGCAAGCCCCTCCAAGTTGGAGGGGATCAAACATCACCGCCGTCTATTCAAACGTGGCATGGATTGCCATGCACGATCCCTCCGGGGCGGCCAGTGGCGGCATATTCAGAACGACAAACGGCGGAACAGATTGGACGCAACAAACGACCGCATTTCCCGGCTCAGGCGGATATGTCGACTTCATCCACTTCTTCGATTCAGGCAACGGAGTGTGCGTTGGCAATCCGCATGGGAGGAATTGGGAGATTTACACCACCACAGATGGCGGCAATCTCTGGACGCGGGTGGATTCCTCGAATATTCCTCCGCCCATGGTGGGGGAGTCAGCGTTTTTCGATTATGCGGCTGCTGGAAATAGCCTGTGGTTTTGCACGAACAGCGCCGCGCTCTATCGAAGCACGAACCGCGGTGCAACGTGGACCGTGAACCGCAGTATTGGAGGAGCTGGATTCGTCCCTGCCTTCCAGGATACGGCGACAGGACGTTTCTCGAGATTCGTCCCAGGAAACCAGGTATGGGCAACGACCGACGGTGGTACTACCTGGACAGAAACAGGAGTGACTGCACCCACCGGATTCACATCATTCTTCATGCAGTATGTTACGGGAACCACTGCGTCATACGTCATCACCTCTGCTTCCGGTATCAGTAGCGGAACCCCCGGCTCCGCATTCACGGGTGACGGCGGAGCAACCTGGACACGTATCGACAACACCGTGTCGCGGGGCCCGTCATCCTTTGCATCAGCACATGCCGGTTGGTGTGGTGGTGCAAATGATTCAGTGTATAAATGGGTTCCACCGAGACCCCCCGCCGGTCTCCAACTCTGGCTGAGAGCTGATGCAGGCGTCGACACACTCAATGGGAAAGTGAGCAGGTGGCGCGACCAGAGCGGCAAGGGGAACGACGCGATTCAGTCTGATATTCAGCGTCAGCCGTTGTTTGTCGATAGTGCCTTGAATCACAAACCTGTCCTGCGGTTTGATGGCTGGGATGACAAGCTGGGATTTACGAGCTCTACTCCGATGTCTCAATTCACTCTGTTCATGGTTGTCAAGAACGGTCCTGGTGACGGGGCCCCTGGTGGCGGGCATTTAGATCATGTCATAAACTTTGGTCCTTCCGGCGGCGACTTGGACGAGTGGTTCTTTGTACTCTTCGGGGGCTTAGACAGGCTTTCCGATCGCATAGGGATGGGAGAAGGCTCTGTCGCTAACATACAAGCCGTGGCGCCCAACATCGCTGCACTTGGTGAATGGAGGATCATAAGCATAATGACAAATCAAACGATCCTTAACACAACTGTGCGATGGAATGGCAGCAATGCAACAATGGTGCCTTCGACTCCTGACATGCCCTACTTTGGTCCAATGGGTAATCCCACGGGCTCAGGTGGAGGACTCGCAGGAGCTGACGGTCTCCCGAATGGAGGGGCCCCCAGGGTTACGGCAAAGTGTGACTTCGCGGAGGTGATTCTCTATGATACGGTACTGGCTGATCCTCAACGCCTCGCAATCGAGCGGGATCTCAACGTCAAATATAACATCGTTACCGGAGTCAATGAGCAGCAAGGAAAACCGCCTCAACAATTTGTTCTTGAGCAGAACTATCCGAACCCATTCAATCCATCCACAACGATTCATTATGCTCTGCCGTACCGATCGCACGTAACGCTCACAGTCTTCAATACGCTCGGCCAGAAAGTGGCAGAGCTCATCAACGGTGAGATGGATGCAGGCCATCACGAGGTCAGGTTCGACGGTTCCCGCCTTGCGAGCGGCGTGTACTTCTATCGGATCCAAGCGGGTGGTTACGTGGAAACGAAGAAGCTCTGTTTCATTCGATGACCAGTTTGAATGACGGGGCGGTCAAGCCTTGCTCTCCTCCGGCGCCTTATTGACCGGCTTCCTGAGGGTGGGGAGTCAATACGGATAGCCGATGGCGATGTTGAGGACCAGGTTGTCTTTTCTCCAGCGGGGATCGCCGAAGTCGATCTGTTTGATCACCCACCGCTCACCTTCGGGCAGGCTGGGCACACGCAGGGGGAATGCCAGGTCGAGGCGGAGCACGAAGAAGGAGAGGTCGAACCGGATGCCGAACCCCGTGCCGACGGCGATCTGGTCCAGGAACGTGCTACCGCGGAATTTGGCGCCTGGCCGGGCCGGGTCGTCGCGGACCAGCCAGATATTGCCGGCATCGACAAACAGCGCTCCGCGAAGAATGCTGACCAGGGGAAACCGGTATTCCATGTTCGCCTCGAGCTTGATGTCTCCCGCCTGATCGACAAAGGAATTAGCAGCCAGGCTGTCGGGCGTTCTGTAGGAGCCCGGCCCCAGCGATCGGGGATCGAAGGCACGCACGCTGTTGCTCCCGCCGACCGTAAACTGCTTGACGTACGGCATGATCGAAGAATTCCCGAAGGCGAATCCCACCCCCGCGATCAGCCTGGTGGCCAGCGTTGTGGACTGATCACCGGAGATTGTGTAATGCCGGAGATCGATGTCAATCCTGGCGTACTGCGAATAGGGGGCTCCAAAAATCTTGTAGGGATCTTCGGGACTTGCCCTGCGGCGCGTCAGGAGCGATTGGGCGAGGTGGAGCAGATTCCCGGAAAGGTCGATCCCCCCCTTGAAATAGAGGTGATTCTTCCTGTCAGTCTCCAGTTGATCGTTGTAGACGAACGTGTAGTTGGGACCAAGAATGAACTGCTCTTCATAGCTCCTCCGCAGGAAGGGATTCGCGTTCAGAAGGGCCTCGAACTGCGGCGTGGTTTTTGCTAGGTGGACAAGCGTGAAGGCGATAGGATTGAATATGTGCTCCTTGCTGGTCGTCTCCTTCCAGGTGTACCCGAACGACGCATCCACGGAGAGCATCTGGAAGTACTGGAGACGGTTCAGGAGGTGGAACCCGAGATCCATGTGCGTTTTCGGTACGAACCGGCTGAAGACGTTTTCGAGCGTGAACGGCGTAACAAAGTGCGGGAGGGTCAGTTCCGCCTCGATTCCGGCCTGGTAGGAATTCAACCCGGATTGCCCTCCTCCGAACGGTGTCTCGAATCCCCCATCAAGGCTCAGCGTGAAGAGCTCGGCTCCGCGAAGCAGATTTCTGTTCCGGAATGTGGACGTCAGTACGGGTCCCGCCAGATTATTCGATTTGGATACCCCTTGCAGCTCGAACCGAATCGTTTTGAGAAGGACCGGCGTGAGGTAGATGTGCGCATCCAGGAGGGGCAGTCCGGCAGAGTCGGCATCATCGTACCGGATGTTCACGAACTTGAAGACACCGAGGTTCATGAGCCTGTTGAGGGTCAGGTCGTGGTTGGTCCTGCTGTACGGTTGCCCCCTCTTCAGGAAGATGGACCGCATGATGAAGGCAGGCTCGAACTTCTTGTCGAAATCGACGTATGATGCCCCGTCGACATCGACCGTATCGCCGCCCGGGACCGCCAGGCTGTCGCGCCTGAGCGAATATCCTGAAAGGACGGTAAGCCCGCCGAACGTGTAGATGCGCGTGGCCTGCGGAGGAATGCCCTTCTTGACGGTCAGCGCGATGTCGACGTTCCGGTCTCCGGCAGAGCTGTCCGCCTCAAACAGGAGGAACTCCGGTGCGAAGTGGAAGAAGCCGCGTTCTTTGAGCGCCGCGTCGATACGCGACCGTTCCTGCGCGAGCGTATCAAGATCGTATGGATCTCCGGGGTGAAGCAGGGTCTCTCTCATTGTGGCTCTGAGGGAATCCGCAAGGGGGCTGCTTTCTCCTTTGACCGTGACGCTGCCTATGCGGTACGGAGGCAGAAGCTCCGCGGTGTAGAGGATTTCTGCGGTCTTTTCCTCCGCCTGGATGGTATAGCTCACCTCCGTCTGGAAGTATCCTTTGTTCTGCAGCAACGAGTACATCCGGCGGGCAACGCGGGCGGGAGCCACCGAGCTCAAGAGCACCGGCGGCTCGCCCAGACTTTTTCCGAACAACCCGATATTATAGAGCCAGAGTTTCAGGTGGAACAGGCCGAGGAATGTCCCGTTTGGCTCGGGGAGCATCAGCTGCTCCAGCTGGTCTTCGAGGACGTCGTCGTCCGGAGTCCCGGGTTTCTTCTCCAGCGTCAGATGCGCTCCGGTGTAGAGCTTCTCTCCCTGGGCGAGATACGCGGTATTGCTGCATCCCGCCGCCATGACTGCGAGGAAGGCGGCAAGGACAGCGGGGAAGGCGCGCGTCAGTGGTTCTCGCATCTCCTATTGCTCTCCGCTCTTGTCCGCCTCCGGACTGAGGCCGATGCCGAACAGCTTGTCATAATCGATGGTGAAGACGATCCCTGCGCCGGTCTCCATCAGCTGCCCTTCAATCAGGCCTTCATAGTTGTTCTGCCTGAAGACTTCAAGCTGCCAGCGCGCATCCTCCGTGAGGGCGTAGGAGACCTTCACGTCGCCTGCGAACGAGTTCAGGGAGTTCTGCTGGCTCCGCGGTCCCTCCAGATCCACATTGCCCCCCATCTGCACCGTCACCCGGTCATTGAACAGCTTCGTCGAAAGCCCAAGCTGCAGCAGCGTCCGCCCCTGGGCTTCACCTGTGGAGTAGTCCTGGGACGATTGCACTCCCAAATTCAGGTCCACGCCGGTGATGTACTGCTGGGACAGCCTGTTGAGCTGGTCGCTGAGGATCTCGCTCACGCTCGTGCGGGCAAAGCCTGACAGGCCGCCGCCGCCCCCCGATGAGGCAAGAGGGTTTTCCGACAGGAATCCGCCCAGCACGAGGAGAGCAAACACCTGCTTATTCAATTCGGATTCCTGTCCGTTCAGCTCATTGAGCTTTGCGTACACGGCGCCTCCAAGCGCGCCCCGCTGTTCCAGAGGAAGATCAAGTTTGAAGTGGATCTCGGGCGTCGTCAGTTTCCCCGCCATGGTGAGGTAGACCTGAACGGGGAGCTCCTGCCGGTACTTGTTGCGTTCTTCCTGGCTGAGGGTCGAAAGCTGGTTCTGGACCAGGGGGAGGGCGGACGCCCTCGCCGTGTAGATCGCGGTGATATTCACATCGGCATCGAGGGCCGATCCGAACCAGGTGATGCTGCTCCCCTTCGCAATCTCGAATTTCTTCTTCACCAGCTTTCCGAACGAGAGATCGTACGAACCGCTAACAATTTCGTACCGGCCCGTCAATGTGGGTTTTCCGGATGCATCAATGCTGAAGCTGCAAGTCGCCTCACCCCGGATTTCCAGCGAATCCCCGGATGCCGGGTCGACCAGAATCCGGAGCCTGGTCTCCCTGCTCACTTCAATATTCGAGCTGAGGCGGATTCCCCGGGTCTTCTGCCCGGCGGAATCCGATCCCTCGTCCCCCTGGGCCATGATGGGGTTCGC
>PMBF01000038.1:0-61212 GCA_003152875.1 Ignavibacteriota bacterium | reverse complement strand
GAGAAGGAAGTTGCCGGTATGGACCCGGAGGTCGAAGCCGAACGACCGGAAATCCGGGGTCGTGACCTGTCCGCTGACCGACGCGGTCTTGCCCAGGGTGTCGGTCAGGGTGAACGATCTGAGATCGATGCTCTTGCCGCCGAAGGCGATCTCTCCGTTGTCCAGGTGCAGGTAGGAACCGAGGATCGAGGGGCTGAAGGAGGTGTTCGTGAATTTCAGGGTACCCGTGACAGAGGGATCCCGAAGGGGGCCCGAGACCTGCACTCCGCCGTTCATCACGCCGGACAAACGGTCCACTTCACCGCGGATGAGCGGCTCAAAGGCGGCAAGGTTGAGCGTCTGGACATCGAGGCTGAGGTCCAGGGTACCGGCGTCCCCGGCATTCCGGTATGTGCCATGCAGGGCGACCTGGTTTCCGCTTCCGGTGATCTCCATCGCCACCGTGTAGAGGTCACGTTGTTGATTATCCGTGTGCAGCGTGATATCGCCCACATGCCGTTGTTGAAGGGCGAGATCCTTGATCCGGAGGTCCGCTGCGAAGGCTGACGCACCGCCGGCAGGCTGGACCTGGAGATGTCCGTCCAGGATGCCCTGGACCAGTGCGGTGTCGCGCTCAATGGCTCGAAGCAGGTTCGCGAGATCGAACTTTCCGAAATCCACCCTCAAGGGGGCATGCGCGCCGCCGGGTTCCTGGCTGTCAAGGCGGATGGACTGGCCAGGGCCCAGGAGAGCCAGATCGTGCGCGGAAAACCGGCCCCTGCCGAAGAGCAGGTAGCCGCCGGGCCTGACATCCCAGGAGCGGCCCTGAAACACGGCTCCCCCGGGTCTGAAGTGAAACATGTATCCATCGGGAACACTGTTGAACACCCCGCCCAGGAGCAGCTTCATTTCTCCGGAGGAGCCGGTGCTTTGCAGGGTGACATTCATGCTGTCATGGTCGACCGCACCGGCAAGCTGGAGGTTCTCGACCAGGAATGTCGAGTTGCCCGCGGACCGGACCTGCAGTGTTGACTGCAGCCGGTCGGCGTCGGACGACATTCGGAGGGTGAGATCATCGCACTGGAAGTCCCCGTAGGCGAAGGCGGGGACGGCGATGTTCACCTGAAGGCTTGACGCAGCGCTGTTGAACGAGCCTTCGACTGTTCCGGCCGTGATACGGCGGAGCTGAGGAAGGAAGACTTCCGTGAGGATCCGGGGATTCCGGAGAACGACGTTGAAGGTAAACTCCCGCTTACCGGTGCCGGAGTCGGGGGTCCCGCCGTGAAGGGAGAAGTAGCGCCCGAAGTGATGTCCCAGCGCCCTGGGGAGGCTCCCGAGGGGCATCGTCCCGTCGAATCGCGCCGACAGGAGCGGGGATTCAATGCTGATATGGGATTCTCCAATCCTGTTCACCACGGTGCAGACGAGCGAATCGACAATGGTCCGTTTTCCGCTCTTCACCAGGACCGCATTGCGCACATCGATGGTCCCGTTGATGTCATCGATATTCCTGCCCGCAAAGTCAGAGGTGAGCAGTCCCGCAACGCGAAGATCGTCGGGGCTGAGGTTGAGCCGGCGCAGGTTGGCGCCTTTCAGGTCGAGTCGGAACCTGTACGCAGGCTTCGCCGTGTCGGTGTCCACGCTCCCATTGAAGGTAAAGGCGATGTTGGAATCCTGCATGGCCGCCTCTCCCTCGAATTTCTGGGCGGAGACATNNCGCAGGGAAACCTGACCGAGCGATCCGCCGCTGTTGAGAAGTGCTCCGACGTCGAAGCTCCGGATGGCAGCGTCTGCACGCCACCTGGCCCGCCGGGAATCTCCGCCCCCCGAGACGGCAAGAGTGGCGTTTGCCCGGCCGATCGAGGTCTCGAGATCCGCCGTGGCCGAAAAATCCCGCAGCGAACCCTTGAATGCCGCCCGAAGGCTGATGGAGTCCGGCAGCGTGATGCTCCCGGGAAGCAGGGAACCGGACAGAAGGGCACGGAAGTCACTCCGGCGGGTGGAGAAGTTGCGGAGCGCGAGGTCAAAGCGCGCGTTCTTCATGGCGGGCAGACCCCTGACCGAACCTGAGAGGTCCAGGACAGTGGAGGATCCGGCGGCACAACGGAGCTCCTGCACCTGAAGGTCGTTTATCGGCCCGGAGAGCCTGGCGGAGAGGGTGAGGGCGGCGTTGGGCCGGAGAGGGAGCGAAGGCCGGAAATAGAGAAGGTCCGCGAAACCGACCCTGGACTCATGGAGCGCGGCCGTCACGTGGACGGTGCCGGGGGAATCGGCGAGCGTCCTGAAGGAGGCGTACGTAAGGAGAAGATCCTGCCGGAGGCGGCTCACGCCAGTCTCGATGGTGAAATCCTTCAGTTGTGCGTGCCGGCCATCATAGGCGATAGTGCCCGAGAGTTGGCGCAGGATGAACCCCCCTTTCTCCCGGAAGGACGCCTGCTGGATGGCTGCCTCACAGCGGGCGCTGTCGAAGGAGATTCCGCCGGCCCGCAGTGCGAGGTTTTCCACATGGAGATGGGAGGGATCCAGGCCCTTCTTCGGCGGAGCGTTCTCGTCGTCGAAGGCCAGACTGTCATGGAGAAGGACCAGCCCGTCACATTTCACGGACCATGGCGTGCCCGAAGACTGCCGTGCGATGCTCTCTGGGGCCTCAGGCCGTGCCCTTCCCGTACGGATGAGGCGGATACTTGTGCCGGCAAGGACACACGTTGAAACATCGATCCGCCTGGAATGGAGATCAATCCCGGCTGAGGTCAGGCGGGAGCTGTCAAGGTCAACCCCTGCCCTTTCCCCGGTGGCGGAGTTGGCGAGGCGGAGATGAAGGTCCGCAAGATTGACCGAGGCGAGGTTGAGCCTGACATCTGCCGGCTGGGCCGTATCAGGCGGAGGCGGGGTTTTCCTCGTCTGGATGATATCCGCCGAGGTATTCTCGAGCGACAGGTCACCGAGGTCAAACAGTCCCTTCGCGAGATCGAACCTGTTGAACAGAACGTCCAGGGCGCCCAGATGCACAAGCGCATGCAGGCCGCTGGTCTCGTCATCGTAGGTTGAACGGATACCGCGGAGGCTTACCCGGCCAACCCGCACCTCCCATGACGGGCCGGCGGAAGTGTCGGAGGTGCTCCTGGGGGGAGAGGCGGAAGGGGGACCGCTGGCCGCATCGAGGAGAAACGTGAAATTGAACACACTGTCCGGGAACGTGCGGGCGACGTGGGCGTTGAGCGAATCGAGACGGACGGCATTGACAATGATTTTCTTCGAAAGGAGACCGAGGAGATCCACATCGAGAGAGAGGGCCCGGAGGGAGACCAATGTATCGCCGTGTTGTCCCTCCACGAAGAGATCGCGAATGAGGACCGAGCCTGGGAGAGAAACGCGCAAGGAGCCGACCTCGATGCGCGTGTGGGTCTTCGCCGAGACGGAGGAGATTGCCTTCCGGGCCAGAGAGGTAAGCACACCGGGGAATTCCAGAGTCCCGAAAGCGAGCACGAGCAGGCCCAGGACCACGAAAAGCAACCACCCGAGAATGCGGAACGTGCGGCCCAGGAGTGTTCGCGGGCGAGGCGGGGTCGCCGCGTCAGGTTTCATACGAGAGGTCTCCGCCCGCGGCATCGATGAAGGCGGCGCCCATCACGCGTCACCTCCGCCGCTGTCGGCTCCCACGCCGTGTCTGGCCAGAGAAGTTCGGAGCATACGCTGAGAAAGAGCTAGTCTCACAGCACGGGACGCCCCGGCGGCCGCGCTCCTGAAGAGCGAGGGAAGGGGGCGCTGCAGGACGGGCGGCGTTCCGAGGGGAATGGCGCGGCGCGCCTCGTGCGGCCCCTCACGCCGGACACCGCTATTTCAAATAGTACTTCAGGGGATTCGGGTCGACCCTACACTCTTCGGCGATCCGCACCCATGCGATCCGGTTCTCATCCCGCAGCTTGTAGAGCCGCGGCACCAGCTTGTCGCGGAGCTCGATGGGTGTCAGGGGATTGATGAAGATGCTGGTGCCTCCTTCAAACCCTGCGGGGACATTCACGCGCCACTTAATCAGGACGTGCCAGGGCATCTTGTAGACGGCGTCGATCGGCGTATAGTACCATTCCTCGTTGCAGGAAATCTGCGGGCCCATAGCCGCATGGATGGCATGGACCAGGTTCGCAACACCGCGGATTTCATCGTCAGTGTGTTCGTACGGCCGCCCCGCCTGGGAGCGGGAGTACAGCTCGATGGTCGGGTACCGGTGGCCGATGCCTGCCACGGCGATGGCGTGGTCGTTTTCCGCGAAGATGAGGTTATGGTGCGCAGCGAAGTTGGCGCCGAACTCGTTGAAGACGTTGGCGTCATCCCGCACCATTTTGATCTGGTTCTGGATCGATGCTCCCCACTCATCGAGCGACACCAGCTGCTTGTGCAGGTGGTCGAACGACGCGCCGGCAGGACGCAGCCAGTTCTGGAAGACGCTGATGTAGCGGACATACCGGTTGCTCAGCGTGATGTCCTGGATCGCATCGACGGTGAACCGGAAGTAGTGGAAGTGCTCGTCGGTGGACATATCGCCCGAGTGGAACAGATCGGAGTCGTACTGGGCACCTTCGCGGAAATGCTTCTTGGCGATGACCAGCTCGTGCCCCCCGCCGAAGAAGGCGTCGGCGATCGCGAACTTTTCGTTCAGGGGCATCTTTTCGATCTGGTCCTCGGTCTTCCCCTCCTGGCGGAGCTTGTAGTGGACGATGTCGGTGATGTGTTTGAGGCCCGTGGGATTCGCGAGGTAGTCTTCGCGCCACCGCTGCCTGCCTGCCGTCATCTTGTAGGCATAGTTCTTGCGCCAGTAGTCGAGCGTGACGATTTCAAACATGTTGCCGGTCCGGCGGAACTGCGCCGTGGACTCGAAGTATCGGTCGGGCGGAAGCGCGTCGAGCCGTTCCCACCGGCCGTCGTTCCAGCGGACGAGCCGGGATTTTTCCGGCGGGGTTTCGAAATAGCGCGGAGGGCAGAAACTGCAGTAATCTTCGGGCTCGTGTACCTGCAGGGGACTCGCCGTGGGGGGCACCTCGTTGGCAATGGGCTTGCTTTTGCGACCGGGGACGGCCCACACCTCGGTGCCGGTGAAGGGGTTGACCTGCTTCACCGTCCCGTCGGGCATGATGTTGTAGAGATTCGAGGACTGCATGCTTCACCCTTGAGAGGTTAGCGCCCGGTGGCTGCCGCAAGGAGCCGGTCAACCATGTCCCGGCTGTTCCCCTCGGCATAAAAGCGGATCATCGGTTCTGTTCCCGAGGCGCGCACAAGCACCCAGCCGTCCTGCACGAAGAATTTGAACCCATCGGTGTCCTTCCTGCCGGTGACGCGGTACCCCGCGATGTCCTTGACTCCCTTCCGGTACGTCTTGATGATCGCTGCTTTTTCTTTCTCGGTCACATGCAGGTCGATGCGCCGGAACTCATGCTGGCCGAATTCGACCATGAGCTCCTGGACCAACGCGCCGAGCTTCCTGCCGCGGACGGCCATGATCTCGCAAAGCATCAATCCCAGGAAGATGCCGTCGCGTTCCGGGATGTGGGTCTTCACGCCGAGGCCGCCCGACTCCTCCCCACCCATCAGCACGTCGCGCTCGGTCATCATCCGGCAGATGTGCTTGAAGCCGATTGGGGTTTCGAGCAGGCGAAGCCCGTATTTCTCACACTGTTGGTCCACCATCTGCGTAACGGAGAACGACTTCACCACATCACCCCTCAGCCCTTTCTGCTCGACCAGGTATTTGAGGAGCAGCGAGAAGATGCGGTGCGAGTCCACGAAATTCCCCTCCTCGTCCACCGCGCCGATCCGGTCGGCGTCGCCGTCCGTGGCGATACCGATGTCGAACCCCTCCTCCTTGACCCGGCGCATCAGTTCCCCGAGGTTGTGGGCAAGTGGCTCGGGGTTCGTGCCGCCGAAGGAGGGGTTGAACGATTCATGGATCTGCTTCACCGCCGGCAGCGTTTCATCCAGCACTCCCTGACCGGAGCCGTACATGACGTCGTACATGATCCTGATCCCGGAGGAGCGAATGCGCTGGAGGTCGATCTTCCCGGCCAGATCGTCGAGATAGCGTTGTTTCATGCTGAAGGCGACGACCTTCCCCTTCTCCATCAGCTTTGCGAGCGGGACGCGGGAGGGAGGCAGGGTCTTGAGCTTGAGCACTTTGGCGAGCACTGCCTCCAGCTGCGCGATCATCTCGGGATGGGCGGGGCCGCCGAAGTCGCCCTTGATCTTGAAGCCGTTGTACTTCGGCGGGTTGTGGCTGGCGGTAATCACGACGCCGCCTGCCGCGTTTTCCATCTTCGTCAGCAGCGAGACCATCGGCGTGCTGACGATGCTGTCGGCGAGTTTCACCCTGATGCCGTTGTTGGCCAGAACCTCCGCCGTTTTCTCGGCGAATTCCCGCGACATGAACCGTGCGTCGTACCCGACGACGATCCCGTTCCGGATCTTCTTGTGGCCTTTGTAGTAGCGGGCGGTCGCGAGCGCAACGCGCTCAAGGTTCGCAAAGGTGAAGTCGGCGGCGATCACCGCCCTCCAGCCGTCCGTGCCGAACTTGATGATCGGAGTCATGCCTGTCCTTGTCGGTGTCATGCGGGGAATCGTCAGTGTTTCTTGAATGCAGCCAGGCCGGGATAGACCGCGCTGTCGCCCAGCTCCTCTTCGATCCGGATCAGCTGGTTGTACTTTGCGATGCGGTCGGTACGGCTTGCCGAGCCGGTCTTGATCTGACCGACGCTGGTCGCCACCGCGATGTCCGCGATCGTCGTGTCCTCGGTCTCGCCGGAGCGGTGGCTGATCACGCTGGTGTATCCGGCGCGCTTTGCCATCTCGATGGCATCGAGCGTCTCGGTCAGCGTGCCGATNNTTCACCTTGATCAGGATCGAATTGGCAACGCCGAGCTCGATGCCCTTCTGCAGGAACGTCGTGTTGGTGACGAACACGTCATCGCCCACCAACTGGATCCTCTTCCCCACCAATTCCGTCAGCTGTTTCCAGCCGTCCCAGTCGCTTTCCGCCATGCCGTCTTCGATGGAGATGATCGGGTACTGGTTCACCCACCGCTCATAGAACTGCGCCATCTGCGCGGGGGTCTTTGAAGACTTGTCCGATTTCGAGAACACGTACTTCCCGTCCTCGAAGAACTCGCTCGAGGCGGGATCGAGGGCGAGAAAGACATCCTTGCCGGGAGCGTAGTTCGCCTTGGCGATCGCTTCCAGGATGACTTCCACCGCCTCATCGTTTGATTTCAGGTTGGGGGCGAAGCCCCCCTCGTCGCCCACGGCGGTGTTGTACCCCTTCTTACTCAGGACCGATTTCAGTGCATGGAACACTTCGGCGCCCATGCGCAGCGCCTCCGCGAAGGTGGGGGCGTTCGCGGGCACGATCATGAACTCCTGCAGGTCGACGTTGTTGTCCGCGTGTTTCCCGCCGTTCAGGATGTTCATCATGGGAACGGGAAGGGTTTTGGCGTTGACGCCGCCGATATACCTATAGAGGGGGAGATGGAGCGATGTGGCGGCCGCTTTTGCAGAAGCCAGAGAGACGCCGAGGATGGCATTTGCGCCAAGTTTTGCCTTCGTCGGGGTGCCGTCGAGGCTGATCATCATCTCATCGATACCGGTCTGGTCGAGAGCATCGAACCCGGTCAGTTCCTCGGCGATGGTGGTGTTCACATTCTCGACCGCGTTCAGCACGCCCTTGCCGTTATAGCGCGCCTTGTCTCCGTCCCGGAGCTCCACAGCCTCGTTCTCACCCGTCGAGGCTCCGCTCGGGACTGCAGCGCGGCCCACAACGCCGTTGTCGAGGTGAACATCCACCTCGATGGTCGGATTGCCCCGGGAATCCAGGATTTCGCGGGCGATAACATCAACAATCGTCGTGTCCATGATATTCTCCAATCTGAGTCAGGGTGGGCCGGACGCCGCAGGAGGGGCCTTCCGGGTCAGGAAACGCATACCAAGAACAGAAGATACGACAATAGACGCCAGAAATGCAACGAAAGGGTGCGCATCGTCTCAAAAAAGCAATCCCCGCTCCACTGCGGCCTCGACCTCGTCCACAGAGAGCAGCTTCATGCATTCCATATACCCGTCTCCCGGACGCGGACAGAAGTCCAGATGGCACGGATGGCAGGGGACGTCTCTGCGCAGCGCCGTGTGGCCGAGCGCGGGATCATACGGGAACCAGATGTTCTCTTCCCCCGGTCCGAAAATGCCGACGGTGGGAACGCCGAGGGCAGCGGCGATGTGCATGGGCCCCGCATCGTTCGACACAAAGACGCTGCACCGGGAGATGGCGGCAGCAAGCGCCCGCAGCGGGACCAGAGGAAGCACATGCGGGGCGGAACCCGAAGCGTTCAGAAGCCGGCGGATGACATCGCTCTCTCCCGGACCCGCGGTGATGACCACGCGATACCCTGATCCGGCAAGGCGGTCCGCCAGATCCGCGAAGCGCTCGGCCGGCCAGCGTTTCGCAGGCCAGGTGGCGCCCGGATGGATGCCGATCAGTGGGGCGGTGCCTTCCGGCAGGAGGGCCTGGATCGATGCGCGTTCGTCGGCGGCAAGAAACAGCTCGGTCGCAGCCGCACTGGGGGAAATCCCGGCTGCAAGGAGGAACTGACCGTAGAACTCCACGGGAGTCTTCGGACGTCCGTCATCGCGCACCCGGAGGGTATAGAGCATTCCCCGCCCCCTGCGTTCAAGCCCGACGCGAACACGCGCGCCCGTTGCGTAGGTGAGCAGGGCACTGCGCGGGTTGTTGAACATATCGATCGCCAGGTCGAACCCTCGGCGTCGGAGCAGCCAGGCAACGCGCGCCTGTTCCAGCGCCGCAGGACGGCTAAAGTCATAGGGGATGATTTCATTGAGGTGAGGGTTCCCTTGAAGCAGCGAGACGGCATGGCGGTCGCCCAGATACGCGATCCGTGCTTCCGGACAGGCAGCGCGCACCGAGCGGATGACCGGCGTTGTGAGGACGATGTCGCCGACGAACCTGAGCCGTGAGAGGAGGATGCGCTGGTACTCTGCCATGATTACGGTGCTGCCTCCTGAGCGCTGATCTTCCATTCGCACCGTTCGATCCAGTCGTATGCACCGTGTTCGGCCGCCTCGCTGTCGTCATCGTTGAGGGAGAGCCAAAACCGGGTACGGGCACCGGCATAATCTCCAAGTTCGTATTCCGCAAGACCCAGGGAAACATGGCGCATTGATTCCAGGACCGGGTCCCCGTCTTCCATCGTGATCGGCGAGAGCAACGCGACGGTTTGTCTGTATGCGCCCACGCGGAGTGCGGCGCGCCCGCGGAGGTACTGGATGAGGGGACGATCCGGATGGGCCGACAGGAGCGAGTCCAGCATGCGAAGGCGCACGCTATCGGGGGCGGCGGAAAGGAAATACCGCCGGCAGGCATCCCGGAGCTCCCCGTCGGCCAGGGCGAGCAGGCGGACCCCTGCAGCCTCCGTCGAGGCGTCGGTGAGGTCCACGCTCCGCAGGCCATGGTAGAGCTCGAGGGCTCTCTGAGTGTCTCCCAGGGCCCAGTGCGCATCGCCGCTCAGGAGCGTCAGCGGAAGGTAGCGCGCCGGATGGGGATCTGATCCGACGGCGCGGCCGAGTATCGCAATCACAGAATCATATTCCCCCGCGCGAAGAGCCGCGGTCAGGAGCCCGGACAGGGCCTCGTAACTCTGTCCTTCTCCGTACGAGACGGCGAACAGGCTCTCCGCCGCAGCATAGTTCCCCGAGCCCAGAGCGCGGGCAGCGGCCTTGTTGCGTTCGCCGACAACGCGCGGGCAGGTTTTCCGGAAAATCGACGGCTGACGGAAGAACACTTCAGCAGAGGCAAGATCGGTTTCGTCGAGCTCGATATCGTCCAGGAAATCGTTCCATTCTCCGATCAGGACACCGAGCGGCCTGCCATAGTGTCGTCCATAATCTTCGGACCCGTAAACCAGCAGCAGCTTCCGGATTCCGTACCGGTCCAGCAGGAAGCGGCAGAACGATCCGGCCAGCACGTAGCTCACCTGCGAGGAGTGGGTCATGAATCCGGCCGGAGTCATCAGCGTTGCGATGTCGGGGGCGAGGTTGAGTTCCCGCATTGCCGCCGAGTACTGATGCAGGGTACGCACCCCCCAGTCCCAGTCCACAGCCATGGCGAGACCCTCGGTCAGGCCCATGCTGAAGCTTGTCCGGACCACCGGACGGCCGAATCTGGCCGCCAGGACATGGACCAGCTCATGCTTTAGGGTGGACATGAGGCTCTGTTTGGTGAGATGGACCTGCCGGCTCCACGGTTTCGCGATGTTGGTGTTCCCCGCGCCGATCAGGCGCAGCTTTGCCTCGGCCGACGGGTAGATGTACGATTCAACGGGCTCCGGCTCCTGGATCGCAAAGAGCCCTGCCACCTGATGGAGGCGGAACTCGTGTTCGTCGGCGATGCGGGTAAGCTCCGCCGGGGAATAGGCTCTGCGGGGATAGTAGATGACAAAATGGGCGGTCTTCACCATCCCGCCAAGCTGCTCTCTGATATATGACTCGGTTGTCTCGTAGCCAAGCTCGCAGCGGAACAGATAGAGCCCGGAGGCCAGCATCAGGCCGATGACGGCCAGACCTCGCTGGCCCGGGTGAATGAGGGCGCGAAGCAACGAACCCAGTTTCCTGACTGCAGGTTGATCCCGGTCCGTTGAACGGAGCAGGAGGACTCCCAGCCAGAGGGCCGACAGGGCCAGGGCCAGAGTCACCAGGCGGAATGAGAGGAGGACCGAAGTGATATGCATCCCTTCATCGTAGGTAAGCCCGGGGAAGTACCCATAGAAGAAGTTGAACGAGTAGATCGCGGGGGTACAATAGCCCAGGCCCAGGGCATAGCAGAACGAGGCCAGCATGGCGGCGAGGAAGAGCATGCGGGGATGACGGACGAGCACGGCACAGAAGAAGGCCAGTGAGGTGGAGAAGCAAACGCTCACAGCCGGGAGCAGGAGGAAGAACCCGACACCTTCCAGCGGCGAGCAATTGCGGACGAACAAGCCATTGGCAAGGAGGATGACCAGCGGCGGGATCAGGAGAAGGAGATTGACCGCATAGGCTCCCCCGACCGCCCGGTATGTCCCGGCGGCACTCTGGTGCGGGTCCAGCGCATGTTCTGTGTACACTCGCCTGATGCGTCCGATGGCCAGGAGTCCGGCCGCGGCCGACCCCGCGAGCGCAAACACGAACGACGACTCGTATCCCAGAGCGTTCACCAGCGGGAAGCGTGTGCACGCCAGAGCGAGGGCGGCATAGGCGGCGCAGATCAGGAGGGCATCACGGGCGCGGAGCAACGAGACGAGGGATCGGAGTCGGGCGATGGGCAGGTCTCAGAACTCCTCTCCGGCCACGCGTTCGATATCCGCCCCCAGCGCGCGGAGTTTCACTTCGATGGTTTCGTAGCCGCGGTCGATGTGGTAGACGCGAAGGACCTCGGTGGAACCTTCAGCGACCAGCCCGGCCAGGATCAGCGAAGCGGAGGCGCGGAGATCCGTGGACATGACTTTGGCCCCCGTGAGACCCGCAACGCCCCGTATGACCGCCGAGTTGTCCTTGATCTCGATGTCGGCCCCAAGGCGGATCAGTTCGGGAACGTGCTTGAACCGGTCAAAGTAGATGGTGTCGGTGACCACCGTAGTTCCCTTCGCCACTGCCATCAGCGCCGTCCACTGCGCCTGCATGTCGGTTGGGAAGCCCGGATAGATTGCCGCCGTGACGTCAATAGGACGCAGCTCCGGCGGGGCATGGAGCGTGACAGAAGATGCGCCGGTCTCCAGGCTGCACCCGGCATCTTCGAGTTTTGCAAGGAGGGCGGTGAGATGACCGGGGTCCACCCCCTCTACCGAGACGTTTCCGCCCGTCAGGGCTCCGGCGACAAGAAACGTTCCGGCCTCGATGCGGTCAGGGATGGTTATGGCATCGGCAGGATGCAGTTCATCGACGCCTTCAATCTCCAGTGTGCTGGTGCCTGCGCCGTTGATGCGAGCTCCCATACTGACCAGATAGCGCGCGAGAGATGTAATCTCTGGCTCGATCGCCGCGTTTTCGATGACGGTGGTGCCCTTCGCAAGCACTGCAGCCATCAGGACGTTCCCCGTCGCCCCGACGCTGGACACATCGAAGTGAATTCTTGCCCCATGCAATCGCCTGGCAGAGGCAAGAATGTATCCTCCCTTGAGCTCGATCGAGGCACCAAGTTTTTTGATTCCCTCGATATGCATGTCGACCGGGCGGGGGCCCCAGGCGCATCCTCCGGGAAGCGATACCCTTGCGTGCCCGTAGCGGGCCACCAGGGGCCCCAACACGTAGATTGATGCCCGCATTTTCTTGACGTGCTCATACGGGGCATCCTGATTGTGGACCCCCGTCGTGTCGATCGTCACCGTGTGGTTGTTGAAGGTGAGGTAGACCCCCATAGAAGCAAGGAGGCTTGCCATGGTCTTGACATCGCGGAGGGCAGGGGTATTGCTGAGTCGGCACACTCCGCGAGCCAGGAGAGAAGCCGGCATGAGCGCCAGTGAGGCATTCTTCGCCCCGCTCACCTCCACAGTGCCCGATAGCGGCCGCCCTCCGCGGATGATGAATTTGTCCACTGTTTCCTCTCTGCCAACTCGCTTTCCGGGCCGGAGCAGCTATGTCCGGATCGTCTGCAATCTCCACAAAACACGAAGGAAAGTCAATTTCCCAAACCTGGCATCGGAAGGAGCAGATTCAAGAAATACGCATCGCCCTTCCCGACTGCCGGGGTGCCGGTCTCAAGGAAAACGCTGCAAAGCGCATGAAGACGAAACATGACAACTTATATCTCATTTGGCATGCTAATTGAAGAGACCTACAGTGTATGCTGGGCATTTCACTCCTTTGCATCCCTCAGGCAGGAGGTCGATATGCAACTCACGATGAGCGGGGAGTATGCGATCCGGACGATGGTGCACCTTTCGAGGCTCCCTCCCGGCGCAATAGCGCAGATCTCCGACATCTCCAGAAGGTGGGGGATTCCCGAAACGTTTCTCCGGAAGATCGTCGCGAGGCTTTCCCATGGAGGTCTCGTGAAATCCCACCGGGGAGTGGGAGGGGGGATTTCCATAGCCCGGCCGCCGGAGCAGATCAGCCTTCTCGAGGTTCTCGATGAGATGGAAGGTCCCATGGCGCTCAACCGATGCCTGATCGAGCCGCTCTCCTGCTCGCGCACGAAGAGCTGCGTGGTACACGGTGTCTGGTGCGAGGCCCAGGACATGCTGCGCAACCTGCTCGCATCACGCTCATTCGCCGAACTGGCTGCCCGCAATGCGGCCCCTCCGAATCCGCAGGTTCCCGCAGGTGAGCAGGAGGAGCATGCTGATCCGGGTCCGTCTTCAGAATTCCCCGCCGCGGAAGGGCCCTGACCGGGCTTTCAGCGCCGCTCAGCCAGCCTTGCTTCTCCGTGAAGCGCGGGGTATATTAGTGTACAGTTTCCACACTCGCCTTAGCCTCGCAACGCCATGCCCACGACTCGCCCCACCGTCCACCGTTCTCCTCCGCAATCCGTCACCGGGGCCCCGCGGGGGAAAGCATTCATTGCCGTCGCGGGCAACATCGGGTCAGGAAAGTCTTCCCTCACCAGGCTTCTGTGCAAGCACTTCGGATGGACTCCGTTTTTCGAGTCCGTGGAGGACAATCCTTACCTGAGCGATTTCTACGCTGACATGAAGCGGTGGTCATTCCATCTTCAGGTGTACTTTCTCTCCAACCGGTTCCGGTCGCACAAGGCCATCGCCGAGGGTCCCGAGTCGGTGGTGCTGGACAGGGTGATTTACGAGGATGCGGAGATCTTTGCCCGGAACCTGTTCGAGATCGGGAAAATGGATCGCCGCGACTACGACAATTACCTCGCGCTGTACGGAGTGATGACCGAATACCTCCGTCCCCCCGATCTGCTGATCTATCTGCAGGCGAACGTGGACACGCTGGTCCGGCAGATTTCGCTGCGAGGACGGTCCTTTGAACAGGCGATCCCCCGGGAATACCTGGATCAGCTGAACCGGCACTACGAGTCGTGGATAACGCGGTATGCTCTCGGACCTCTTCTCGTGGTGCGGTCGGATGCGCTGGATTTCGTCAACAAGAACGACGACTTCCAGAACGTCGTGGAGATGGTCTGCGCGAAATTGAGGGCGCCTTCTCGAAGCGGTGCACAACGCCGCCGCCAGGCCGGGGCAAGAGCAGGTGGTTCGTCTGGAAGGGTTTGAACAGAGTGATGGATCGGAGCAGAGGAGAGTAAACGGAAGCGTTACCAACGTTAAGACCGGGAGGTCTCATATGAGGGGACCTCCCGGTCTCTTTTTTTTGCGCGGCTTCAAGAGGAATGTCACGCCCTCGCGTCTATATTGGAGCCTGCGGGGGTGGGAACGACCTGACCATGTCCGTTATACACCTGCGAAGAGATCTGCCCGGGTACGTTCAGAATCTGTGTCACCAGATCCTTCTCGCTCTCCATAACGCTCTTCAGCACCCGAAGCGTAATCTCCGGCTGTGCACTCTGCAACGGCTGGCTTGCTGCCGCCATCAACATGCCGTCATAGCTCATGCGGAGGACTCCTTTCAGACCCTTACAGCGCAAAGGCTATGCCGTGAATACGCGGAATAAGCACGGCGGGAGAGGCTTGCGCGTCACCCATGTATGCTCTTAGGGGGCAAGGAGCATTTTCAACGCCATCACCACCAGGAAGACGCCGAGCATTTTTTGCAGCGCCGGAATTCGGGACCTGGACCCCAGTGAAGCCCCGGCGATGAAACACGGGAGAGCGCCGAGGATCAGGGGAAGGGCGTGGAGAGGGTCGACGAATCCCACCACAGCCGGGGGGAGGAGGGGCTCATGAAGTCCGGCGTAGAGATAGCCAGCCGAGGCGGCAGCGGCGGTCATCAGGCTGACGACACCGGAAGTGTCAGAGGCCTTCTTGAGGGGAACGAGGAAATACGAATAGAGGAAGGGGAAAAACAGAACACCGCCACCGATCCCTCCCAGCGCCGAAACAGACCCTGTGAAGGCTCCTGCGGCGGCCATTCGGACCTCGATGAGCGGAGGATCAGGGCGGATTCCCGGTTTGCGCCGATTGGTGAACAGTTGAAAAGCTGCGAGGAGCACCAGGGCACCGAAGATGCGTTTGAGTGTCGATTCGGGCAGATCGCCAGCCGCAAGCGAGCCGGCTGCCGCCCCGAGCACCCCCGAGCATCCCATGATCAGAGCCGTCCGCCAGAGGACATGACCTTCCGTGCGAGAGCGGTACACCGATAACGCCGCACCGAAGACAACGACGAAGAGGCTGGTGCCGAATGCAAGATGTGTCGCGACAAGCGAGGTAACCCCCGCCGCTTTGTAGTACACCAGGAGGAGGGGAACAATAATGATCCCAGCACCAACACCGGAATATCCCGCCACAAGTCCTGCGGCACATCCTCCGAGCAGCAACAGCAGAAACGTGATCAGGTCCACAGGTTTCCTCTCGAGGAAGCATCGTACAAAAGCAGGGACCACGGGAGGCCGGACCGGCCGTGATGAAGGAACTCCACGGCCGACCGGAACTTTCAGCGAAAGGAATTCTTCGAAGGACCTATCCCTTTTCGCGAGATATGCAGAGATCAGCCCAGCCAGCCCGGCAATAGGGTCTGACCGTTGTGCCTGACCGATCAGTCTTCAAGCTTTTGCTGGTAGACTACCCTATCCCTCAAGAGAGCCACCCCCGCCGCGAGCTGAGGATCAACATGAAGCGATGCTTCGATCCGGCCCTTTTCTCCCCGGTACCGCGAGGCAAGCTCCTGATTCAGCTCAGCGGTGATATGATCGCCGTAGCGGTCAAATGCACGCTGTTTCTCCCTGGTGATCGCAGAGGCCATTACGTCAAGGTCCGCAAGGACATCCCTGCTGTAGTGGGATTGCTCGGCAAGTTTGCGCAGGTCTTTGACCTTCGCTTCGCTGTCCTCGGCGAAATCGAAACGCTCACCGGCCAGGAACGTCCGGAATTCATCCAGGATCCGCGCGTCGACCGAGGCAAACTGAGACGCCTTGTGGTCTTTCATGTAGACATTGGCAAACTTGAAGAAGAGCCCCCTCCGGACCAGCTCGCGGACCATCGGGCCTTCGTCCGTATCGTTCACCACGGAGTCCGGCGTAATGCCGCCCCGCTCGTACACCATCCTGCCATGCGTGGTCTTGAACTGGCGGCGCAGGCTGTCTGGGGTCACGGCAAAGATGCCGTTCTTGTCCCGGTGCTGGTAGTCTATCTCCTGGATGCACCGGCCGCTGGGCGTATAGTACCGTGCGGTGGTGATCTTCAACTGTGCACCGTAGCTTAACGGGAGTATCGTCTGCACGAGTCCTTTCCCGAACGTCCGGGTGCCCAGAACGACAGCGCGGTCCAGGTCCTGCAGGGCTCCCGCGACGATCTCGCTCGCACTCGCGCTACCCCGGTCTGTAAGCACAACGACCGGTACGGGTGGAACCACGGGCTCATCAGAGGAGAAGTACTTCCTTTCGTTCTCTGACCCCCTCCCCCGCGTGCTGACAACCAGGCTCCCCTTGGGGAGGAATTTCCCGGCAACTTCCACCGCCGCATCGAGCAAGCCTCCGGGATTTCCCCTGAGATCGAGCACCAGCCCCTTGAGCTCTCCCTTTACCTTGAACCCTTGCACTGCCTGCCGGACCTCCTCGCCTGCGCGCCGCGAGAACCGTTCCAGCTTCACATACCCGAAGCCCGGAGAGACATACTCGGCATAGGTCACGTTATGCAGCTGGATCTCCTCTCGCACGAGGGTGAAGTTCAGCGGCTGCTCCTGGCCTTCTCGATGAATCCCGACACGGACTTCCGTCCCAGGTTCTCCGCGGGTGAGGTTGCGAACGTCATCGGCTTTCTTGTTCGTCACCGGCACACCGTCCACTTCCAGGAGCACATCTCCCGGAACGATCCCCTGGCGCTGCGCCGAATAGCCATCCATGACATTGATGACTTTCAGGGCCCCGTCGCGCAGTCCGATCGTGACCCCGATGCCGCCGTACTTCCCATTCGTCAGCAGGTCTACTTCATCTCCCTCTTCCTTGGAGATATAGACCGTGTACGGATCCAGCGTGCCGAGCATCCCGTCGATGCCAGCCTCCATGAACTTTTCGGGATCCACCTCATCGACGTAGTTTGCCGCAATTTCCTTGTAGACACGGCCAAACAGGGTGATGCCGCGGTCGATTTTCAGGTAGAGATCGGTGTCCGTCATGGCCACAAACCCGCCCGTGGCCAGCATGACGCCGGCAAGTACGATGGGCAGGAGCCATCTCTTCACATGTGATCCCGTCATGGAGTGAGCTTCCTCTTTCGTTGATGAGTATCCCCTATACGCTCAATGTGTTTCCACACTTCCTGTTCGATAGCCTCGATAGAGCCGGTGCCGTCCACTGTGACTACCCGTCCGGGCTCGGCGGCGGCCAGTGCACAGTACCCCAGGCGCACTCTCTCGTAAAACGCCCGGCCTGCACTCTCCATTCTATCGAATGGTATTCCAGCCAGGTCTTTGCGGCGGGAGATCTCTTCGACAGGAATATCGACAATGATCGTCAGATCCGGCATGGTCCCGCCCGTGGCGGCCGCATTGACCGCCTGAATCATCCCAAGGTCGACCTGCCGTCCATAGCCCTGGTACGCGGTCGTTGAGTCACAATACCGGTCGCAGACGACAGTATCACCCCGCTGGAGAGCCGGGCGAATGACCTGTTGGACCACCTGGGCCCGGCTGGCAGAAAACAGAAGGAGCTCGGTGAGCTCCGCCATCTCAAGATTGGTCTTGTCGAGCAGGATTTCCCGGATCCGCTCTGAAATCCTGGTTCCCCCCGGTTCACGGAGGAAATGCACCAGATGAGGCATGCCTTCGACAATGACGAGCCGGCGAAGCTTCTCGACGGCCCTCTCTGCCTGGGTGGTTTTGCCGCTGAAGTCGAGCCCTTCAAAGGTGATGAACATATGCGAACGTAACGATTTTGGCCGGAGGAATCAACCAAGGGGTGTATGCGGGGTATTGCCCCGGCATGCGATTGCCCAGGCATGCGAAATGCCTCACCTTGATAGTTAAAAGCCTTTTGCCTAGATTCATCGAAATCTTCATCCCCATGCCTCGCCCATCCAAAACACATACCTCAGTATCTTCCTCCCTTACTCTTCAAGAACAACGGCGGCAGGATTCCCGTGCCGAGGATTCTCAGATTATCCAGCGGGCCCTTGCAGGTGATGAAACCGCTTACAAGAAGCTGATGAAGAAGTACCACGATGCGATATTCAATTTCATTTTCAAGATGGTACGAGACCGGGAGCAGGTGGAGGATCTGACCCAGGAAGCCTTCATTAAGGCGTTCAGTTCGCTCAGAAAGTTCAACGATGAGTTCGCTTTTTCAACATGGCTGTATAAGATTGCGACGAATAACAGTATCGACTACATCCGGAAGCGCAAGCTCCAGGTCTACTCGATAGACAAGCCTATCGACGCCAGGGACAGCGAATACGTTTTTGAGCTCCCGGACGAGGGGTACGAGGCCGACCAGGAGCTGATCAGCGATCAGCGGGCGGTCATGATCAGGGACGCGATCGGCAAACTCCCGCCCAAGTACCGAAAAGTCATCGAGTTACGCCATGTCGAAGAGAGGAGCTATGAGGAAATCGCCGAGATCCTCAAGCTTCCGATCGGCACCGTGAAGGCCCACATCTTTCGCGCCCGGGAACTGCTGTACAGGCAGCTCCGAGGGAGAATCAGGCACTATTGACAAGTATATATCGCAACCCTGCACCTTGTCCGTACGTACAATATCCAGAGGGAGTGTGATGAGATGGTACGGACACGGATCCAAGGCATTGCGCTACTGGCGCTGATCGTCATCATTTCCGTCCCGGCGGAATCGCAAGACTACAAGGAAATCGGCCGAACCACCGAAAAGGAGATGAAGGTGGTGCTGACTTCCACGTTCGGGTCCCTGCGTATTGCGCGTGGTGAATCGGGGAAGATGGTGACTGTCGAGAACTTGCGGGCCGATGAATCGGGGTTCAACATCGATTACGCCGTGCGCAACCGCGTGGGATACATGGACCTGTCGCTGGGCGAAGACCAGTCGGCCGGCGAAAACGGCGATAAACACACGGGTTTCAAATTCAGCGGCCTGAAAAGGGGGGAGTGGTCTCTCCATTTCAGCGATGCAGTTCCGATTTCCTTCGACATCCAAATGGGGGTCGGCCGCGGCGACCTGAACCTCTCGGGCCTCACGGTGAAGGACCTCAACCTCTCGACGGGAGCAAGTGACGTCTGCCTTGCGTTCGACCAGCCAAATGCCGCACCGGTGGAGAACATCAATATCGAGGCGGGCGTCAGCAAGTTCGAAGGCCGCAATCTGGGGAATGCAAACTTCAGGCATTTTCGTTTCCAGGGCGGGGTCGGCACCTGCACACTCGATTTCAGCGGGGAGCTTGAGCACGAAGTCGACGTCGATGTCCAGGTGGGGATGGGCGTCATGACAATCCTGGTGCCCCGGCAGGTTGGCGCCCGGGTGCTGTACCAGAAAAACTGGATCTCCAGAGTCGACTGTCCCGGTGATTTTTCCTCCGTGGGCGACACGGAGTACATCAGCGATAACTACAGCACGGCCCAGGGGAAGATGAACATCCGGGTGGATTCGGGCGTGGGAAGCGTCAAGGTCAAGCGGCCCGACTGACCCGGCGCGCCCTTCATTGAAGGATCGCAGAGGCTCCGTTTCAACGGAGCTTTTTTTTTGAGTCGGCCGTGACCGCGGGAGGGCACCTCGGCTGCTCATGCGTGAGGCAATGCAGGGTTCCCAGACCCCAGACGAGATCGACGGCATGAATGCCGATCACCTGACGGCCGGGAAACAGTTCCGAGAGAATCCCCAGCGCTTTGCGGTCGTACTGGTCGTTGAAGGTGGGCACCAGCACGGCGGCATTGGCAATGTAAAAGTTGGCATAGCTGGCAGGGAGCCGCCTGCCATCGAAAAGAAGTGGGGCAGGCATGGGGAGCGCGACCACCTCAGGACGCGACCCGTCCTCGAGGCGGGCGTCCTGCAGACGTTCCCTGTTCTCCGCGAGCGGGCGGAAGTTTTCATCATGAGGGTTCTCCTCCGTGCAGAGAACCAGTGTGGAGCGGTTGACAAACCTGCAGAGATCATCAACATGACCGTGCGTATCGTCGCCTGCTATTCCTTTTCCCAGCCATACCACGTTGGTGACACCCAGCCAATTCCGGAAAACCTCCTCCAGGTCCTGCCGCGTGAATCCCGGGTTTCGCACTTGGACAGACTGGTCAAGGAGGCACTCTTCCGTCGTGACGAGCGTTCCGCATCCGTTGCTGTCGATCGCTCCTCCTTCCAGCACAACGCGCCGCCCCCGGTGCTCCGGGTAGAAGACAGGAAGACCGAGTGCTTTTGCGACACGCTCATGGATGAGCACATCCCTCCTCCAGTCCGAATAGCGAGCCCAGGCGTTGAACAGAAAGCCGATGACCGCGGTGCCGGAGGTTCCTTCTCTGCAGCATACAATCATCGGACCGGAGTCGCGGGTCCACCCCCGGTCGACCGGAAGGCGAAAGAACTCCACCCGTCCCGAGTCGACGCCGATCCTGGCCAGCACCCTGCAGGCAGACTTCTGCCTGGGAGCATCGTTCACGAGGATGCGCACAGATTCGCCGGGAACCAGATGCCGGACAATCTCTCCGTAGACCCAGGGGATCGTCGTGAATTTTCCCGGCCAGTCATCACTGTTTGACGGCCAACCCAGCCAGGTGGCTCCGTGCGGCTCCCATTCTGCGGCGAGGCGGAAGCCGGGGGCTGCCGGCACGTTGTTCATCGGGAACTCCCTGGATCGGCATCGATGTAGCGCTGCACGATGGGGCCGTACGCGTCGATGCGGCGGTCGCGCAGGAATGGCCAGTTCCTTCTCACGTCCTCCATGTGTGCAAGGTCCACCTCGCCGGTGAGAATTTCCTCGCCCTCCGGGGAGCCCTCCTCGAGAATCACTCCCTGCGGATCGCAGAGGAACGATCCTCCCCAGAACTCGATTCCGGGTCCTCCTTCAACAGGCAGCTCGATTCCCACCCGGTTGACGGCGGCCACGTAGATGCCGTTTGCGATGGCATGACCCCGCTGAACCGTACGCCAGGCATCGTGTTGAGTCTCCCCGTAACGGGCCTTTTCCTGCGGGTGCCAGCCGATTGCGGTCGGATAGAGCAGGATTGCCGCCCCCTGGAGCGCGGTGAGCCTCGCCCCCTCCGGATACCACTGATCCCAGCAGATGAGGGTCCCGATCTTTCCTGCGCTCGTGTCAAACGTCCTGAAGCCGAGGTCACCGGGAGTAAAGTAGAACTTCTCGTAGTAGGACGGATCGTCCGGGATGTGCATCTTGCGATAGATGCCGACGATCTCCCCTGTCAGATCAATCACTGCAAGGCTGTTGTGGTACACACCCGGTCCGCGGCGTTCAAAAACGGGGACCACGACGATCACCTTCTTTTCCCGGGCCACACGGCTGAAGGTGTCTGTGGAGGGACCAGGAAGCGATTCCGCCAGGTCGAACATCCGGACGTCTTCCCTCTGACAGAAATACTGAGAGCGGAAGAGCTCCGGAAGACAGACGACTTCGGCGCCACGGCGCGCCGCCTCCTCCACCATCTCGGCCGCATGGTGGAGATTGTGGCCGGGGTCCGGGGTGACGGCCATTTGCACAAGACCAACGGTGAATCTGGGGGACACGGCGGACATCTCCTGGCAAGAGGATCTGGACAAGGGAGCGGACGGCTGCAGACGTGCCCTTCAGGATGCATCGATTCAACGCGCAGCATCACATCGAGCCGGGGACTTTCCCGTAACATACGCTGAATGACAGGCTCTTGCAAGCGCTCGCCTTGACAATCGATTTGATTTCCGGTATGTTCCCCCATCATCTTCCTGGTTGACGTGATGGCAAGCGCCTCTGCCGACTCTCCCCCTGTCCGTGTCGCGTATTCCGCCTACGGTCTCCTGCTTGCAGGGACCGCGCTCTGGTGCGCGGCAATCATGGCCGCCCCCCTCTTTTCCACTCTCGACGGAGGCTATGCAGAGGCGGCGGGTTTGCTCTACTCGTTTTTTCATCCGATCTGTCACCAGCTTGACAGCCATTCGCTGCATATCGGAGGCGCCAAGCTGGGTGTCTGCACCCGGTGTTTTTCCGTCTACTCCGGCTTCCTGCTCGGCCTGCTTGTCTATCCGGCAGTGCGGCCGCTGCGGGCTACGCTGCTCCCTCACCGGTTTCTCCTCATCGGCGCCGCAGTCCCGATGGTGCTCGATGTAGGTCTCTCTCTGCTGGGCCTTCCCGCCGGCACGCAGGTTTCCAGAATGCTCACCGGATCCGTCTTCGGACTGACCGCTCCGTTCTTTCTTGTGCCGGCTGTCATCGAAGGATGCGCACAGCTTCTTGCTTCCCCCCCACTCATCACCAACCGTTCCCATCCACATGAAGGGATCTCCGATGCAACAGAAACCTAGCATAGTGCTTCCTGCTCTCTATGGCGGCATCATCATCGCCGCGATCTCCGCCATTCCAGGCCTGAATTTGTTGAACTGCCTTTGCTGCGCAGGCGTGCTGCTTGGCGGGGCTCTGAGCGTTTTCTTCTACAAAAAGGATCTGAAGCCGGAGCATGCCCCTCTTGAGAGCGGGACGGCGATTCAGCTCGGCGCCCTCGCCGGAGTCTTCGGGGCTATCATAGGCACAGCGATCACAGCGGCTATCATGGCGGCATTCGGCAATGTGAGCAGGCACGTCATTGCCTCGTTCCTTGAGGGATTTCGCGACCAGATGCCCTCTGAAGCCTTCGATCAGGCGATCAGAAGCCTGGAGAACGGCGGGCTGACCATCGTGACCCTAGTGATCTCTCTGGTGATCGACACTCTGTTCGGTCTCCTTGGCGGATTAATCGGCTTTGCCATTTGGAAGCCAAAGCCGGGCGCTGCCACACCCCCACCCCAGGTACCCCCTCCCCCGGTTATCCAGGGCTGATTACACCCGGGCAACCTGATATTCGATTCATGTGACCTGACTCTTATGACAGAAGGGCCGTCCCTTAACCGGGGCGGCCCTTCTCAGTTTTGGTTCCGAATGATCAGTTGTCCTTAGCCCCCTGTGCGATCCAGTCTTTAATGGTCTGGATTGCGGCGGCATCGAGGTAAGGTCCTCCTTCGGGCATCCTCACGCCGAACGGAGGATTCGGCGAGATTTTCCGAACAATATTGCTGGAGTCGGGTTTCCCGGGAATGATGGCCGGACCATGCAAACCGCCTGCAAGCAATCCCGTCACGCTTCCGAGTATCAGCCCGGAGGTGCCGCCATGACATCCGGTGCACCCCGCATTGTCGCAAATGGGAAGAACATCTTTCCTGAACGACACCGTTGCGCCCGCAGGAGGAAGGGGCGGCGGGGGGCTCCCCGCCGGCTCACTCCCCATGTCCTTGCAGGACGGCACGAAGAGCACAAGCGCAAGAACCAGGATCGGGGGCCAGAGAATCTTCATTCGAATCACCGCAGAAGTCCATTCCCCCTATGGTTGAGCCCTCACACCCTTCCCCGACGCCGTGCCGCCGTCCGGAGGATTACTTTAACAGCAGCATCTTTTTCGAGGTTATCTGTCCCGTACCGAGTGCCAGCCGGTAGAAATAGACTCCTGAAGCAAGTGACCGGGCATCGAACGTGGTCTGGTAGGAGCCTGCCGCACGGGACTCGTTGACGAGCGTCGCCACCTCCTGCCCGAGCAGGTTGTAGACTTTGAGCGTCACGTGAGTGGCCGTACTCAGGGAGAACCTGATGGCCGTGCTCGGGTTGAAGGGGTTCGGATAGTTCTGCTCAAGCCGGAATGCAGCCGGGGCCGCGCCGGGAAGCTCCTGCACCGATGTTACGGTACCAGGCTGCCAGAGGATCTGTCCCCTGATTTCACCGCCGGGATGGGGCGCGGTGTGTGCATTGAAGTACAGATTCCCCTTCACCATCAACGCAATCACGGAATCCGGGAACCCGGTCCATCTGACGGTGGTGGTGCTGTCGACGAACGAGATAGCGTGGACAACGGGTCCGGGCACGCCGGCCGGTCCCGCATGGAAATGCGCCGCCGTCAGGGCGTCGCTCAACCCCGCAATAGTGATCTGGGAGTAGATAAGGAGAGCGTTGCTGTCGAGAACCGCGAACCCGCTCCCCATGCCGCCCAACGCCGTCGGCGGCGTTTCCTGTCCAGCATCGGCTCCAATGGTGAAAACAGGAGCCGTCTCCGGAAAGAGCTGGCCGCGAATCTCCCCGCCCGGGAATTTCCTGCTGTGCACGTTGAGGTAGACATTCCCCTGAAGCAGCCGTGCCACAATACTGTCCGGGAGTCCGGTCCACGTGTCGCTCGCCGTGTTACCAACCGGGGCAAGCGGCTTGACTACTGGTCCACCGACACCGGGGGCTCCTACATGGAAATGGGATGCGGTATAGGTGCTTTCGAGCTGAGCGAATGTGAAGCGATAGGTCAGGGAAGATCCGTCGGGGCTCAGGATAGCGTACCCGGACCCCATTGCCGGTGTGGTGACAGGTGGAGTTTCCTGGGATCCGTCAACCCCAATTGTGAAGCGCTGCCCGGTGACGGAGAGGAGCTGTCCGCGGATCTCGCCTCCGGGATGCGTTTTCGTATGAACATTGTAATAGAGGTTGCCCCTCGATGTGACCGCATAGATGCTGTCGGGGAAGGTCCAGGTGCCGGACACGGTGCTGTCCGATACCGGCACGGGGTGAACAACAGAACCGCCCACCCCTGCGGGGCCAACGTGGAAATGTGAGGCGGTTACTGTATCGCTCAATCCCGCAAACGTTACACGAAAGACCAGCGTGTTGGCGGAGTCGCCTCTGAAATACGCGAAACCGGTCCCTGTTGCACCGGTTTGCACTGACGGTGTTTCCTGTGCTCCGTCCATTGCGAAGGTGAAGCCCATGCCGGAAGCCGGTATGAGCTGCCCCCGGATTTCACCTCCGGCGTGTTTGATGCTGTGGACATTCAGGTACATCTCTCCTTTAAGAAGGCGCTCGATAAGGCTGTCAGGAATGTCAGTCCAGGTGCCACTGCTGGAGTTCCCAACGAGCGTGATGGCATGCGCCACCGGTCCGCCCACTCCGGCCGGTCCCGTGTGAAAATGCGCNNGTTGTCACAGCGGGGGTTTCCTGCGAGCCGTCCAGGGAAGCCGTGAAGAGAATCTGGCTCCTCGCCTGGGGAAGAAAGAGCCAGAGCGACAGGCCCGCAGTGAGCAGCAGTAAGCGTTTGGTCATAGCCACCTCCAGAAGAGTTGGTGAATGGATAACCCGGCCGGCCCCATCCCCCATGTTCGGGGGACCTGAGGCGTCCAGGGAGCGAAAGTCACCGGCTCCAGAGGAGCGACACAAACATGCGACGGGGGGTGTCGAAACACCCAACGCATTAACACACTGACCCTCCGTGAAGTTGCAGGGAAATGGGCGAACCCGCACGTCCTGTTGGAGACTGGGTCCCGAGCCAGGGGGGGACGGCCGGGAGGTGGGGGTACGGTCGAGGTTCGAGCGCCCCCTTGTTGAATGGGGAGGTCGGCCAACTGCGCCGGTGAGCTCGCCTCTACACACACAGCGGGGAACCAACCTTTTGTGAGGGGGAGCTGCCCTCGAGGAGAAGGTCAAGCCATCGGTTGGTGATCTTTTCCATGACACTGTTTGCTCTCAGCCGCGCGTTCAGGTTGGCAAAATCCACCTCGTCCATCACCTGGTCCTGGTTTACGCAGCTGAACACGAATTCTTCCTTTCCTGTGACGGGATCGACGTGACGCTGAAGACACTGCGCGCAGATCGCTTTCATCATGCACTGCATTGGGGAATTGACCGACACGATGCCGGTGTGCTCTGCGCGCAGGAACGGTTTCAGCACCTCGTGCCGGGCCTTCGTCACTGCGGCCATCATGCGGTCCGATCCGATGGCAATGATGCGCGCGGCTTCATCGAGCGGGATCGTCACCGGGCCGAGTTCCCCTTGAGCGTACGCCAGCATGGCCTGGATGATCGTTCCGGTACACGACCGGTCCTGCGGGCGCCGGGCCGGGATGGGCTCGCCGGCATCCACGCTATACACCACAACATCGGCAGCACCTTCGATCCATTCCTGCTTGAAAAAGTCTTCTTCTCTCCTGTATCCCGCAAAGTACAGGACGCGTCCCCCCTTCTCCCGGATGGCTCTTCCGATGGAAAAGAGGACGGCATTGCCCAGGCCGCCGCCCAGGACGATCACGGTTTCGTGCTCCTTGATGAGCGTGGGAGTCCCCGTGGGCCCCATCACCACAACCCGCTGACCCGGCTTGAGCATTGAACAGATCCGGGAGCTCGCGCCCACTTCGAGGACGATCATGCCGATGAGACCTTCATTCCGCTCGACCCAGGCGCCGGTTAGTGCCACTCCCTCCATGGTGACAAGCGTGTTTCCGAGCCGTGGACTGTCGGCCTCGTAGTTCTGCAGGCGGTAAAACTGTCCCGGGTGGAACTCCCGCGCAGCCTTGGGAGCGCGGACGATCACCTCCGTGATCGTCCGTGTCAGGCGGTTGACGCGAACCACACGCCCGACCAGATCCCCGGCAAGTCGACGGGTGAATGACAGCCATTCAGCCCCGGCGCCTTTCTCAAGGCGTAGGAGAGCTTCTTTGCGCCGCGGGGCAAGCGCTTCCACAACCACCGGGTATCCCCGCTTGGCGGAGGCCATGGCCTTCACGACGTTCCCGGCATATTCGGGGTGATTGTCGCCGTAAAACGTCACGAACCGGCCCTCCCGCGCATACGACGTGAAGAAGGAGGCATGGCTCCCGTTGCCGGGAACGGGGACACCATCAACCAGAGTATTGGCTGCAAAGAACTCATCCTCGTCGTCGAGCGCGAAGGTGCCAGGATGCTCCCGTTCGTACATGATGTTCGGTGCTGTGCCGGCCGCTATGATGACCGTGCGGGCGGGCACACAATGTGTGCGCCCGGTTCCCCTCCACGATCCTTCGCGGAGTTCCGTTTCCTCAAACCGCATCTCCCTGACCGCCCCGAACTGGTCGGGGAGTGCCTCCAGCGGGTTCATCCGCTCAACAAAGGCAATTCCCTCTTCCAGCCCCTTGATAATCTCTTCATGATTCACACGGTAGGCGGGAGAATCAAGCATGGCCTTCCTGTAGCAGATGCGGACGCCGCCCCACTCGCGGACCAAGGGGATGAAATTGGGCAGCTCGCCGGCCTCCGCCGCGCGCTGCCTCTCGCGTGCGCAGGCCCCTGCGTGGTCAAGGAACTCCTTCAGGATGGCGGACTCCTCCGGATCGAACATAGCCTCCAAAGAATCCCGGCCGTAGTGCTCCACCAGCCGGTCGTACCGGTGGCTCACCTTCTCCACCTGGACGGGGTAGTAGGCCATCAGCTCGGTGGCGGCATCTATTGCCGTCAGCCCGCCACCGATCACGACTGCAGGAAGCCGGATCTGCAGATTCGCCATCGAGTCTTTCTTTCCCGCACCCGTAAGCTGGAGCGCCATCAGGAAGTCGCTTGCCTTCCGGATGCCGCGAATCAAATTGTTCTTCATCCTGACGAAGGTTGGTTTTCCGGCACCGGCCGCTATGCAGATATGGTCAAACCCATAGGTCCACGCATCCTCGGCGCTCAGTGTGCCTCCGAACCGGACTCCGTCGAACAGCTGAAAACGTTCGCGCCGCATCAGGTTCAGGTGAAGGACCGTGAGAAAGTTTTTGTCCCACCGGACCGTGATACCGTATTCGGATACGCCGCCGAACCCGGCGAGGGGACGCTCGCTCAGCGGCTTTACGAGTGCCTGGAAATCGCGTACCGGTGTCCACTCTCCGCTGCCGCTGCCGGTGAGTTCAGGAGGAAGTGGTTCGATTTTGAGGCCATCGATCGCCACGACACCGAAGCCCTCGTTCAGGAAGTAATGCGCGAGTGTGTATCCGGCAGGCCCGAGCCCCACGATGAGGACCTTGAGCCCGTTGTACGGCAGCGCGTGGGGGCGGCGGATGTTCAGCGGATTCCATCGGGTGAGCAGTGAATAGATCTCGAACCCCCACGGCAGGGCGAGGACATCGGTGAGGATGCGCGTTTCCACCTGAGGAATATTGACCGGATCCTGCTTTTGAAAGATGCAGGATTTCATGCAGTCGTTGCATATCCGGTGGCCGGTGCCCGGAACCATGGGATTGTCGATCATGATCAGGGCCAGGGCGCCGAGAGTATCGCCCTGACCCTTCAACGCATGTGATTCGGAGATCCGCTGCCCCAACGGACAACCTTTCAGGACAATGCCGAGGGGATTCTTCCTGTACCCGCCTTCGGCACGGAGCCCTTTCGAACATGAATCCTTGTCTCGCTCATGGCAAAGGATGCAGTAATCCACCTCGCTCATGACGCTGCGGGCGTCGAACCGGCAATCGGTGAGGTCGAATCCATCGCGTCGGCGGTAGCGGTCCGCAGGGCCGACGCGGAATTCCGGAGTTCCCGGATCGGGCGATTCCACATCGACAAGATGCGCGGAGTCCACAGGCCGCGGGGTCTGGAACATGGCCCACCGCGCGGCTCCGCAGGCGGACAGGACCGCAAGCCAATGCTCAAACACCGTGATCATTGCCGTGAGAAACAGCCGCAACGAGAGTTCGCCGGTGGAGGCGGGCACAATGTCACGGACTTCATCCGTCTCTCTGAGACGAGCTGCTAGGGCGGCCAAGACATTGCACGAAGCTGGCGGCAGGCCTACCTTCGCGTAGGCCTCATGTTCAAGCAGCGCCAAAATGCCTGACGCGGCTTCAAGCTCGGGATCGTCGTGGGGGATGTTCGGGATTGCGCGGAGGATGGTGACAGCCTTGCGGCCCGTCCCGTTCAGGTCGAAGGAGGCTGCCCTCTCTGGAGGGAATTTCTTCAGGACTCTCCTGACGAAGAATTCTTTCTTGCAGCGAAAGATCACTTCCTCCTGTCTGGCCTTGCGCCTCGCCGTTTCGGTTTCGCCGCTGATCGGGAAGAGACCGGCAAGGAAAATACTGAGGCGGCCGGCCATCTGCACAAGAATCTCAGAAATTTCCGGTTCCGGGAGGTTTCTCCCTCCCGTCGTCCGGTAGGACTCAAAACGTCGAAATAGCTCTGGATCTGCCAGTTTTGCGTCTTCATGGAAGGCATCCGTGAGCCGGGGGAGGAATTCCGGATCATGCAGCTGCCTGTAAGAAAACCCGTGGAGGGAAAGAAAGGAGGACTCCATTGACAGTTCCCGTGGAAACTCGTATGTTAAGTTATTACCGGATTTTCCGGCAATTCCAACACAGCGAAGCCGTAGTTTGAAACACTGGAGGCGGCTTCAAGATTCAATCGTATCAATTCAATCCCCCTTCTAGTTCCATCGGGCATTCCCTGATTATCACTTTCTGGAGGCGTGACCACCATGCCTGTTCACACCGACGGAACAACATATTCGATCGGAGAGGCGGCCGATGTGCTCGGGGTATCAATACCGACGCTGCGGCTTTACGAGCATCAGGGATTGATCATTCCCCTGCGGAGAGAGTCAGGGCACAGGCGCTATGCAAGCGATGAGCTTGAGAGGGTGCGCCGAATCCGGGAGGCCGTGCATGCGCGGCGGTTCACGCTCGACTCCCTCCGTGACATGTTCGCCCGCTTTTCCCATTCCAATCCTCATGATTGTAATTCTTCCGACGCGGATCAACTCCCATGCTGGATGCATCCCGCCCATACGTTGCTGGAGCGGAGCAACCGGTGCCGTGCCTGCGAAGTGTACACGAGTGTGATCGAGGAACTGGACAAAGCGTAACGCCTTCTCCACGCCGGGGGGTGGGAGCAGACCCGCACGGACGGCAGTTCGTTCCGGTCTGCGGCTTGGCCCGTTGCGTAGGAGGGCGTATGCTTCCGCGCGTGCGGACCCCTCTCCGCGGGATTGGGCGGCGGCAACATCATCGCCCACAATCGAGAAACCCCGCCCGTTGCCGTCATGAGCACAACTGTCTCTCTTATTCTGGGCGCCCTCATGCTGTTGCTCGGGCGCAAGCTCTTCTGGCTTTTTGTGGGAGCCCTCGGGTTCCTGGCCGGCATGTCGCTGGCCCAGAACTTCCTCGGCGGGCATTCTGAGAACTTCATTCTCATCGCTGGCATCGCGCTGGGTCTCCTCGGCATTGTGCTGGCGATCTTCCTGCAAAAGGTCGCTATTGGAGCGGCCGGTTTTTTCGCCGGGGGATATATTGTGATGAACGCGGCGGCGGCGATTGCGGGAACATCGGGCACTACCGGATGGATCCTGTTCGCGGCCGGCGGCATTGCGGGGGCACTGTTGCTGAGCCTGTTGTTCGACTGGGCGCTGATCGTCTTCTCCTCACTCGTCGGCGCCATTCTGATCAGCCAATCCCTCCATCTCCACAACACGCCGCTTCTTGTCTTTGTCCTTGCCCTCGCGGGAGTCCTGGTTCAGGCCCGTTTCCGTCGGAGCCCGAAGAGCCGGAAGGCCGAAGAGAGCTGACTGCTGTGCAAACCCCTCCTGAGGGGCTCTGTCTGCTCAACACGGCCGCCTGGGGTGGTGCATGCCGGTGCCGGCATAAAGGAGCAGTTCCTGCGTTCACTGTAAACCGGCTCGACCCCACTCCCCTCCAGTCTGGCCTTCCCCTGCAACGGCGACTGGTCATCTCTCCTCGCAGAGCAGCGGGACAAGACGGGGAAGGGCTCGTTCACTACGGCCCGATCGTACCGGAGTGAAGCGTTCCGACGTCGACAGCGGCTGGCATAGGACCGGGATTTTGCCGGTGCGGGACCCTCTGCAGGGGAGCTCCGATTCTCTTTGATTTTGTCAGCTCATTTCCCTAAGATTTCTTCTCACATCCGTCGCAGATCATGCAGATTGAGTTTCATGGAGCGGCGCGCACAGTGACCGGCTCCATGCACCTGGTGCAGACCGGAAACCGCAGAGTTCTCCTGGAGTGCGGCCTCTACCAGGGGAGGCGCGAAGAGGCACGCCGGATCAACTCTGAGTTCCCGTTTGACGCCGGCAGCATCGACGCTGTCATCCTCTCCCATGCACACCTCGACCATTCGGGGAACGTGCCCGGGCTGGTTCGCAAGGGATACCGGGGTCCCGTCTTTTGCACACGGGCCACCCGCGATCTTCTCACGGTGATGCTGCGCGACAGCGCGCATATTCAGGAGCGCGACGTTGAGTTCGTGAACAAGAAGCACCGGCGCAAGGGCCTCCCTCCCGTCGTCCCTCTGTACACCAGGGAGGACGTGGAGGAGACTCTGCCTCTTCTGCGGGGCATCGAGTATGCCACGCCGTTCGAGGTCACCGATGGAGTCCGGTGCCGGTACGAAGATGCGGGGCACATTCTTGGGTCCGCCGTACTCATGCTCACGCTGGAGGAGAGCGGAGCCGCCGTGAACCTGGCTTTCACGGGCGATCTCGGGAGGCCCGGNNATCACCGAGAGCACATACGGAGGGCGATATCACGCCCCCGTACAGGAGATGGAGACTCAGCTGCTCGAGCCGATTCTGCGGGCAACGAAGCGGCGGGGGAAGATTGTCATCCCGGGGTTTGCGGTGGGCCGCACGCAGGATATCGTCTACACGCTGCACAAGCTAAGTGTGGCAGGCAGGATCCCATACCTGCCGGTCTTTGTCGACAGTCCGCTCTCGGTCAACGTCACTGACGTCTTCCGGCGGCATCCCGAATGTTTCGACCGTGAGACCCTTGCCATCCTTCACGCGCCGAGCGACAACGATCCCTTCGGCTTTCAGCGGTTGACCTATATCCGGGATGTTGAGCATTCGAAGGAGCTGAACGACCGTCCCGGACCATTTGTCATCATCGCCGCCTCCGGAATGTGTGACAACGGCCGCGTGGTTCATCATCTTGCAAACACCATCGAGGATCCGCGGAATATGGTCATCATTGCGGGGTACCAGGCCGACAACACACTTGGCAAGAAGCTGGTCCTCCGTCAGCCGGTGGTGAATGTGTTCGGGGAACCCCATGAATTGAAGGCAGAGGTGGTCGTCCTCAACTCCTTCAGCGGCCATGCTGACAGGAATGAATTGCTCGCCTACATCGACGGATTCGACCGGAAGCGCATGAAATCGGTCTTCGTGGTCCATGGCGATCCGGATCAATCCGGGAAGCTTGCCGACGGGCTGCAGGAGACCGGCTTCAGCAATGTTGTCATTCCCTCGCGGGGAGACCGCGTTCCGCTCTGTTGAGGTGTACATGCGATGGCGCTCCCTCTCTCTGCCGGCACTGGCCGTTGTTACTGTTCTGCGCTGCCACGGGCAGGAGCCGATGCGCCCGGAGGCGTATCCCGCTCCCGCCGATTCACTCCCCCCCCGCAATACCGCCGTCATTGTCATGGACAGGAATTTGAATACCTTTACCTGGAGCGGGCGCGCGCTCGTCGACACCACCCTGGCCGGGATCCGGACCAAGGCCCGCGAGCAGTACAACGCCACGGTAGTCCAGCTCGAATCCGATCCGACACGCAAACTCCAGAGCAACCAGCAGCAGGCGATGATCGAGGCTGCGGTCCCGCTCGGGGGCGGCCTGGCGGCCTCCATGCAGTGGAACTCGTTCGTCTTCACCGACAGCCGCGGCGTAGGCTTGAGCACGGCGTCGATGCACACGCTGCTCGGCGGCCTGGAATATTCCCCGTATCCCTTCGTCACGCTTGCTCCGCTGGCCGGCTACCGCTGGGACAACCAGTCTGGCCAGCGGGACAGGGGCCCCGCCTACCAGCTGGGCGCGACACTGCGCACGACCGATTTCGACGGGTACCTGGTGAATGCCGGGGCACAGTACCACGAGGACCGGTTGGCTCCACGGCGGCTGGAGAACCATTTTCTCCGGGCCGGCGTTCAGAAAGCGTTCACATCTCTCACGCGCGACAGTATCGAGATCGGCTTCTACCGGCTTCGCCGCGAGTTTTACGCTCCTGACACGAGCATCGAAAGCCGGCAAGAGAACATCTTTCAGCTGGCAAATTTGCTGACCTATGCCGTCGATCCTTCGGTGGAGACTTCGTTCTTTTTCAGCGTGAGCACCCGCTCACTCGACAAAATTCTTTTGTACGAGACGGACGCGAGGCCCATCGGAGCGTTCAACACCAATGTCAACGAATTCCGGCTGGATACCTACCTGGAGGGCGGCTGGCGGTCCGCTGACGGCAGGTCCGATGCGAGGCTCCGGTTCGGCTACAGTGAACGGAACGAATTGCACGCACTTCTGCCTACACCCGGCCAGACGTCGGGACCCCTCGTTTCCGAGCGGAGCGGGGAGGAGGAATCGAAGAACAACCTTGCCCGGCGGACCATGCTTGCGGGATGGCTCAACGTTCCTTTTTCCTCATCTGACGGTTTGACGGTTTCGGCAAATGCGAGCATCCTCCGGTACGACACGCCGAGCGAGCTGAACCGCGAGGACCGCGATGAGCTGTTGATTGCCACTTCCATTGGGACGACGCATCACATCTCCCCCGTGCTGGATGTGGGATTGACCCTGGATGGGACCCTGAGCCACCTTGTCTATCTGCTTTCCGATCGGAGCGCCAACAACAGCATAAACCGTGTCCTGCGACTTTCCCCTCGGACCCTCTACCGCCCCGCACCCTTCCTGGCGATGATGAACGCCTTCGAGGTGCTCGCGAGTTACACCGTGTATGATTTCGAGCAGGAAGCCTCGGGTGTGAAGAGCTTTTCCTACCGGCAGTTCGGATGGGTGGATTCGACAAGCATCGAGCTGACCCACCGGGTGGGGGTCGATTTCTTTTCCTACGTGAAACTCTACGAACGCGGCCAGCTCACATGGTCGGATTTCACGGAGAAAGTCGAGAACTCTTACGTCGACCGGAACTTCATGGTCCAAGCCCGCTTTGCGCCCTGGCGGGATCTGCTCTTCGCCCTGGGCCTGCGATTCTTCAGCCAGTCACGCTATACCTACGGGCCCGAAGGGAAAACACCTGATTCCTATACCCGGAGCGTGGGACCGACCTGCACGGTCTTCTGGAGCCCCGGTCCACACAGCCGGCTTGACCTCCATGGCTGGTACGAAAATCGCCGCCAGAGTGACGGAAGCCTGCGGGGACTGACAACAATGACCCTTACCCTCTTCCTGAATTTCTGATAGGGCTCATCGTGGGAATCTCGCAATCCGTATTCCGCCTCACGCTCACCAGCAATGCAAGGAGCATCGCCCGTGTGGAGACATTTCTGAAGAAGATCGGCAAGTCGGTGCGGCTTGATGAGATCCAGTTTCACAAGCTGATGGTCTCACTGACGGAGGCGGTGAACAACGCAATCGTCCATGGAAACAAGTCCGACCCATCGAAAAAAGTGATCCTCTGCTGCGAGGTGCTCCCGGGGTGGCTCCTGATCATGGTCACCGACGAGGGAGGCGGATTCAATCCGGGGAGGGTGAAGAATCCACTGACCAAGAAGAACCTGATGAAAGAAAGCGGCCGCGGCATCTTCCTCATGCGGACGCTGATGGACAGGGTGGAATTTGCTCCGGGGAAGGACGGAACGGAAGTACGGCTCTGGCTGAATCTGGGAAAAAACTGAGGTCACCCGCAGGCATGGGCGCAGGTCCAGGGGTTTCTCGCATAAGCGTCTGTCAGTTGGTCGCCTGCGCCGCCGAGAGAAGGCGATCGATCCCATTCGCAAGCGTGGAGGACGGCTCGACGATCCGGGCGAAGAGGGGCGGAGAGACGGAGAGCCAGAGGTAATAGCCGAACGCGATCGGTCCTGTCAACTCGGCGCGCTGTGTCTTGAAGAGAAGGGAACTGCCGTCCAGGACGGCGTTGAAATAGGTGCTCTCGTCGAAGAGCTCACCGACCACGTTGGAGACCGTGTCGGCCTGGCCGGCAGTCCAGATGCCGTTCACCCCAAGGGACAGTGCAGCGATCAGATTCCATTGTGCAGAGGGCGAAGACGAGGGCGCGTACCGGAGGTTCAACGCCGCCACAAGCCCGTACTGCCAGAGGTCTCCACTCTTTGACACGTAGAAGTAGAGGGTGTCGAGACGGAGGGGTGCTCCGGGAATTGCTATGCTGTCGAGCATGACCGTCACCCCCCCGAAGCCTTGCACCGCCGTCCCCGTCTGCAGCACTCGCCGGATGCTGAGGCTGCGCGTAGCGGGAAGGCGGAAACCATCCTGGTCGAGCGACCAGGTATCGAACGTGAACGAGTCCCCCGTATGCCACTGAAGGCGGTCAGGCGCGGAGGGAGCCGGCTGCACCGGTCCCCTCTCGCGGCATCCCCACACCACACCTGCAAGCACTGCCAGAGCCACCGCCGAGGCCATTGACCGGACGGCGCGGACATGTGCCCTCCGCTCTGTACACTGGCTCACCTTTCGCCCCCTCTTGCAGCCGCACCAGGTCATTCCGGCGGCCCGGGCCAGATTCATAGCCTGAGTTTCGCTATGGACTGCTTCACATCGTTTGCGCTCTTCTGCAAAGCAGCCTGCTCCTCCGGCGCCAGGGTGATCTGCACGATCTCCTCCACACCCTTCCTGCCTAGTTTCACGGGGACTCCGGCAACCGTGTCGGTCAACCCGTATTCGCCCTGAAGGTAGACCGCACACGGGAGGATGCGCATCTTGTTTCTCACAATGGACTCCAGCATCACAACCGTAGAGGACGAAGGCGCATAATACGCGCTGCCGGTCTTCAGGTAGTTGACAATTTCGATCCCGCCGTCCCGGGTGCGCTGCACCAGGCGGTCGATCACTTCTTTCTTCAGGAGCTCCGTGATCGGGATCCCTGCCACGGTGGAGTAGCGAGGCAGGGGGACCATGGAATCGCCGTGGCCTCCGAGCACGAACGCGTTCACGTCCTCCACCGACACCTTAAGCTCCATCGCGATGAACGAACGGAATCTCGCCGAATCAAGCACCCCGGCCATGCCGATGACCCGCCTGCGGTCAAAGCCGCTCACCTTCAACGCCACGTAGGCCATCACGTCGAGGGGATTGGAGACCACGATGATCACGGCATCCGGGGATGCAGCCACGCTCGCAGCCGTGCAGCTCTTCACTATCCCGCTGTTTGTGGTCATGAGGTCATCGCGGCTCATCCCCGGTTTGCGGGCGATGCCGGCGGTGATCACGATGATGTCGGACCCCGCAGTCGCCTCATAGCCGTTGGAACCGACGACCCTCACATCGGTTTTTTCCACCGGAGTTGACTCAGCCATGTCGAGGGCTTTCCCCTGCGGGACGCCTTCGATCACATCGACAAGTACGACCTCGTTTGCCAGCTGTTTGTCGACGATGCGCTGCGCGGTGGTGGCGCCGACGTTGCCGGCCCCGATAACGGTGATTTTCATGGTGAGCCTCCCCGATGCTGGTTGTTGGTCTCGGATACCCGGAGCGGGCGTCAAAAAAAAGTCCCGCCCGCATAAGGCGGGACGGGACGTTCAATGTTCAGGCACGCGGGAGAGACCGGCCCCTTTGCGCCGCACCGGCCGTCTTACGCCTTTGGGAGGACGCTGACGACCTTTCTGCTCTTGCTGTATTTCTTGAAGTGCACAACGCCGCCGGCGGTGGCAAACAGGGTGTCATCTCCGCCGATGCCGACGTTTCTTCCGGGTTCAAAGCGCGTGCCGCGCTGGCGGACGATGATGCTGCCTGCGGTCACCGTTTCGCCCCCGAACCGCTTGACGCCAAGACGCTGCGCATTGCTGTCGCGGCCGTTGCGCGAGCTTCCAACACCTTTCTTATGGGCCATGACCGACCTTCCTACACTGCAATGTTGGTAATCTGCACCCGGGTGTACGCCTGGCGGTGTCCCCGCTTCACACGATACCCCTTGCGGCGCTTCTTCTTAAAGACGATGACCTTATCGCCCTTCACCTGGCCAAGCACAGTAGCCTCGACCGCGGCCCCACTAACCGTCGGGTGGCCCACGGTCACCCCCTCGTCTCCCTCAAGCAGAAGGATGCGGTCGAATTTGACGGTCGCTCCGGTTTTCTCCTTGAGTGTCGGGACAAGAATGCTGTCGTTCTGCGACACCTTGAACTGTCTGCCGGCGATTTCCACGACTGCATACATCGCGCTAGCCCTTTTCACAGGAATGGATACGTATCTCAGGTGGATCACAATGATAAGCAAAACCCGGGAAAAAGTCAACGGCAAGGGGTCGTTCTCACCGAGGGAAGTCTCCTCGCCTGCCAGGGGGCAAACCCGGCCCTTGGTCGATTGTGTTCAATGCGGAGACGCTCTCCCGGCGGAACCGTGAGGGCTCATCATAGCAGCGGGTGAGGGGCGGAGCCTGGGAGGCTGCCGTCGGGGGAGGGTAGAATCCGCACTGCGGCCAGCGCTCTCATCCCGTTCAGGATCACGGCAAGTGCAGCCCCGTCATCTGCAAGGAGGGCCATCCAGAGAGTGGCAAACCCAGAAACGCTGAGCAGCAGGAAGACGCATTTCACTGCAAGCGCAAAGGCGATGTTCTGCCGGATGATCCGGACCGTCATCCGGCTGTGCCGTATGAGCGGTGGCAGCGCCTCGAGGCGATCGGCCATGAGTACGATATCGGCGGATTCCAGCGCTGCGTCGGCCCCGCTGGCCCCCATGGCAATCCCGACCGAGGAGGCCGCCAGCGCCGGGGTATCATTGATCCCGTCACCCACCATTGCCACAGTTCCGAACCTGCGGCGGAGGGTGCGGATGGCTTCCACCTTGTCGGCGGGAAGCATCTCTCCGCTCTGGTCATCAAGGCCGAGCTCAGATCCCAGGCGGTCCACCGCTTCCCCGCTGTCTCCCGAGAGCATCACCAGGTGTCCGATGCCGCAGGCTCGTAATTGACGGAGGACTCCGGCTCCTCCCCGGCGGGGGTTGTCTCTCAACCCCAGGACCCCGAGAGCCTCCCCTTCGCGTCCCAAGAGGATCGCAACCTTCCCTTCGGCTTCCAGACGCCTGACGCTCTGTGCCGCATCGGGCGAGTCGAACCCATGCTCTATCGACAGCAGCCGGTTACCCAGGAAGTACATTTTACCGCCGACCGCCGCCCTTACTCCCCGCCCCGGGAGCGCTGTGAACTCCTCCACGGGGACTGCGTGATGATCGATGCCTGCGGCCTCGGCCTCACGCACCACAGCCGAGGCAAGCGGATGTTCCGACATGTGTTCGATAGATGCGAACACCTGGAGGAGCTTTTCGGCGGGGACACTGTTCAACGGCACGATGTCGGTAACGCGCAGCAGTCCCTCGGTCAGGGTTCCGGTCTTGTCAAAGGCTATCGCGCGCAGGTCCGCCAGGATCTCCAGGAATCGCCCACCCTTGATCAGGATTCCCGAGCGCGCGGCCGAGGTCAGGGCGCTGACGATGGTGACCGGTGTAGAGATCACCAGCGCACACGGGCAGGCGATGACCAGCATGACTAGGGCCCGGTACAACCAGGCAGAAAACGGCTGGCCCAGCAGCAGCGGAGGAACCGCGGCAATGAGAACGGCGCCTCCCAGGACGGCCCATGTATACACGCCTGCGAACCGTTCGATCGAAGTCTGCACCGGGGCCCGCTGATGTTGTGCCTCCTCGATGAGATGAATGATATGAGCAAGGCGTGTCTCTTCGAATCCCCTGGACACCCTCACGGTGAGAGCGCCGAGGTTGTTCAGGCACCCCGCAAACACCTCCATGCCGGGCCGTTTCTCCACCGGCGCCGCCTCGCCCGTCAACATGGCCTCTGACACCGTCGAGACCCCGTCGGTCACGACTCCGTCGATCGGAATGCGCATGCCGGGTCGGATCAGAACCTTCTCGCCCGGATGCACGTCTGCGGCCGGAACGGTCAGTTCACCGGTCCCTCGCAGGACGACGGCCTCTTCGGGAGACAGATGCATCAGGGATTCGACCGCACGGCGCGTGCGTGCCGTGCTGTACGACTCGAGCATCAGCGAAACCGAAAAGAGAACGATGACCGCTGCCCCCTCTTCCCATTTCCCGACGGCCAGGGCACCGATGACGGCAACGGTCATCAGCACATTGATGTCGAGTGCGCCCCGAAACGCCGCCCGGCAGGCCCTGACCAGCACCTCCCACCCGCCGATGAGGATCGCAGATGCCAGCAGGGCGCGTCCTCCGGAAACCGACCCGCTGTCCAGCAGCAGTCCGCCGGCTACCGCCACGGCGGCGGCGGCCCCCGTGAGGATCGCCCGCCCGTGCCGCTGCAGGAATGGCTCCCGGGGCATCCGTCTCTGGCGTTCCCTCAGACCAAAGCCCGCCGCACGGACACTGGCAGAGACGCTATCGTGCGGTACCTGCCCCCGGACCCGGAGTTCGCAGGTGACGGGGCTGTAGCTGTATCTTTCGGGACCGATTCCGGCATCGAGCTGCCTGCGCAGCAGCGCCTCTTCAGTCGCACAGCAGACTCCGGAGACAAGATATGTCGTCACCTCAGATGACCGTGTCATAGTTCATCAGGCGCCGTGGGGGGCGTCTTACCCTTCCGAGACGTGCCTCATTCCCAGTGCAATGAGCTGTTCGATATGGTTATCGTCGAGCATGTAATAGGTCTTCTTCCCTTCCTTCCGGTACCGCACCAGCCGCATCGTCTTCATGATGCGGAGTTGATGCGAAACTGCAGATTCGGACATGGCGGCAACGGCGGCGAGATCGCTCACACACAGTTCATGGTGCGAGAGGGCGAGGCAGATCTTGAGGCGTGTCGGATCGCCGAGGACTTTAAACGTCTCGCTCAGGCCGCGCAGCGTGGCGTCGCCATGGATCGCCTTCCGGGCCTCGAGCGCTTCATGACGGTCCACAAAGACCGCCGGGGCACCGACACTGTTTTTCATTATCTCTTATGTTCAGTTGAACAACTATTCAATTATTAAAAGATAGGACTTTTTCTCCACGGAGTCAACCCCCGTTCGCCGCCGGGCGCGTCCTCCACCCTCCCGAGGCGTTCAGCATCCCGTGGAGTCCGCAGAACTTCCGCGCCGCGCGGCAGGGGGCTCCTTCAGCCCCGGGGCGTTCCCTCCCGAGACAGCGACTTCTCCAGTCCCTCTGTACACACCGCAACTCCCCGTCGTTTGACCTCCTCGAAACGGTCCCAGCTTGCATCGGATACCGCCATGCGGGGATGCCAGCAATGGTACTGGACCGCGAGGTTCCGCAGGGATTTGCCAGTCACGCCGATCAGGGAAAGCCTGTATTGGACATCCGAATCCTCGCCGCACCCGGGACCATCGTACTGCTCGTCAAACCCGTTTATCGCGACAAGGTCCTTTTTCGCCGCCGAGAAATTACTCCCCAGCATGCCGCGGACTCTGCGCAACAGGATCTTCCTCAGGAACCGGCTCGGGATCCTGATGCCGTCTTCCACCCGCAGCGAACGGCCCAGCAGACCGTCAACCCACTCCTGTGCTCCGTACCGTTCAAAGGCTCCGCGCCGAACATTCTCCACCGTCAGGCCGCGGGTCCACCGCTCGCTCGTCTCCACCCGCCGGCCGAGCAGCACTTTGCGGTCCTCCCGCTCGTTCCAGTGGTCCAGCATGAAGTGCCTCGACGGAAGGCAATCACCGTCGATGAACACCATCCAGTCTCCCCGTGCCGACCGGATGGCGTTGTTCAGCATCGTGTTCTTCCGCCACCCCCGGTCCTCATGCCAGAGATGGACGAAGTGATAGTCATAGCGGTGCCTTGCCTCATCGACGACGTCCCGGACTGCCGGACCGGATCCGTCGTCGGCGACGATCACTTCAAACTCCGTGAACGATTGCCTGCCCAGCGCGGCAAGAACGAGCCGGAGGACTTCAGGTTTGTTGTAGACGGCAACAGCAAGCGAGAGCCGGGGATCATTCATCAGGCAGGACCGGGAGGAGTAGCGGAAAGGATCCGGGACTTGCGCGGCGAGGCATGGGGTTTCGCATGGGCCGACACGGATCTCCCGGCTGCGCTGCTTTGCACGATACGCTCACTGCCAGACCCCGGGGATCGTGCTCCTGCACCGGGGACAGGAGCTTCCCTCCATACGGTTGCTTATCACGGAAAAGCCGCGCCGCTCGATGAGCAGTTCACCGCATGACGGACAGTAGGTATGTTCGGCTTTCCCGAGCGGCAGATTACCCGCGTAGACAAAGTGCAGTCCGGCTTCACGGCCGATCTCCACAGCACGTAGCAGCGTCTGCGCAGGCGTCGGATCGGGGTCCGTCATAGTATAGTCCGGATGAAAAGCCGTGACATGCCACGGGATCTCCCTGGAGACCGACGCCAGGAACTCCGCGATCTCCTTCAACTCCTCGCTGGAATCGTTGAACCCCGGAACGACCAGCGTGACGACCTCCACCCAGACCCCGAGAGCCTTCAACAGGGTGATCGTGTCGAGCACGTTATCGAGTTTCCCGCCTAGCTGCTGGTAGTTCTTCTGGCGGAAACTCTTGAGGTCGATCTTGTAGAAATCGATGTGTGGCCGGATGTACCGGATCACTTCGGGTGTGCCGTTGCCGTTTGAAACGTACGAGCACCTGATCCCATGACTCCTCGCCAGGCGGAAGATCTCCACGGACCATTCGCTGGTGATGAGAGGCTCATTGTAGGTGCTGGTAATGACCGGCGTCCGGTTCTTCAGTGCAAGGTTGACGATCTCCCTGGCCGTCCTCGGCTCCGGTTCCGTCCCCGCAGCAGGATTGCGGATCGCCTGCGAAGTGAGCCAGTTCTGGCAGTAGCCGCACCGGTAGTCACAGCCCAGCATGCCGAAGCTGAGAGTCCTGCTTCCTGGCAGCACGTGAAAGAAGGGTTTCTTTTCTATGGGGTCCACGGCGAGAGCAGCCACGTACCCGTGAGGTACTCTCAGTATCCCCTGGTCGTTGAACCTGACGCGGCAGATGCCGTCGCGTCCGGGCGCGATCTTGCAGCGATGCCCGCAAGCGAGGCAGCGGATCCAGCCGCGGTCCATGGGTTCGTACAGCTCCCCCTCGGAGGTGTGTGCCGCCAGGATGTCGTGGAGTACCGTTGATGCCATTGAAGGTGTTGCCGCCTCTTCCATGCTCCCCCCTCCCTGTGCCCTTTTCTCCATCAAAAGTACAGACAAGGGTGGGGATTGTCAATCGTTCGAGACTCCTGGCCATGGGACCCGGTCAGGGACGCCGAAACCTCTTTCATCCTGAGACGTACCAATGAGTACTCGTCATCACGCACGTGAACCCATGCTCAAATTCCTGATCTGGCTTATCCTGCTGGTTTTTTGCTGGCCGCTTGCCCTCCTGGCCCTGGTGCTGTATCCCATACTCTGGCTGCTCTTGCTGCCTTTCAGGCTGCTCGGATTTGCGGTCGAAGGGGGCCTGGCCTTCATCAAGGCGTTGTTTTTGCTCCCTGCCAGGGTACTCGGCGGCGGACCCGGAAGGCACCTCTGAGGCCTGCCGGGAACCCGCGCATTCGTCCGCCTTCATGGGTCGTGGCTGCACTTACTTCTTCCTGGTCCTGGGAACGCGGGCAAGCTTTTTCAAATCTGCCGGCATGGGAAACAGACGGTCGAGCGAGGTGACCCGGACATGCCCGTCAACGGTCGTGAGGATGACCTCCATCGTAGGAGAGAACTCCGACAGCACCTGGCGGCAGGCCCCGCACGGCGTCAGCAGTTCATCGTCGTCGGAGGCAATCGCGATGGAGCGGAAGCGCGTCTTCCCGGCATGAACTGCCTGGAAGACGGCATTGCGCTCCGCACAAATGGTGAGCGAGTATGAACTGTTTTCGACATTGGAGCCGTCGAACACATCGCCTTCCTTGGTGAGCAGCGCCGCCCCGACGCGGAAATTCGAATAGGGGGCGTAGGCGCGGCGCTTGGCCAACATTGCGCGCTGCACCAGTTCCTCACGCTCTTTCCTGGTGGTCTTCACGTTGTGCTTTCCTCTTGTGGAGCGAAGGGTCTTGGAGAACAGCGGGACCGTGCAGGACTTACTTCCTCGCGGAAGGGAGGCCTCGTTCTCGTTCCCTTCCGGATTGCTGCACTCCGGCCGGAAGCGGCATCAATCTACCCAGGGAGCGGAAGAATTGCAATGCCGCGCTGTGAAAGAGGAACCTGTGTGAGGAAACGCGTGGCCGCGGGCCGGGACGTGCGGGGAAGATGATGACGATGCAAGAATCGACCTCGGCTTCGCGGTCCGGCTCTCTCCCTGACCGAGTGAACGATCGGCCTCCGGACCGGTGTTTCAAGGATAGACTCTCACTGTCCATACCCCGCGTCCGGCACTATGACCCGTTCTCCCGAACCACAGCTTCTGGAATCCGATCTCCATCCCGACCCGATTGTCCAATTCAAGCATTGGCTTGAGGAAGCCGTCCGCGCCAACGTCTCCCTGCCGCATGCTATGGCTCTTGCCACCGCGACCGGCAGCGGAGTCCCCTCCGCGCGCATCGTCCTGATGAAGTATTGTGATGAGCGGGGCGTTACCTTCGTGACCAACTATGGCAGCCGGAAGGGGAGCGAGCTCGAAGAGAATCCGCGCGCGGCGCTGGTTTTTCACTGGGCCGAAATGGGAAGGCAGGTACGGATGGAAGGACCGGTCGAGAAGGTCGGCGGTGCGGAATCTGACGCCCTCTTCTCCGCGCGGCCGCGCGACAACCAACTCAGCTCCGCCGCCTCCCCCCAGAGCGAAGAGAGCGTTCTGGAAGAACTCGATCTCCGTTACGAGGAGGCCCGGCGCCGCTATCAGGGCATCGCGGTCCCCCGTCCCCCTCAATGGGGTGGATACCGGGTAAGGCTCGAGCGGGTCGAGTTCTGGCAGCACCGGTTTGCCCGAATGAACGACAGGATCGAATATGTGAAGATCGAGCAGGAGTGGCTGAAAAGGCGGCTGGCACCCTAATGGCGATGTCTTGCCCGAGGTGCGCGCCAGCCGGCAGCCCGCGAGCTCTCATCCGCGCGGCAGCAATGCCAGCATATCCCCGACGGCCCTCCGCATCCCCACAAGCACCGCGCGCGCGATGACTGCATGGCCGATGCTGACTTCCTCAATTTCCGCAATAGTGCTGAACGGGATGATATTGATGTAGTTCAGCCCGTGTCCGGCGTTCACCGTCATTCCGAGCTCCCGAGCGTAGCGGGCCGCGCCGCGGACGACTTCGAGCAATTCGGCACGCCCGGCGTCGGTACGCGCGTTCGCGTATTCTCCGGTGTGGATCTCCACAGTATCGGCTTCCACGTCACGCGCCGCGGCGATCTGCTCACGGACGGGATCGAGGAACAGGCTGACACGTATGTCATGCCGATGGAGCTCGCCGATCACGTCCCGGAGGTGGTGACGGTTGCCGCGGACGTCCAGACCTCCTTCCGTGGTCAGCTCCTGGCGCTTCTCGGGAACGAGGGTCGCCAGATCCGGAAGCGTCTCGATCGCAATCTTCACGATCTCCTCAGTCGCGGCCATTTCCATGTCGAGCTTCGTCTTTACGGTTTCGCGGAGGAGCCGCAGGTCCCGGTCGTTGATATGTCTCCGGTCCTCGCGCAGATGACAGACGATCCCGCGAGCGCCTGCAAGCTCGGCCAGATGTGCAGCGGTGACCGGATCGGGATCAACGCCGCCCCGGGCTTCGCGAAGGGTGGCGATATGGTCGATGTTGATCGTGAGGTTCATGGCGGTTCAGGCAAAGAGGAGACATGCGGAGAGTCTGCTACAATCGTTTTCTCACCACATACTGCAGTTTCTCGGGTTTCTTCGACACAACCTGCACGCCCGACAGGGAATCGACCTCGGCCTCGACCGTCCCGGTGGAATCGGCGAGGACATTGCGGTAATTCACGCTCACGCGAAAATCACCCACCCCCAGGTTTGCCAGCTGTTTGATCCCGCCCCGGACAACAATGTCGATCTTGGGCGGGATGAGGATCAGCTCCCGGCTGGGCGCCACCGCGATGGCCTCCACGGGGAGGCCGCTCAGGGTCTTTTCTGCAAACGGCTCCACGGTCATCCGTATATGGACGCGGGAGGCAGAGAGCGACAATCTGTAGGTGAGGCTGGAAGCAAGGGGGATGTCCTCCTCAACGCTGCTCCTGATGTTCTCAAATGAGGTGTGGTCGGTGTTCCAGGCGTCCATGGAGCGCAGCAGCGCCTCGGCGCCAGTCACCGTGACACTCTCGGGTGTCACCATCGTCGGACCCACCTGTCCGTATCCCTCCTTGAAGGAGGCCTGGCAGTCCAGGGACACTGGGACGGTTTTCCTCCCACGGCGGTCCAACTCAACGTTGACGACTTCCGGCGTCATTTCGACGAGCTGAATGCCGGGGCGTGCCGACACACGTTCCGCAACATCGGTCCGTGTGATGGACTGTCTGCCTCCCTGCAGCGCCTGCGCAGGAAAGTCGAGTTTCAGGTTGGACGCCCAGAGCAGCGAAGCGAGCTGCCATCCGGAGCCCCGCAGCTTGAGGTCCAGCGAAGGGGGAACGGGAGTGCGGATTGCCCGGCCCTCGGGGATCGCATCGATCTCGAGCGGCACTGTCACGGAGACCTGGTATTGGTCACTCATGACAACGGAGAACCAGACGAGGATGCCGAAGACGACGGAGGCAAGGATGATATGAATCCCGCGCGGGGGCACGTGGTTTCAGAATGAATGCAACAAGCAACGTTTCAGGGGACGGGCCTTTTCCTATGCAGCCGTGACGGGGGAGCGCCTTCGCAGCCGTGCCCTCACCCGCGGGTCAAGCCACAGGCCGGCGAGCACGCAGAGACCTGCCGCAACCCAGCCGGCATTCGTCAGCAGATACCCGAGACGATACATCGGGGGATCAAACGTCATGGTGACCTCATGTGTTCCGGCCGGGACGAGAACAGACCGGAGGACGGAGTTGGTCCTGTAAATTTCGGTCTCCCTGCCGTCCACTGACGCCTTCCACCCTGCCGGATAGTACACCTCGCTCACGACAAGCAGTGCCGGGTGAGGCGTGCTGGCGCTGATGACGATCTTGCGCGACTGGAACAGCGTTACGGACGCCGAGGCGCTGTCGTGACCGCTCACAACAGGAGCAGCGGCCGGCGATTGCACCACGGCAAGATGGGCAGGATTGAAGCCGGAGGAGTTCAGCAGGGCGAAGACTTCATGGTCGCTGTGTGCCACGACAGTGCTGTCGACGAACCAGGCACGGGGCAAAGCCGATGGGTTGCGGTAGGTCAGCATCTTGCGATCCCGGTCGACATTCACCAGGTCGAACATTCCTTCAGGAAGGCGGCCGGGAACCACGACGAAGACCGCATTCAGCATATTCATCACGTTTCTGTTGTAGGGGAACGACGGATCGGTCTCCGAGAGCATGCAGGAATCGAGCATGGTCTGGTAGATCTTCAGCTTGGCCGGACTGTACCCGCCCACGGACTGGATGCCGTGGTATGCAAAGGTGTTGTCTCCCCAGGGGGATTCTGAAAAGAGGGGAAGGGGCAGGATCCGGAAGAGGCCGGGCTGCTGCTTGAGAAAAGCGACCGTGGCGTCGGGGCGAAAGCTCTCCTCCAGAGCCTGACGCGGCTGCGGGTTGATAAGGCGGCTATCGATGGCGGCGAGATCGACCAGCACGAGCCCTACCATCACGGTTCCGAAGAGTGCAGGGCCGAGAGAGCGCCGGAGGTACCACGCCGCCACGCCGGCTGACGCAGCAGTGAGCGCCAGGAATTTTACGAAATCCTTCCAGAAGATGTCGAACCGCTGTTGCTTGAAGAAGGCGATCGCCTGCTGCGCCTGCGCGCCGTACTGCTGGCGGAACATCGCCGGTTCGGAGTCCTTGAGGAAGAGGAAGCTCGACAGGAAATCCCGGACGGGATCCTTGAGCATGAACGCCAGCAGGAGGCATGCGCCCGAGGCGGCGGCCACGATCATCAACATCCGGGCCAGGGGACCGCTTTCTTTGGGCTTATGATACAGTTCTTCCAGCGCACCATAGCCGATCGCCGCGAGGATCCCGAGTGTGAAGGGCAGCAGGTGGAGAATCATCGACGGCGCCCGGAACTTATTGAAAAACGGAAGAACAGCGAACATCAGGTCGTAGAGGAGGGGAAAATTGCGCCCCAGCGAGATCAGGATGAGCAGGACGGTGGTTGCCGCCATGAAGATGGCCAGGGCCGTCCGCCGGTACACCAGCGCCAGGACTGTCAACATGATCGGGAGAAGCCCCACATACACATAGGCGTCGGTCCACGGCTCCATGTGTCCCCAGTAGAAGTTTTGTGTCCCTCCCCCGATGCCGTAGAATCCCGGAACAAGCAGGGCGATGGAATCCCAGAGGCTCCAGGACCAGTTAGTGGCGTAGTCGTACGCCAGGCCGCCCGTGGATCCCGCCGTCCCGCCGCCTCTCATGGAATACTGGGCGTATTCATAGACCGAGAGGTAAATGTAGGCGGATATGCAGAGGCCGACGAGCAGGGCGCCGGCAAGAAGTGCCGTCCTGGTGGGAATGAGCTTTCTGTGGTCCCTGTAGTCCAGCACGATCTGGTACAGGAGGTAGAACCCGACCACGATGAACACATAGTAGACGATCTGCATGTGATTCGTGAGCAACAGCGTCCCAACACCCGCGCAGAGCAGGCCGAACGAGAGCAGGTCCCGCCGCTGAAACAACATATGTGTGAGGAGAACGGTAAGCGGAAGGTAGCTCAGCGCCATCAGTTTCGACCCGTGCCCGCCCCCCGCGAGGCCAATAGCGTAGGGGCTCAGCATGAACGTCAGCGCGGCTATGAGCGAGGCAACGTGGCCGAAGGTCCAGACGCGGGCCAGAAGAAACATGAACATGCCGGCCAGAAAGTAGAAGACGACCATCCATGTCCAGGTACCGTTCAGATAGAAGAGGTTGAGGACCGACGTGACCACGGTCTGAAGGTAGTTGACATCGTGGGGGATGTAGGCCACATTGCCGAATGTCGGCATGCCACTGAAAAAGAAGGGCATCCAGAGGACGTCAACACCTTCCGCTTGCCGAATCATCTCACCAGCATGGGCATAGCTTGCCGCGGCCGAGGTATCGCCCTGCGAGGCGAATGCCGCGTTGCCGAAGATGATGCCGCGAAACACGAACAGGGTGATCACGTAGAGCAGGGCCACGCAGAGAAGATCCTGCGTCAGAGGGGAGAACTTCCCGAACGGGGATTGCGAAGAAACGACGGCTCGCGATGAAGAGCTCTTGGCTTTTGCCATGGAGATTGCTTCCCGATCATTCGAACAAGGCGAGACAGCGTTCGGCGAATCGTTCCCGGCTGAAGGCCGTCGATCTCTCACGGGCTGCTGTCGCCATCCCCTTGAGGTTTGAGGTTGATGTACACAGGCTCAAAGTCAGAGACACCAACTCGTCAACAGTGTTCCAAAGATACCCCGATTCACCGTGAGATACAATCTCCTTCTGACCACCACGCGCCGCCACCACGGGGATGCACCCAGCTCCCATCGACTCCGCCGTTGACATACCGAAATGCTCCGTCCTTTCGGGATGAAGGTCCTCGTCGACACCGAACCCCGCGGCGTGCCAGAAGATGGATGCTTCGGCATACAGGCTGGAGAGCTCTGCATAGGACGCATCGGGGTGGAAGTGCACCGGGAGGTCCTCCGCCTCTCTGCGAAGGCTGTTCAGCCAGAGCCGGGCCCCGGGATCATTGCCGCAGCTCCCCGCGATGTGGTACTCCCATGGGGATTGCGCCGGCAGTTCCTTGCGCAGCCGTCTGAATGCAACAAGCAGCACGTCATAGCGCTTGTCATTGTACATTCCCCTGAAGAAACGGCCGACACTCAGGATGACCGGGCGCTTCATTGCCGCAGGTTCAAAGGAATCGATCGGAGGATAGAGCACCCGGGCATCAATGCGGTGGTGCTTCCGCAGAGCGGCCGCGGAGAAAGAGGAATTGGCAAGAGCGAGAAACGACCTGCGGGCAGAATTGTAGAGGCGCGTACGCAGCAAGTTTTTCAAGGCGGCCTTCACGGATCCCGAAACGGCTTCTGCGGCAATTGAGAGCGGCGTGATCGGTCCGTAGGGAACCTGCAGGATATATGCCGTCCGGGGTGCAGGCAGGCCGTACGACCGGAAATTTGATTCGATCACGGCCAGCCCCGCCTGTCCGATCAGGCGCCGGACGGCAGAGGGCGGGCACTGAAGAAGTTCGACATCGGGCAGTGTCAGATTGAAATAGGCACGGCATTGATCCAGAGTCGGCCCGGGACGATCACCAAACAACTGCACACGGTGCCGCCCTGTGGAGGCCAGGACGTCCGCAATTGAGAGTAGGTATTTTTCGCCTCCTCCCATCGAAGACCATCCGGGATTGAAGAGAGCGATGTGCATGGGTTTCCCCTCCTGCATCGTGAAGCCGCATCTCACACAGGGAGCTTCATCGCCCGATCAAGATCCCGCAATTGAATTCCGCAGCAACACCCCAGGGCCTTTTCCCTTTCCATCCGCAGTCGAAGGTTTCCAAATTCCGGGAACGAGGAGATGGCAGAGCTTAATTCCGATTCATTGGCGTGGGGAGGAGGCAAGCAATCCGGTCCGGCCGTCGTCTGCATTTAGTATGGTTCCGCCAACACGTGAGGCCACAACGGCCCTCTCAGCATCGTTTCGAGGTGGCTACGATGCAAAGATAGCTTGATTCGTGCTGAGAATCAAAGAACCCGGGATTGCATGTGTGCTCACCGTTCATTGCATTCTGAAACTCCCTCGATTTCATGATCCCACGGGTCGAGCTATCTGTGGCGGAGCAGTTCTGTGTCGGACGTCACCGCTCAGGCTCCCTCTCTTGACCTTCCAATTGCATTGGGTTAGCTTGAACGATGAGACTTCCTGCGGCACAGGCATGCTGTCGTCTGTCCAATCAACTTGACACTCGGATTCGGAGAACTCTCATGAAGAAAGATCGAAGCTGGTTGCTTCATCTCTTCCCAGTCTGGCTCATGCTCTTGCCGGCCGTCACCTACTCGCAGATTTCGTGGTATCGAGTTCAGAGTGATCCGGTCTTTCCGGCTTCGTCGGGCAACGTGGATGATCCATCGGTCTTTCGCTACGTCCATAGTCCATGCGTGATGCTGAACCGGGAGCCGGACACATTGCTGTATCGCATGTGGTTTGGCTCTCTTACCTTCGGCGGAACGGGGATCAATCTTTCCTACGCCCTCTCGCTGAACGGCAGGGAGTGGTATCCTTTCTCCGGAAATCCTGTCCTTCGAACGGGTGAACAGGGTTCGTTCGACAGCCAGTGGATTACCGATCCCTTTGTTCTCAAGGTGGGGGAGCATTATGAATTGTACTACACGGGGTACGACCACACCTACTGGCGCGGAGGGCATGCTACCTCTCCGGACGGCATTCATTGGACAAAGGGCCCGGGTAATCCCGTGCTCGATGTCAGACCCGGCACGTGGGAGTCGCAGCAGACCGGGGGTGCACCCAAGGTCATCGCTATCGACAATTCCTACGTCATGGCCTACACCGGTTTCGACGGATCTCACTGGAAGATCGGCATCGCGAGATCCAATGACGGCGCTCTGTGGTTGCGGGACAGCCTGAACCCCGTCCTGAAGGGCGGTGAGGCCGGGAGTTGGGATGAACAGGGGACCATTGCCGACGGGTTCTTCAAACGCGACAGCATGTACTACATCTTCTACAGCGCCCCGCCGAACGGGAATAAGGGGATAGCCTTTTCCAAAGACCTCCGGACCTGGAAGAAGTATGCCCGAAATCCTGTCCTGACATCCATCCCGGGCACGTGGGAAGACGACCTCGGTCTGGGCTCCTTCGTGATCTCCGGGAATTCCATCAAGTACTGGTATACAGCCAGATCATCCTTCCTCACCAAGTACGGTGATCAGTGGCAGATCGGCTATGCAAGGTCGGATTTTCAGCTCGACAGCGTGCTCAACAACGGGATCCTTCTTTCGGCCGGTGAACCGACCCTCCCCCCGAAAGAGTATGTGCTCCAACCGGCTTATCCGAATCCCTTCAACCCGGGCACGGTATTGAACTACGACATTCCACGCGAGGCGAGGGTTCGCATTTCAGTTTTCGATGTGATGGGGCGCGTGGTTGCGACGCTCATCGACGAAGAAAAAGGGGCCGGACATTACTCGGTTCGTTGGAACGCCCAGGGCATCGCCAGCGGCTCGTACTGGGTCAGAATGCAGGCGGGGGAGGTTTCCCGGACACAAGCGGTTGTCTTGGTGAAATAGAGGCGCGACGCCAGGGATAGGGCAATGAAGAGTGCCGCCAGAACGACAACGACGACGTATTCCTTCCGAAACACTTTGGTGTGTTGACGGCGGCGCCAGGGGCACGCAGGCTGCAGAAATTGGGCGGCATCAGGAGGAAGGCCGGGCGCAGATGAGGTATGCCAGAGCCAGAAACTCCTCTAGCCGTCCGCCCATGAGCCAGTTCGCCAGGCGGGCCTTCCTGCTGCCGGAGATGCGCGGCCGGACGCTCTCGATGGTCCATCCGCTGGAGGTCAGCAACTCTCGCATGGACGCCAGCGAGAAAAACCGAAGGTGCGTTCGGTCGAACAATCCGTACTCATCGTAGCTCCACCCGTGGAGGAGAAGACGAAGGATCGCCGTGTAGTGGCGCATATTCGGGATGCTGCATACGATGACCCCGCCGGGACGCAGAAGGGGCCGGACGCTGCGCAAAGTTGCCGCAGGGTCGAGAAGGTGCTCAAGGACGTCCGCGAAAATAATGCAGTCAAAGGTCCCGGGGTCGAAAGGCAGCGACATGGTCTGTACGTCACCCACCACAACGCTGTCGAGCACCATCCGGGCCTGCGCAGCAGCCTCCTTGACCATCTCCACACCGTGGACTTCCCGACCCGGAACGAGGCCCTTCAGTGCTGCTCCGAGCCTTCCCATCCCGCAACCTACGTCGAGAATGGCCATGCGGCTGGAATCGATCAGCGGGATCAGGTCCTCCCGCGTGTTTGCAAAATATCCTTCCCCCACCGGCATCGTCATGGGGTAGTCCTCAGATTGGGAGCTGGGGTGGGCCAGGGCATACCGTGCTTCATTCCACCCTCTCCTGCCCTTGCACGTGTGATGTGATCATTTCGCAACGCCGGTTCCCTTTCCGGGCCCGCGGGAGACGCCGGACCCGCCAGAATTCTCTGCCAGCGACAGCAGCCTGCTCAGGCTCCCTTCTCCCTTGATACCAGTATATCCGCGCAAACCATCCCATACCCCCCACCATGCAGCATGCACTCCTGGCCAGTTCCGCCACTTGAATGCAAGCCGGATGAACTGGCGGAGATAGAACCAGATCAGCCGGGGCAGGAAAGGAAGCCAACGGCGGAATGTGCTGTTCCAGCGCAAGAACAGGATACGGTTGCGCAGATTGAAATACAGATACACCGGACTGTCCCACCCCGATGTACTGGATACTCTGTGATAAATGACCGCAGAAGGCTGGTAGAGGATTGCATAGCCAGCCCGTCGTGCCCTCATGCAAAGATCTGCGTCCTCATAGTAGGCGAAGTATTGTGTTTGGAGCATCCCGACGCGTTCGACCACATCACGTCCAAGCATTAGGCAGCACCCGCTAATGAAATCCGACTGGCGAACGGCATGGTCTTCCGCCCGGTCCGGCATTCCCAACCCGAGATGACCTCCGAAGCCGGAATCCGGATTGAGGTAGCCGCCGGCGAACCAGACCAGATGAGGAGGATCGTAGTAGAGAATCTTGGCTCCGATGATTCCCGCGCCAGGATGCGTGTGAGCCGTTTCGACGAGAGTGCCCAGTGCTCCGGAGTCGACGACCGTGTCATTGTTGAGCAGCAGATAGAGCGAAGCTCCTCGTGCCCTGGCTTCCCGAATGCCGACGTTATTCCCCTCGGCAAAACCGAGATTTGCCCCGTTGTCCAGGACTACGGCATCCGGACATCCCATCCTGAGCCGTTGGACAGCTTCCGGCCCGGAGCCGTTGTCGACAACGAGGACGATGAAGTCCCGGTATGTACTCAGGCCGAGCGAGGCCACACAGGCGATCGTATCGTCTGTCCTACGGAAATTCACGAGAATCACCGCCAGCTCCGCCATGACAGCCCCCATCAGGGTAACAGGTAGCCGACCGGGAAGGTGCGCCTCAAGAGAGGAGCGCGGAATACAGCGACCGGAGTTTCTTGGAGACCGGTTCAATGGAAAACTGTGATATTGCTCTCTCCCGCCCAAGTCTGCCGAGTTCTTCTCTCCGGGCACTATCGGTGAGGACATCCTCGAGCGCCGTGGTGAGACCGAGGAAATCCGCCGGATCAGTCAGGACCGCTGCCTCTCCGACAACCTCGGGAATTGAACCGCACCTGGATGTAACAACAGCCTTGCCGCTCGCCATGCTCTCCACGAGCACATAGCCAAACTGCTCCTGCCAGGCACGGGTTGGTATGCTCGGCAGAACGAAGACGTCAGCAAGACTGTGGATTGCAGGCATGAGAGAGTACGGATGGCCGCCGATCAGCAAAGCTCGATCCGTGAGACCAAGCAGACCAATCCACTCGACTATTCTTGCGTGTTCTTTGCCTTTCCCGGCAATCAGGAGTTTCAGGCGGCCAGGTCGGCCGAGTCGATCCCAGACCCTCCGAAAAGCGACCAGGAGGTCGAAGATCCCCTTTTCCCAGTAGAGATTTGCCACAAAGAGCACGACGAGGTCACTGTCATCCAGGCCAAACCTCCGAACCAACGCAGGATCACGCCGCTGCGGGTGGAAGTGCGCAGTATCCACTCCGGGCATGACGACCTGCACTCTCTCGGGAGGGGCGCCTTCAAGAATGAGGGTCTGCCGGGATCGTTCCGTCACGGCGATGAAGAGGTCGGTTTCGCGGTTGACCACCTCTTTCATTCGCCGTGTGGCCGGGAAATTCATCGAGAAGGGGATGTTCTCCCACACGGTGACGGCGAGCTTAAAACCCTGTCTCTTCTTCGCCACTGCCGCCTGATACGTGCAGTAGTAGGACGTTTCGGCCGAATGAACGATATCATAGCCGGCCAGGACCCGCGAAAGCCCCTGAAGGTCGTGGTAGTCTCCCCATCGCCGGGCCAGAGCCGACCGCAGGAACCGAGACCTCAGGGCCTGGCCGACGGAGAAGAGCGATTGAACTTCGAACGGGATCTCGTCGATTGAGAAATTGTGCCGGAGGCTTGTGATTCCGGTAAGGCGAAAGTCGTTTTGAAGCGGGAGGAAATTCTGCATTTCCCACCGATTGAGGTTCGGACCCCTCACAATTGCGATGCGGAGTTGGCTCATGCCAGGTAAGGGATTGATCGTGTCAAGGGCGATACACCCCCGGGATCCTGTTGAGGATTGCCTGCAGTATCTTGCGCTCCTGTTCCCCGAAACCCCGGAGGATGATGATGGCGACAAAATAGACGAGTGCACCCATGGGAACCAGGATGAAGATACTCCATGACCAAGCGATCAGGAGAACACCAGACATCACCAGCGCGCCCAGCATCGGTTTGAGCAATGCCGAGGGGTGAAGCGGGTGATAACCCATGCGGTGGACTTCCCGCATCTGAAAAAGGAACAGCGTAAGTTCGGTGGCAATGGAAAGCATTGGCAGTGTCACAAAGCCAAACCGTGGAATGAGCACCATGCCCCCCAGAAAGACCCCCAGGCCAGTCGCCACGGAGAGTTTCATCAGGAATAGCTGGCGGCGGCCGGCCAGGAGGAATGCCGCGAGCACCCAGTCCATAAAGCCGAAGATATTCCCCATCACCATGAGCTGAAGAACGACGATTCCCGGATCATACTGCCTGGTGTAGACGAGCAGAAAGATTTTTGAAGCCAGTATTGCGGTTCCCGCGGCGAGGGGAATCGCCAGGAGTGCCAGGACCCTCAGCGTATCCGAGAGCGCTTTCTCCAGCTTGTGATGGGCGTCGCCAAAGAAGGCAGAATAGATCGGAAATACCACCTGATTGACGGTAGCCGGCAGCAGCGTGAATATCGAGATGAACTTGTAGCCTGCGCTGAACAGGCCGACCTCCACGTCGCCTCGCGTGTACCTCAGAATGGAAGGTCCTATGAATACGTAGATCGACACACCGAGCGAAGCGACCGCAATCTGCATCCCCTCCCGGAGGAAGCTCTTCCAGGCGGCCAGTTCAGCCCTGAGGACGGGTTGACCGAAGAGGCGGGCAGAGAGCAAAGCAAGGACCCCAAGATTGAGCACTGCCACTGCCATGCTCAGGATCAGCGGCGTGCTCACCACGGGGGCGGCGGGCAGAAGGATGATGATGGCGAACGAAAGCGTCAGGTCATTGATGATATTCACCACCGAAACGAACACCATTTTCCGGTGCGCCTGCAAAGCGGCCAGAAAGACTGAAGAGAGTCCGTTAATCGCGAGGGCTCCGGTCGTGAGCATGATCGCGACGCTCGTGGTCCGGTCAAATCCCGAAAACACCATCGCCAGGGCAATCACGATGGCGGCGGCCCCGACAACCAGCACTTTGAGAACCAGGACATTGCCCAGGACGCTGGTGGTCCTCGATGGATCGCGTGCCAGGTCGCGTGTGACGATCTGAGAAAGGCCAAGCTCGAACAACGGTTGAAAGAGGGAGGTGAAATACACGGCAAAATTCATTACACCGAAATTCGCGACCCCCAGATAGGTGGCCAGGTAGTTCAGGCGAACGACTCCAATGAGCAGGCCTACTGTTCGCCCCGTGAAGAGCGCGGCCGTGTCGATCGTTATTTTCCTTGTCTGCGTTTCCATCCCTGAAGTTGAGTGGTCCAAAAGTCACGGATGACGATCACGGCGCGAGTCCATTTTCCCACGCATGGCCCATTTTCGGACATAGGCATAAATATCCCGCCACCGTCGAAGGACTTCGCCGGCAGTAAACGGCACGAACCGGCGGAGCTGCCGCATTGCAAGCCAGCACAGGGCGATCGAGGAGAGGATGTATCCCAGCGTTGCACCGGTGATGCCGAGCAGCGGGATAAGCACCAGGTAGAGTATGACGGCCGCGGCCAGCGTCTGAATGCCCAGCACGAACCCAATGCGGGCCTCTCCAAGCCCGAGCAGCGTGCTGGTGGCGACCGCCAGTGCAGGGATGAAGAACGCCATCAGGGCAAAGAGCTGCAGCTGCGGGATGCCCGCGAGATAGCGTCCCTGGTAGACCGCCAGGACGAGCGGCTCGGCCAGAAAGAAAAAGATCAGGAATACCGGAATCATCGCCACGGTTCCGAACAGAAGGGATTTCTCCACCACGATNNCCGGTGAAGGCGGCAAGAACAAAGGAATCCGCACGGCCGCTGAAGAGCGTGCTCAGGATGCCGCCCAGCGAATAGACCCCATAGCTCCACACCTTGCGCAAAGGGCCCTGCGCAGGCCTCGCCGTGAGGCGCACAATCCCGCGGGTGTAGAACAGGCCGACAAGCGAAGAGCACGAAAGCGACAGGATATTGATAAACACAAGGTCGACCGCCTGATCGAACAGGTGCAGGCGCGACCAGATCCACGTGAGGAAGGGCGCGCCCAGAAAGTGAACGGCATCGGTATAAAACTGTTCGCGGACCATGAAGCGGGACTGGAGGAGGACAAGGGCAAGATTCCGGATGAATGACGCTGCCAGCATCGCAGGGAGATAGACCATCAGGTCACCGAGCCCGCCGGAGTGGAACATCATCCCGAGCGGTTGGCGGAAGGCATTGAGCAGCACCGACACTGTGACGAGAAACCCACCGTTCATGAGTACAGCGGCGCTGATGGTATCGCGATGGTCCTCACCTGCTTCCGCCGCGTACTTCAGGAGGGGATTCAGGGCGAAGGCGGTAGCCAGGCCGGAAACCAGGAGGAATATCTCCTGCAGCAGAACCCAGTTGCCGAATTCCACCTCCGGCAATACCCGGATGACCAGCAACACGTAGCCCAGGCCGTACACCACCGGCAAGGCCTTGTCTGCGAGCCCCCAGATCCCTTTTCCCAGATGCCGGCCCAATTCCACGATCGACGACCCCTCCCNNGTACCTGACGGCGGTCCAGACCGTTGCGGCAATATGCAGCCACGGAAAGACGAGCCAGTGGTACCATCGCGCATAACGGGCAAAGAAACGCAGACTGCTGAGCTCCTTGTGAGTCAGTTTGAACCATGACAGGTGTCCGCCGGCACTGACGGACAGCTTGTGCCACACCTTTGCCCGAGGCTCGTACACAATCGTATATCCCGCACGCCGAAAACGGAGCGACCAATCCGCATCCTCGGCATACATGAAATATGTCTCGTCCAGCAATCCGACCTTCCTGATCGCCTCGGCGCGCGCAAGGATGCAGCATCCGGTGGCATAGGCGGTAGGATGCGGGAGATCGTGCTGTCCGTGGTCCACCTCTCGTATGCCGATGTGGCGCATGGTGCCGGACCACATCGACACTGCTCCCCCGGCAAACCAGATCCGCTGCGGATCGTCAACGTACAGGATCTTGGGACATGTCATGCCGCAGCGAGGATCGTTCTCCAGACGCTCCACCAGGAAGTCTGCGAAGTGAGGGTCCACGACGGTGTCATTGTTCAGGAGCATTACCATGTCCGCCCCCTCATCCAGGGCCTTCCGGATTCCCACGTTGTTGCCGCCGGCAAAACGGAGGTTTTCGGACATGACCAGCAGACCGATGCCGGGGAACTCGGCGCGGATGGCCTCGACGGAGCCGTCCGTCGAGGCGTTGTCCACGACAACCGTGCTGAGCCCCGGATATGACGCAGACTGCAGGGAACGAAGACAGTCGATCGTCACCGACCGGCCGTTCCAATTCACCAGTACCACGGTCACATGCGGGCGTGCCATCTGCTCTTGACCTTCTTCTGCTTCCATAGTGGAATTCCCGCCGCAGCCGCCACAAGCCGTGAACCGGATCTCAGGCAGGATGGTCATCGCGTGGAGGGCTCTTCAGGGCTACGATCCGATGGAGGGCTGGGAGCCGCGGGCTTCACTGTCTGAAGTGCTCCTTGAGGATTCCGTCAAATCCCCGCCATCTCCTCAACCGCCCGCACCATGCTGCCCCATGAGTAGCGGTGCTTCTCGACGGCCACGTTNNGGCGGCACCACGAATCCCGTTACTCCATCTTGCACGACTTCCGCGAGACCGCCGACATCCGAGGCGATGGCCGGGACATCGAAGTTGTATGCGATCTGGGCAATGCCGCTCTGAGTTGCGGACAGATACGGCAGGACCACCGCATCCGCGGCGGAGAAATACCGGGAGACCTCCGTATTGGACACATAGCGTGCGTGGAGGCTCACATGGCTGTCCAGGCCGAGGGCGGTGATCTGCGACCGGTAGGGACGCTCGTCCTCATAGAACTCGCCGACCACCAGCAGCAGGACTTCCAGGCCGGGAAGGACGCGAGCCAGTGCATCGAGCAGGACATGCAGTCCCTTGTAGCGGCGGACATAGCCGAAGAAGAGCAGGACTCGCGAGGCCGTGATACCGAGGAGCCGGCGAGCTTCGTCGCAGGGGATCGCCTCGCCAAAGATCTCGTAGACCGGATGGGGCGTGTAGCGGTAGACGGCCCCGGGATTGAACGCGATCAGATCGCGTTCCACCGCGCGGGATTGAACGATGAAGAAATCCGTTGCGGAAAAAAGATAGCGCGTGAACATACTGTCGAAGGGCCTGTGCTCGTGCGGAACCACGTTGTCGCAGACGACCAGGGATTTCGTCCGGGTGCCATGTTTCGCCACTCGCGCGATAGTACCGAAGCAGGGAGCGAAAAAGGGAAGCCAGTACTTGAAGATGATCAGATCCGGCTGAAGCCGGCGCACCGCGGCTCCGACGGCGAACCAATTGATCGGGTTGATGGAGTCCATCAACTGCGGGGCCGGCGGCGCGGGGGGCTGATCGTCCTGTTCCTGTTGGCTCCTGCCCGGAAAGAGGAAGGCAGGGTACTGCCTCTTGAAGGTAATGGTCTGCACGTCATGCCGGGAGGCTAGGGCGCGTGCCAGCAGCGCGTTGAAATGCGCGATACCTCCCCGCAGCGGGTAGGCTGTACTCAGGATGAGGATTCTCAAACGTCCCAGATCCTCCAGGGCGGCTGGCCGCTCTTCCACAGATCGTTCAGGAGCGTGAATTCGTGTGCCGTGTCCATCCCCATCCAAAAGCCTCCGTGACGATAGACCGACAGCTGCTTTGCCTCCACCATTGCCGGGAGAGGACCGTTTTCTAGGACGAGGTTCTTGTCGTCGTTAAAATACTCCCAGACCCGCGTGCCGTCGAAGACCATGAAACCGCCGTTCACCCACTCTGCCTCGTCGAACGCCTTCTCCTGAAAGCCCAGCGCTTTGTTGCCCGCAAACTGCACCTGGCCATAGCGGCTGACGGGATGGACCGCGGTGATAGTCCCCACGGTCCCCTGCTCGCGGTGAAAGGCGATGAGCTTCCGGACATCGATATCGGCAACGCCGTCGCCATAGGTGACGCAGAACGGTTCGTCGCCCTCCAGGTATTTCCGGACCTTCCAGATTCGCGCGCCGGTCATCGTGTCCTCTCCCGTCTCGGCAAGCGTCACGGTCCAGTCGGCTTCAACGAGAGGATCATGATACGTGATGCCGGCGTCGCCGAGACAGATTGTCCAGTCGCTGGTCATCGACCGGAAGTTGAGGAAGTATTCCCTGATCTTCCATCCCTTGTAGCCCAGACAGAGCACAAACTCCTTGACGCCGAAGTGCGCGTAGATCCGCATGATATGCCAGATCAGAGGCTGGTCGCCAATGGCACACATAGGCTTCGGCAGGGTCTCGGTATGCTCACGCAGCCGCGTACCCTGTCCACCGCAGAGGATCACGACCTTCATGGCAGGGGCTCCTTGTTCACAAGTGAGATCAAACCTTTCCTGCCCAGCATAACAGGGAGAGGCCGAACGGAAGCCTCGCGAACGGCACGGCGTGGCGTTCCAGGGAGAACACGGCATACAGGCACCGGTTCAGGACCGGGTTCGGAACCTCCAGGTCACGCAGGGGGCGCTCCGGGACGACTCGCGAGGTCAGGCGCCGGATGACCGCCGCGGGGAAAAGGATCGAATTGAAATAGGTCATATGAAGCACGGTGAACCCTGCAGCCTCTACGACCTTACGCAGAGGCCGCGCAGTGTACCGCCTCTGGTGATGCACGATGTCATCCTGAGGCGACCAGAGAAACCGGTAGGCTGGAACGGTAAGCAGGAGGTGACCTCCGGGGTTCAGGAAGCCGTGCACCCTCCTGAGAGTTCCGGTGTCGTCAGGGATATGTTCCAGAACATCGAACATGGTTGCCACATCCGCCGGTTGATCGGGCAGGTAGGTTTCTGGGGTCCCCTTGCGAACCATGGAGAGGCCGCGCGCGCGGCAAAAGGCCACGGCACGCTCCGAGGGCTCCACCCCGGCGGTCTGATAGCGCCCGGCCAGCGCCTCGAGCAGGGCGCCCGTCCCGCACCCGATATCCAGGATCCTCACATCGCGCCGGCCCTTCAATCGATGCTCGAGGTACCGCAGGAGGATCTCTGTGCGCGCTCTGTACCACCAGTGTTCCTTTTCCACCCGGTACTGGAGGCTGTACGCCTGGTCGTCCATCTACACCCCGATCCGCTCGCGAATGATATACAGCGGGCGGTGTTTCACTTCTTCGTAGATCCTGCTGATATACTCGCCGATGATGCCCAGTGTTGTCAGGATCATGCCTCCCAGAAAGAGGAGCGTGACAATTGTGGAGGTCCAGCCGACCACCGGAACGTTGTTCGTCACCTTCTCATAGACCACCAGCAGGCCCCCCAGGAACGCCGCTGCCGCGGACCCCAGGCCGAGATAGATTGCGAGCCGCAGGGGAACATCCGAGAACGCGACGATGCCGTCGTAAGCCAGCTTCAGCAGTTTACCGAAAGTGTACTTCGGTTTGCCCGCATGCCGCTTTTCCCGCTCGTACTCGAGTCCGGTCTGCCGATAGCCGGCCCAGGTCCTGAGGCCACGCACGAAACGCGTCCTCTCCGGAAGCCCCCGCATCACGTCGGCAACCTTTCTGTCCATGAGGCAGAAGTCCCCCGAATCAAGAGGTATGCTCAGATACGACACCTTCCGCAGAATCCTGTAGAAGGCGGCGTATGCCAGCCGCTTCAGGAGGTTTTCCTTGCGCCTGCGCCGGACGGCATAGACAACCTCGAACACTTCCTTCCACTTTTCGATGAACTGCGGCAGGACCTCAGGGGGGTCCTGCAGGTCACCG
>PMBF01000019.1 GCA_003152875.1 Ignavibacteriota bacterium | reverse complement strand
TGAAGCTGCTGCGCGTTCTCCAGGAAGGGGAGTTCGAGAGGGTGGGGGGTTCGAAGACTGTCCGCGTGGACGTCCGCGTCGTCGCGGCAACGAACAAGGATCTCCGCGAAGAGGTTTCCCGGGGAGGGTTTCGCGAGGACCTGTACTATCGCCTCAACGTTCTCACCATCTCGCTGCCGCCCCTGCGCGACAGGCCGGGAGATGTGACTCTCCTGCTCCGCCATTTCCTGCAGCGCGAGGGCGGAGGGGTGACGGCCTCAAAAGGGGTCATCGAAATCCTGCAGTCCCATTCCTGGCCCGGCAATGTCAGGGAACTGGAGAGCTCGGTCAAAAGGGCGGTCCTGATGGCAAAGGCCGAGAACCGGGCCATGATTGCCGCGCGCGACCTCCCGGATGAGCTTGCCGCAGCGCTGCGGGGTGCGGTGCCTGTGCACGACCAGGTGGTGGAATTGGTGCGTGCGAAGGGCTTCTCGCGCAGCTCGGTTTCCGATACCGCCGCGGAGCTCGGAGGTCTGAACAGGGGTACGGTGGCGGAATACCTCAGGGGCGAATGTCTCCGCATCTTTGCCGAGGCCGAATACAATGTTGGCGACGCCGCGCGCCGCATTGCCCTGTCCACGGACGAGGCCATCCTCGATCGAGTACAGAAGCGGCTCAACGAATACCTTCTCAATATCGCCTCCGCCATCGATCAGTCCCAGCCATGGGAGACATCCCGCACAGCCCTCAGACCAAAAACCAAGAACCTCCCCCAACGCTATCACCCGGTCGTCGAGCAGGTTGGCGAAGCCTTTTACCGGGGGCTCTGGCGGATCGAGGAATAGGAAGCCGCTGGGAAACTCCCTTCCCGCGCTTCTCCCCATAGTTCCCGCACTTCTCCTTTCCGACTCGTTGATCCGCGCACCAAGTCGATCCCCGAATCCGGGCCGCCAGAGCCGCTTTCATTTTTCCCTCCCTCGACACCCTCAGCTGTCTCACCTTGAGAGCCTGGTCAAGTGCCGCAGGAACTCTTCCTGCGATTTGATCACTCCTCTTTGGCCTCACAAGGACCCACTTCCGGTCCGTTTTCGCCCCTTGACGGCTCCCCGGAAGCGCTGTAAGGATCTGGCATGCTGATTGTAATACTACCACGATGGAAAGACTCCGGATCGTCTGTCAATCGAAGAACATGCATATCATTAACCAACAGTCAGGGAGAAGCAGCATGAAGAAGGCATGGGGTATCATCGGGGGAATCGCACTGGCGGCCGGTATGATCATCTCCGGCTGTCAGAAAAACAGCATCGACGGAGGTCCGGACTCAAACCAGCCCCCCAGCGGTGTGTCTAATGAACAGTCTGCTATGCAGTACTTCGCCGCGACCGACGAGTTCGTCACCAATGATGAAAAAGCGTTCGCGGATCAGACGATGGCGCCGACTGACTACAACGACGCGTTCCAGAAGACGGACGCAGCGATCACTCCGCTTCGCTGGGGTCGGTTTGTGACCTCGGTGACACGAACCACAAGCGCTACGGTTCAATCGGGCGACACCATGTCCGTTGTACACGTGAGCCGGGTCATCAACGGCATGCTCAAGATCAAGACGACCATCGGCGGGGTCGACACGGTGATCATGAAGTCCTTCACCGATACCTCCGGGAGAAACGTGGTATTCCGCCGCATGGCCCGCGATGCGAAGAAGTACTGGCTGAACTGGGTCCCTGTCGCCGCCTCTCTTGTGAGCGGTCAAACCACTCCGCCGCCTGCCGGGAACGCCATCCGGATCACGCAAATCATGCTCATTGGCGGAGGGGACACCCTGACGGTCACCGATCCAGAGGCAACCTGGCTGCGCTACCAGTGGCTGAAGATGTTCCATGGCGGCCGGGCCGATGTTCCTCAATTCACTGCCGGCGATTCGCTCTCCGTCAGCGCGACCGTGATGTCGCAGTCCGCGGACACGGACTTGGTGGTGCTGCGACACGGATTCGGCTCGCCCCGCTTCGGCCGCACGCCGATGGCGCTGGTGTCACAGAGCGGCCCGGATGCCGGAGGTTTCTACACCAAGGTGTATGTGAAGCACATCGTCCCGCGCATGGGAGTCGGATCGCTGAACGTCGGCGTCGATGCCCTGACAAAGGCGACGCTCTATGACGATACCCTCCCGTATTCGGCAAGCTGGTGGGGTATCCCGTACAGGATGCTATGAACTGGCGGTGGAATCAGCATAACGGGACCTGCGCATAATGGGGATACTGACGGTCATCGGCTCAACGCTCCGCGTCCTTCGGCTGTGTCTTCGAGAACTCCTCGAAGACACAGCGGCAGAGGATGATGCGTGGGTCCTTCTTTCCGAGAGATCGGGGGAAGAGCAAACAGCCGATAACGATGCACGAGGGTTCCGGGCTGGGAAGTCCCGTCCCCGGGATCCTTCGTGATTACACGCAAAGTTGCAGATCATGCAGGTTTTCGGCTAATTGCACACTGCACCTCTTCACTGACAGCACCAATGAAACAGGTATCCACTCTCGCGCTCCTCCTCCTTCTGACGGCCTGTGGCTGTCAGCATCCCACAGAAGTGGATGTGACGCAGGACGGAGAGCAGGTGGATGTCACCCCCCTGGCGGCGGCGGATACCTCGGCGTACGAGAACGCGATCGACTCGACCGCGGTGACACCCGAAGATGAAGCGCGGTTCCCCGGCTTCATGCTGGTCACCCGTGCGACGTTCGACCATGGCTCCATCCTGGTGTCGAAGACGCTCTCGAAAGTCGTGTTCACCGATACATCGCGCCCTTACCTCTTCAGGAACAGGCCTGTCGGCTACTTTGGCCTCATGATCATGCGGCCGGCATCGCTCTTGTCCCTGACCATCAACGGCTCCGCCATGCTCCCCGTCCCGCATCTGGTGCGCGGCGAAGCTTTCGGTACGGAGTACGTCGGCGAAGTGAATATGGTGCCCGGCTCGGTCATGTCGTGGCGGGCCGGTGCCGACATCATCGGTGCAATCGATGTCTCCGTCCAGATCCCCCCTGCGATCTCCGTATCTTCTCCGGCAGGGGGGAGCGTGGTTCCGCGGAATCAGGACCTGGTCCTCCGCTGGAACGGCGCCGGAGCGATGACAATCTATGTCAGTGCAAGAGACTCCATCACGGGAAAGTCCCGGCCAGTCCTGAAACTCACCCCTCTGGCGAATGTCGGACATGCCCGGATCCCCGTGAAGGTCCTCAGGGCCCTGCCACACGACCGCTCCTTCGTTTTCACGTTCGTGCTTGCGAACAGGAAAGAAGGCGCTCTCGTGACCCGGTTTAAGGGGAATGTCTTGGCCCAGGCGGCGTCGGTGTACAACAGCTATGTCGAACTCCGGTAGGATCTCCTCTTGCACCATGCCGTGTTGACCCCCTGCCGGGCGGCGCTCGCGCTCGGCATGGTGTGTTCCCTGGCATACGGCCAACCTCTGTATTCACCGAGAGGACTGGCACTGGGCGCCTATGCGCCCGTGGGTGGGGACATCCGGGAATTCCTTGCAAACCCCGCCAGCCTGCCTGGCATGCGCGACTGGGACGCGGAGATCGTCACATCGCTTCCCCGGACCGGCGGCGGTTTCGTCTTCGACGGGGTCGCACTCGGCAAGCGACTGCTCGACCGGCACGCACTGGCCCTTCAGTATTCACCGGGAGCGGAGATGGATTTTGTGCTCCCGTCCGTAGTGAAGATCAGAGGACTTGACATTGCTGCCGACAGAAAGATCACGTACACGGAGCCCTTTGCCGTCGCATACGCCGTTTCCCTGTCGCCCGGCTTTTCTGCGGGGATTGCGGGCCGTGTTCGCACGGCGCTAGTGAGCGATCCCCAGCTCCAGATCGTGGACACGACAATCGTCACGGTTCCGAACGAGGCGAGGCGGACGTCATGGTTTCTGGACGTTGGTCTCCGGTGGCGGCCGGTTTCCGATCTGGAGTTTTCACTCGTCGGCCGCGGAATTCCCTTTATTCCCGGAACCCATCTTCCCGATGAGTCCGGGATCTACGAACGGCCGGACCAGGCTTCGGTGGAAGCCGGCCTTCATTTCCCGGTGCTGCCGTCGCTGCATATGGCCGTTGCGGCGGGGACCCTCGGCACCGGGGCGGCAGGAGCCGAATGGCGGCCGTATCCCGCCCTGGCTCTCCGTGCCTCGGCCTATGTCGACAAGGACCAGTCTCCATCCCTTATGGCCGTGGCGGGGGGCGCAGGCTGGTCCGTCGGTCCATTGGATCTGGACATCTCGTTCCTGCATTTCACGAATCAGGGAAACCGGGGAAGAAGCATCGCGGCGTCTGATCTCAGCGGCTCGGCGATCAGCACCGTCGGCCTGAATACCTTCGCCGCCGACCGGCTGAGCTGCGGACTCCGGTTCTCGTTCGGCAACGTGCACGAGCAGATGATCCGGATTGTCGAAGTGGCGATGCAGGGAGAGGTCTATCCGGCGACCTCCCAAACCTTTGCCTACCGCCCTCTCGGGAAGGTCCGCGTGCGAAACGTGGGGTCTTCACCTGTGGAGGCGAAGGCGGCTTTCTTCATCGATCGACTGATGGACGGACCCACCGAATCGGCGGCGACTGTGCTCCGTCCGGGTGAAGAAGCCGACATCCCGCTGCTGGCAGTGTTCAACGACAACCTGCGGCATGTCGCCTCGGTTTCTGTCCGGGAGGGAAACGTGACCGTCAGCGCGGCTCCGCTCGGCGAAGAAGAAGACCGCTCCCAGACCCGCGTGGTGGTGCGCGGACGGAATGACTGGGACGGCGATGCGGAGTCTCTCCGGTACTTCGTGCGGCCCGGCGATCCTGATGTGCTGCGCACGACGCGGGATATCCTGCTGCAGAAGCGCGATTCGCTTGCAGCCGGAGGGCTGGAGCTGTTCAGCAAGGCAAAGGCGCTTTTCAATGCATTTGCGGGGAAACTGGTCTATGTGAACGATCCGAAGCTGAGCGCCGACTATGTCCAATACCCCGATGAGACTCTGCGGTTGAGGGGCGGCGACTGCGACGACATGACCGTATGCTTCGCATCGCTCCTGGCAAGCATCGGCATCGCGACGGCATTTGTGGATGTGGTCCCGCCCGGTGCACCGCACGATGCTCACATCTACCTGATCTTCGATACGGGCCTGGATCCGCGGTTTGCATCGAACATTGCACAGAACTCGAAACGGTACGTGGTCCGCAAGAACCATGAAGGCAGGGAAAGCGTCTGGATTCCGGTGGAAACTACACTGACCATGAAGGGGTTCGAAGAAGCATGGCGCGCCGGAGCGAATGAGTATTACGATGATGTGGAAGTGCACCTCGGAATGGCCAGGCGTTGGGTGAAACTGGTGGATGTGGAATGACCCGCACCCGGACCATGAGCCGTACACCGCATCCACCGCGTCCCGAACGGAAGGGATGACCTCCCTGAATCAGCCTGCTCGGGTGCAGATCCTTTCGGAGCTGCAGGGGACGGCAGCATCAGTGCTGCATGAAGGAAGGGAGCTTTTGGTTGGCGAAAATACGAAGAGTCACGACGATGCAGGGAGAACGTCACATGAAATCATATGCGAGAGTACTCGGGGCCATCATTCTCGCGGTGTTCCTGGCAGCCGCCACAGTATGCGCCCAGGGTGTTTCCATCCAGAGTATCCAGGGGGATGTCAGCATCCGCCATGGGGTCACGGAACAGTGGACGACCGTTGCTCGAGGAGACGTCCTGAAGCCCGACGACACCATGAAGACAGGACCGCGGGGCTCGGTGGTCCTCCTTGCCGCGACGCAGCCGCAGAGGAGGATTACGCTTCCTGCCAACGTCATGGTGGACGTTGCCGATATCAGGGACCTCACTCCTGAAGAGCTCATGCTCAAGCTCACGATGGAGAAGGTCAGAGGGTCGTCCTACCGCCCGACCGACGACCCGGCTGCCCCGAACGCCGCCGTGGTTCATGGAGCCAACAGGGAGCAGGCGCCCGCGCTCGCAGAAAACGATCCCGTTTCCGGTGTCCAGGAGTGGAATGGTGTGCGCGTACTGTTCGACAATGGCTTCTACTCTACCTGCGCACTGAAAGGGATGGAACTGTTCCGCCTCTACCCCGATACCCACGGGAGCTTTGACCGGCGCTTCATTGTTGCCCGGTCACTCGAGCTGGCGCGTCTCCGCGGTGAGGCGCTGGATGAGTACACCTCGATCCAGGAGCTCGCCGGCCTCACTCCGGATCAGCGGTCCCTCCTGGCACAGCATATCAACCAGGTGAGAGGTCCTTCAAAGTAGCCTCGCCGGCCGGAGAGGCCTGGAACTCTCTCCGCTGCCATCGGAGCGGGGAACCGTCTTCCTTGGCTTCCATGCTGGGGGATTGCAGTGCGGTGGGGACACCCGCGGGCTGCGCTCCAGGGCGCACGACCGGGGAGAGGGGAATTCCGATCAGCATCACCCGAAGTTGACGGGTCAGTTCATCTGCCGGAAGATCGTGCGCCGGTTCCCAGGACGACTCCTGTGTGAGCGGGCACCGAAATCGTCCTTTTCTCGTCAAGGCGGACAGCCTCGCCGGACCGAAGGTCGTACAGCCGCCCTGCTTGATGGAGGCGGTTGTCGTACTGTCTGAGGTTCAGCTCATTCTCCTGCGTCCCGTTGTTGAGTACCACCATCACGGTGTCGCCGGGCGCCTCGCGGAAGTACACGTAGACCTCATCGACAGGGGGATACTGGATGAGGGTCCCTCCCTGCAGGGCGGGGTGGTGTGACCGCACGGTCAACAGCCCTTTGATGAATTCAAACATGGCGTTCTCTCCCTCAGTCCTCCCTTCACGTGTGAACGCATTCCGGCTGTCTCCGGGAAAGCCCCCTGGCATATCGGCCCTGATCGTTCCATGGTCGTCTCCTCCCCGTATGGCGAGTTCAGTCCCATAGAAGAGTTGCGGGATCCCGCGCGTGGTCAAAAGCAGCGTCAGCGCGAGCCGCGTTCTTGCGGTGTCCCCTGCGGTCACCGCCAGGATCCTGCGGACATCATGGTTGTCCAGAAATGTCATGAGACTCCCGGGGTCCGGGTACAACCCGTCTTTCGCCAGGCATTCATAGACCCCGTAAATGCTCTCTTTGCCGCCAAAGACCTTCGTCATCGCGTCGAACAGTCCATAGTCAGTGACCGAGGGAAGCGCCCCGTGAACCCCAGGGGCCGGCCGGCTCCCGCGCTGGAAAGGAGCCAGAAACACCGGCTCGCCGGTCCAGACCTCCCCGACGATGCTGAAGCGCGGATATTCTCGAAGGATGGCACCGCACCATTGTTCCATGAAGCGCGGGTCGGCGTAAGGATACGTGTCTTCCCGGATGCCGTCAATTCCGCTCGACTCGATCCACCATATCGTATTCTCGATGATGTATGCCGCCAGAGAAGCGTCCTTCTGGTTCAAGTCGGGCATATCTCCCGAAAACCACCCCTGGACCAGGTTCTCCTGCGTCGAGCTGTCGGCATGCGGATCGATCAGGGACACCTTGACGTGGTGCGTCATCTGGTGAGAGGACATGGAGCCGTTGATCCATGTGAGGGTCGGGAGGTCTCTCATCCATGGGTGGGAGGAGCCGATATGGTTCGACACATGGTCCATGATGATCTTGAGATTCCGCTTGTGCGCCTCGAGGACGAGCCTGCCGTAGAGCGCATTGGTGCCGAACCGGGGATCGACACGGTACAGGTCTGTGGCCGAGTATCCGTGATAGCTGTACGCCGGCATGTTGTTCTCAACGAGCGGATTGATCCAGAGCGCCGTCACGCCAAGCCCGGCCAGGTACTCCAGGTGATCGATGATTCCCTGGATGTCCCCTCCGTGCCTCCCGAAGGGCTGTGTGCGCTGGAGGGTGTCCGTCATTCCGGGCACGGTGCCGTTCGCAGTGTCGCCGTCGGCGAAGCGGTCCGGCATAATCAGGTAAAGTACGTCTGCCGGAGAGAATCCCCCGTAGCGTCCGCCGGCCGCCACGCGGCGGAGGACTGGGTAAGCGACGACGGCAGTGTCGCGGCCTCGAAGCACGAGGAGTCTGTGCGATGAGCCCGCCGCCTGCGGGAGAACGCGGATATCGACAAACGCGTGTCCCGGGGAGGCGGCCGGGATCACCCTGAGCACGCGGATCCCGCCGGATGTGCTTACCACGCGGATGCCGTCGAGCTGCCTCCCGTACAGAAGGAGCCTGACAGTGTCCAGATGCATCCCTCCCCACCAGTTGGGCGGATCGATGCGGGTGACGATGGGCTGACCCCAGGAATTCGCGCATGCAAGAACTGTCGCCAGCGCGAAGATTATCCTGTGAAGGAACGAGGCGTGTAGAGCGGGGAGCCCTGAGTGCCGGTGAGGTTCTGTTCCAGCCTTCATGATCCTGTCTTGTCTGTGCGTGGTGTGTGTGCCCCTGGTTCCTCGCCGTTGCCCCGGGTTCTCATGAGCTTTTCCCTCACCTCGTTCCGGCCGCAGTGGCATCTTCAGGGTATCAATCCCCGCTTTCTGAACTTGCCTGGAGCAACGGGAATCTCCCAGCCGCCCCGGCGACGCAGGCACTCTCCCTAGCGGACAAGCGGCTTGTATTTGATGCGGTGGGGCCGCTCGGCCTCAATCCCGAGCCGTTTCTTGCGGCCCGCCTCATACTCCGAGTAATTCCCGTCGAACCATATGACCTTGCTGTCTCCCTCGAATGCCAGGATGTGTGTCGCGATGCGGTCGAGGAACCAGCGGTCGTGGGAGATGACGACCGCGCAGCCGGCGAAGTTGGAGAGGGCTTCCTCAAGTGCGCGGAGAGTGTTGATATCCAGGTCGTTCGTCGGTTCGTCCAGCAGCAGCACATTGGCCTCTGTGCGGAGCACCTTGGCCAGGTGCACGCGGTTCCGCTCCCCGCCGGAAAGTCTCCCCACCAGTTTCTGCTGGTCCGTTCCGCTGAAGTTGAACCGTGCAACATATGACCGGGAGTTCACCTCCCGGCGCCCCAGGCTGATCATCTCCTCACCGCCGGAGATCTCCTCCCAGATCGTCCTGTCGGGGTCGAGAGGCCGGTTCTGATCCACATACGCCAGGGTCACGGTCTCGCCGGTAACCAGCTCGCCCGCATCGGGCTTTTCCTGTCCGATGATCATCCGGAACAGCGTGGTCTTCCCTGCGCCGTTGGGTCCGATGACTCCAATGATGCCGCCGGGCGGAAGCATAAAACTCATGTCGTCGCAGAGCAAAATGTCCCCGAAGGATTTGGCGACGTGCCGGGACTCGATGACCACGTTTCCGAGGCGCGGTCCGGGCGGGATGTAAATCTCCATCTCTTCGTTCCGCTTCGCGGTGTCGTCGGCGAGCATCTGTTCATAGGCCGCAATGCGGGCCTTGCTCTTGGCGTGACGTCCCTTCGGATTAAGCCTCACCCACTCCAGCTCGCGGGCGAGGGCTCTCTGCCGCTTGGATTCCTGTTTCTCCTCCACGGAAAGTCGCTGGCGTTTCTGCTCAAGCCAGCTTGAGTAGTTGCCCTGGAACGGAATCCCCTCGCCGCGGTCGAGCTCCAGAATCCAGCCGGCCACATTGTCCAGAAAGTATCTGTCGTGGGTGACCGCAAGCACCGTTCCAGGATAGCGCGCCAGGTGCTGTTCGAGCCAGGCTACGGATTCGGCGTCGAGGTGGTTCGTCGGCTCATCGAGCAGCAGCACATCCGGCTCCTGCAGGAGCAGCCGGCAAAGCGCCACGCGGCGGCGCTCGCCTCCGGAAAGCACACTGGCCGGGGTGCCGGGCGGCGGACACCGGAGCGCATCCATCGCCTGATCGAGCCTGCTGTCCAGGTCCCAGGCGTTCCGGTGGTCGATTTCCTCCTGGAGTTTTCCCTGCTGTTCAAGGAGAGCATCGAAGTCCGCGTCCGGCTCTCCCATCATGCCGCTCACCTCCTCGAATTTCTTGAGGAGCCTCACGGTTTCCTGCACCCCTTCCTCAACAAGTTCCTTCACTGTCCTGGCAGGATCGAGCTCCGGTTCCTGGGGCAGGTAGCCGAAGGTGATCCCCTTTTGGACGGTGATCTCTCCAAGATAGTCCTTGTCGATCCCTGCGATGATCCTCAGGAGCGAACTCTTGCCGGCGCCGTTGAGCCCGAGCACACCGATCTTGGCGCCGTAGAAGAATGAGAGGTAGATGTCTTTCAGGACTTGCTTGTTCGGTTTGAAGACCTTCCCGACGCCGACCATCGAGAAGATGATTTTGTTTTCTGCCATGATGGGTCCTTACCCTTGTTCCCGGGATCGTCAACAAAGAGCCTGTTGCCTCTGATGCCGACAGAGGTTTGAGGCGGGGAATCGTAGGCGACATCTTCGAGGAATAGGCCTGAGGGGGGTGCAGTATGGTGGGAGGGAAACCCGCTGGTACTCGAGAACAGCCCGGAGATCTGTTCCGGCGAGATTGTGCCCCGGCCGGCCTCGACCAGGACTCCGACAATGCGCCGGACGAGTTTCCAGAGGAAGTGCGAGCCCGTGACTCTGATCAGGATCAGGTCGGCATCTTCCTCGATGGACACGCTGTCGATCAACGCGCGGGTGGAAGTCTGCTCAGGGTCGGCGTCGGTGAATCCGCGCCAGTCTTTCATGCCGACGAAGTGGCGTGCGGCATCCCGCATGCGGCCGGCGTCCAGGGGATCCTTCACCCACCAGACGTAGTGCTTGCCGAATGCCGTCCGGCGCCGTGAGATCCTGTACAGATAGCGCCGTGCGCGGGCGTCATGCCGGGCATGAAACTCGGCGGGAGCCTTCTCCACCTCCAGGAGGTTGATATCGGGGGGGAGGAGGTCGTTGACCTTCATTCGGATGATTTCCGGGGCGAGCATCGTCCGGACTTCGAGGTGTGCCACCTGATGCAGTGCGTGAACGCCGGCATCGGTCCGCCCCGCACCCTGAATGTCGACTTCGCTGCTCCCGAACACGCTCCTGCCAGCGGTCAACAGCTCCCCCTGGACCGTCCGGGCGTTCTTCTGCACCTGCCAGCCTGAGTAGCGAGTGCCGTCGTACTCGATATGGAGCTTGAACCGGGACATGCGGAAAGGCGCAACCGGCCCCTCACTTTCTCCTGCTCTTGGGCCCGCCCGCGGACAGGGTGTTCACGAACTCCCTGTGAACGGCGATCGCCTTGGTTGCATTGACGATTGCTGTGTCCATCTGGTCTCCGACCTGTGTCAGCGCATTCAGGTCGGTCTGCAACTGCGCCATCGCCCTCTCGTGCTTGATCCCTTCGTTGTACGGCGTATGACCCTGCATCCAGGAATCCAGCGCGCTCCTTGAGCCTTCCACTTTATCGCGTGCGGCGATCAGGTCGCTGCTCGTGAGTCCGCCGGTCCCGTTCGGATGCTCCTTGATCAGGGAATCGCTGATGGCAATTGCGGAATCCAGCTGGGTGAGCAGCACCGCAGCCTGCTTCGTCTTTTCCATCAGAACTTCGTGGCCCTTCATGATCTGCGAGTTGAGGTCGGCTTCCAGTCTCTTCTGCTCGGCAGATTTCCCGCAGCCGCAGAGACCTACAGTGCCCGCAAGAACAAGTACCATCACCAGGGAAGTAGCTCGCATGGGGATGCTCCTATCGAAAGTCAATCCAACATGAAGAAGCATGGAGGGAAAAGCAACCCCAATATACGAGGATTCCGCAAGATCTCCAACCTGCGCACTCCAGTCTGCCGCTCCCCGGATGACGGCGTCGCTCTCTTCGCCCGTCCGGCGCCTTCAGTGGCGGCGCGCCATGTTCTCAGGAGCTATTTCAGAAGCGTGAGGCTTTCTGTCTCCGTGAAGAGCTTTCCCTTGTCGGTGGTTACAGTCAGGCGGTAGAAATAGACCCCGCTCGCCAGCGAGGACGCGTTCCAGATGACGGAGTACGCTGCACCGGCCTGATCTTCATGGACCAGATCGCCGACTTCTCTTCCAAGGACATCGAAGATTCTGAGGCTGACCTTTCCGGCTGCGGGAATCTGATAATCGATCCGTGTTGAGGGATTGAAGGGATTGGGGTAGTTCTGTTTCAACAGGAAGCCTTGCGGGCGATCCCCGGATGAAGCGCCGGCGGAAGTCACCTGCAAGCTCAGCGGGAAACTGGCCCGTCCTTGGCCGCCGTATGCTCCGATATCGTTCCTCACGGTTCCCAGAGACGGCCAGAGACCTGTGGCCGGCTCGACCGGATTCTGGGGGTCATGGAACGAAGCGTCCGGGTCTCCTCCGTGCTGTTTCCCGGGGTGTTCGCCCCGCGCACTCTTTGATTTCACAAGGATTCTGCAGACATTGGTGAAAAAACGGGACTCCCCGATGACCTGTCGTCCACGCCCTTCCCGGCTGCTCCGGCTCCTTCTCTTCATGCCCCTTTCGTTCCTCCTCATCCATGGTTCCCTTGCTTCACCTGCTATCACCTATACGCTGGGCATGACCCGTCCCTCGACACACCTCTTCGAGGTCGAGGTGCGGCTCAACGGCCTCTCTCGCTCGGATACCGCCCTGGATTTTCAGCTCCCGGCTTTGAGGACCGGCCGGTATGTTATCTTCGACTTCGCAGGGGGCGTTGAGCGGTTCACCGCCGAGGACGGTGGGGAGAAAGCCCTCCAGTGGCGGAAGACCGACAAGTCCACCTGGCATATTCAAAACGGGGGAACATCGGTGGTTGTGCGCTACCTGGTCTTTGCCAACGAGTTCAATCAAAGGACTCGCGGGCTCGATGATGAGCATGGCTTCGTCGACGGAACCTCGGTGTTCATGATGGTGGAGCAGTATCGCCCCTCTCCGCTTACCGTCGTGGTGAAACCATACGGCGATTGGCATGTCACCACGGGTCTGGAGGCTGCCGGCGGCCGGTCGACGTTCAAGGCTTCAGGATATGACGAACTGGCCGACTGCCCGATGGAAATCGGCATGCAGAAGGACTACCTGTTCGAGGTGAACGGCATCCCGCACATTCTTTCCGTCTCCGGCCGGACGAATTGCCTGGTGGATTCGACGTTAGAATGGACGAAGCGCATCATCGGGCTTAACGCTGCCTACTGGGGAGGTTTGCCGTACCGGAGGTATGTGTTCCTGCTCCGGTTCATGCCGGATGCCGGCGGCGGAACGGAGCATATCAACTCCTGCGTGCTGGATATGCCGTCGTCGGTCTTCCGGACGCCGGAGCCCTGCCTCCAACTGATGGGCCTTGTCTCCCACGAGTTCTTCCACACATGGAATGTGAAACGTCTGAGGCCGAAGGGAATGGATCCCTATGACTTCACAAAGGAAAACTACTATAGGGAGCTGTGGCTGGCCGAAGGCGGGACTTCGTACATGGACAACCTCCTGCTAGTCCGGGGCGGGATGAAGACGGCCGGCGCCTATCTGCGCGACCTCCCTGGCCAGATTCAGTCGGACCGTCAGAGGCCGGGAAATATCGAGCAGTCCGTTGCGGAGTGCAGCTTCGACGCCTGGGTGAAGTACTCGCGTCCCTCCCCTCAGGGGTACAATTTCCACACAGACCTGTATGCGCGCGGCGCGCTGGTATCCATGATGATCGATCTCGAGCTCCGCCATCGTTCCTCTAACAAGGGATCGTTTGACGAGCTTCTCCGTCTCCTCTGGCGCCGTTTTCCCCTCGGAAGCGGGGGATACACAGTGGAGGATGTTGAGCAGGCTGCGGTCGATCTGGGCGGGAAGGAAATGAAGGAGATCTTTGCCAGCTATGTGTATGGAGCCCGGGCATTTCCGTGGGAAACCACGCTTGGACATGCGGGTCTCCGCCTCTCGCCGATACCAGGCCCGAAGGGAGCCTGGCTGGGACTGATCACAGTCTCCGATGAGGGAGGAAGGACCTCCGTCCGGACAGTGGTCGCGGGTTCCCCCGCCTGGCACGCCGGGATGGACACGGGCGATCAGCTGCTCGCGCTCGACGGATACCGTCTCCGTAGCGACGAGCTCTCCCGGAGGATCTCCGAGTACAAGCCTGGGGACACGGTCCGGATTTCATATTTCCATCACGACGAGCTGCGTGAGCGCGAGATTACCCTGGCCGCGAATCCTGTCCCTTCCTATGCCCTCACCCGCGTGGAGAAGCCGGATTCCCTCCAGAAGCAGATCTATGAATCCTGGCTCGGACATCGCTGGGAAGAGCATGACTGAACCTCGCCGAGGTCGCCTGACGGCAATCGCCGTCGCTGCTCTTCTGGTCCTGGCCCTGGATTTCATCACGCCTCAGGCGGCTCCCATGTACGACAGCGTGCACTATCTTGCCGTCGCGTCGTCAGGCTTGTCTGCAGGCGCCCCGCTTGCTGCGCCGTATGTGTACCGGTTCGCAGCCCCGATGGCCGTCTGGATGCTTCACGCGGTGAGCGGTCTTCCCGCTCTGACCCTCTTTCATCTCCTCGCCCTGGGCGCCGCGTGGGCGACACTCGTCCTCGCCTACGCGCTCTCCCGCGCCGTTGGTGCTCCGCACGCGCAGGGAGTGCTGATCATGGCTGTCCTCGCGGCGTCGCTCTTCCAGGTCCGTTTCCCTCTGTCCGAACCGGCCATGGTGGACATTGAGGCATACCCGTTGATCATCCTTGCCTTCCTGCTTCTGCTGCGGGAGTCGTATGCATGGGCCCTGTGCGTTTCCCTCCTGGGAATGCTGTTCAAGGAGTTCCTGGTGATCCCTTGCGTCCTCCTGGTGGTTGTCCGGGGCAGAGATTACCTGCGGCAACCGTCATCGAGGCCCCTGCTCTGGATGCTTGCCGCCATCATTGCAGCGGGCGCCGCGGTTCTCCTTCCGAGAATGCTGATTCCCGTCCATGCCGCCTTCGGCCCGAACTTCCGCCTCGAGCTTCCCGGGACCGACCGGACGGCATATCTGACGAACCTGAGATCAATGCTTTCAAATCCTTTAGCTCCCGGCCAGGCGGTAAATCTTCTTCTCTCACTTGTCTCCTATCTGCTCCCGGCTTTGATGCTGGCAACGCCGGGCCGCATCAGGAATCTCTGTCGCCGCATGGGCGACTCAAGGCTCCCCGTCCTCGTGCATACGCTGCTTGTCGTTGTCCTTGCGCTGCTCGGGGGGACGAATATCATGGTGTTTGTCACTTACCTGGCGCCTGTTCTGGTGGTGACGCTCGCCCTGCTGCTGCGCGAGAACCCTTCACGGCTTGAGCTCGCTGTCATGGCTGCATCCGTTGTGCTGTTCAACCGGGTGCTGGCCCCTCTGGGCACGGCGGGAGGCGATCCTCTCGAAGGAGTGGCGTTCTATGGGGGGTGGTGGACCGTGCTCGACGCGACGACCGTTCACCGGTTTGCCGAAGCCTCGGGCTACGTGCTTCTTGCAGCCCTCGTCAGGTGGGGGGTGCAGGGCAAAAACCTGGGGCTGAGACTCGGGCGGCTGGGCAGGCCCATGCAGCCTTGATTTTGTACTTCCCTCTTTGTTAATTCTTCCCCGAAGATTCGCCAGAAGACCGGACATCCGGTTCTCCAGGGTCTTGGGTCAGCGCCCAGCTTGTATCCCAGCACTAATTCCATATCGCCTTATGTCCATAACCGTTCGAAATCTCACCAAGAAGTACGGTGATCAAGATGCCGTTCATGACATTTCCTTCGATGTCAGGACGGGCGAGATCCTCGGGTTCCTCGGTCCCAACGGTGCCGGCAAAACGACGACAATGAAGATCATCACCTGCTATATGCCGCCCACCTCCGGCTCCGTGGAAGTGGATGGCCTGGATATTGCCGAAAAATCGCTGGACGTCCGCCGGAAGATCGGGTACCTTCCCGAAATGAATCCTCTCTACCTCGACATGAACGTGCTGGATTACCTGGAGTTCTCCGCCCAGCTTCATGGCTTGAGGGGAGACAGCCTGCGCCGCCGTGTCAACGAGATGATGCGCGTCTGCGGACTGGAGAGCGTCAGGCAGAAGGATATCGGCGAGATGTCGAAGGGCTTCCGCCAGCGTGTGGGTCTGGCCCAGGCGATGCTGCACGAGCCCGAAGTGCTGATACTTGACGAGCCGACCAGCGGGCTCGATCCCAACCAGATCGTCGAGATCCGGAACCTGATCAAGGAGCTGGGTCAGGCTAAAACCGTTATTCTCTCCACCCACATCCTCTCCGAAGTGCAGGCGACCTGCAGCCGGGTCCTAATTATCAACGAGGGACGGCTTGTGGCGGACGGCTCACCGGAACAGCTCCAGCGAGAGTTTCATGGAGCCGAATCGCTCACGATCGAGCTGAGGACCCGTGCGAAGGACCCCGTTGCCGAGATCTTCCCGAAGCTGAGGGGCATTCCGGCTCTCTCCGGTCTCACGCTGCTTTCCCATGAGGGGGGGGCCAGCGTGATCGAGCTCGAGGTCCAGAAGGGGATGGACGTGCGAGAGGCGGTCTTCAGGATGTCCGTCGCCGAGGACTGGGTGATTCTGGAGATGCGCCGCCGCGTCACCACGCTGGAGGAAGTGTTCCACAAACTCACTACCAACTGAACCCCGCTATGAAGTCACTCATCGAGCTGCCGAACGTCGGACCGATCTACCGCCGTGAACTCCGGTCCTATTTCAACTCGCCGATAGCCTATGTCGTGATCGTTGTGTTCCTCGCGATCATCGGCTGGTTCTTCTCCAACAACCTGTTCCTGATGAATGTCGCCTCGTTGAGGATTGTCTTCGAGCTCGTGCCGCTGGTGTTCCTCTTCTTCGTCCCGGCCATCACGATGCGGCTGCTCGCCGAGGAGAAGAAATCGGGCACCCTGGAACTGCTGACGACAAAGCCTGTCCGCGATGCCGAGATCGTCCTGGGAAAATTTCTGGCCGCATGGACGCTTCTGGCGGCCGCCTTGGCTCCGACACTGGTCTACCTCCTGACGCTCTCATCGCTGGGCAGCCCGGACATGGGCTCCGTCGTTGCAGGCTATCTCGGCTTGCTGCTGATGGGAGGGGTCTACATTGCCCTCGGGATCTTCGCCTCGAGCCTGACCGAAAACCAGATCATCGCCTTCATCATCGGCTTTCTCCTTGTACTGGCGCTCTATCTTGCGGATAAGGTGCTGCTCTATGTCCCGGATGCGTTCGCCTCGACGATCGAATTCCTTGCGATCGATTACCACTTCTCAAACATCGCCCGCGGCGTGATCGATTCCCGGAATATTATCTACTTTGTCTCCCTGCTCGGGTTCTCCCTCATGCTGGCGACGGCATCACTCGAGAGGAGGAAATGGTAAACCGCCATGGCTCCTCGAACCCAACAAGTCCAGACGCTTCTCCGGGTCGCCATCGTTGGCGCCATCCTGATTCTTGTGAATGTCATTTCGGTCCGCCTCTTCGGCCGTCTCGATATGACCCGCAACCATATCTTCACCCTGTCGGACGCGAGCAAGACGCTGATGCGGGGTCTCGACGACAAGGTCACGGTCAGGGCATATTTCACCGATGAGCTCCCGTCGCCCTATAACAACAACCGGCGCATGCTGCTCGACGAGCTGAATGACTACAGGGCGTATGCAAAGGGAAACCTGCAGTATGAATTCATCAGCCCGGCCGGGGAGAAAGGTGAGCAGGAGGCGCAGCAACAGGGGATCGCTCCGGTGCAGATCCAGGTGGTCAAGGATGAAAAGTTCTCCGTCGAGCGGGCCTACATGGGCGTCGTGATCCTGTATGAGGACAAGAAGGAAGTCATCCCGGTCATTCAGAATACCGCAAACCTGGAGTACGAACTCAGCAGCGTCATCAAGAGGATCACCTCGCGGGGAGTCAAGAAAATCGGCATCCTGACCGGCCACGGCGAGCCGGGGCTCAACGAGCTCCAGCATGTCCAGGAGGCCCTGCGACGGCAGTACGAACTGGAACAGGTGGATGTCAGCAAGGGTGCAGCCGTCCCCCCCGATATCGGGGCGCTTGTCGTCATGGCGCCGGCAAACCGCTTCCCGGAGACCGACAAGTTCCGTGTTGACCAGTACCTCATGCGCGGCGGCCGCATTGCATTCCTTCTCAACAAGATCGATGCAAACCTTAGGACCCCGTACGGGCGGGCGCTCGATGTGAATCTGGACGACATGCTCGCAGCGTACGCTCTCCGTGAAAACGCGGACCTCGTCCGCGACGCCCAGTGTGCATCGGTCAGCATCGTGCAACAGCAGTTCGGGTTCTCAATGCAGTCGCAGGTTCCCTTCCCGCTTCTCCCCCTGGTCAGCAATTTCGACAAGGGGAACGCGATGGTGAAGGATCTGCAGGGAGTGATCCTCTTCTTTTCCAGTTCGGTCGATACACTCAACCCCTCGTCACGCGGCCTTCGCGCCGAGGTCCTGCTGCGCTCCTCCAAGCAGAGCGGCAGGATGACGGGAATGTTCACGATCGACCCGCTGCAGCGGTACTCGAGGGATGACCTCGCCACGCTCTTCGGCGAACATGGGATCCCCCTGGCCGCCCTGGTTGAGGGTCAATTCAAGAGCGCATTCGCGGGAAAGCCCGTACCCGCTGATACCGGAGCGGGAGCTGCACCTCCGCTTGCGAATCCCCTTACCTCTAGCCAGGAAACACGGGTGGTCCTGTTCGGGGACGGCGATTTTGCCCGCGATCAGTACACCGGCAATCAGGACAATGTCTCGCTCTTTGCCAACATGGTTGACTACCTGATGGACGACGCCGGTCTGATCACCATACGCTCCAAGGAGGCCGCAATGCCGCCGCTGGAACAGGTGTCGGATGGGACGAAAAAACTGTTGAAGTATGCAAACCTGATAGTCCCGCCAGCCCTGGTCCTGGCCTATGGCCTGTTCCGCTGGAGACTCCGCAAAGCCCGGAGGAGAGTATGAAACCGACAACCATCGCCCTCCTTGCCCTCCTCCTCGTAGCCCTCGTCGTTGCGATCATCCTCATGCGGCAGCCGGGGGAGGTCAGCACCTCAGGGTCGACCGGCATGACGATAGCGGAATTCGACTCGGCATCCATCGATCGCATCGAGGTCCGCGGCCGGTCGGAGTCGGCTGTCCTGGAGAAGCAGCCAGATGGATGGATGCTCGTCTCCCCGATGCGCTATCGCGCCGACGGAGAGGCCGTGACGCAGGCTCTATCGAAGGCCAGGCGGACCAACGTCATGAGCGTCGTCTCCACGAATCCCGCAAAGCAGTCGCTCTTCCAGGTCGACACGACAGGAACCCTGGTCTCGTTCTCCGCTCAAGGAGAGACCAGGACGGCGTTCCGGGTGGGGAAAACGAGCCCCTCGTACACCGAGACATATGTCCGCCGGGAAAACAGCACCGACGTGCTTCTGGCCGACGGGGTTCTCATCTCCTTCTATAGCAAGACTCCCGGGGACTGGCGGGACCGGACAATTTTCTCCACTCCCGAAGAGACCGTCACGTCGGTGCAACTCCGCTTCGGGGACACGACCTTTACCCTCTCGCGCTCAGACAGCGCCTGGACCTTGGACGGCCAGCCGGCGCAGCCGGCAATGGTTCGGAGTTTCCTTTCCTCTCTCGCTCATTTTCAGGCCGACTCGTTCGTGGATACCGCCGTGTCCCCCATGCCCCCTCAGACCTGCACGATCTCCGTCCAGGAGACCCAGATCTCGTTCTTCAGGAATGCGGGAGCAACGCAATACTACGTTGCCGCTTCCAGAGGCCCGCAGCTCTTCTCCGTCTCCTCCTGGAAGGCAGACCAGCTCCTCAAACGAAAACGGGAATTCCTCGGTCAGAAGTAGTTTCTCCCGGTGCACCTCTCCCGGGCCCCCTCCATCAGGCCAAAACTCCTGTCCGCACTCCCGCTGCGGTTGGCATCTCGCTTTTGGATGTGGAGCGGGAGTAGCCGCCCGGAATACCCGCCGCCAATGCAGAAGAAGGTTCCCGGGGGCGGATGACACTATCATTCGCCTGATCAGTTTCGTACTTTCAAATCCCTCCTGCTCCACGGCACAAGATCATTGCCGATCGATCCGTCCCGGGCGCCGCTTCCGTGGTGAACGGTAGCGATTGGTGAGATTTCAGGCCGGTCTGCGGCACTCTATGCGAAAAAGTGGAATGGCACTGCAGGAGGGAAACACTAGCCCGGTGTTATACACAAGGAGCCGGGTTTGTCAACGACGTCACCCCTCTCCGGTCATAGAGTCTGCTTCATTTGATGGAATTGTGTCACTTTCAGGCTAAAGTTCTTCTCAAACATGCCGATGATATGAGTGTAATCTCGAAAGAGATGAAACAAGCAATGGGCAAGGAGGCCCATTGTAAACAATACACACATGGAGGTCGCTATGGCTATGTCTTCAGGTGCTCGTATCAACACACCGATCGCTGCATACAACGCCCTCAACGCGTTGAACGCAGTGAACCAGGAACTCGGTGTCCACCAGCTCCGTCTGGCAACCGGTAAACGCATCAATTCGGTCGGCGACGACCCGTCGGGTTACACCATCGCGAAGCAGATGGAAGCCCGCTCTCGTATGCTGGGCGCAGCGGTGAACAACATCGGCGATGCACAGACTATGCTCTCC
>PMBF01000079.1 GCA_003152875.1 Ignavibacteriota bacterium | reverse complement strand
GACCCCGAAGGGGTCGCTGACCCCGAGGGGGTCGCTGACGCCGAGGACGTCGCTGGCACCGCGGACGCCGCCGACGCAGCAGGGGTCCGGTAACGCTCGTTCTCACGCTCGGCCAGGGCGATCTTTGCTTCCGTTCCGGTCAGGGTCTCCTCTTCCTGGGCTTCGGATGCCTGTTCGGGGTAGACGAGGGTGCCGTTCTTGAGCTGTTCCATGAAATGGAGACCATCGAAGGCGTCGTTCGCGTAGAACACCTTCCCCCTGTATAAAGGGCGAAGGGTCTGCTCGACGTACCGGCGGGTCAGGGCCGCGCCCCCCAGGACCACGGGGACCGTCACCCCCTGCTCGTTCATCACCTCGAGGTTTTCCTTCATGATGAGCGTCGACTTCACAAGCAGCCCGCTCATGCCCAGGGCGTCCGCATGGTGTTCCGCGAGGGCATGCAGCATGGTTTCCAGGGGACATTTGATGCCCAGGTTGATCACCCGGTAGCCGTTGTTCGTCAGGATGATATCGACGAGATTCTTCCCGATGTCGTGCACGTCNNTATGCCACGGCGGCCTTCATGACCTCCGCGGACTGGAGGACAAACGGCAGCTGCATCTGCCCGCTCCCGAACAGCTCTCCGACGACCTTCATACCGTCGAGCAGGATGGTGTTGATGATTTCGAGGGCCGGGTAGGTTTTCAGAGCCTCGTCGAGATCCGCATTGAGTCCCACGCGGTCGCCGTCGATGACACGCCGCTTCAGGCGCTCTTCCACGGGAGCCGCCGCGGCGGCCGCCTCTTTCTTCTCGGCCTTCTGAGCCGCATAGTGGGACATCAGCTCGGTCAGCGGATCGTACACCACTTTGCGGATGGTGGAGCTCATGCTGAGGCCTCCTCGAACTTCCGCTCGTCGAAGACGAGTTGGCGGGCCAGGTCGCGTCCCAGTTCGTCGATCTTGTACAAGGGCATGATCTTCGACGCATGGACGATTGCCATGTCGAGGCCTGCCTCGATGGCGTAGTGGAGGAAGACGCTGTTGAGCACATGACGGACGCGGGGAGAGAGCCCGAAGGAGATGTTGCTGACCCCCAGGAGCGTCTGGACGCCTGGGAGCTCCCGCTTGATGCGCCTGATGGCCTCGATGGTCTCCATCGCGGCGCGGCGGAATTCCTCGTCGCCCGACCCGAGGGTGAAGGTCAGCGTGTCAAAGATCAGGTCATACGGGCGCAGGCCGAACCGTTTCACCGCGAGGTCATGCAGCCGCCTCGCGACCGCCACCTTCGCGTCGGCGGTTTTGGCCATCCCCTGCTCGTCGATCGTGAGCGCGATCACCGCCGCCCCGTACTGTTTGCAGAGCCCGAGCACGCGGGACGCCCGTTCCTCCCCATCTTCAAGATTGATCGAATTGATGATGGGGCGCCCGCCGATGCGCTGGAGGGCGGTCTCCAGCACCGGAGGCTCCGTGGAATCAACGACGATCGGCAGAGTGACCTGCGTGTTGAAGCGGAAGATGATCTCCTGCATGTCGCGCATCTCGTCCCGGTCGACATATGCGGCGCAGACATCCACCATGTGAGCCCCCTCGCGGACGGCGTCTTTGCCCATGGCGACGATGCCTTCCCAGTCTTCCCGCGCCAGGAGCTCGCGGAACTGCCTGGAGCCGTTTGCGTTGGTCCGCTCTCCGACCAGCACAGGGGCCGGCTCGACGTGCAGGGGAACCGCCTGATAGAGGCTCGCCGCCGACGGGACGAAATCGATCCGCCGCCTGAGAGGCTGCGCCGAGCCGACCGCATCCACCAGCTGCCTGATATGTTCCGGAGTGGTGCCACAGCAGCCGCCGACGATGCTCACGCCCAGGTCCAGGGCATAGTGTGTGAGCCACCGGGCGAAATCCTCGGGGCTCAGTTTGTAGTGGGCGTGGCCTTCCACGTTTTCCGGAATCCCGGCATTGGGCATCACGAAGACGGGTTTCGGACTTGAGGCCGCCAGAGCGCGGACATGTTCGGACATTTCCTGCGGGCCGGTGGCGCAGTTCATTCCTATGGCGTCGACTTCGAACGGCTCCAGGGTCGCCAGCGCCGCGCCGATCTCCGTCCCCAGCAGCATGGTCCCCATGGTCTCGACGGTGACCGAGGCAATCACCGGGACGCGCCGCTTTGTTCTCTCGAAGCAGGAGAAGACACCGAAGAGCGCCGCCTTCGCCTGAAGAATGTCCTGGCACGTTTCGATGCAGAGCAGGTCGGCACCGCCTTCGAGCAGGCCGAGCGCCTGTTCCCGGTACGCCTCCGCCATGGCGGCAAACGAGATATGACCGAGGGAGGGGAGTTTGGTGGTCGGTCCCATCGACCCTGCCACGAAACGCGGGTGACCGGGCGTCGAGAATCCTCGGGCAACTTCCGTGGCGAGCTCCGCAGCTCTGCGGTTCAGCTCATAGGCCCGCGCCGCCAGGCCGTATTCGGCAAGCACGATGGAAGTGCCGCCGAAGGTATCGGTCTCGACCACGTCGCATCCGGAGGCAAGATAATCGCTGTGCATGATCTGCACCGCCCCGGGTTTCGTCACCACGAGGATTTCGTTGCATCCGTTGAGATGCTCGCCGCCGAAATCGTCGCCCGTCAGCTTCTGCCCCTGCAGATGCGTGCCGGTGGCGCCGTCGAAGACGATGATTTTCTCTTTGAGAACGTCGAGAAACGATTTCATGGGACCTGTACGTTGTTGAACCGGACACCGCAGTATTCAGCCCTGCGCTCCCGGGCCGAGGCACAGGATTCTGCGCTCTGAGGGACCGGGTTCAAAGGGAGATCTACCCAAGGGAGCGGTGCAGAGGAGGGGCAACCTCAGTGGAGGCGCTGCCTCACGGGAGGCGGCATTTGACGTCATAATACCCGGCCATCATCCGGCGCACAACCTCCGCTGCCGGCAGAATCTCGTGCACGAGCCCCGAGCTCTGTCCCGCCTCAAACTCCCCTTCCTCCAGGTTTCCCTCGAAAATCCCCGCACGCTCGCGCCTGCTTCCCAGCAGAGCAAGGAGTTCCTCGCGTGAAGCCCCGCGCCTCTCGGCTTCGAGGGCGGCGGCGGCAAACGGGGTCTTCAGCAGCCTCACGGGGGCGACCTTCTTGAGTGTCAGCACCGTCCCTCCGTCCCCCGAGGCGACGACCAGGCGCTTGTATGTGTCGTGAGCGGACGACTCCAGTGTCGCGGCAAAACGCGTCCCCACCTGGACCGCCCCGGCTCCGAGCGCGAACGCTGCAGCCATTCCCCTGCCGTCGGCAATGCCGCCTGCAGCAATGACCGGAAGCGGTGACCCATCTGCGACCTGGGGTACAAGCGCCAGGGTCGAGGTTTCATCGATCCCGTTGTGTCCCCCCGCCTCAAAACCCTCTGCAACCACGGCATCGCATCCCGCCTCTGAGGCCTTGCGGGCGTGCTTAACCGCCGCTACCACATGGACGACGATGGCGCCGGCCTCCCTGAGCATCGGAGTGTAAAGCGCCGGATGCCCCGACGACGTAAAGAAAATCCTGACCCCCTCGTCGAGCGAGATCTTGAGCAAATCGGCAACGTCCGGCCGCGAGAGCGGGACGTTCACGCCGATCGGGGCCCCGGTCGCGCCGCGGGCTTTGCGCAGATGCTCACGAAGGAGATCGTGACCCATCGACCCGGCGCCGATCAAACCCAGGCCTCCCGCCTCAGAAACTGCAACGGCGAGCTTCCAGCCCGCCGTCCAGACCATTCCCGCTTGTATGATGGGATATCGGATTCCGAGCAGCCGGGTGATGCCCGTCTCCAGGGGCACCGGCCATCCATCTCTCGGGGTGTCGGCCATGGCGCTCAGTTATGCGATACGAGCTCGGGTATCCTCGATGTCGAAAACGAAAACGTGTAGACGGTGAACGCTCCGGAGCTCGTTGCCAGCCGGAGAAGATGCTCTCCGTATTCAAGGCTCTTCACGATGCTGTACAGCCGCGGCTCCTTTGCCACCAGGAAGCTCCTCCCGTCGAGCCCAAGTCTGACGTCGTCACCCTTGTTGGCGGCCGTCAGGTACAGATCATCCTGCCGGACCGTGATCTCGCACTCCGGATCCCCGCTCAGGACCCCAGACACTCCCGCTCCCTGATAGTCGATGATGATCTGCCCTTCATCGCTGCCGGGCGCAAACTGCAGGCTGTCCCGGTTGTTTCCCCAGGAACCGTTGGCGTACAACCTCCCGTCGAAGTAAATCCCGGGATCCTTGTACTCGACGACAGACTCCGGACTGTACCCCTCGACGTTTCCCAGTGTCCCCCGTAGATACCCTGCGTGAATCTCAGGTGTGACCCGGTAGCAGAAGGCTCCCTCGCGGTCGGCTTCGCGGAGCGGGTCCATGGGAAGCGGGAGCTCTTCGCCGACTCCTGTTTCGTACAGGAGGCTCTGGATGAGCCGTTCAATGGACTGGTAGCTCCCTCCGCCTGGGTCCTGGACACGGATGAATCCATGCCTGTCGATGAGAACAAGCGTCGGCCAGACGCGGACAGCGTAACGCGCCGCAATCTCTCCTTCATTATCCATGACCACGGGGAAACGGACATCAAGACGGCCGAGCGCGCGCTCCACCTCATCGGGCTTGCGGCCGAATGCGAAACGCGGGGTGTGGACTCCAGCCGTGACAAAACCGTACGAAGAATACTTCCGGTGCCATTCCTGCACGTACGGCAGGCTCCGGAGCGATCCCGCCATCGCATAGTCCCAGAAGAAGACGAGGATCACCGAACCCTGCAGGGCTGAAACGATTACAGGATCCCCGTTGAACCAGAAATCGCCGTACAGTTCATGCGCCCGGTTGGTTCTCGGCAGCAGCTCGTTGACAGCCATCTCTCTCCATCCTCCATTCAGAGAAAAATATAACTTTAAGGGGGGCAACAAACAAGACCCGGATACCCCGGGAAAGAGGGGATGAAAGCAGGCACCCCNNCGGATATGGTCTGCCGGGCTACATTCCGGCTGCCAGCCGGTTATAGATGAGCTTCAATGTGGTGAGGACTACCACTCCGATGAGGATAGGCCTGATCACTGCAGATCCCCGCCTGATCACCAGCTTCGATCCGATACGGGCTCCCAGGACCTGGCCCGCTGCCATCGAGAGGGCCGCCCCGAAGAACACATGTCCTCCCGCCAGAAAGACCAGGAACGAAACGAGATTGCTGGTGAAGTTCATTACCTTGGTATACCCGGTTGCCGTCACCAATGAAAATCCCATGACGGATACAAAGGCCACGGCCCAGAAGGATCCGACACCCGGGCCGAAGAACCCGTCATAGAACCCGAGCCCCAGTCCGAACAGGGCGTAGAACCCGCTCCGCTTCATGCGTGGCGGTCCCTCACGGAGGCCGGCGGAGGGCGAGAAGAGCATATACAGTGCGATGGCGAGAAGCAGAAAAGGGATGATCCAGCCGAGCAGATCGGGATTGATCAGCTGCACTGCACACGTGCCGGCCACGGCGCCTGCCAGGGTCATGGCAATCCCCAGCCATGCATCCGCAAGGGGCACGATCCCCCGGTTGGTGTAATAGGCAGCCGCTGTGAAGCTGCCGAAGCTGGCCTGGAACTTGTTTGTTCCTAACACCATCTGCGGTGGGAGACCGGAAGCAAGAAGAACCGGGATGGTGATCAGTCCGCCGCCGCCGGCGATGGAATCCACCCAGCCGGCGACGAGCCCCGTCACCAGGAAGACAGGATAAATCCAGAGGGATTCATAAGGCATGAGGAGGCGCGAGCGATACTTGCCTGCCGGCCGTTGATGACCAGTGACCGGAAGGGCCGGGAAAATTACCGCCCCGGCCTTACGGTGTCCCGGGGAGCGGGCTTTACTTCTTTTTGTGGTCCCTGATCCCTGGCCGATCCTCTCGTGTTGCCCGAGGGACGGCCGCCCCCGGCCTTCTTCGGATCTCCTGAGGGAGGAGGAGTTGCATTCCTTCCGTGCGCCGGCTGAGCACCAGCAGGGGCTGTTGAGGGAGGAGTAGAGCCCCGTGCCTGTCCCCGCGGCAGATTCATCGGCAGGGGTGCGGAGGGCGGACTCGGCGGCGGCGGCGGGGCACTCATCCGAAGATCGTCCGACTCCGGGCGCACCCGCAGAAAGTCCCTCGTCCCGTGGCGGACTCGCTCAGTCTGGATCCGCCACAAGGGAATGCTCCGGCCGCTCCAGGTTTCTATTGCCCTGATATCCGGGGGTCTGGAGCCCACCGTCCCCGATCCGGGAGGTTGTCCTACGGTCCGATATCTCCCGACCTTATCCTGAATGAACCGGTCGGCCGGCACGAAGATCCAGCATGCATCCGATCCTGCTTCTCCGGGCTGCGGCAGGATCACGTTCGGCGGGGGGAGCGGGGCCCAGCCCACATACTGGTCGGACACGTACCAGCGGACGCGCGCCGGAAACCAATCATACCCGGGCACCCAGACCCATCCCATGCCCGGCTCGTAGTCCCAGTTCCCGTAGTGGTAGACAACCCAGCCGAACGGCTCGTCGCTCAACCACATCCAACCCCGGTCGGTCCACGTCCATTCCCCCTCGGTATACGGAGCCCAGGTATAGGCCACGGTGGGGCGCCACACATCCCCGCGTCCCGGAAGATTCACCCAGTTCCCGTACTGATCCAGCATGTCGAACGGTTGCGGTGCGGGGTTCAGCATCTGTGTGCGTTCCACTTCGTTAGAGCCGCCGCACGAGCCGAGCATGAACACCAGGAGAAGACATGCGCACAGTTTCTTCATCATCATTCCAGCCTCATGACAACCGCGTTGTTTGGCGAGAGCCGCCGCATCGACCGAATGAGGGGCCGCACTCAGATAACGAAATCCACGCCGGTGTTTTCCTCCCGGGTGTTCCGCACGCGCACTTCGCTCTTATGATAGACGACCGAATACGGAGGGACGCTCTCGGTGAGCCATACGTTCCCCCCGATGACGCTGTCGTGTCCGATGACGGTCGTCCCCCCGAGAATCGTCGCGTT
>PMBF01000045.1:5298-10182 GCA_003152875.1 Ignavibacteriota bacterium | reverse complement strand
CCGATCTGCCCGATTTCCTGCTGGAACGCAAGATACTCAGCGTTCCGTGTATCGATATCTGCATGGGCCGAAGCGTACGTTGACAGACGCGCAAACAACTTGCTGATGGTTGTGGCCAGCTCAAAGCACCCGAGAAGNNTTTGCGTCCTTCCATGCACTGAAGTCGCTGTAGACGGCCAGGAGATCCCATTTCAGTTCTTCCGGGATGCTTGCCCGGTCGCGATCAAGAGGAACAAATGCCATTGTGGGGGCCTCAATTGTCCATGATTCCAAGAAAACCGGTCGAATCCCTTTGCATCAAAATATCACCGCGGAGACGCAGAGAAAAACCCTAACAAGAAAATATCACCGCACAGAAACAGAGAAAAACTCAGGAATTGGAAAAGGTTTTGTCCAATTTTCGTCTGCAGTTGCAGATAATGGATAACGAGATCTTGGCCAATTAGCAAGGTTGGGATTGAATTCAGAAAAGTGTATACTGTTCCACTGAATACATGATGATCATCATCCGGTGGACACAGCAATGAAATCATTCCGTGAACGGCTGCGGAACGAAGTGATCGTTTTCGATGGAGGTGTGGGGACGTACCTCTATGAAAAAGGGATCTACATCAACACATGCTTCGATGAGCTGAACCTGACTGCTCCCGATCTCGTGTCAAGCGTGCACCGGGACTATGTCAACGCGGGAGCCGACGTGATCGAAACGAATACATTCGGCGCCAACAGGTTCAGGCTGTCGCCGCATGGACTCGAAAAGAAAGCGTATGAGATCAACAAGAAGGGGGCGGAAATAGCCAGGGCCGCAGCAAGCGAACAGGCTCTCGTGGCAGGATCGGTGGGACCCCTCGGTGTCCAGATCGAGCCGCTCGGAAAGCTTTCCTTCGACGAGGCGAAGGAAGCGTTCAAAGACCAGATCAAGGGGCTGCTCGACGGCGGGGTGGACCTGATCGTCCTCGAGACGTTCTCCTATCTTGGCGAACTCGTCCAGGCGGTGCGGGCGGTGAAGGAACTGAGTAGCACCATTCCGCTCATGGCTCAGGTGACCGTCAACGACGATGGGCGCATGCTTAGCGGCGCAGAGCTGGAGTCGTTTGTCAATGAGATCTCGCCTCTCGGGGTGGACGTGATCGGTATGAACTGCTCCGTCGGCCCCAAAGCCATGCTTGACGCCCTGGAGCACCTCAAGCAGATCACGCATCTTCCGATCTCCGTGCAGCCCAACGCGGGCTTGCCGCAGAGTGTGGGGGGCCGAAACCTTTATCTGATGTCCCCCGAGTATCTCTCGGAATACGCGAAACGGTTCATCCTGACGGGCGCGTCCGTTGTCGGCGGCTGCTGCGGCACCAACCCCGAACACATTCGGGCAATCCGGCGGGCGGTTCAGGCCCTCCAGCCCTCGAAGCGGATGGACACGGAAGGGATCAACCTCAAGGTCAAGGCTCCTGAAACCGTCAAGATCGTTGAGAAGAAGGACAAATCCAGGCTTGCCAGCAAGCTCGCCCGCGGCCAGTTCGTGACTCTTGTGGAGCTTGTCTCCCCGAGAGGGGTGTCGCCTGCCAGGGAGATCGAGAAGGCCCGCAGACTCCATCGCTTCGGCATCGACGCGATCAACGTGCCCGACGGCCCGCGCGCCTCCGCGCGGATGTCGGCCCTTGCCATGACTGCGCTTATCCAGCGCGATGCGGGCATCGAAACCCTCCTTCACTTTGCATGCCGCGACCGGAATGTCATCGGCATGCAGTCTGACCTGCTGGGGGCCTGGGCGCTCGGCCTCAGAAATGTCCTGGCAATCACGGGCGATCCNNCTCACCAACCTCATCAACCGCCTGAACCACGGTCTGGATTTGGCCGGAAACCCGATCGGCGAACCGACGGGGTTCAGCATCGCGGTGGGCGTCAACCCCGGAGCCATCAATATGGACGAAGAGCTCCGCCGCCTGGACTGGAAAATCGAAGCGGGGGCGGAATATCTCATTACGCAGCCGGTGTTTGACCTGGAAATCCTGGAGAATTTCATGAGGAGGATCGAACATGTGAAGCTCCCTCTCTTGTGCGGCATCTGGCCGCTCATCTCGTACCGCAACGCCGAGTTCATGAACAACGAAGTCCCCGGAGCGCGTGTTCCCCCCGATATCCTCGACCGGATGCGCAAGACCTCCACCAAGGAGGAGGGATTCGCAGAAGGAGTCCTCATTGCCCGCGAGACTTACGAGCGCGTCCGCGGAGAGGTCGCCGGCGTGCAGCTCGCCGCTCCCCTGGGCAGGATCGAAGGGGTCTTCTCCATGCTCGAAGGCAGCTGATACCGGAGCACGAGGCGGCTTCTGCCTCCGGTGCTTCAAAAGCGATAATCCCCGCATCCGTTCTCTTATGTCCGTTCTTCCGGCCCCCAATCCCCTCCCCGGGTGTGCCGCGCCTCATCTTTTTGAAGAAACCCGCTCCACCCCCTCAAATCAATAGAAATATGCATCCCATCTCCACTCACCCCTCCCACAGGGTGTCCTATTTCCTGCTATATTGCGGCCTTCTGTGGCATCAGGATTGTTCATTAACAGAACTGCAAACCACTACCGGAGCGAAAGACGGACATGAGTACGGGACAGACCATTCTGACAATTGCCTCGTTTCTGTTCCTTACCACCATCCTCACGAATTTCTACACACTGGTGGCTTCCACAGGGGACGATATCGCGAACGGTCAGGACGGGATCCTCGAAACGACGATCTCAACGTCGTACCTCGAACTGGCGCAGGGCATGTCGTTTGATGAAGTGACCGACAGCTCCGATGCTGCTATAGCCAATGCGACCCTTCTCACACTCCCGGCGAACCTCGGCCCCGATTGCTCAGCCGAAGACAGCATCCAGAATTTCAACGACTTCGACGACTTCAATGGACTCAGGGTGGAAAAGCAGCCGGGCGGGACCAACAAGAGGTTTATGACCCGGTTTGCCGTCCACTACGTCGACCCGAACAATGTCACCACAATCTCTGCAGCCAGAACGTTTGTGAAACGGCTCGACCTTGCCACCTGGAGAAGCTTCCCCCCCGCATCCCGAGGAGAACGCCTGGACACGCTCCATACCTCATTGGTGTTCGGCTATTTCCACTTTGACTGACCGACCGTACAAACGGAGGGGGCATGGCTACAATCTTCGATTTGATTGCATCGCTCGTCTTCAGCGGCGCCCTGTTCCTTATTATTCTCACGGCTAACGATACCGCGCTGGAGACCCAGGCGACATCGCACGGCGACATGCTCGTCCAGCAAATGCTGATCAACGTCGCCCAGATGGTGGAAGGGGAGTTCCGGAACATGGGATTCGGGGTCCCGGAAAATCAGAAGACCGTGCTCCTTGCCGATACCTCCTCGATCACATTCCTGACCGACATGGACCGGTCCGGGACGAGCTTGGACACCGTGCGCTACACGCTTGGCCCCGTCAGCGAGCTCTCGAGGACACAGAACGAACAGGACCGGTTCCTCTACCGCGCCCTCAACGGCGGTACGAAACAGAACGTGGGAGTGGTGACGCTCTTTACGCTGCGATACTTCACCCGGGACGGGGATACACTCGCCATGCCGGTCCCCGCCGATCGTCTGACCGAAATCCATGTCGTGGAAGTAACTATGGAGGTCCAGAATTCATACGCGCCGTACAGGCCGACATGGGCTGTGCAGACCGGCCAGCGCAATGCACTGTATTCCAGTTCCCTCTGGCAGCAGACCAGGCTCGCATCCCAGAATTCACGCCGCTAACCTGATCCGAAAGGAAACTTCACCATGATCGGCAGAGCCGGCCTCATGTACACGATCGGGTTCGGGGTGGTCCTGAGCACGATCGGGGGCAACCTGAACAGGTATGCGGTCGAAGCGACCGGTACCATGGGAGCCTATTACGATGCCACGGCTTCCCACAATCTCGCGCTGGCCGGGGCAAATGTCGGTCTCGCGAAGTTCTACCAGGATACCACCTGGATGGGGTCGATCTCCCAGTCGCTGAACGACAGCTCCATGCACGGCAGCTTCACCGCAGCCATGAATGACCTTGGGGCGACGGGGGTCATGCTCCGGAGCGTCTCGAGCTTTTCGACCTGGTATGCGGGGACACTTCATGACACCATCGAGGTCTATTTCAACCGGAACCGCAGGAACAGCTTCACTCTGTTCGCCTGGATGACGGACAACGAGGGGAATGTCTTCTGGGTCACCGGAGACACGGTGTGGGGGCGCGTTCACTCCAACGGCAACCTCCATGTCAATGGAAAGCCGGTCTTTATGGAGAAGGCAACGACCTCCAAGCAGTTTGACCCGAAACCGGGCACTGGAACCAACCATGCGATCTACAAGCAGGGATACGAGACCGGGATCGCCCAGATCGACCTCCCGTCCGATATGTCGGATCTTATCAACGCTGCCAATGCCGGCGGGAAGCACTACGCGGGGAACATCTGGATCACTCTTTCTCCCGGGACCGCGGCAAGCGGTGACGGGAAGGCTTACATCCGCTCGACGCAGGCCGGACCGATCATCGACTCGATACGCCTCGCCGACCCGTCCTTTGACGGTGTCATACTCGGCGACGGCCGCGTTAACGTCTCGGGAACGGTGGATGGCAGCCTTTCCATCGCTTCCATGACCGATGTCTACATTCAGGATAACATCCTCTATGAAAAGGATCCTCTGGTTGGGGCCAGCGACGATGTGCTCGGACTGGTGGCCAACCAGAACGTCGTCGTTGCCGACAACACGGCCAACAACAGCAACTGCCAGATCGATGCCGCCGTCTTCGCACGGACAGGATCGTTCATGGCAGAAAACTACAATTCGCGCGGGATCGACGGCACACTGAACCTGATCGGCTCCATCGTGCAGGAAACCCG
>PMBF01000045.1:0-5275 GCA_003152875.1 Ignavibacteriota bacterium | reverse complement strand
GTGACGGCAACATGACCGTCCCGGCGGGTTCCATTTCCGGCTCCCCCTTCGTTCAGTCGGCGCTTCTCACGGTCCCACGAGCAAGCATTCCGGACGATTACGGTCGTCTCTCAATCCCGACCTTTCCGCTCTGCCCCTCGTCCAGCGCCAGGTTCGTTGCTTTTCCCTTCGAATTTTGCTTGATTGACATCCGCGTCATTCATATGCGAGCGGCTGCGAATGTCCACGCCGTTGATGAAACAGTATGCCCAGGTCAAGGCGAAGTATCCCGACACGATCGTGCTGTTCCGGATGGGGGACTTCTTCGAAACCTTCGAGGAGGACGCCAGGATCGCCTCGCGTGTCCTCGGGATCACCCTGACACGCCGCGGCAACGGCGCGGCCGGAGAGGTCCCTCTCGCCGGTTTCCCCCATCATGCGCTCGATTCCTACCTTCCCAAACTGCTGAAAGCCGGCCACCGTGTGGCCGTCTGCGAGCAGCTCGAGGACCCAAGGCTCGCCAAAGGGCTTGTAAAAAGAGATGTGATTGAGGTCGTCACCCCGGGGATTGCCTTCTCGGACAAGGTCCTCAGCACGAAGCAGAACAACTTCCTGGCTGCGGTCGCCCTTCCTTCAGCCCTGGCAGGCTCGGACGATATCGTGGGCTTTGCATTCGTCGATGTAACCACGGCGGAATTCTGCACGGGTGAATTCCCGCTGCGCAACCTCCCCGAACAGGTCGCGAACCTCGGCCCGGCCGAGCTCCTCGTCCAGAAACGGGATGCACAGACGCTTGTCTCCCTCCTCGGCCGGTCGTTTACCGGACTCTACACCAAGATCGAAGACTGGCTGTTCAACCGGGAGTATGGCTACGATCTGCTGGTGAATCATTTCGCAACCAGAACGCTCAAGGGATTCGGTGTGGAAGAGATGGCACCTGGCGTTGCGGCGGCCGGGGTGGTGATGCATTACCTGCAGGAGACGCAAAAGGGAAATCTCCTCCATCTCAGGAAGCTGACGCCGTTCAGCATCGCCGACCACATCGTCCTCGACCCATCCACCAAGCGAAACCTCGAGATCACGGCCTCCATCGACGGCCCGGAGGAGGGAAGCCTCTTTGCAGTGCTCGACCGGACGAAGACCCCGATGGGCGGAAGGCTTCTGAAACGGTGGATCAGCCAGCCGCTGAATGCCCTGGAACCCATCCGCCGCCGGCTCGAGGCGGTCGATGAGATCGTGGGCCAGGAAGATACCCGCCGGTGCCTTTCNNGTGGCCCTCCGGAGCATCCTTGGAGAAGTCGACGCCCTGCGCCGGGCCGTCGGACCGCTGAAAGCCCCCGCCCTCGCCGCCTCACATGAACGGCTCATGCCTCTTGACGACGTCGCGGCGCTCATCGAACGCTCCATCGAGCCCGATCCTCCGCTGGCTGCTGCGGACGGCGGGGTCATTCGGGCAGGATTCAACACGGAACTCGATGAGATCCGGTCGCTCGCCTTCAGCGGCAAAAAATGGGTCACCGATCTCCAGCGTCTGGAGCGCGAGCGGACGGGGATATCGTCGCTAAAGGTGGGGTTCAACAATGTGTTCGGCTACTATATTGAGGTCACCAACACCCACCGCGACAGGATCCCGGCCGATTACATCAGGAAACAGACATTGACCGGCGCGGAACGCTACATCACCCCGGAGTTGAAGGAGCAGGAGGAGAAAATCCTCCACGCGGAAGAGAGACTGCTCACGCTCGAAACGCGTCTCTTCAACGAGGTCCGCGTGGAAGTGGCTGCCCGCGCCGCCGACATCCAGGAAAACGCCCGCTCTATCGCCCTCCTGGACTGCATCCGGGCTCTTGCCGAGACCGCCGTTGAGCAGCGTTACGTCCGCCCCGAAGTCAACGACAGCACGGTCCTGGAGATCGCCGGGGGCCGGCACCCGGTCATTGAATGGCTCCTCCCGCCCGGAGAATCCTACGTTGCGAACGATGTTCGGCTTACGACCGACAGCGATCAGATCCTGATCATCACGGGTCCGAACATGAGCGGCAAATCGAGCTTCCTCCGGCAGACCGGGCTCATCGTGCTCATGGCCCAGATCGGGTCGTTCGTGCCTGCTGCACGCGCCTCGATCGGGATCGTCGACAGGATCTTCACCCGCGTTGGCGCAAGCGACCGGATTACCACCGGCGAGAGCACATTCCTGGTCGAAATGCACGAGGCGGCACATATCGTCAACACTGCAACGCGCCGGAGCCTTATCCTTCTCGATGAAGTCGGCCGCGGCACCAGCACCTTCGATGGGATCAGCATCGCCTGGGCCCTGACGGAGTACCTCCACGAGCGCGTGGGAGCCCGAACGCTCTTTGCAACCCACTACCACGAGCTGAATGAATTGGCCGACAGCTTCCCCCGAATCAAGAACTACAAGGTGGAGGTCCGGGAATACGACGACAAGGTCGTCTTCCTCCATACCGTCACGCCGGGATTTGCAGACCACTCGTACGGTATCCAGGTCGCCCAGATGGCCGGACTTCCCGAGGAAATCACCGAACGCGCAAAGGCCATTCTGCACAACCTTGAATCCGCAGAGCTTACGCTGACCGACAACCTCACGCCCGGCCGACGCAAACGGGTGAAAGGCCGTATCGCCCCGGCAGGTATCCAGCTGACCCTGTTCGAAATGGAAGACGATGCGGTGCGGAATGCGGTGCGCGACCTCGATGTCAATGCGATGACACCGCTGGAGGCCCTCCAGGCCATCGCGGACCTGAAGAAGAAGCTCGGGTGACGCTCAATCCGACTTGAGAAAGGAAATTCTGTGTTCTCAGCCATCATCTTTGGTCTTGCCGGCGGCCTCATCCTTTCGATCCCACCCGGTCCTCTGTCGCTTGCGGTGACCCGGCAGGCGCTCGGGGGGTTTTTCCGCTCGGGATTTCTGATTGTGCTGGCGGCCGCGATGATGGATATCGTGTACATGCTGATTGCGACGTTTGCCTCCTCAGCCATCGTGGTCACGCTGAGCGGCCTGGTCAACGGCAGCACATGGTTTCCTCTTCTCTTTCAGATTGCATGCGTGATCGTGCTTCTCTATCTCGGCATCAGCTACCTCACCCCGGAGAAGCGCGAAGCTCAGGCCACTGCCAATGAAGCCAGAGAACAGAAGCAGGAGGCGCGGGCCCGCCAGATGGGACACACCTCGCCGTTCTTCATCGGTCTCCTTATCGCCATCACCAACCTCGCCTCTCCGACGTTTCTCCCATCCATGATCGCTTTCATCGGATTCCTGCAGGCGAACCGCTGGCTCGGCCATGCGGCCTCGGACAATGTGCTGTTTTCTGCCGGATTCGGGGTGGGAACGACAATCTGGTTCTTCGCGGTCATCCGGACGCTCATCCACTTCCGATCCCGGCTCTCGGAATCTTTTCTCACAGGCATATACCGGTTCGCCGGCGGCAGCCTGCTGCTCTTTGCGGCAGTTATCGCCTATCATGTCGCAACCACAACGCCGTGGAAGACCATGCTCGAGTAACAACCTGCACCGGACGTGGATCAGCCCGCCCGGTCACATCACCGACCACTCATGACAGGGGAACCCCCCCGGGGGAGGGAAAGCATGAACCAGCAGGAAATGAAACTGCTCTTCGCATTCAATGCATGGGCAACGAACCGGATCTTCGACGGAGTCGCTGCGATGCCACCCGGACAGGTCATGCAAGACCTGAAAAGCAGCCACGGTTCGATCTACCTCACGCTCGTCCATCTGGTCGGCGCGGAAAAGATATGGCTCTCCCGCTGGGAAGGTAACCTCGATTCTGCATTCCTGCAGCCCGCCGAGGTGCCGTCTCTTGAAAAGCTCCGTGAACTATGGAACACCGTGGGCTTTGGGATAGCGAAGTTCGTCGCCGGCGCGAACGATAAAAAGCTGCAGGAAATATTCGAGATGAAGACGTCAAAAGGGGAGACCTTCCGGCATATCTATTGGCAAGCCATGCTCCATCTGGTCGACCATTCCACCTATCACCGGGGACAGGTGGTCACGTTGATCCGCCAGCTGGGCCTCAAGCCCCCTGTAACGATGATGACGGCCTTCTTCCGGGAGACCGCCAAGCTGGGGTCGGTCCGCTGACTCCCTCTCCCGCAAGCCCGTTACCTCCCGCTGTCGTAGCGGGGCAGCTGTGGGAAAATTCAGGAGAACTGATCGCTGATCCGCCATGCGCTATATTCTTCTCTCTCTGAAGCTGCTGCTCTACGGCTACCTGGCATACATCCTGTACATCCTGGCGTTCGAATACGAGCCGGCGAATTCCGCTTTTCATCCCCCGTTCCTCCTGTTCGTCGTGGACTGGGTCAATCTCTTCATCCATGAAGCAGGCCACCTGTTCTTCAAGCTCTTCGGGCGGTTCATCTACATCCTCGGCGGATCGCTCATGCAGGTCCTCCTTCCGGCCCTCCTCGCCGTTGTCACCTGGCGGCAGTCCCGGCTGCGCGGCATCGGGCTGCCGCTCTACTGGACCGGCGAGAACATGGTCAACGTGAGCATCTACATCCGGGATGCACCCTATCAGCGGCTCCACCTTATCGGTAAAGGACTCATCCATGACTGGCACTGGATCCTGAACGGTGATCCCGACGTCTCCGAGCTCCTCGGAGACGCGGCCTTCGGGATCGGCCTTCTGGTCTGCGCAGCTGCGCTGGGCTTGGGTGTCTGGTCCGCCGTTGCCATGTTCCGCGAGGCAGGGACGCTCGAAGGGGACGTGGCTGTGCCCGTACGGAACGACTGGTTATAACAAGGCCGGGAGAAGATTCCGCAGAAGGGAGTTGACCATGGTAAGTCTGCATTCGAAAATGAACTACACCGGAATTCTTCCGGGGATCAGGATTAAGACACTCCTGGTCGGTGAAAAGACCTTGATGACGAAAATCCTTCTGTCGAAGGATGCTCTCCTGCCGGATCACAGCCATCCCTCTGAGCAAACCGGGTATTTGATTTCAGGCAGCATGACGCTCTACATTGCCGGGGAAAAACATGTTGTGACCTCTGGAGACAGCTGGATGATTCCTGCACATGTTCCGCACCGGGCCGAGATTCTGGAAGATTCTGTTGCCCTGGAGATCTTTTCGCCGCCCCGCGATGACTACCGGAAATATCTGGACAGCGATGCTCTTGTGGGCCTGGAATGACCTGCTGCAAGCGGCCCGTGGTCCTCACCGGCCTGGGGGGCTCCTCTCTATCGCAGAGAACACTCGCTCAATTGCCCGGCTCCCGGGATGCACGCCCTGGTCCCCTTCCGGCCGCCGCCGT
>PMBF01000080.1:60015-60173 GCA_003152875.1 Ignavibacteriota bacterium | reverse complement strand
ACGGAGTCCACCCCCGAAGGGGACGGTACGGCAAGGAGGGAGTCGGCCCGGGCCGAGGTATCGCGCCGGGCGATGGAATCGCGTGCGGCAAGGGTCGTCGAATCGCGCCGGGGTGCGGTGCTGTCCTGAGAAACGGCCGGTGAGGGCAGGGGCTTCCG
>PMBF01000080.1:0-59899 GCA_003152875.1 Ignavibacteriota bacterium | reverse complement strand
CGGTAGTAGAGCCTGTCCTTGAGCTCATCGGGAAGGTACTGCTGCTCCACGAAGTGACCCGTGAAGTCGTGGCTGTACCTGTACTCCCGGCCGTACCCCAGATTCGCCATGAGACCCGTGGGGGCATTGCGAAGGTGGAGCGGCACGGCGGCTTCCGGACCGTTCCGGGCATCCTCCAGCGCCGCCTCGATGGCCATGTACGCGGCATTGCTCTTGGGACAGGAGGCGAGATAGATGGCCGACTGGGACAGGACGATGCGGGCCTCGGGCATGCCGATCACATTCACGGCCGTAAAACAGGCGGTGGCAAGCGTGATCGCATACGGGTCGGCATTCCCGATATCTTCNNACCGCCGCATCCGGGTCGCTCCCCCGCATGCTCTTGATGAACGCCGAGATGATATTGTAGTGCTGTTCGCCGTCCTTGTCGTAGGCAAGCGCCTTCCGCTGGAAAGCCTCCTCGAGCTCCTTTCGGGTGATGACGTGACCCCCCTCGGCATCAGCCGGGGCGAGACGCGAGGCTGTTTCCAATCCATTGAGGAGCGCCCGTGCATCACCTCCCGAGAGGCGAAGCAGGACATCCCGGTCCTGGACCACGATGCGCTGCAGGCGCATGACGGGATCGCTTCCGAGGGCCCGATCGAGGATCTTCTCAAGCTCTTCGGCCGAGAGAGGTTTCAGAACATAGACGCGGGTGCGCGAGAGGAGCGGGGCGATGACCTCNNGGCGCCGGATCTGGGAAGCCCGCTCGAGCACAAGACGGACGTCCTTGACGCCCGCGGAGACGGCGTTGAGCTGGAAGAATTCCGACCGTGTGCTGGCGGCGATGACGCGGGCCAGCGTGGTCTTTCCGGTGCCGGGAGGCCCCCAGAAGATCATGGAGGGTACCTGGTCGGTTTCAATCAGGACGCGCAGCGGCCTGCCGGGACCCAGGAGGTCCTCCTGCCCCACCACTTCGTCGAGTGAAGAGGGGCGGACCCGTTCGGCAAGGGGGGAATAGACCACGCCCCCGGCCGCCGCGGCCCGGCTCGATCCATCTGCCCCTTTTTCGTCAAAGAGATCCATGAAATCCGGAAACGGGAAGAATGCCCCGGGGAAGGTTTCTCGGGGCGCCGAACGTGTCTATCACGTCATGGGATCCGCACTGTGCAGGATGCAGCCGGGACCCGGCACACCCAGACGCGCCGGCCGGGAGAAGCCGTCGCTGTTGAGCGCCGGTGCCTCGACTCAATGCTCGTTCTTCTGGACTTTGTACACTCGCTCCCCCGGACGCGCCATGCCGTAGCGCTCACGGGCCACCTTCTCGATCGCTTTCCTGTCGCCATCGAGGGCTTTGGACTGCGACCGGAGGCTCTTGGTCTCCTCTTCAGCCTCGCGGATCTTCTGTTCCAGCTCCGTCTTCTGCTGCTGCAACCGGATGCGCTGGAGGATACCATGGTTGCTGAACAGCAGAAACCCGCCCGCGAGTACCCCGACGAGCAGCACCGCCGTGGCCTTCCGGTTATGGAGCAGCCTCAGCATCGATGACCGGAGGCCGAACCGCCTGCCTGTTTTCCGATAGAAGAGGCTGTCCATCTTCTGGTCCTTCACTGCTTCCTGTACCAGTCCTGTTTCGGAGTGTACTCCGTCTTCAGCCCGCTCTTTTCACGGTGCCGGTCGAGCGCCAGGGAGATCAGCCTGTCGAGGAGGGCCGGGTACGCAACGCCCGATGCCTCCCAGAGCTTCGGATACATGCTGATGGAGGTGAACCCGGGCAGTGTGTTCACCTCGTTGAGGACGACGCGGTGCGTCCGCCGCGTGACGAAGAAATCCACCCGCGCCATTCCCGAAAGGTCGAGCGCCGCGAACGCCTGCACCGCCATGCGGCGTACCCGTCCGGCGGTGAGAGGCGGAAGCTTCGCAGGGATTTCGGTCCGGGACCTCCCGTCGACGTACTTCGCATCGTAGTCATAGAACTCGTTCGAGGGAATGACCTCGCCGGGAACGGAGGCTGCCGGGTGGTCATTGCCGAGAACGGCGCATTCGATCTCCCTGGCATCGGGGATGCCCTGTTCGACTATCACCTTCCGGTCGAACGTCGAAGCAAGGGAGATTGCTTCCACGAGCTCGGCCCGGCCATGCGCCTTGGTGATGCCGACGCTGGATCCGGTGTTCGCGGGCTTGACGAACATGGGATAGCGCAGCGCCTTCGCGGCCGCGGAAGCGGCGCGCCCGGGATGTTCCCGGCAGAATCCGGTCCTGAACCAGACGTACTTCGCGACCGGCAGCCGGGCCCGCTCAAAGAGCTGTTTCTGCACAATCTTGTCCATGCCGAGGGCAGAGCCGAGTACGCCTGCACCGACGTAGGGGATGTTCGCGAGCTCCAGCAGTCCCTGCAGTGTGCCGTCCTCGCCGTAGGTGCCGTGCACTATGGGGATCACCACATCGAGCGGCTGGACTTCTTCCGCCTTCCCGTCTCTCCCCACCAGACCCCCGCGAGCGGGATCGGGTACCAGCAGCCGTTCGGGCTCCCGGTCAAGACCGGCATGGTCCTTCAGGAGCCCCAGTGCGCGGCCCGAGCTGAGCCACCGGCCCTCGCGCGTGATACCGATCGGGATAATCTCGTACTTCGCACGATCGAGCGCGTTGATGATGGAAGTGGCGGACACCAGCGAGACCTCGTGCTCCCCCGACCTTCCCCCGAAAATCAAGCCAACACGGAGCTTACGTTCCATCGTTCAACGCCCCTTGATCCATTCTTCCGCGATCTGGACGGCATTCGTTGCCGCCCCCTTACGGAGATTATCGGCTACCACCCACATGGTGATGCCGCTGGGGACCGTCGGGTCCATCCGGAGACGGCCCACGAAGACGGGGTCCTTTTCCCAGGCATGCACAGGCATCGGGTAGATACATTGCTGCGGATCATCCTGCAGCACCACGCCGGGGAAGCACCGGAGCGCCTCGCGGACTTCCGGGAGAGTGCAAGGCCGTTCGAACTCCACATTGACGGACTCGCTATGCCCTCCCCAGACCGGGACGCGCACACAGGTGGCGTTCACCAGGATGTCGTTGTCCCCCATGATCTTTCTGGTTTCGTTCACCATCTTATGTTCCTCCCTCGTGTAGCCGTCGTCGAGAAACACGTCGACCTGGGGGAGGATATTGAACGCGATCGCATGGGGAAATTTCTTCTCGCCGGTGGTGCAACCCGCGACTTCCTGTTCGAGTTGCGTGAGACCTTTCTTCCCCGCGCCGGTCACGGACTGGTAGGTGGCCACGACGATGCGGCGCACCTTCCAGCGGTCATGGAGCGGCTTGAGCGCCACCACCATCTGGATTGTGGAGCAGTTCGGATTCGCGATGATGCCGTGGTGGGTGAAGATATCCTGCCTGTTCACTTCGGGCACGACCAGCGGGACGCCGGCGTCCATCCTGAACGCGCTGCTGTTGTCGATCACGAGCGTTCCCGAGCGCACCGCATGCGGCGCGAATTCCTTGCTCACCGCCGCCCCTGCCGAGAACAGCGCGATCTCGACCCCCTTGAAGGAGGAGGGAGTGAGCTCTTCCACCCGGTGCTCGGCGCCCGCAAAAGGCAGCTCCCTGCCCGCCGAGCGGCGCGAGGCAAGCAGCCGGATCGAGCTCACCGGGAACTTCCGTTCTTCAAGCACCTGGATCATCTTTCGGCCGACGAGGCCCGTTGCGCCGACAACGGCAACAGCATGCGACTTCATGAAGGCTCCTATGTGTTGGGGAGGGTTGCTACAATTGCTCGACCGTTTCACGTTCGCGAATGACGGACGCCGATGAGCCGTCCACCAGGACCTCTGCGGGACGCAGGCGCGCGTTATAGTTCGACGAGAGTACAAAGCCATAGGCGCCGGCGCACATCACGGCAAGGAGGTCCCCCCTGACGACCCGGGGCAGCGGACGATCGAGCGCCAGGAAGTCACCCGACTCGCAGAGAGGTCCGACCACGTCGACGGTTTCGTGGGGATCCCCGCGGAGCAGCAGGGGGACGATCTGGTGGTGCGAATGATACAGGCTCGGTCGTATGAGATCGTTCATGCCGCCATCCACGACGACGAAGACCTTCTCTCCCGCCTCCTTCCTGAAGGCCACCTTGACGATCAGCACGCCGGCATGGGCGACGATGGAGCGGCCGGGCTGGATGGAGATCCGGCAGCCCGTCTCCTTGAGGAGCGGCAGGACGGCTTTCACCAGCGATGCGGCCGAGAGGTTGAGTTCCTCCGGCTCCTCCGGCGGCAGGTGGGGATGGCGCAGGTAGCCGCGGTACTGGACTCCGAAGCCTCCTCCGAAATCCAGGTCGTTCACGGAAATCCCCGAGGCGCGCAGGTCCATCACCAGCCGGGTCAGCGCCTGCGCGGCCCGGCGGAAGGTGTCTTCAACGGTAATCTGCGACCCGAGGTGGCTGTGGATGCCTCCCACCTCGATGTTCGGGAGCGTGCCCGCCCAGCGGAGGACATCCGCGGCCTGCTGCCAGGGGATGCCGAATTTGTTTTGCTTCAGGCTCGTGGAGACGTAGGCATGCCCCCCTGCATCGATGTCGAGGTTGACGCGGAGGAGGATGCGGGCCCTGCTCCTTTCGCGCCCTGCAAGGGCATTGATGATTTCCAGCTCTTCGGTGGATTCGACGTTAAAGGCATTGATGCCGCGGCGGAGGCCGAAGGCGATCTCGTCGTCCCTCTTCCCCACGCCGCTGAAGGTAATGCTCCGGGGCCGGAATCCCGCCTGAAGGGCCAGGGTGAGTTCCCCGCCGGAGCCGACATCGGCGCCCAGGCCCTCCCCGGCAATCAGCTTCAGCAGTGTCCGGTTTGAGTTGGCCTTCACCGCGTAGTATGTGGCGTGGCTCGTATCGCCGAATGCCTGTTCGATGTGCCGGCAGTGATCCAGGACCGAACCCTTGCTGTAGACATACAGCGGGGTCCCGAACTGCTGCGCGGCATCCCGGAGGTCCATCTCCTCGCACAGGAGGACGCAGGCTTCATAGTGGTATTCGTGCATGGCGTCTCAGGTCAGTCCGGATTCCATGAGTGAGCGCAGCGGCCCGAAGAGGGCCATGATCGCGGCATGGAACGCCGCGGAGACGGCGGGCACACGCATAAGGAAGATCAGCGCAAACACGCCGAGAAACCCCACCCGCCGGTACCCTGCCGAGGCCGCGGGTGGAAGGAGCGAGGCCATGACGTGGGATCCGTCGAGCGGGGGGACCGGAAGCAGGTTGAACAGCGCCAGGGCGATGTTCAGGTATGCGCCTCCGTAGAACATGTTGATCAGGAAGACGGCTCCCCTGGAGGTCGCGCCGCCTCCCGGCTCATCCAGAAGCCTGGCCGAAGGGACGATGACCATCACGGCCCCGGCGCACAGGACTGCAAGCAGGAGGTTCGAGACCGGCCCGGCGAGCGACACCAGCACGTCGTCGCGCCTCGGGCGGCTGAAGTTTCCGGGATTCACGGGAACCGGCTTCGCCCAGGCGATGAAGACCGTCCCCGCTGCGGCAAGGGACATCAGGGGGATGAGTATGGAGCCCACCAGATCGATGTGCGGCACAGGATTCAGGGTTAGCCGTCCCATCAGTTTCGCGGTCGGGTCGCCCAGGCGGAGCGCCACCAAGCCGTGCGCGATCTCATGCACGATGATCGAGAAGAGGAGTATGGGAATGATGGAGAGATGCTCGATCATGAATGCACCTTCTCCCGGACGGCGAAATCGTCGAGGTAGGGAAAGTACGGAGAGAAGGAGGGGACGAATCCCTCGGCCCGGTAGGCGCCGCTCGAGCGTTCCTGCAGGTAGGTGCCCCGGTACTCCCGGTTGACTATGCGGTGGAGCATTTCCACGAGCGCATCGATGTCGTCCCAGGTGTTGTAGCATCCCACACTCGCGCGGACCATGCCGGGCATGGCGGACTTGTCGCCCGAAAGCACCGCGGTCTCATGCGCCTGATCCTGTTCCGTCGTCATGCCGAGCAGTTCCTTCACGTAGGGGTGAGCGCAGAAACAGCCGTCACGCACTCCGATGGCTCCTTCCACCCCCAGGATCGCCGCCACCAGGGAGTGGTGAAACCCTTCGAGGTTAAAGGTGATGACCCCGACCTTGTCGGAGAGATCGCGGGTGGGACCGTAGAGCCTGATGCCCGGGATGCGGGTGAGCCGGTCGAAGGCGTACGCAAGGAGACCGGCTTCGTGCTCCTCGATCGCTTCCAATCCGACGGCCTGGAGGACGGCCGCAGCCTCGGCCATGGCTATGCCGCCGGTCACATTGGGGCTTCCCGCTTCTTCCTTCTGGGGAGGGTGGTTCCAGAAGGCCCGATCGCGGGTCACGACTTCGACCACTCCACCCCCGACGGCGTCGGGATCGCCCGCCTCGAAGAACGCCTTCGGCCCGATGAGCGCGCCGGTGCCGTAGGGCGCGTACATCTTGTGGGCTGAGAGGGCAAGAAAGTCGATATGGGAAGGATCATCCGGATCGCCCATGCTGATGGTGCGGTGTGCGGCGAGCTGGGCGGCATCGACGACGATCAGTGCGCCTGCCTCATGCGCCCAGCGGGCGATCTCACGGACGGGCGGGCAGAGACCGGTGATATTCGTGGCCCCCGCAACCGCCACCACCCTAACGCGGCCGGCATGGACTGCAAGGAGCCTGCGGAGGTCTGCCAGGTCCAGCCGCCCGTCGGACAGCATCGCGGCGTGGGCCACGGCCGCATGCCTGCGCCAGGGAAGGTCGTTCGAATGGTGTTCGAGCAGGGTGGTGACCACGACATCGCCGGGGCGGAATCCCATGCGGTTGGCCAGCTTGTTCACGCACTCGGTGGTGTTCTTGACGAAGATCACTGTGTGATAGGATGGATCGGCGCCGACGAATCGACCCACCATCGTGTGGGCGGCGTCGAACGCCTCGGTGGCCAGGAGCGACTTGAACCCTGTGCCGCGGTGCACGCCGGAATACCACGGCATGAATGCCTCGAGGCACCGGAGCACGCGCAGGAACGACGGCGTACTGGCGGCGTTGTCGAGAAAGATGTACGGGCGCTCTCCGCCGCCGAGCACGGGGACCCGGACATCCAGTCCCACGATCTCGTTGCGGAGCTCTCCCACGGTTCCGGGCATGGCCGGCATGGTGAACGGAAGCAAGACTTTCCCCCTTCTCAAGCGGCCCTCAGCCGCGCGGATGGTACGTGCGGTGAACTTCCTTCAGATACTCCCTGTCGATGTGTGTATAGATCTGCGTCGTGGAGATATCCGCGTGGCCGAGCATCTCCTGGACGGCCCGAAGGTCGGCGCCCCCCTCGAGCAGATGCGTGGCGAATGAATGCCGGAACGTATGGGGATGGACTTCCCCGGTGACGCCCGCCCTGCGGGCGTGCGCCTGAACGATTTTCCAGACCGCCATGCGTGTCATGGGGTTACCGCGGGCGTTCAGAAAAATGGCGTCGTCCGCACAGCCGTGCCTGAGGAGAAACGGCCTGCACTGCTGGCTGTATCTGGCAATCCATCGCAGGGCCGGGATGCCGATCGGGACCAGCCGTTCCTTCGAGCCCTTGCCGAACACGCGGACGATACCGGTGCGGGCGCTAAGGTCGGTCCGGCGGAGGCCGGTCAGCTCCGAGACCCGCATGCCCGTGGCATAGAGCGTTTCCAGGATGGCTCTGTCGCGCAGCCAGAGCTGCCGCTTGTCCCCGGGTGTCGCGTGCGGTTCTTCCAGGATGCGGGCCACCTCGGGCGGAGAGAGCACTCCGGGAAGTGTGCGGGCGAGCTTGGGTGTGTCGAGGGTCTCCGTCGGATCACAGCGCGTGACCTCATCGCCCAGCAGGAACTTGTGAAAGCCCCGGACGGCCGAAATGGCCCGGGTGACAGACCTGGGAGAGAGCCCGCGGTCCCGGAGGGACAGGAAGAAGCCCGCGGCATGTTCTTCCGTCACCTGGTCCGGCAGGGCTACCTCGCGGTCCTGGAGGTAGCGGAGGTATCTGTCCACGTCGAGTCCGTACGAGGCGATGGTGTTTGCGGCCGCGTTCCGCTCCAGGGCGAGGAATTTCAGGAATCTGTCGCGGTACCTCTTCATGGGCGGTCGATTTCCCTGATAGTGTGCGACAGGCGCGAGTCCAGGCCGGGATCCGGCTTCGATTCATCCGGCGGAGGAGGCGGAACACCGGCTCTGCGCAGTCTTCTGGCGCTCCTGGAGACTTCGGGATATTTGACGCGGCTGTGATAGGCCCCCACCAGCACGGTGAGAAAGGCGGACCTGATGCGTGTGAGGTCTTTGAGCGTCAGCGGACACTCATCCAGCTCCCCTTCCTCGAACCGCTTCTTGATCAGATCGCCGATGACGGACTCGATTCGCTCGGGATTCGGCTCCTCGATCGCCCGCACGGCGGCCTCGACAGCGTCGGCCAGCATCATGATCCCGGTCTCCTTCGTCTGCGGCTTCGGACCGGGGTAGCGGTAGTCGGATTCCTTGATCTCATCGATCTTCGTCTCGTCGTCGGAGTGCTGGGCGAGCTCCACCGCCTTGTTGTAGAAGTAATCGATGCGTGTGGTCCCGTGGTGCATGGGGATGAAATCGATCACTTTCTCGGGGAGACCGTATTCCCGGGCAAGCGCGACGCCGTCCTTGACGTGGGCGGCGATGATCAGCGAGCTCATGCGCGGCGAGAGCCTGTCATGCCGGCTCCGGGAGGTCTTCTGGTTTTCCGCAAAGTACCCCGGCTTCTCGATCTTCCCGATATCGTGGAAGTAGGCACCGACCCGCGCGAGAATATCGTTTGCGCCCACCGCGGAAGCGGCGGCTTCCGCCAGCGTCGCCATCGAGAGGCTGTGGTGATAGGTGCCGGGCGCCTGGACGGCAAGCATGCGCAGCAGCGGATGGTTGAACTGTGCGAGCTCCAGGAGCGTCAGTTCTGTCGTGACCTTGAACACTCGCTCGAGGAAGATCAGCAGGCCATACGTGAGCACGGGAGAGACGATCGCGTTCACCATGGCGTACGAGAGCTGCTCGAGGATGAGGGGCATCGCCTCGAAGCGCTCGAGGCCGAGCGCGATGATCGACAGCGCGTAGCCGAGAAAGATGAAGCCGAGGGAGCGGAAGATCTGGGTGCGGTTTTTCATGTCCCGCACCGTGTAGACGGAGAGCGCACCGGCCACCAGGGAGCAGAGCATGATCGAGTAGTCGTTCCCGCGGATGCCTCCCACGATGACGGCGATGATCACGGTCCCGTAGAAACCGACACGCGAGTCGAAGATGATCGTCAGCAGCATCGACGCCGCGGGGACGAAGATCAGAAACTCGAGCGGGGCGTTGATATCGAGCTCGAGCGTGAGGTAGGCAAAGAACCCCTCGACCAGGATCAGCAGCGCAATGAGGGCGAGCCACCGGTTGTTGGCAAAAATGCTTTTCCGGAACAGAGAAAGGTAAATGCCGAACAGCAGGATAATGATCGTCACATGCAGCATCGTCCCGAAGACCTGCGACGGAGTGCTGCCCTCGGGTCCGCGTTCCGCCTTTGCGCGGCGCAGGGAATCCAGTCTCAGCTTGATCTCGGGCGTAATCCGTTCGTGCCTGCTGACGATCCGCTCGTTTTCCTGGACATAACCGGCCGTGCGCGGCACTGCGTCGATGGCGGCGGCGACGGCCTGGTCGGTCGCCGGGCGGTTGAATTTCAGGTTCGGCGACGTATGCTGGATGCCGATCTTGTACGCAATATCCAGGGCGCGGGGGTCGCTGCCGTACCGGGACTGGAGTGTCTGCTCGAGGAGAAGCACGATCTCTCCCTGGTCCAGCAGGCGCCCAACGGGGATGATTTGCTCCGTTGTCCCCTTCCGGAGGGCGATCTCCGCCCGCACGAGCGACGATTTCGGGCGGTCCAGGATTCCTGTGCGGAGGTATTCCCTCATGACATCCGGGACGGTGAGGGCCATGTCCTTCAGGCGGCCCGAGGACGCAAGGGCGCCGAGCGTCTCCCATTCCTGATCGGAGAACGGAATGGAGAGTCCCGACGCAGCCCGGCCGAACGCCAGAGAATCGGATGGCATGGAAGGGAGAGACCGCCGCCGGCTGCGGAGTGAAATCTCGCGCAGGCGCACCGTTTCCTGGAGCTGGCGGAAGAACTCGTCGACGTGTGCGATCTCCGTCTCAGTCCCAAGGGTATCGCGTTCGAACACGTCGTAGGTGTGTTTTCTTGCAGCGTCGGCGTCCTGCTGATAGTCATGATCATCCCGCAGGATAGGGAAGGAAAACGGCGCAATAAGGTCTTTCTGCGCCCAGATGGCGCCGATCTTATAGTCAAGTTCGATCGATTCGCCGCGGGGAAACAGGAGTGCCAGGAGAAACGACAGCAGCAACGCAATGAGAATCTTGGTGAGGACGTTCTTCGCCAGATAGACTCTCTTCAGCAGAGAGAAGATGCCGATTCCTCTCTTTTCATCAGTCATAAGGGACCCGGGCCACCACGTTATGTAAACTTTAATATCGGGAGAAGAGCGCAGAATTGCAAAATGGGAGCCGGCATCCAGGACATGGAGAGAGACGTTCGAAGCGATAAAGGGGCATGGGTATCACGGGATGTTGGTCGTTATTCTTTCTTGACTTTCTTCTTTGCGGGCACACTGCTGATCAGAACGGCGATCGGACGAAGCGGCTTGACGTTCTCGCAGACGATCTTGACCATCGAAATCACGGGGATTGCCAGCACCATCCCCCACACGCCCCATACCCATCCCCAGAAGATCAGGGAAAGAAGGACGGCCAGAGGACTGAGGTGCAGGTTTGAGCCCATCATTTTCGGCTCAAGAAAATTACCGATGATGTTGTGGATCACAACGAGGACGGCCACAAGCCCCAGTGTGAGCCCCAGGGACTCATACTGTAGAAGCGAGACAACCGCCGGGAAGAGCGTTGCCAGGAGCGCACCAAAGTTGGGGATGTAATTCATGAAGAACGTCAGCACGCCTATGAAGAATGCAAAATCCACGTTGAACAGCAGAAGAACCACAACGGTGATCGCCCCGACGATCAGGTTGATCAGCGTTTTGGTCATCAGGTATTGCCGGACCTCCCGGTTGACCTGGTAGAGCACCTCGCTCACGCGTGCCGAATTCTCGGTTGAAAAGGCACGGGAGATCTTTGAGGCAAAATCCTCGCTTCCCAGGAGCAGGAAGATCAGAAAAAGGACCGTCAGCACAAGATTCATGGCCAGCGTCAGGACGGAGCCGGCGCCGGTGGCAAGGAATTTGGTGATCGAGGAAAGCTGGAAGGAATCTGAAAGCTGGGACTTGGCCCCGCTGCCGCCGAAACGGCGCATTGTCGATTCCACAAAGTCCATCCCCGACTGGTAGATCCTGTTGAGGCTCTGCTGGTAGTGGGGCGCCTGCGCGACCATATTCTGGATGCCAGAGGAAATGATCGCGTACATGAGGCCGATGATGGCGGCACCGCATAGCAGAACAACGAGGATGCAGAGCGCAAGGGGGACGCCGCGATTGCGGAGGGCGTGCACAACCGGCTTGAAGAGGAGCGAGAGAAGCGCCGCCAGGACGAGCGGCAGGAGGACATCGTAGAGCACATAGAGCACGAAAACCACCGCGATCAGGACAATGACGGCAAGAAGCGCGGTGATGACCTTGCGGTAGTCTCTCCCCCCCGTGTGGTGCATTTCCGCCTGGGGGTGCCCGGTGGCGGCGTGCGATTCGGCAGATCGACCTTCGCCATGGTGACCGCCTTCATGGCGGGGATCACTCGCGGGATGTGCCATTGCCTCCTCTCCTCGTGAGTCAGCAAATTGTGAACGGTCCGTCACCAGTGACGAAAAGCGCATTTCGGGTCGAACATTGGAACGAGAGCCCGCACGAGCCATGAGCACCGTGAGACTCCTCCGGGTGAAGCGGGACAGCCATCATTGTTACTCTACTGCAGCCAGCAGGATCTCAGCGATGTCCAGGACCTTCACGGTGCCGGCGGTGTTTCGTTCCTTGACCCCGTCTGTCAGCATGGTCATACAGAACGGACAACCGGTCCCGATGACCTCCGCCCCGGTAGACAGCGCCTGGTCTGTGCGCTCGAGGTTGACCCGTTTTCCCTCACGTTCTTCCATCCACATCCGTCCGCCCCCCGCCCCGCAGCAGAAGCTCCGCGACCCTGACCGCTCCATTTCCACCCGGGAGGCGCCTGAGACCGCATCGATAACATCCCGAGGCGCATCGTACTCCCCCTGGTAGCGCCCGAGGTAGCAGGGGTCGTGGAAGGTCACGGTGGCTTTCTGTCCCGGGGTCAGCGCGAGCTTGCCTTCATCGATCAGCCGCTTGAGGAAGACGCTGTGATGGATCACTTCGAACTCCCCTCCGAACTGCCTGTATTCCCTGCCAAGCGACTGGAGGCAGTGAGGGCAGGTGACCAGGATCTTCTTCACCCCGTAGCCCTTCAGCGTGGCGATGTTTTCCGTCATCATCGACTGGGCGAGGTACTCGTTTCCCATACGCCGGGCCGGATCGCCGTTGCACTTCTCCTCGGTCCCGAGGATGGCAAAGTCCACCCCCGCCTTCTTCAGAAGGGCCACGAATGCGCGGCTGACGGCCTGATAGCGCGCATCATAGGAGCCGGCGCAGCCAACCCAGAACAGGTATTCCGCGATCCTGTGTTCCGCCATAAGCGGAATGTCCAATCCCTTGGCCCAGTCAGCCCGCGAGGAATGGCTGAATCCCCAGGGGGTAGCGTTGCGCTCAAGGTTCGAGAACGTGACCTTCAGCTCGTCGGGGAATCTTGACTCGTTGAGCACGAGGGCCTTGCGCAGGTCGACGATAGTGTCAAGATGCTCGATCATGACCGGGCATTCCTGCATGCACGCCATGCAGGTGGTGCAGGCCCAGAGTTCCTGCCCGGTAATGAAGTTGTCGAGCAGCTGATGGCCGAGAAGCACCTCCTGAGTGCCGTTCCCGCCATCGGGACCCGCAACGAGCAGCGGCGCCTTCTCAAACGTTCGCGCCCTGACGTCGGTGATGATTTTGCGGGGGTCGAGGAGTTTCCCGGTCGCATGTGCCGGACAGGCGGAGGTGCAGCGGCCGCACTCGGTGCAGGTATAACCGTCCAGAAGCTGCTTCCAGGTGAGATCCTCGATGTCTGCCGCTCCGTACCTTGTCAGCGAATCGTCGGCCAGGTTGATCGGCTTGATGGCGCCCTTGGGGCGAAGGCTCGCAAAGTAGACATTGGGAATCGAGGTGAGGACGTGCAGGTGCTTTGACGAGGGAAGATAGTTCAGGAACGCCAGAACGACAAGCATATGCGCCCAGAAGAAGAGCCGGGCCACGGTCTCCGGGGCGCCCTGGAACAGCGGGGCCATCAAGGCGGAGAGGAAGCGCGCGGCGTTGTGCGTTCCCTGGCCGAGTGCGATCCGCGCGGCATTCTGGCCGAACATCGTGACCATGACGACAAAGATCAGCGAGAGGATGACGATCGCATCGCGCTTCGCATGGCCTTCCACGCGCAGCCGTTCAGGCGGGGCGACGACGCGGCGCAAGAGGGAGACGGTGACGGTGATGAGCACGAGGGCTCCCACCAGGTCTTCCAGAAAGAGCAGCGGGGGATACAGAGGGCCCAGAAACGAGAGGGAGAAGCCGGGAAAGAGGCCTTCCCCGATGGACTCGGCGATCGCCGCCAGGAGGATCACGAAGCCCCAGAAGATGACGACGTGCAGAATGCCCGCGAGCGGCTCCCGCAGCAGCTTGGTCTGGCCGAACGCCACGCGTACCACCTGAGCGAGACGCACTCCCTTCCGGTCGAACCGGTCGTCGGGCTTGCCGGTCTTCAGGTTGGCGATGAGGACCCCGGCACTGCGGGCAAAGAGGGCGCCTGAGGCCACAAGGACAATGGCAAAAAGGAGTGATTCAAGAAGCGGCATGGCGGCACCTTCAGAACACGGTAGGAAATGAGCGGAGAGAGAATCCTTGCCCGGCGGGGACGAAACGGATGAAGGAGAGCGTCATGCAATGCGCATCTGTGTATCGAACACCGTAACCGCGCGGCCTCCCACTTCGGATGTGTTGACCCTGTCGCCATCCACGGTCAGCCGGATCAGAACCCGGCCCCTGCGTCCGATCACATCGCCCTGCTCGCCGATGAGGGTCACAATCGGGCCGGGCTCTTCGATGTGCCCGCGCTCAAACAGATAGACGCCCAGGGGCCCGTTGGCCGAACCTGTGACAGGATCTTCGATGATGCCGGAGGTCGGGGCGAAGAACCGTGAGTGCACGGCGGAACCGTGTTCAACCGTCTCCGTCGTGAAGACGCAGATCCCTGAAAGATTCCTGTTGGTCAGGAACTGCGCCATGGCAAAGATGTTCGGCTTCATGGCAAAAATCGTATGCAGGCGGCGCACCGGGACGTAGAGGTTCTCCGACACCACCATCGGCATATGATTGTCAAATTCCTCGAGCTGAATATTCAGCAGGCGCATCACATCGAGCTTGTACTGCCCGGCCCGGACGAACTCAGGCATGGGCAAACCGAAGAAGATGATCGTGCTATCGGATTTCTTGTCAACCGTCACGGGGAGGATTCCCGATCGTGTCTCGAGCTGGAACGCGTAGGACCCCGGGCCGGACATGCCGAACAGCCCTTCCTCGGCCAGCGCATGGAAGCTTGCAACGGTGGCATGCCCGCACAGCGGCACTTCGACCGTCGGTGAGAACCACCGGATTCTGAGGTTGGCGGCGGGGGTGCTGGCCGGGAGGATGAACGCCGTTTCAGACGCCGCCACTTCCCGCGCGACCTGCTGCATTTGCAGGTCTGTGAGCCCGTCGGCCTGAATGACGACGCCGGCGGGATTGCCGGTCAGCGGTGTCTCGGTGAAGGCGTCAATCTGTTTGACGTGAATGTTCATGCGGGTCGTCAGATAGCCGACGGGTTGTGGTGGCCGCCGAGCGGCAGCGCCAGCAGGGTGCGCCGTTCGCGGATGCAAAAAAGGGTGTTGCGCTGGACAAAGAACGGCTCGGGAACAAGGGATCCAATACCGGCGTCCAGAATCATCGAGAAAACGACCTTCTCCGCTTTCCTGTCGACAACCATCAGGATGTTGTTGTAGTGCGGCTTCCGCACATCGGGAAAATTGACATGCTCGTGAAAGCTGATGACACAGCGCGCGCCGTGCACCAACACGCTGATGGGACCGGCAACCTGCACGCCGGCAAGACGGGTGCGCACACACGCTTCGATCGACGGATCGATGGCAGCAACCGCCTCCACAGGCACGGGAAAGTGCATCGGTTCATTCAGCTCCGCCGATTGGTCGGCGAACTTCAGGGCGTCCTCCGTCCCGACCCAGGCTTCTGTCTGACCGGTCGCCCTGCTGATGCTACACAAGCGCTCACTGGCGGGATTCCCTTCGGCAGCCAGAAGGCGGTCGTCCCTGGCGCCAGCAAATCGAAGCTCCGGCCGCTCCCAGAGTTTTCTGCCCGTCACCAGGTCAACTGCCGTGATGCCGCGGTGTTGCGGCAACTCAGGGGTCACGAAACCGTGCAGAAACAGCATGTCACGGTGCACTGCTTCTATGCCCGTCCACCACTGGTCGACGAAGGAGGCGTCGCGCCAGAAGACCGCACCGGTATCCCGGTTCACGCTAAAGAATGTTACCACCTTCCGGACAGGATCGCGCTCCTCCCCGACTATTGCTCCTGCATCTGTCGGTCTGAGGTGCCATAGCCAGCTTTTTGCCCTGTACTGCCAGGTTGGTTCAATCCGGTTCTTCCCGAATAGATCGAACAAACGCACCCGGCCTCTCCCGTTCGCAAGATTTGAAAGACAAGATAAGAATTGCTATGGGGAAGATCAAGAGAAGGAGGTGGATGGAAAGAGGACCGAAAATGGTTAAGATTTCGTGAGGATGCCCGACTTTGCAATGAGGGCCTTCATCTCCCTCGCGGCTTTCCCCCTGTGGCTGATCCTGTTCTTGGACTCATCCTCCATTTCGGCATACGTGTGAGTGCATCCCGAGGGGAGAAAGAGGGGGTCGTAGCCGAAACCGTTCGTGCCGCGGGGCGATTCCGTGATAGTGCCGGTACAGACACCCTCAGCCAGAATCACTTCCGTGGACCAGCCTACCAGCGCGAGAACACACCGGAACTGGGCATTACGGCGCCGCGGCGGCACACCCCGCAGCTCGGCCAGCAGCTTCCGGCAGTTGCTTGCGTACGTTGCGCCGGGACCCGCGAAACGCGCCGAGTAGACGCCGGGGGCCTTGTTCAGGTAGAAGACCTCCAGACCTGTATCGTCTGCCAGGGCCGGGAGCCCAGTAATGCGCCATGTTTCCCGGGCTTTCCTGAGAGCGTTTTCATCGAGCGATTCCCCATCCTCAACCAGCTCCCCCACCTGAGGAAACGCATCCAGCGTCAATACCTCGATGTCAAGGCCGGCAAGGAGCATCTGAAACTCGCGTGCCTTATCCCTGTTATGTGTGGCAAGAAGGATTTTCTTCATGGCTTCGCTTCAGAGGCAAGAGGGTGGGAAGCATTTCACCGCTGCTGTTCCCGGCGCTCCCCGGACGACAGCCGGCCAGGCTTCAGATCTTCGCCAAACGAGCCGGGGCTGGGGAAGAGCTTGTAAAAGAGGTTGATGAGTGCGCCAAGCGTGGTGAGTGAGTTCAGAATCGAAAAGACCAGATCGTTCCTTTCGATTGCATAAAAGGTGAGACAAACGCTCCCGAGGACGGTCAGGACCAGGAAAAGAAGATTCACTGTGCAGTGCCCTGCACGGATGGTTTCCATTGACTGCGGGAGCCAGCAGACGGCGATTGCGGCAAGTCCGACATATCCTATGATCGACATGGGCATCTGTTGTTTGGGAGGTCACTCCCGGCCCACGAGCGCCGAGATTGCGTGGTCTACGGTCTCCACTTCCTCGACCGCGATCTCGCCGGGGGGGCGGCCGGTCTTAAGGTTTCCCCGCGGAATGATGATGCGCTTGAAACCGAGCTTGGCAGCCTCGGTGAGCCGCTTTTCGATCTGGCTCACCTTGCGGATCTCGCCGCCGAGGCCGACCTCCCCCACCACAACCGAATGGGAATCGACCGGGGTATCGCGGAGACTGGAGACGATCGACAGCGCCATCCCGAGGTCGGCGGCGGGCTCATCGACCCTGACACCCCCCGCAACATTGACGAAAACATCAAACTGTCCGACGCGGAGACCCGCACGCTTCTCCAGCACGGCCAGGAGCATTTGCAGCCGCCTGGTGTCGAACCCTGTGGCCGTCCGCTGAGGCACGCCGTAGCTCGTGGGCGCAACCAGCGCCTGGACTTCGACAAGGAGAGGACGCGTTCCCTCGATGCTTGCCACCACCGCCGACCCCGAGGAATCCGATCTCCGCTCCGAGAGAAACACCTCCGACGGATTTGTCACCTCGCGGAGTCCCCGGTCGTGCATCTCGAAAATGCCGATCTCGTTGGTGGACCCGAAACGGTTCTTGATGGCGCGAAGGATCCGGTACGCATGGTGATGTTCGCCTTCGAACTGGATCACCGCATCCACCATATGTTCCACCACGCGCGGACCGGCGATGGATCCGTCCTTGGTCACATGTCCCACGAGGAACACGGGGAGATCCCGCCCTTTCGCCATCCTCATGAACCGGGCCGTCGATTCCCGCACCTGGCTCACGGTGCCGGGCGCACTTTCGAGCTCAGGGCGGAACATGGTCTGGATGGAATCCACGATCAGCAGATCCGGCGCCGTTTTTTCCACCAGCGCCTCGATCACGTCGAGGTTCGTCTCGGCGAGGAGGAAGAGCTTCCCGGAGGGAGGGGTCTCCAGCCGTTCCGCCCGCATCTTGATCTGCCCAACGGATTCTTCGCCCGTCACATAGAGGATGAGATGGGAGGAGAGAGAGGCCGCCATCTGCATCATGAGTGTGGATTTCCCTATCCCCGGATCGCCCCCGATGAGGACAAGCGATCCCGGCACGATCCCGCCCCCCAGGACCCTGTCGAGCTCGGGTATCCGTGTTGGAATTCGGGACTCGGGAAGGACGTTTACTTCTGTGATGGGGACCACCGCGGACGCATGACCCTTCGGACCGCCGCGTTTCGACGGCCTGGGGGAGGCAACTTCCTCCACGAACGAATTCCAGGACCCGCAGTTGGGGCACTTGCCTGCCCAGCGCGCGGATTCAAAGGCACAGCTCTGACAGACGTAGGTGGAGCGGACCTTGGCCATACAGGGAAGATACCACTGCATTGCCTGAGATACAACGAGGTCGCGTCCCGGGCCGCCCAGGGAGAGGTTTGTGCGGCATGATGGGAGCGCCTCGTGTGACCCCGCTGTGCGAATTTGACGCTCTCGCCGGGATTGCTCATATTGAACCATGCGCGGCACTCTGTTGACGGCCCCGCACGCTGAGCGCATTCTTCGTCACCTCAGTCTCCGGCGCGGCATGAACCATCCTGGTTGCGCGGGGCAGCCGCCAACACAGGGGCTCATGACGTGCCGGACCAAACAGAATAGTCACGGCCCCTGCCACCCTACGAGCATGCGCGTATCGCCCATCGTCCTCATCTTCCTCCTGGCGGGTCTGGCTTCAGCCCAGGATATGACTCCCCCGGAACGACAGCTCCTCATCCTGCGGGAGATGCGGAACAACGTCCTGTTGAGGGGGAGCAACACAGCGTCCGCCGCCTCTCCCGAGATCGATATCAGCTACTATTTTCTGAACCTTACCGTAGCCACCCCTCCTGACTCATCCCTGCTCTCGGGGACCGTCGAGATCCGCGCCCTCAACCGGGCGGATTCCCTCGGCGCCGTGGTACTGGATCTCATGAACAACATGACCGTCGATTCCACCCGGGTGAACGGAACAACGGCGGCCTTTTCCCAGCAGCCGGCCACGCTGACAATACAACTCGGCCGGACGTACCGGCGCAACGAACGCATCACGCTCGAGGTCACCTATCACGGCATCCCTTCGCCGACAGGATTTGGCAGCTTCTTCTTCTCCGACCATGGCGGGACGCCGTGGGTCTGGTCGCTCAGCGAGCCGTACGGATCCCGCGATTGGTGGCCGTGCAAAGACCACCCGTATGACAAGGCCGACTCGGCCGACATCTGGATCACCTGTGATCCGCACTTCAGGGCCGGTTCGAACGGCACGCTGAGAGAGGTGACGCAGAACCCCAACGGCACAAAGACCTGGCGATGGGCGGAGCGCTACCCGATTGCCAGCTATCTCATCTCGATCGCCGTCACGGACTTTGTCGAGATCACCTACTGGTTCCGGTACAGCGCCGTAGACTCCATGCCGGTCGTCAACTATGTGCTGCCCGAACAGCTCGAACGCGCGCAAAGCGACCTGCCGAAAACCCTGGACGCGCTCCGCATTTTTTCGGAAGCCTACGGCCTCTATCCGTTCATCAAGGAGAAGTACGGCCACTCTTCCATGGGGAAGGGGGGCGCCATGGAGCATCAGACCATGACCTCCACGACGAGCTTCCAGGAATACGTGGTGGCTCACGAGCTCTCACATCAGTGGTTCGGAGACATGATCACCTGCAGGAGCTGGGTGGAACTCTGGCTCAATGAGGGCTTCGCAAGCTACAGTGAGGCTGTGTATGCAGAGAGGCGGTACGGGGAGGCCGCCTATCACGGATACATGCGCAGTTTCCTGGCCAATGCAAGGAAGGCGGCCGGTCCGCTCCGCGTGCAGGATACAAGCGATGTCGCACGCCTTTTTGCCGTACCGGGAGTGTACGCAAAGGGGGCATCGGTCCTCCACATGCTCAGGCACGTTCTGGGGGACTCCGTCTTCTTCCGGTCCCTCCGGGCCTACGCAGCCGATCCGGCATTGAAGTACGGAACGGCAACTACGGCGGATTTCAGGAGGGTCTGCGAGGAGGTCTCCGGAGTGCCGCTCGGCGTGTTCTTCGACGAGTGGACGGACGGGTTGGGGTATCCTTCGTACACGTATCTCTGGAACGCGGCGGCTGCGGGCGGTGTCTGGAAGGTGGCGCTGCAGATTTCGCAGACGAATGCCTCGGGGGGGGGGACGCTTTTTGCCATGCCTCTCGACGTGCGGGTGAGCGGGGCCGGATGGGACACCACCGTTACGGTCTCCAACATCGCGTCCGGCCAGCAATTCTCTCTTACGTTCCCGCGCAAGCCGCTGGATCTCCGGCTCGATCCTGACACTTGGGTGCTGGCTGACAAGACAAACCTGAACGACGCAGCGGCGATCCCCTCGGATTTCAGGGTGTACCAAAACTACCCCAACCCCTTCAACCCGGGCACGACGATCCCCTTTGATCTTCCCCACAGGTCATACGTAACGCTCACCATCCATAATATTCTGGGAGAGGAGATTGCGAGGCTGGTGGACGGACGACAGGAAGCAGGGCGTCATGAAGCAACATGGGACGGGATGATGGCGAACGGAGCACGGAGCCCTTCGGGGGTCTACTTTTACCGGCTGAAGGCGGACAACGGAACGAGAAGCGGCCGAATGGTCCTGGCCAGATAATGCTGATGGCGTGAGTGAGACTGCGGCTGCGACGTCTGGACCTGTAGAGAGTGCACCTGCAAGGCCTGCGGCGGTGAATCAGTTGCGGCTGAGCGCGGAGTGCTCTATCTTCCACGATACCACATCTCCCGGGAGGGCCCCTCCATTCAACATCAGACTCTGAGACGCGCAATCCTCGTACCTCTTCTCCTCCTTCTCTCATCCGCCTCCCTGACGCAAGACCCGCCCCTGCGGGAAGTCCGGGCGGTGTGGCTTGCCACCGCGGCGGGACTTGACTGGCCCACCACCACCGACCGGGTACAGCAGCAGTCCTCGCTCCGCGCCATTCTTGAGCAGCTCTCCCAGGCGCAGTTCAACACGGTGTTTTTCCAGGTCCGGCCTCGCGGAGACGCATACTACCAGTCTCATCATGAGCCGTGGGCTGAGAATCTGAGCGGCACCATGGGGAAGGATCCCGGATGGGATCCTCTTCGCTTCCTGATCGATGAGGCTCACCGCCGCGGGATTGAGGTGCACGCCTGGGTCAACGTGTTCAAGGTCCGGAGCAATAACGACTGGCCCCCTTCGGTGATGCACCCGATGAGGAAATTTCCCCAGTGGTGCTTCCACTACCAGGGAGAGGACTGGATGGATCCCGGATACCCCGGCGTGCGGACATACACCGTAAACGTCATCCTTGACCTGGTGCGGAACTATGATCTGGACGGTGTGAACCTTGATTACGCGCGCTATCCCGGGGCAGATTTCCCGGATGACGCATCGTACCGGCAGTACGGATACCGGATGGCCAGGGAGAGGTGGCGGGTTCACAACATCAGCAGTTTCGTGGCTGCCGTGTATGACAGCGTAACATCGCTGAAGCCATGGGTCAAGATCGGCTCCTCCCCTCTCGGCATTCCGGGTACCGAGCTTGATCCCTCCACAGCATCGACTCTCCGCAGATTCTCCCAGGATGCACCGTCGTGGATAGAGGCACGGAAACAGGATTACGTTTCGCCGCAGCTTTACTGGACCATCGGCGGGAACCACGGAACCCCGGACTTTTCAGCGCTTATCGAGCGATGGGCGCGGTGGTCGGAACAGAGGCAGGTCTACGCCGGCATTGCCGCCTACAAGCCCGAGGTCATGCGGGAGCTGCAGTCGGAGATAGACGTGGCACGATCGGCCGGAGCCTCGGGAGAAGCCTACTTTCGATTCGGGAGCCTCTTCCCGCAGGCGGCGCAGGAGCGCTTGTATAAGGCCCCTGCCCTGATCCCGCCGATGCCATGGAAAGACGCAATGCCGCCCATGCCAGTGAGCAGTGCGGCAGCCTCCGAGCTCTGGCCCGGCCGGTTTCAACTGGAATGGATTGCACCGCCTGCCGCCGCGGACGGCGACAGAGCGCATGCATACGTGATCCGCCGCTCAACAGCCCCGGCGATAGATCCGAACAATCCGGCGGCCATTGTCGCGGTCGTGCCGGCTCACGAGACCCTGTGGGCGGACACCATCGTCACTCCTTCGTGCACAACACTGTACTACACGGTGACGGCGCTTGACAGGGGGAACAACGAAAGCGAGCCTTCGCCGGCGGCCGCCGCGACGCTCCGGGAAGCGGTGGCGCTCAGGATCGCTTTGCGGCCCGAGGAATCGCCGGCGCTCGAGGTGGACACATTGACCTCCGGAGAGTTGTTCGCAGCATACCGGCTCCCGGCCCGGGCCGAAGTGCTTCTCGAGCTGGTGCGCAAACATGACGATGGCACATCGGAGGTGCTGGCATCCCGCGTCCGGGACACGCAGAATGCCGGGGCGTATCTGCTGAGGCTGCAATGGCGGGAGGCCGTGGAAGGGAGCGTGACGGTGAGATTGAAGGCGGGAGGCCATACGGTAGAGCGCGACGCGCATTTCAACGGAAGGTAACTGGTCCCTCCCCGCCCTGCCCGGCGCACACGGGCAACCCCTGAGGCTGCAGGCGAGTCACTGAAGGGCAATCTCCGCCAACCCCACACCCGGCAGACCCACACGATGGTTCCTCACCAGCGTCCGGGCACCGCACCACGCCCGGATTTCCTCCATGCTGTACACATTGCCGCCGATCTCATTCAACAGGTTCAGGCCGACCATCAACGGGATGAACCGGGAAACCGGAGAACCTTTTGATGGTGACTGGAACTGGTCAAGAATGTAGATCCGTCCCCCGGGCTGGAGGGCATCGAATGCCCTGTGGATGAGGAGACGGTTCGTTTCAGGCGAAAAACCATGGATGATATTGAACATCAGGAGAACATCCTGGCCGGGCGGGAAGGGGGTGTTCATGAAATCACCGGGCAGGAATGAGATCCGTCCTGCCAGGCCCGCATCCTGAACGCCCCGGCCTGCGTGTACGACAGCCTGGGGAAAATCCATGACCGTTGCCGAGAGGGCCGGCCTCCGGAGGCAGCACTCGATGCTGTACAGACCATGGGCGCCTCCCACATCCAGCAGACGCCCCGGACCTGCGGGAAGCCTGATGTGCCGCATGACAAAGGGGGCAAGCACGCGGGCCAGATCGCGCATACCGAGGACGTACGTTTCCCAGTCTGCAGAGCTGAACCCTTCATAGTAAGGACGGGCGGGGGCGCCATGAACAAGCGAGTGCTCGATCTGCTGCCAGCGCACATAGAGGGTCTCGAAATAGCCGACGAGGTGACAGAGGGAGCGGGGGGAATCCTGCAGAAGCCATTTCCGGGTCTCTCCCGTGGCAACGTAACCGGCACGAGTGCGCCGCAGGTAACCCGCCACGACGAACGCATCACACATGAGCCGGGCAGCCCGATCATCCAGACCGGCCCGGGCGGCAACGTCGGCAGCAGAGCACGGTCCGGCACCCGCAGCCTCGAAGACGCCCCGGCGCACACCCAGAGCGAGGATGCGCCCGAAGAGGACGCCGCCGAATGTGTCCATGACGGGGGTGGGAAGAAGGTGGAGGCGGTGCAGCAGACGCTCCAGAAGGGTCAGTCGGAGGATCATCCTCGGCGCTTACAGAAAGAGCTGGGAAGACCGGGGGCGAGCCCTGAGGCCAGGGTGCAAAGGCATTGACCGGGCGGCCGGCTGAGGCGGGAAGGCTGCCCGGGGACCTTAGAACGACCCGGAGCGCTCAGGCTGCCGCTCAACGGACGCCCAACATCCGGACGAGCCAGAGGCTCAGGTCCGGCACATAGGTGATGATCATGAGCGCCCCGAGCAGGATGAAAATGAAGACCAACGTCGCCCGGGTCACCGCCAGGACTGTCTTGTTGAACCGAAGGCTCGAGATGAAGAGGTTGAGACCCACCGGAGGCGTGAGATAGCCGATCTCCAGGTTGGCGAGGAAGATGATGCCCAGATGGACCGGGTCGATGCCGTACGACTTCGCGATCGGGGTGATAAGCGGAACAACCACGATGATGGCAGAGAAGATGTCCATCATCATGCCAACGACGATCAGGAAGACGTTCAGGACCACGAGGAACATGACCGGGCTGGTGATGAACGTTTTCGTCAGCTCGAAGAGCCGCTGCGGCACCTCCTGGTCGACCAGGTAGTTGGTGAGCCCCATGGCCACACCGATGATCATCAGGATCGCCCCGACCAGCAGCATGCTGTCTTTCATCACGCGGGGGATGTCGCGGAAGAGGCTGAGGTCCCTGTAGACGAACACCTCAACGATCAGGACATAGAAGGCGGTTACGGCAGCCGCCTCGGTGGCGGTGAAGAAGCCGGAATAGATCCCGCCAATGATAATAACCGGGAGGGGGACTTCCCATGCCGCCGCGCGGAGGGTTCTGCGCGCTTCTCTCCAGGTGAACGCGTGGCGGGGGACCTTGAACTTCTTTCCCTGCCAGACGGCGTAGCTAGAGAGCAGCAGGACGAGCATCGCTCCGGGCACGATGCCGGCGGCAAAGAGCTTGTCCACGCTGATGGTGGTGACGAGGGCATAGAGGATGATGGGGAGGCTGGGCGGGAAGAGCAGTCCGAGGCTGCCCGAGGTCGTGATCAGGCCGAGGGAGAACCGTTCGGGGTACTGTTCATTCAGGAGCATCGGGTAGAGCAGGCCGCCGAGGGCCACGATTGTCACCCCGGAGGCCCCGGTGAATGCAGTGAAAAGAGCACACGTGACGAGCGCCACGACCGCAAGCCCCCCCGGGAAGGAGCCGAAAAAGGCGCGTGCGAGATCCACCATCCGGATCGGCGCCTTGCTTTCAGCGAGCGCATAGCCGGCAAAGGTGAAGAGGGGTATGGCGACCAGGGTCGGGTTCGTGGCAATCCGGTTCAGGTCCACCATCATCACGGACGGGCTGATGCCCTCGCCCGCGAAGGCCAGCATGGCAATCACACCGATGATGGTAAACAGGGGGGCTCCGAACAGGGCCATCAGGAGTATTCCGAGGCCGATCAGGAATGTCTCCATCAGGCGGCCTCCGCCGTTGTCTTGCCGAAGGCCGCAGCTCCGCTCTGCACCATATTCAGTGCAAAGTGCAGGCCGAGCAGCCAGTACCCGAGAGGGATGATCAACAGACCTACCCACGACGGAATGCCCAGGAACAGCTCGGATCCGGAGACCCGCTCATCGAGCAGGAAGGTCCAGGCCGACGCTCCAAGGAAGTAGCAGACCACCGTGGCGAACAGGTTTGTGACGGTCTGCATGCCCGCCTTCACGCGGGGCGAGAGGAACTTCGTAAGGGCGTCGATGCTGATGTGCCTGTCCTGGCTGGCTGCAAGAGCCGCTCCCACGAAACCGGACCAGAGCACCATCTGCCGAACGAGGGGGTCGCCCCACAACAATCCGCTCGAAAACAGGTTGCGGAGCACAACCTGAACGAACGCGAAGACGATCATGATCGAGAGGAAGGCGACCAGAAGGACGGTCTCCACCCTGACGAGCAAACGATTAAGGGCACGGAGGAGGCTCATTTGCCGGAGCCCTTCTTCGCACGGAAGTCTGCGACGATTTTCTCGACCCCGTCAAGCCACGCCTGGTCGTAGAGGCGTCCCACCAGCGACTGCCGGGCCTTCTTTCCGACAGCCTGAAACTCCTGCAAGGTCTTCGCCGAGGTGACATCGACTATCTGAAGACCGTTCTTCTTCATGGATTGGATCGCGTTGGCATTCTCCTGCCGGCTCTTCTGGGTGAGTTCCGCCATGAACTTCCGCCCGTTGCGAAGGAGAATCTCCTGCAGGTCGGGGGGGATTTTATCGAACATCTTTTTCGAAAGGACCACGGCTCCCGCAGCATCGGCCAGCGGCACACCCATCATGTATTTGACACGGGTGTTCCACTGGAGTGCCAGGGCGGCAAGCGGCGAGGTATAGGCGCCATTGATCAGGCCCGTCTGGAGCGAGGTAAGGACGTCGACGACCGACAGCGGGGTGGGATTGATCCCCAGAGCCCGGAAGGCCGCTTCGGCGATCGCATCCCCCTCCCACATCCACATCTTGACCCCGTTCATATCGGCCACGGTGCGAACCGGCTGATTGGTGTACACGTAGACGAACCCGACTTCCGCCCAGCCCAGCAGCACATAGTCATTCTTCCTGATCTCTTCGTCAAACCTGGTGTCCATCACGCGGTGAAGCTCATCCACCTCCTCGTAGGTCTCGAAGAGAAAAGGAGCGTCAAGGATACGCAGCTTCGTCGATATTTCGCCGACGCCGATGCCCGTCACCCCGGCGCTCTGGAGCTGGCCCAGGCGGATCTTCCGCATGACGTCTTTATCCTCACCCTGGACCCCACCCGCGTAAATCTTGAAACCCAGGCGCCCGCCGCTCTCCTTACGGACCGCCTGATCATAATCGTGCAGGACATTCAGCCAGGTTGTCCCTTCGGTGGCCAGCGTGGCAAACTTGATGGTATACTGCTGCGCAAGCGCGGGAGCGACAAGGCATGGCAGGAGGAGCGCGGCAGCACAGCTTCTGATCGAGCGGGCATTGATGTTCACGGAGTGATCCTCGAATTCGACATGAAATGATGGGAATGGCCGTCTGGCCGGGCCGCGAAATGAGGGCACGGCAAGGCGAGAGTCAAAACAGATCCGACTTTTTCGCCCGGAGCAGCTTTGATTTTGCCTTCGCAATGGCATTTGCCAGCCGGAACTCGGGCAGTATGTCGATCGGTGCGGCATCGACCCTGTTCAACAGCTCCTCGAACAGGGCCTCGTTCTGGGTCTGGACGGCGTACGACCGCGCATAGTAGACATAGGTCATGAGGAACTTGCCGCCGTTGATCCTGAGGGCGCGCTCAAAATGCCGACGGGAGAGGTCGGGGTCCCCTCCGAGGATTTTCGGACGGCTGCCGTACAAAGTGCCGAGGAAGACGTCTGCGCCGGCATAGTAGTAGGTCGAGTCGTTTGCCGCCACATACTGCATCAGGGCCTCGGCCCTGGGGAGGTCGGCAATGGCGTCGGTGTTTTGCAGCGAAAGGTAGATATAGCTTCCCCAGCCGAAGCCCGTCCAGAAGGCGCCAGGAACATCATCAGGGCCGCGCCCGGCGAGAGCGGCCTTCAAATCGTCCAGGCTGCCGTCGAGGGCTTTCGCCATCTCATCATCCTGCCTGAGCAGGCGAAGGCCAAAATCGCGCCCGCGCAGGTAGAACTCCCGGGCGCGGTCGGGTTCTTTGTCTTCCAGGAAACCGAGGGCGTAGCTGTTATAGCCGAGGCTTGCGAGGTGGAGGAGACGGACGTTCTCGGGCCTGTTCTTCAGCATGATCTCGAGGAGCTTCAGGTTGGCGGGGAGAGCCTGTTCCGCGAACGCGAGATCGCTTTCCTCCGTGAAGGCGGAAAACCCTTCATCGACGAGTCCGCCGACGGTATTGACGGCGATCGTCTGGACGCAGCCCGAGAACGACAGGAGTCCGGCGAAAGCCAGGACGGGAAGAATTCTCATGAGGTCCGTCTTTCGGGAAATGTGGCCACCAAACATAGAGAAAAAAAAAGGGAGATTCAAACGCGCCGCTCACGCACGGCCCGCCCCCGGGGGTTGGATGCCGCCTGGACCTGGCAGGAGTGAGGCGGCTGCGGGGCGAGAGGACACTGGAATCCGGGGGTCTCCATCCGTCCACCGTGCCCGTCTCGTCTCAGGAACAAGAACAGGAGCCAGGCGGGCGTTTTGCAAGTAGATGCATTTTGGTGTACCTTCGTTGTGAGTACCCTCCGCGGAGTCCGGCCGTCGGGGTCACTTCGAGCATGCATCACATGCGCATTCTGGTTGTTGAAGACGAGAAAAAGGTCGCCCATTTCATTCAGCAGGGGCTGGAGGAAGAGCATTACACCGTCGATGTCGCCCTGAATGGCGAAGAGGGGGAGGCCATGGCGGGGATGGGAAATTACGACCTTCTCATCCTCGACGTGATGCTGCCGAAGAAGAACGGGATTGACATCACGCGGGCGCTACGCCAGCGGAAGATGCCCGTCCCGATCCTGATGCTGACGGCAAAGGCAACGACCGACGACAAGGTGGAGGGGCTCGACAGCGGGGCCGACGACTATCTCACCAAACCCTTCGCCTTCGCCGAACTTCTGGCGCGCGTCCGGTCTCTCCTGAGGCGCGGCGCAACGGAAAAGACCACCATGCTGCTTCTGGGGGATCTGGAGCTCGACACGGTGAGCCACAGGGCCCGCCGCGGCGGCAAGCCCATCGATCTGACAATGAAGGAATACGCCCTTCTCGAGTTCCTTCTGCGCAACAAGGACCGGGTGCTGAGCCGGACGATCATCTCCGAGCACATCTGGGAATACAATTTCGACACGGGGACCAACCTGATCGATGTGTACGTGAACCATCTCCGCAGCAAGATCGATGCGGGTTTTGACAGGAAGCTTATTCATACCGTACGCGGCGTCGGGTATGTGATGAAAGAGGAATGACAGGTGGCGCTCTGGACGAAGTCCATACGGGTCCGGCTGACCTTCGGGTACACGCTGTTGCTGCTCTCCACGCTGGTGTTGTTCGGGGCGTTTTCCTACTACTATACAGGCAGGACCCTCTCCGAGAACCTGGACATCTCTCTCCGCAATGAAGTCCGGTGGGTGCGGGACTTCATCCAGCCGCAGGTGTACAAGATCAAGCCCGGCCACCGTTCGCTCGACAACCTCCTCGAGAAGCGCGTACGCGAGCCCTCCACTGCGCTGAAACCCACGGAGATCGACACGCTGACTGAGGAAGCCGATGAGATCTGGAACCAGATCTTCCGGCACACGCTGCACAGCCCCAAGAAGACCTATATCCAGTTCGCCGACCGCAAGGGCAACGTCCTCTACCGCTCCTACAACCTCGCCACCGACACGCTGGTCATGGCGGACACGATTCCGTTGAACGCCATTTCCGTTACGACGGGATATCTGAACGGGGAGCCGATCAGGCTGGCGTCCACCCGCGACCGCAATTACAGTTACCTGGTGGGATACCCACAGGCCGAAGTGCGGGACCTGCTGGACAGCCTCTATTTCATTTTCCTCTTCCTCGTGCCGATCGCGGTGGCTGTGTCGGTCTTCGGCGGACTGGCGCTCGCCAACCGCGCCCTGGCCCCGGTGCACGGGATCACCATGCGGGCAAGACGGATCACCGCGGAGAACCTCGACCAGACCGTGCCCGTCAAGAATGAGAAGGACGAGATCGGCCAGCTCACCGCCACGATCAACGACATGATCAGGCGCCTGCACGATTCCTTCGCTCAGGTGCGCCAATTTTCCGCGGACGCTTCCCACGAACTGAGGACCCCCCTGACCGTCATGCGGGGAGAAATTGAGCTTTGCCTGCGGAACCCCAAGACGCCGGACCAGTACCGCCACGTGCTCGAGAGCTCGCTGGAGGAGATCCTCCGCATGAGCAAGATCATCGACAACCTTCTGACGCTGGGGAAGGCCGATATCGGGGCCGCCGAAGTGACTTTTTCAGAGGTGGAGCTCAAGGAGCTGGTGGCCGAGCTGTACGAGGACAGCGTGGTGCTGGCCGAGCAGAAGGAGATATGCGTGGAGCTGAAGGAGGCTTCCCCCATCGTCATCGTCGGCGACCGGGTCCGGCTCCGTCAGCTGTTCCTGAATCTGGTGGACAATGCCATCAAGTACACCCCCGAGGGGGGCCATGTATGGCTCTCGGTAAGGCGGGAGAACGGTTCAGCGGTCTTTGAAGTGCAGGACACGGGGATCGGCATTCCCGCGGGCGAGCAGCAGAAGGTGTTCAACAGGTTCTACCGGGTGGACAAGGCGCGCTCACGGGAGCGCGGGGGATCGGGGCTCGGCCTGTCGATCGCAAAATGGATCGCGGAACTTCACCGCGGTTCCATCTCTGTCGCAAGCGAGCACGGCAAGGGTTCGACCTTCACCGTGAGGCTCCCGCTGACCTGATACGGCCCACGGAGTGAGCGGGGCTCAGGCCTTCCGGCCGCAGCGTGTACAAGGAGGTGATTCAGAGAGGGTCAGGGGAGGTTCCACAGCATTGGGCGGGCAATCCCCGCCCGGCAAAGAACGGAAAGGCCCGGAACAGGATGGCGGCGTGCCGCCGTCACTGTGTGCCGAGCCCTTTTTTTTTGCCTCGCGGTACGCTGTGTTACCAGTCGGCTCCCAGCGAGAAGTAGTACTTGGGTTGAGAGAACCCGGCCCAGTTCCAGGCCCAGGCGACGTCGAACTTCACGAGGAACCCGATGAAGTAGATCCGCGCCCCGGTGCCCATACCCATCAGCAGGTCGCGCGTGACAAGCTGGCCCTGGTCGTTACGGATGAATGCCTTGTAATCGCTCTCCTTATCCCAGGCGCTCCCGGCGTCGAAGAAGAACACCCCCCCGAGGCTCTGAAGACCCAGGGGGAGCGGTCCGGCCTGCAGGATGGCAAAGAACGGATAGCGGAACTCGAAATTGAAGAGCGCGTAGCGGGACCCGATCGCCGCATTGTAGTTGTATCCGCGGAGCGGAACGCCCGTCTGCAGAAAGATGAAGTCTTCCGCATTTTGAATCGGGATGTACCCTCCTTCAAACTGCCTGTTGATCCAGTTGTCCACGCCGCCGATGATGAACTTCTGCGGATTGCGTCCGAAACTGCCTCCGCCCGCCATCCTGAGAGCCATCGTGTAATTGCGCCCGAGGCGGAAGTAGGTCCGGTAGTCGCCGTCCAAGTTGACGAAACTGAGACCGTCGGAACCCAGTTTCGGCGTGCCGAAGGCCGTAAATTTGTACCGCGACCCATTGACGGGTGAGATCAGACCCCAGAGCGACGTGTCATGAGTGTAGCTGATGCTCGGCACGAGCACAGTCCGCTTTTGAAGGGGATCGCCGGGAACATCCAGGTTCTCCCGCTCGATGTTGTACCAGTTCAGGCTGAATTCCGTCCGGTCGAACCGGTTGAACGGGTAGCTGGCCGACACATTCGCGCCGTACGTGCGAAACCTGTAGAGGCTGCCGCCGTAGATGTCGTTGACGATGATGAATCGCGCGCTGTGGAAGCCGCCGAACCCCAGATCGAGCCTGTTGGGAAGGTAGTAGTACTGCAATCCGTAGTCGCTGTTCTTCAGGTCCAGAAGGAGATTCGTGACGAAGATGATCTGGTGATCTCCCATCAGGTCGCTGAACGCCATGACGGTTGAGCCGGTCACCCCGTAAAAGGTGTCGTACCCGGCGTTGCCGTAGATGATATCGGGGGTGAAATTCAGCTTGTACTTGTTCACCTTGTAGTTGCCGTCTGCATCCATGTTGTCGGCGATCTTCGGCATCTTCCTGATGGAGGAATCCGTGGGGACGCTCTGTTCGAGGGTGTCGCGGAAGACATAGTTGCTGAAGTCGATCTGGACATTCCCGCCGTACCGNNTGTCGGATGCAGCGAGAGCGGCGTGGTGCGATGTATCTCCCGCTGCCAGCGGGGCATGGTGTGACGTGTCTGCTGCAGCGAGAGGGGCGCGCCGCAACGTGTCGCCTGAGGCGGAGGAGGGTGCAGGACCAGCCGGCTTTATCTCAGCAGCCACGGGCGCCTTCATCTGCCCGTACTTCCCTTTATAGTACTCGGATGGTTCAAGCTCGGCAATCTTGATGTCACGATCGAACGGATTGCGCATGAGGAAGAGGTCAAACCCCGCGTTGTTGAGGGACGCAAACGCGAGCTTCGAGCCGTCGCGTGAGAGGCTCAACTGATAGACGCCGCTCAGGGAGTTGGTGATGGGGCGGAATTTCCCCGTCTCCAGGTTCATGGCATAGATGTTATTGACGCCGTTCCGGTCCGACACAAACAGGATGTTCTTCCCGTCCGGTCCGACAACGGTCGACGTTTCGTCGCTGTTGGGCCATTCCGCAATCCGGATGACCTGCCTGGTTGCCAGGTCGAGGCGGTACAGGTCGAGCTGATCGTGGCCGAGGCGCATGACATCGTTCCCGGACCGCTCGGCACCGCGGTCAGAGGAGAAGATCAGGGAGCTTCCGTCGGGCATCCAGGCCGGCGACGAGTCGCTGAAGATGTCGTTGGTCAGGTTCGTGACCTGCCTGGTGGTCAGGTCATAGATATAGATGTCCGACTGCTGCGCCGCATTGCCGACGAAGGTCAGCTTGTCCCCCTTCGGCGACCAGACGACGGAGAAGATCCCGTCGAGGCCGAATGCCAGCTTCTCCTGACTGCCCGACTCTATGTCGACGATCATGATGGCATCTTCTTCGCCTGCCTTGACGGCAAGGGCGAGTTTCTTGCCGTCGGGCGACCAGCTGATACCCGGTGTGAGCAGGTGGAGCTCTTCGAAGTTGTTGGTGGAGTTGCCGGCTACCAGTTTTTCGGTGACGGTACCGTCCACGGCGTTCATGAGGAAAACGTCGAAGTAATCGCTCCGGTTGGAGATGAATGCGATCTTGTCTCCTTGCGGAGTGATGGCGGGGCTGGTGTTATAGAACGATCCGTCTTTGCGGTGGTCGGTAAGCCGGCGCGCATAGTCGGCCGGTTCTTCCCGCTTGGCGATATCCGGCCAGTACATCACTTTTTGTTCCTTCTGCCAGCGTTCCGACAGCTCTTCGAGCGTCAGACCCACGGAGCCTCGGAACCCGGCCTCGACGTTGCGGGTGCTCTTGATCCGGTTGAGGATCTCGCCGACTTTCTGCTCACCGTACTTGTTCGCGATGTACCACCAGACCGACTGCCCGCCGCGGTACGCAAAATACCCGTAGAGACTCCTGATGTCCGGAAGGTATTCATGGACGGTGGCATCGCGGAGGAACATGTCAGAATCCGTATCCCATTTCAGCGCCTCGTATTCCGCGAGTCCCTCGTTGAGCCACATCGGGAGCTGGAGGGTGATGTTGTTTGCGATGATGGACTGGATGGAACCGCCGTAAAACATGTCGTTGATGACGGCATGGACGAGCTCATGATGGATCACATGGCGGAACTTCTTGTACTCACCCTCGAACGGAAGGATGACCCGGTTCTTGAAGAGCTCGGTGACTCCTCCGATGCCTTCTTCGAGATACTCCGAGACAACGTTGGTCTGCTGGAACGCGTTATGGGAATTATAGACGATGATGGGAACGCGATTGATGAGCTGGTACCGGAACGATTTGCTGATGCTGGTGTAGGCTGATTCGGCCGCTGAAGCGGTAAACTCGGCCAGCGATCGTCCCCCCTGATCGAAGTAGATATCGAAGTGGTCGCTCTGGATATACGACCAGCTGAAGTGATGGTACTGCACCTTGTTCTTGCCGAAGTATTCCTCCTGGGCAGCGGCCTGGCGTGCAAGCAACAGGCAGGAGGCAAGAAGGAGTGTGACCTGCAAAGAGCGGGACTTCATGAGATCCTCGGGAGTGGCGCGATAACGCCTGTTCAATAAAACATCGGCGCGGTGTTCCGGTTCCACCATCGGCCGACGGGACAGCTGCTTTGGGAGGTTTTGTAAAAAGAACAAAGAAAGAGGCTAAAAACCAACTCCAAAGCTGGTTTGGATTTGATGCAAAGCCGGGGTCATTCGTTTAATCACCAGAAGAGGATCAAATCCGGGCCACAGCGCGGGAGCTGTAGGGGGGTCCGCACCGCCAGGGGCTGGCGAAAGGGGACGGCAAGGAGACATGGAAGTGACGGATAACCGGGCCAGGGCCATCCACTTGCGTTCGATGAACTTCCTCGCTATATTTTCGGGGCGGGAACAAGCCCTGTCAGGTTTTATCAGGGGGCACTGAACGACTCTCCTCAACCTGCTTGCCGGCCGGAACCGGCGAACAAGGCAGGGCGAGATCGAGGTCCCGGGTATCTCCCCGGCCTACGGTGCGTGAGGCAACCCGGAGGGAACATGCTTCGGGGATGGATACAGAGCAGACCGATCGGAACGTAGCGCAGCCCGGTAGCGCACTTGAATGGGGTTCAAGGGGTCGCGGGTTCGAATCCCGCCGTTCCGACACAGAAATGGCAACTATCGGCGCTGGAGTGCGCGGTGGTTGCCATTTTTCTTGCCTGGACGCCAAGGGTCAGGGATAGTACTACTGCTCTTGATTCTCCTCCGATTTCACCGTACTCTGCTCGGTGTCACAAATCGGCGATGAAGCCCATGACGACCACTGACGATGTGAAGCGGTTTCTTGCCGCTCTCGATGACGAACGCAATAGCGCGGCACTCTACAAGATGATGGCTGCATCGGAAAAGAACCCGAAGGTCGCGGCAGTGTACCGTCACCTTTCGGAGACGGAAGAGAAGCATGCCGGCATCTTTGCACAGAAGCTGACCTCGGCCGGTGTGACCGTTCCCCGGTTCCGTCCATCGCGTCGGACGAGGGTCCTGGGCTGGCTCGCCCGCCGGTTCGGCGTGGAGATGATCCTTCCCTCGCTCGCCGCCACCGAGGACGGCGCCGCCTCTCAGTATGTCGGGCATGACGATACTGCGGCAATGGCGGGGCAGGAACGCTCGCATGCCTTGTTCTTCAGACAGGTGGGGAGAACCTCGCGGGGCGGCATGGAGGGAAGCGCGCTCGCCCAGCTCGAAGGGCGCCACCGCTCCGCCGGGGGGAACGCACTCCGCGCAGCGGTGCTCGGCGCGAACGACGGGCTGGTCTCGAACCTGAGTTTGGTGATGGGTGTGGCGGGCGCAAACCTGTCGGGCCAAAGTATCCTCGTCACGGGGCTTGCCGGACTGCTTGCGGGAGCCACTTCAATGGCCCTGGGAGAATGGATCTCGGTGCAGAGCTCGCGCGAGCTCTATCAGAAACAGATCGAAACGGAGAGAGAAGAAATCGACCAGATGCCTGATGAGGAGATCGAGGAATTGAAGCTCATCTACCAGGCGAGGGGCATTGAGGAGCAGGAGGCCCGGCGCATCGCCGTACAGATCATGAGCAATAAGACGACGGCACTGGATGCGCTGGTGCGCGACGAACTCGGGGTCAATCCGGAAGAGCTTGGCGGATCCGCCTGGGAGGCTGCCATCACGTCATTCCTCCTGTTTGCCGTGGGGGCCGCCATACCGGTCTCGCCGTTCTTTGCTCTACAGGGGACGGCGGCAGTTCTCACAAGCCTTGCGGTCAGCTCCGTCGGTCTCTTCGCGCTCGGCGCGGCGATCACGCTGTTCACCGGGAAGCCGGTCTTCTTTTCAGGCCTCCGCATGGTCCTGGTCAGCCTTGCGGCGGCCGCCGTGACCTTTGCTGTGGGGCACCTGATCGGGATACAACTGGCGGGCTGACGATGCGGAGGGGGGGTCAGGCTCCAGTGGGGCGGAGAGAAACGGCCGGGGGTGCGACGGCCGGTCCACGCAGTTCTTGACAGTCGTCCGACGAATCGCTATACTTGTTGCGAGTACTCACATCCGGCTTTGCCCTGATGAAGTCCCTCGGCATCAAGAAGCTGTACTATTCCATCAGCGAGGTCAGCAAGATCACCGACCTCGAACAGTATGTTCTGCGATACTGGGAGTCGGAGTTTGATCAGCTGAAACCGGCGAAGAACCGGGCAGGCAACAGGATTTACACCAACCGCGACATCAAGCTGATCCTCTATATCAAGAAGCTGTTGCGCGACGAGCGGTACACGATCGAGGGGGCAAAACAGGTTCTCAAGACCTACCAGCAGGACGGGGATTCGGGAGAGCAGCTCGAGCTGATCGAGTCACCGAAGCAGAGGCAGAAGATTAAAGATCCGCAGCTGCGCGAAGACGTCATGCAGGTGAAGGCATTCCTCGAAGACCTCCTCAAGAAGATCGATTGACCCGCCGGACACTCCCCGCTGCACGAACCCCACGACAGTGACACCACCAGCGGCCCGGGAATGAGATCAGGCTCAAGGCACTCCTCTCCCCTCACCGGAAGCGCCGGGGTGCGCCCGAGGCAGATCGGGACTGCCTACGCGATCACGAACTTGATTCTCCTCTCTTTCGGGTCCACGCCCATCACTTCCACGCGTATCTCGTCCCCAAGCCTGTAGACCTTGCCCCGGGAACGTCCCTTCAGGGCATAATGCTTCTCGTCGAACAGGTAGTAGTCGTCCGCCATATCGCGGATGTGGATCAGCCCCTCGACCAGCAGGTCATTGATCTCCACGAACAGCCCGAACTTCGTCACGCCCCCGATCACTCCGTCGAACTGGTCGCCGACGTGGCGCTTCATGTACTCCACCTGCATGACGCGGACCGACATGCGTTCCGCCTCCACCGCCACGCGTTCCCGGTTGGAGGACTGCCGGGCGATCTCCGGAAGCCGCTCCCTCAACTTTGACAGAACACGGGCATCGAGACCCTGCGAATACGCATAGAGGAGACGGTGCACCACCAGGTCCGGATAGCGGCGGATGGGGGATGTGAAATGCGTGTAATGCGTGAACGCTAGCCCGAAATGTCCGATGTTCTTCTCCGAATAGACCGCCTTGGCCATCGCGCGCAACGTCACCTCGTTGATCAGGTTTTCCACCTCTGTGCCCTCCGCCTTCTTCAGAAGTTTCTGCAGCTCGTTTGAGGTCACGCCGTTCCTTGCGTCGAGCGCGAAGCCGAACTGCCTGACGAAGTTCGCGAGGTCAAGGATTCTCCCAGGGTCGGGCAGGTCGTGGACGCGGTAGAGGAACGGCTTCACGTCCGTTTCCCGCTTGCGCGCTCCGATGTGGGAGGCCACGGTCCTGTTTGCCAGCAGCATGCACTCCTCGATGAGGCGGTGCGCGTCGAGCCGGGTTTTCTTCACAATCTGCAACGGCAGCCCGGTCGCGTCGAAGCGGAACTTCGTCTCGCCGGTGTCAAAGTCCAGGCTTCCGTTCTTGCGCCGCCGTTTGAGCTGGACCTGCGCGGCACGCCAGAGGGGAAGGAGGTGATCGGCGAGCTCTCCCTTGCCGGCGTCGAGGATGCGCTGGACCTCTTCGTAGGCGAAACGGCGCCGGCTGTGGATGACGCTTTTGACGATGCGGTACTCCTTCACGGTCCCGTCGTCGGCCACATCCATGATGATGCTGTAGGTCAGGCGGTCTTCATTCGGCCGGAGACTGCACAGGTGATTGGAGAGCCGCTCGGGGAGCATCGGGATGACCTCGTTCACCAGGTAGACGCTGGTCCCCCTCGCGTACGCCTCATGGTCGAGGGGGCTTCCCTCGCGGACATAGTGGCTGACGTCGGCAATATGGACACCGATCCTTGCGCCCCCGGGAATCCGCTCGTAGGAGACCGCATCGTCAAAGTCTTTTGCATCCTCGGGGTCGATCGTGCAGCAGACCAGGTGGCGGAGATCGAGCCTTCCCCGCAGGTCTTCTTCGGTGATGCGCGAGGAGAGGCGTGCGGCTTCCTCGGCGGCTTCGGCCGGGAATTCCGGCGAGAGACCGAAGCTCCGCGCAACGCCCAGCACTTCCACGCGGGCGTCGCCTGCAGGGCCGAGCACTTCGACGATCGTCCCCTCGGGGTTCAGATGCTCGTCTTCCCAGGGCTGAAGGCGTACTACGACCTTGTCACCCTCGGCGGCCTTCATGGTTTCCTCGCGCGGGACATAGATGTCGCGCCCGATCCGGTCGTCGTCCGGGACCACAAACACGAATTTCCCGCCGAGCCGGAGCGTGCCGGTGAGGGTTTTGACGCCGCGTTCCAGGATTTCGACGACCTCTCCCTCCATGGGCTCGTCGTCCTGGCGGGTGCGGCGGTTCGCTGAGCGGGCAAATGGCACGACGGCGACCCTGTCGCCGTGCAGGGCAGTATGAAGGAAACGGGGCCCGATCCGGACCTTATCATCCGTCCCCTCCAACTCCACGATCCCTCCCTCCCGCCGGGTCATCACAAAGCGACCGACGAGAGTTTCGGGGCGTTGTTTCTGCCCCCGCCGCGGGAGGTAGGCGATCCGGCCGTGGTCGTCCTTCCCGAGGGTCCCTGCCCCCGCCAGCTCGTCAACGACTTTCCGGAGTTCCTGGATATCATCCTTCGTCTTGACCCTGAGGTGGCGGGAGATCTCCTTGAGGGAGAGCCGTTCACCCGGAACGGTGGAGAGATAGGTCAGCAGGCGTTTCTTCAGAGTATCGATTGCGACCTCCCGCGGAGATAGTCCGGAGCGCTGTTGGATGACTGTGGAGCCTGAAGTACTGTTGAGAAGCCCGCCCGGAAGCGTACGCATGGCAGCGCCGGCTGCAGGGGCTCATGCATGCCATGCACCGGAAGGGCTGAGCCGCCCCGCTTTAGAAAGAAAAGCGATAGAACAGACGAAGAGAGTTCGTCTGCTTCAGGTCGTCTGTTGTTGATAACGTGTTGGTTTCGACCTTCCGTTCCAGCTCGATCATGAGGTTTCGCAGGGACGGTTTCTCGAAGATGGTGCCGAAGGAATACTGGATGGAAAAATTGGCGTTGCTCAGCGGTTTGTCGAGAATCTTGCCGCCATACCGCCAGATGCCGCTCCACGCGACACCCGTGAGACGGATGTCCGCCGACTCTCCCACTGTGTTCCTCAGACCGCCGTTGTAACTGAACTCCACGGAGTTGATGAACCCGGTCTGACGGCGCAGGAATTCCGACAGCGAGCCGGTGAGGAGCGACGAGGCGCCGGTGAGGAGAGAACTGGAGAGCGTCGAGCCGATGTTCGTGCCGGCCTCGGCTCTCTGGGGTGCCGAGAGGGGGAAGGATCCGTAGACGATGAACTGGATGGCATCCGACTGCACGTCATTCGATTTCGGCCCCCGGTATTGGTAGTAGTCCTCACCGTTGATCGTCATGGAGACATCCGCCTTGGGCTCAAGGCGGGTCCCCGTGATCTTGAACGTCACCACAATGTTGTCCTTGCCTCCGGCGGCCGAAGTATCGGAGCGCTGGCCGGCGTAGGTGGCCTGGATGTCGAGCTCGGGATTCAGCACGTTTCCGCGGTAATGGATGGTCCCTGTGGCATTGAACCTTTTGAAGAAATTGTAGTAGGCGCGGTCGACTGTCAGGTCGCCGAACCACTGGCGGCCGTCCCCCGTGATGTTGAACGTCCCGTCGATGAACGCCACAAGCTCTTCGTTGGTGATGGCGTTGAAGATCATGCGTATCTGGGTGTTGCCGCCGGCGGTCTCGATGTCGAGGTCATACTTCATGCCGTCGAGGAAGGATCTGGACGGAGTGTCGCCGGCATCCCCCGGCTGGCCGTCGGAGACGGAATCCGCGCCGAAATAGGACGCGAGCTCGGTGCGCCGGCCGGCAGCCCTCTGTGCGTGGGAGGTGTCATTCACAAACACCAGCGGAATGGAGAGCGGTGATTCTTCCTCCACTGCTGCCGTGGTAGGCGGAAACACGAGGTTGGAATTGGACACGATGACCGAGCCCCGGAGCATCGACGAGTCGACGTTGCCGGTGAAACGAAGGCCTCCCTGGCCGATCTCGGTGAAGAGATTGCCATAGAGGGAGAGGGAGGAGAGACGGCTGGTCTCTTTCACCACCAGCAGGGTGCCGGTGGCCGTGAGGTTGAAATCGGCCGGAATGAAGTCGCGAAAAGAAAAGTCGCCGTTGATGTGGATCTCGCCCGTCCGTCCCCCCTGTTCATCGGCCGGGATGTTGCGGACGGCGGCATCAATCACGCGGATGCGTTCTCCGTCCGGCTGGAACGAGGCGTTCAGTGTATACTGGATGTTGTTCGGGACAAACAGGAAGGTGCAGTTCTCCAGCGACATGGAGCCGGCATACTGCGGGTGAAGCGGGGTGCCGGCCACAGTAAGCCGGCAGCGCATGATGCCCGCGAGCTCGTTGAATGTCGGGAGGAGGGGGTCGAGAATGCTCATCTGTGTGCCTGTTGACACGATCGACAGGTTGATCGGCCTCTGGCCGATCCGGTCCCCCGCCCCCGCGAAGGCGAGGTTCAGGGGGAGGGTGCCTGCGACGGTCAGAGTTGCGGAGCCCGTATCGGTTGCGGCTCCTCCGTGGAGGTCCACCCCAATCGATGAGTCGGCGTAGGAAAGGTCCGCATCCAGATTGCCGAACAGGACTCGTCTGAAGGAGATGTCGCGGGCCCGCACGAGGGCATGCATGACCGGGTAGCGCAGCGACCCACCCACGTTCACCGACACGTTTGCGGAGCCCAGGAAGGTTTCTCCCGGCGCTCCGGTGTTTCCGGGGGCCAGAACATAGCGCAGGTCGTCGAGACTCAGCGATTTCCCGGAGACGGCCCCTTCGAGCGCGCCGCCGGGGCCGAGATGGGCGTTGAGGGTTATGGACGACGAGTCGTGGTGGAGAGCGAGGTTGCGGATTGCCGCGTCGGTTGCGGAGACCGTCAGGGACGCGCCGCTGTCGGCTGTCCAGGCGAAGTCGCGGTAGGCAAGCTGCAGGCCGTTGATGCCCGCGGCGATGCCCGCATCGGTGATCCGGGCCGTGCCGCGGAGCGACGCGCGTTCAATGGCATTCCCGACAGTCCTGACGGCATACTCGGCGAATTCATCCGCATACCTGATATCGAGGGCGAGGCTGTCGAGCGCGGTCCGGTTGATATGCACCTTGTCCGCCTCCACGCTCAGCCGTATCGAGGCCTCACGGAGCGGGGCGGACGGCTCGAGATGCGCCAGGTCGAAGCCGACCCTGGCGTTCTGAAGCAGCAGGCCCCGTTCGACGGTCCCGTAGAAGAAGAACTGCGCATCGAGCAGGCCGTGGAGGGACAGATCCCGGTATGATCCCCGCACGGAGCCGGTGAGCGTGCCTTTTCCCTGGAAGAGGCGGTTTCCCGCAACCACCGAGACAGGCTCAAGGTCTTTGATCTCCAGGGCATACTCCGCATTGAGGGAATCGGGGGCTGCATCCAGGGACTGGCCCAGGGCGACCAGGGCGGGGCGATCGATGGAAGCGATCAGGGAGGTGTCGAGTGAGGCCAGCTTCTGTCCGACGGCGAAGCGGAGGTTTTCCGCTTCGAAGCCGATGAGCCGGGTCAGATACCGGAGATTGAACGCGCCGGTCAGCGAGAAGTCGGCGATGTTCGACATCAGCCGGAGCTCCTTGGCGCGGGGATCGGTCTGGTCCAGCAGCAGGCGGATGTCGCCGGAGGCGACACGGTACTCGCGGTAGCGCGATGAGGAGAGATCAAGGACGGCCTCCCCTCCAAGGCTGCTCCATGACAGCCCCTGTCCGCGGACATGGAGATGCATGGTCAGGTCGCTGTCGTATTCATTGTCGTGAAGGAAGTGAGCCAGGTTCAGGGCCGCAACATCGGCATCGACCGAGAAATGCGGACGTGCCCGGTCACGGTGGTCGAGCTGTGCTGAGAAGGTCGACGTCATCTCTCCCAGGCCGAGGTTTCCCCGGGCGCTCAGCACGCGGTCCCGGGCATCGATGCTGATGTGCGATGGGGGCATGGTGAGCCCGCGGAACTCGGAACGGTCGAGCGTGATATCGAACGACGACGCCAGATCATCGAGCGACACCCCTTCTCCCTCGAATGTCGCGCCGCCGTTCAGGCTTCCCTCCAGCCGCTCATTTCCCGCGATTTTCGCCGGGTTGACGCCGCTCATGGTGATCGAGCCGCGGTACCGAAGGGTGGCCGGGCCGCCGATTTTCAGCGAGGCCTCGGAGGAAACGGTGCCGGCGGANNGAAAGCGACGAGGCGCCCAGGGAGGAGTAATCGGGAAGATGGAACGGCGGCATGAGGGTGAGGAGGTCGCCCGGATGGACGACGCCGTCGTGCATCTTCACCGAGAGCGTGAGGTCTCGCGGACGGTGGAGGTTGCTGATGAGGCCCTTCCATCGCATGCGCGTCTGCTCAATTTCGAGATCCAGCGGGTTGATGGCAAGCCGGCCGAATTCGCCGGAGGCGGAGAGGTCGATGCTGACCCGGCCGTTCAGGAACTCCAGCGGAGGGAGCAGCTGCTGCAGCTCGTTGAGGTCCACCGGTTTCCCCTCGAGCCTGAGGTCCACGGGACATCGTTCCAGGTCAGCCAGATCGATGCCGCCCAGCAGGTTGAAGCGGCGCATTGCCGCCGAGAGGTTTACGGAGGACCGACCGGTGACAATCTTCAGGCCGCGTACCTGGGCCTCTTCTGGCGTGACGGTGAAATCGCCTGAGAGGAGATGCAGGGTGATGTCGGGCGACGGGCAGAAGGCCGACAGCCGTGCTATGGCGAGGTGTTTTTCCTTCGGGGTGATCCGGGCGGAGAGCAGGAGATTGATGCCGCTGACGGTGAAGTCGTGGAGGTGCTCGCGCAGAGTGTCGCGGGGCGGGCGCTCCCGCATGACCAGCGAATCGGCGACCACGAACAGGCCATCCAGGATCTCCAGGCGGTTGACAGCAACGGGCCAGTCGAACGGTTTTTTCGGAAGCGTGTCATCAGGCGTGGCACGCAGGAGGCGGCTGATGTTCCAGACGCCGTCCATGCCGCGGAGGAGGCGGAGCTGCGGACGGACGAGCGTGAGGTTGCTGACGGAGATGATGCGGCCGGGGACATCGAAGAGGTTGTACCGGAGGTCGATACGGTCGGCCGAGAGTGCGGGGAGGCCCTCAATGACAAAGACGACGCTGTCGATGGAGAAACCCGAGACCATATTGCCGCGGATCTGTCCCATGCGGGTTTCAGCCGCAAAGAACGAGCGCATCTGGTCCAGCGCAACCGCACGAAGCCGGTCGCGGAAGAACTGGGTCTGCGTCACCCCGGCGAGGATCAGGACGAACGCGGCGGCGGCGCAGACGGACACGAAAGCGATGCGGAGGAGCTTTTTCAACGGTCACTTTCCTGCGGGCTCTCGGGAGCCGGCAGTATAGCGTTGCAGGATCCGCCGGATCACGCCTGATGTGGAGCGACCGGCGGTCAGGCGGATGGTTTTGACAGTCCCGCCGTGAGCGCGGACCGTGTCGGCGCCGACGATGGCTCCCGGCTTCCAGTCAGCCCCTTTGACCAGGACGTCGGGGAGGAGCCGGTTGATGAGACTGCCCGGCGTATCCTCGCCGAAGAAAACCACAAAGTCGACGCTGGCGAGCGCAGAGAGGACGGCGGCACGGTCGGCATTCGGGTTGATCGGCCGTCCCTTGCCTTTGATGCGCCGGATCGAAGCGTCGGTATTCAGACCCACGACAAGCACATCACCCAGCTTCCGGGCGGCGGCAAGGTACTCCACATGGCCCCGGTGGAGGATGTCAAACGTCCCGTTGGTGAAGACGACTCTCTTTGCATCCCGGGCGAGCGAGCGCCGGATGCGGAGAAGGGAATTCTGGGAAACTACGCGGCCCATGTCATTTCACCTGTGTTGGAGCCTCAGCTGCCTGCAGCACTGCGGCGAACAGGTCCCGGGGATTCACCGGGACGATGCCGACAGAGCCCACGACGATGCCGCCCGCATGATTGGCGAGCACGCAGGCTTCGTGGATATCAGCACCGGCGGCCAGGGCCATCGTCAGTGTCGAGATGACGGTGTCGCCGGCCCCCGAGACATCCTGCACAATCGTTGCGGTGGTCGGGAAGTGGGAGACCCGGCCGTTCGCCTCGAACAGCGACATGCCCTCCTCACCCCGGGTCAGGAGCACATTGTCGGCTTCCAGCGCCTCCAGGAGACGCTTCCCTGCAGAGGCCACTTCGTGGTCGGACTTCAGGCGCCCTCCCATCACTTCTTCCACTTCGCGGCGGTTCGGCTTAAAGACGGTAACGTGCTTGTATTCGAGGAAGTGGTTGAACTTCGGATCGACGGTGACAATCTTGCCGTACTTGCGCGCCACGGAGGTCACCAGTTCGATCAGTTCGGCGGTCACAACTCCCTTGTTGTAGTCTTCAATGATGATGCCGTCGATCTCATGAATGTTATAGCGAATCGCGTCGGCGAGCCTGGCGACAAGGTGTTCCGGGCAATCGGCCTTCGATTCGGTATCGATGCGGACCATATGCTGGTTCTGCGCGATCACCCGGGTCTTGACCGTCGTCGGCCGAGAACCATCCACCACGATGCCCCGCAGGTCAAAGCCGGCATCCTTCGCCATCTCCTGCAGGGTGGTTCCCTCATGATCGTTTCCGATCAAGCCCACGAGGATCGGGCTGCCTCCGAGAGAGGCAATGTTGTTTGCCACATTGGCAGCGCCTCCGAGGCGGACGGACTCCGAATCCACCTCGACGACCGGGACGGGGGCTTCGGGGGAAACCCGGTGCACTGAGCCCCAGAAATACCTGTCGATCATCAGATCGCCCACGACCGCGATGCGTTTCCCCTTAAGGCCGTTCTCTATGGCCCCGAGGCGCTCCCGTGTCATTGATGCCACGCTGCCTCCCGTCTGGAAAAATCAATATAGCACACAACTGCTTGATAAGCAATGAGTTGGGGGTAGGGTCGGACGCGCTGTCCAGTACAGGAGATGAGCTCGGCGCCTCAGGGGGATTAGGAGATCACCTCAGGAGGGGGGTGAGTCTGCGAACGAGGTGATCGACGGTAAGGCCGAGGCGGGTTTCATCGGTCTGCAGGGTGATGTCGGCAAGCGCGTAGAGCGGTTCACGGACATCGTAGAGTGCCGTGATCCGCTGGCGAAGCTGATCGTCATTGAGGGGAGTTCCGTCGGTGGACGCCAGCATCGGGCGGTCCGAGCGGTGGCGCAGTCTGTGGAAGAGCTGGTCCTGGCTGATCTTCAGATAGATCATGATGCCGGTGTTGAGGACGATCTGGAGATTCTCGGGGTCGGTCAGTGTCCCGCCTCCCAGGGCGATCACGAGACCGGTTTTCGAGCTGACCTTCATCAGCGTCATCCGTTCGATGCTCCGGAAGCGGGATTCTCCGTGCTGCTGGAAGATCGTGTTCACGGACGTCTTTTCAGACGCCTCGATCGCGCGGTCGATGTCCACGAATTCATACCCGATGGTATTCGCGAGGATCGGGCCGATGGTGCTCTTGCCCGAACCCATGAAGCCCGTAAGGTAGATCCTCTCCCTGCGCGCCTCAAGGGGCTCCTGCATGCGCACGTGGTTCATGATCAGGTCTCCTTCCGCAGCTCCATCCGCACCACCCGGGCCGAGCGGCCGTCACGCTGGACGGTGCACGGGGTGGCAGTTGCGAGGAAGCCCACCCGTTCCGCCTGAAGCAGGAATGCCTCACCCGCGGAGCGGTCCGGATCGGTGAGCACCGCCGAGCCTCCGGGGGCGAGCGCCAGTTCCATCAGTCCCAGCAGCGGCGAAAACATGCGGCGTTCATAGACGATATCGGCGCCGAGGATCACGTTATAGTGCCGGTCGAGCGATGGCGCGCGCCAGTCCATGACCTGGAAGCGGAGGCGGGAACGCAGCACGGACCCCGGGAGATTGCGCTCGGCATTGCCGCGCGCGAAGCGGAGCGCATCTTCCTCATAGTCGGTCATCGTCACATCGGCGCCCGCAGCGGCGGCGGCCAGTCCTGCGAGACCGAGTCCGCACCCGAGTTCCAGCACTTGCGTTCCCGGCGGCCAATGCCTGCCGAGACACCACTCCGCGAGAGCCACTGCCGAAGTCCACACTTCCGCCCAGTACGGCAGGCGTTCATCACGGGCAAATGCCGCCGGATCGATGGCATCGAGAAGGCGATTGGTGTCGCGGACCACCAGCATGGAAAAGGAACGACCCCCTGCCCGGATTGTCTCCGTGNNGTCATGGCAGGGACGGGGCAGAGACGGCCGCATCAAAACGAAAAGGCAGCGCCAAGCTGAAGGATGATCCCGTCAGTGTGAATGCTGGCGTCCGCTGCTGCGGGGACGAGGCCGCTGATCGCCGTGCCGTGGTACGAGATCGGAGTGCCATCGAATCTGTTGGAAGCTTTGAACTGAAGATCACGGAACTTCATCTCGCCCAGGAAACTCAAACGCGGGATGGGCTGGTAGCTGACTCCGGCCAGCACGTGGATGCCGGCCCCCGGGGTCACGGCGCCCGATTCGGAGGACACGTTTGCAATGCTGTATTCGCGCCAGCCAGGGTAGATGCCCACCCCGCCCCCCATGTACACGCCCAGCCTCTGTCCGGAGAACGGAATGAGAAAGTATCCTGTAAGCTCGATCGGAACGACGGTATAGCCGTCGCTTACCGGAATGAGATCTCTCGTGGTCGGGATGGGGTGATCGATCGAGGCCTTCATGTATTCGACCGAGAGGCCGAGGGCCACATGACTTTCAGGGAAACGGTAGCGGAGTTCCCCCCCGTAGCCATACGCCGCAGAAAGCTCATACGCCTGCGTGCGCGCCACCAGGTCGACGGAGTTGGGATCCGGATAGAGCTGCGAACTCGTTGTGACAGACCCCTTCGCCACGATCATCCAGGGCGTTTCCTGCGCAGCCGAGGGTGCCGCCGTCGCAAGAACGGCGATGGCTGCGGTGAGAACCGAAGCACTTCCCCGTACGGTCATCTCCCCCCTCCTGCCTTCCCCTGTTGCAGGGTTTTCATAACAGACAGCTTGCCGGTCTTGCCGCCATGAGAACNNGGCACTCAGGAGACTGCCGGATTTCAGGCAGACCCCGCCTGACGGCCGGTCATCTGAAGAACAGATCCCGGTGATCTTCGATATCGGCGCTTTCGCGGAGCTTGGCAAGCCACTCGTTGAGGAAGCGCGTTTTCTTTTCCTGTACCATACGCGACTGAAGGAGCCCGCGTTCCGAAACGTACGCAGACGAATCGAACGGGGTGCGCGTGCTTACTTCGATCAGGTACGCCCCGCGCTGTCCCTGAACCGGTGTGGATATCTTGCCGGGATCGATTTTCTCCACGACACCCTGGAATGCCGGATCGCGTCCCACGCCGGGGGCTCCGGCACCGATGACGAATTCGCCGGTGTGCTGAACCTTCACCGAGGGTTCCACCTGCTCGAGACGCGGGAGGCTGTCGGAGGGTGAGAGTCTGGAGCGCGCATCGGCTGCCTGCTGCATGGTCTTCTCCAGCTTTTTCTTCCGCATGGCCGCGGGCCGGAGCGATTCCTTCACTTCATCGAACGGGCGCACGCCCGCGTCCTTGGCCTCTGCCACCGCCACCACGACATCGCTGCCGCCCTGCGTATAGGGCTCGCTGATGCTCCCGACCTTGTCGGCAAACGCCCACTTGACGATCGTCTCATTGACCCCGAGGCCGGGGACCATGGTGCTTTTTTCCTGGACCTGTGCCTCACGCACCTCCAGCCCGGTTTGCTGGGCCTCTTTGGCAAACTCCGATGAGCGTGCGTTGTAGGCGAAATCGCGGGCACGATCGAGCAGGTCGTTCTTGGTCTGTGAACTCGGCTCGATGCGCGAGGTGATCGTCACCAGTTTCAGTTCCCGCTTATCTCTTCCCGTGACCTTGATGATGTGCCAACCGAACGGCGTGCGGACGGGACCGGCAACATCCCCGACCTTCGCTGCAAAGGCGGCCTTCTCAAACTGCGCCACCATGCGTCCATGAGTGAACCAGCCGAGGTCTCCGCCGCGGGAGGCATTGCCTTGATCGCTGGAATTCTCGCGGGCGAGCGCTGCGAAATCGGCTCCCCGGCGGGCCTCGCGGGCGATCTCTTCGGCTTTCCGTTTGACGGCGGAGGTGTCCGGCTGTCCCTGGACCGGAAGGAGGATGTGGCTTGCGCGGATGTACTCGCCGGACGACGGGCGTTCCTCGAGGACCTTCACGAGCCGGTAGCCATCGGCATCCGCGATGGGCCCTACCAACTCTCCGGCTTTCGCGCTGAACACCGCCGCTTCGACGTTGGGCATGAGCTCACCGTGGCGGAACCAGGCGCCGCTGTCGGGACGGTCGGAATACATGGTTACCAGCTGGAGGAAGTCCGTGCCGCCTCGGGCCTGTGCGGCGGCGTCATCGATGTCCTTGCGTTTCATGGAGCTGTCGGCCGCCGAGGCTTTTTCCTGGAACACCACGAATTTCAGTTTCCGCGAGGCCTCGGTCTTGAACTGCTCGATGTTCTCGTCGTAGTACGCCCTGAGATCGGCGTCCGAGACCTGCACATCCTGGTCGGTGACCGCCGAGGCATCGAAGAGCGCGAACGAGGCGCTTGCCTTCTGGGTCTGGTCAAGGAACCGCCGGCGGATCTCCCCCTCGCCGACCCTGACGGAGGCAAGGACGAGGCTCTGGAGCTTCTCATTGAGGCGGCGCTGCCTGAGCCCCTTCTCGTAGTCGGCGAGCCATTTCGTCCCGTACGCGGGATCGCGGCCGTTCGGATCGCGCAGGAACTGATTGGGGTCGCTGAGGAACTGTTCATAGACGTCACGGCGGAACTGGCCGGTGGAGTCCACGAAGTTGCGCCGCAGATCTTCAGGCGGGTTGGCGCCGCGAACCCAGTCGATGAGCTCCTGGTCGGTCACCTTGAGTCCGAGCCGCTTGATCTGTTCTTCCACGATGTTCTGGGTCACGAGAGCCTGCCAGGCCTGGTCGCGGATCGTCTTCAGCAGCTCCTCGTCCGGCTCCTTCCCCGACTGGGCCTTCGCGTTGTCGGTGAGTGATTTCAGCAGGTCGTTGAACTCCCGGTACGTGACCTTCTTGCCGTTGATTTTTCCGATCACGTCTCCGTGTCCACCCCGGATACCGAGGTAGTCCATCCCCCACTCAAAGACAATCGTAATCAGAAACGCGATGAGCAGGCCGAAAAGAATCACTGGCATGCTTTCGCGCATGCGGGTCATAATGGGCATACGCTGTCAGAACCTCCTCAGGGGCAAAATGTGCATATCTTTGGAAATATACTCCAAGCTCCCCGGAAATGCAATGGCCGGCGGGTTGACTTTCAACCAATGGTAGGGTATATTTATGAGCTTCTTGAAGAGACTGACTTCTCTCCTTCCAGAACGCGTCGTTCCCCTTGTCAGGCCGACCCCGGAGGATGCTCTTGCGCAAGTACAGATTCAAACTTCTTGTTGTTGCGGCCAGCGTGCTCATCTCGCTGTATTTGCTCTATCCCACGTTCAGGGACTGGCAGCTGAGCAGTTCCCTGAAACAGCTTCATGGTCCCGACAGCCTTGCCTTCGTTGAGAAGCATGAGGAAGAGATCCGGGAGGCCCGTTCCAAGCGGATCAAGCTCGGACTGGACCTGCAGGGGGGCATGCGGGTGGTCCTCGAGGTCAACGTCGTCAAGCTGCTGGACGATCTTGCGAAGAACAAGGACGACGTCTTCGCGCAGGTGATGGCCGAGGTACTCGAGGAAGTCAAACACACCAACGAGTCGCCGGTCGTGATCCTGCGCAGGCACTTTGAGGCCCGGCAGGTGCGCATGAGCCGCTACTACGGCAGCCTGAGGGACGACAACGACAGGATCGCCTCGACGCTGGAGGACGAGTCGAAGAAGGCGATTGACCGCGCGATGGAGATCGTCGGCAACAGGGTCAACCAGTACGGTGTTTCCGAGCCGAACATTCAGAAACTCGGCGGGCAAAGGATCATCGTGGAGCTCCCCGGCGTCTCGAGAGAAACGGAAGTCCGGCAGCTCCTCCAGGGCACCGCCCTTCTGGAGTTCAAGCTGCTCCGGGAGCCCGAAGTGGCCAACCGGGTGATGTGGTCGATCGACCAGCATCTTGCGAAGGCCGGCGGAGTCGCCGATTCATCCGACACAACGTCTGCACTGCGCGACACATCGGAGCTTGCGGCGGCGGCCCGAGACACGAGCGCGGGACCGGCCGATACCGCGAAGATCGCCACACCCGAAGGGGAGCTCACCCCGGAGGAGTTCGCCCGCAAACACCCCTTCTTCAGCCTTGCAATGACCTCGCAGCAGTATTCAGGAGAAGCGATCGTTGCGGAGGAGAACAAGGACAGGGTGCGCAGGATCCTCGAACGGGACGACGTGCGGCGCCTGATCCCCCCGGACATGGAATTCCTCTGGAGCGCGAAACCGGACAACCGCCTGGCAAGCTCCGGAAAGCGCTATTACGTCCTGTATCCCGTCAAGCGGACGGCGGAGCTCACCGGCGGCGTGATCGTCAACGCAAAGGCAACGATCGACCCGAGCTTCAACCAGCCGATCGTCACCATGGAGATGAACAGCGAGGGCTCGCGCGAATGGGCCCGCATCACCGGTGCCAACATCAACAAGCGCATCGCCGTTGTGATGGACAACGGAGTCTTCTCCGCCCCCGTGGTGCGCAACAAGATTACAGGCGGCCACTCGCAGATCGAAGGGATGACGAATCTTGACGAGGCACGGCTCCTGGAGATCGTGCTGAAGGCAGGCGCGCTGCCCGCCCCGGTGGAGATCGTGGAACAGCGGTCGGTCGGGCCGTCGCTGGGCGAGGACTCCATCCGTACCGGCCTGCTTTCGTCGGTCCTGGCGACCGTTCTGACCATCGGGTTCATGGTGATCTATTACCGGAACGGCGGGGTGGTCGCCGATATCGCGCTGGTGTTCTGCCTCCTCTTCCTGGTCGCCGTGCTTGCGGCTTTTCAGGGGACGCTTACGCTGCCGGGCATCGCGGGCATCATCCTGACCCTGGCCGTGGCGGTTGACGCCAACGTGCTGATCTACGAGCGCGTCCGCGAAGAGCAGGCGACGGGAAAGACCCTGCGCGCGTCAATCGACGCGGGATATGAAAAGGCGTTCAGCGCCATCTTTGACTCCAACCTGACCACTTTCATCACCGGCGTGATCCTGTACCAGTTCGGCTCCGGCCCCGTCCAGGGGTTCGCCCTGACGCTGATGATCGGCATCGTAGCCAGCATGTTCAGCGCGATCTTCATCACTCGCGTGATCTTCAATATTCTGACAGACACCTACGGGCTGAAGGTGAACTTCGGCTAATCGACTCTTCAGGAGTGGCGTTCCATGCGTTTTTTCGGCAAGACGAACATCGACTTCATGGGCAAGCGGAACCTCTGGTATACCGTTTCCCTCTCCGTGATTGTCATCGGCATGCTCTCGGTTGCCTTTAAAGGCCTCGACTACGGAATCGACTTTCTGGGGGGCACCGAGATCGTGACGAAGTTTGAACGGCCTGTCGCCATCGGCGATGTACGCACGGTGATGAACAAGATCGGTTACGACAGGGCGGAGATCAAGACTTTCGGCAGCCCGCGCGACATCATGGTGAGGACGGCCGAACAGGGCGAGGGGACGACGGTCGGCGACCGGATCCGGGACGGGCTGAAGACCGCGTTCCCTGACAATCCGTTCACCGTTCAGAAGGAAGACAAGATCGGCCCGAAGATCGGGGCGGAGATCCGGCGGGACGCCGTCTACGCCGTCGTCGCATCCCTTTTCGCAATCTGGATCTACGTCTGGCTGCGCTTCAAGTTCATCTACGGAGTGGGAGCAGTGGTGGCGCTGTTCCACGACGTCCTGGTCACGCTGGGACTCGTTTCCCTGTGCAACGGCATCCTGAAGCTGGAGATCGACCAGAACATGATTGCAGCGTTCCTGACGCTGGTGGGTCTTTCGGTCAACGATACGGTCGTGATCTTCGACCGTATCCGCGAAAACCAGAAGATCTTCCGGAACATGCCGCTCATGGAGCTCATGAACAAAAGCCTGAACGAAACGCTCAGCCGAACGATCATCACCTCCGGCACGATCTTCATCGTCCTGGTCGTTCTGGTGATCTTCGGAGGGGAGGTGAACCGGGGCTTCGCTTTTGCGCTCACGGTCGGCATCGTGACCGGCACGTATTCCTCGATTTACATCGCCAGCGCCGTCGCGCTCGAGTGGGTCCTGCGCGGCAAGGCCGCTGCCAAGCTCATCGACTGATCCGGTCACAAGCGGGAGGCAGTCATGAAGTTCAAGACCACGCAGCAGACCGGCGTCACGGTGATCGCCCTGCAGGGCAATCTCATGGGCGGGCCGGATGCCACCGTGCTGAACGGCAAGCTCCACGAGCTGATCGAGGCACGAAAGACGAACGTGGTGATCGACCTCAAGGGGGTCGAGTTCATGAACAGCTCGGGCCTCGGCCTGCTGATCGGCGGGGTGAGCACGATGAGAAACGCCGGCGGGTCGCTGCGGTTCGCCAACGCCTCGGAAAAAATCTCCGGCCTCATCACCATCACCAAGCTCGGCGCGCTGTTCGACATGTACCCCTCGGTCGACGCGGCTGTCGCCGCCATCAAGCAGTCCTGATGTGATCCGGCGTACGCGTTCTCCGGCGACTTCACCTCGAAGGGCCGGAGATTTTTTTTGCACTCACAGAACAGGGAAGCGCCATGCCAGTGCAGGTGATTCTCGGCGCCCAGTGGGGCGACGAGGGAAAAGGCAAGATCGTCGATATGCTCTCGGAGCAGGCCGACATCGTTGCGCGTTACCAGGGGGGGGCGAACGCGGGCCATACGGTGGTGATCGGCGACAGGCAGTACGTGCTTCACCTGATCCCCTCGGGGATGTTCCATCCACACATCATCTGCGTCATCGGGAACGGAACCGTGATCGATCCAGCCGCCCTGATGAGCGAGATCGCCCAGCTGGAGGCGGCAGGCATCAAAGTCAGCGGCCGGCTTCTCATCAGCCACAATGCCCACCTGATCATGCCGTATCACAAGCTGCTGGACGTCATCCGGGAGCAGACGTCCACAAAGATCGGCACAACCGGGCGGGGGATCGGCCCGGCGTACATCGACAAGTTCATGCGCACCGGGATTCGCATCGTCGATCTCCTCGACCGGGACGTCCTTGCGGCCAAGCTGAAGACGAACATCGAGGAAAAGAACCGCATCCTCACGAGGGTCTACGGCGAGTCGAAGATCGATGTCGACGCGATCATCGCCGAGTATGAGGACTTCGACAAGCGGATCGATGAATACGTCACCAACACCGCCGTGTACCTCAACCAGGCCATCGCCGCGGGAAAAAGCATCATCGCAGAGGGAGCCCAGGGTGCGCTGCTCGACGTGGACCACGGCACCTATCCCTACGTCACATCGTCCAATCCCACCTCCGGCGGGGCGTGCACGGGTCTCGGCATCCCTCCGACCGCCATCACCTCCATTGTCGGCGTCGTGAAGGCCTACTCAACGCGCGTGGGAAACGGGCCTTTTCCCACGGAGCTGCACGACGGGACGGGCGAGCGTCTCAGAACGGTCGGAAACGAGTTCGGCGCCACGACGGGGCGTCCGCGGCGCTGCGGGTGGTTCGACGCGGTGGCGATGCGCCACTCCGTCATGGTCAACGGCATCGAGCAGGTTGCCGTGACGAAGCTCGACGTCCTCGACGGGTTCGACGAGATCGGCATCTGCGTCGCCTACGAGCATCGGGGGAAACGGCTCAGGCACTTCCCCACTGACCTGCGCACCCTCGAGGACGTCACGCCGGTCTTCGAGTTCTTCCCGGGATGGAAAACTCCTCTCAGCGCCGCAGGCCGGTACGAAGAGCTGCCGGAAAACGCCCGCCGCTATCTCGAGCAGATGGCGGAGATGACCGGCACGAGACTGTGGGTGGTTTCGACGGGCCCGCGGCGGGACCAGACCATTGCCCCACCGGTGGGTGCAGATCAGCACCGATGACCCTCGATCCCTGAGTGAACCCCATGCGATCGTCTCTCGCCACCAAGTTCAAGATCGGACTCCTGATCATCGCCTCCGCGTTCGTGGTGGCGATGCTGATCCACTCGCGCCGTCTCACCGACCAGCTCCTCGCACGGGAGCGCCAGGTGGTCGATCTGTATGCCAAGTCGTATGAATACATCTCCAGCGAACGCTCCGGCTCGGGCGACCTGAGTTTCCTGTTTGACGAAGTCCTTCTGACCGTCGACTTCCCCGTCATCCTCACCGATCCCGAAAACAATCCCATCTACTCGAAGAACCTGAACGACAGCCTTCTGGCTCCGGCAGAACGGCTGGCATTCGACCGGAGGATGCTCGCCGAGATGGACCGGACCAACCGGCCGATCAAGATCGCGCTTCATGATACCCTCGTGCTCAACTACGTGCACTACGGGGAATCGGAACTCGTCGCCCAGCTTCGCTGGCTCCCCTACTGGGAGCTGGCACTGGCGGCGGTGTTCATCCTCGTGGCATACATCGGGTTCAGCTATATCAAGCGGAGCGAACAGAGCGGTATCTGGGTGGGCATGGCCAAGGAGACGGCCCATCAGCTGGGGACGCCGCTTTCGAGCCTGATGGGATGGCTGGAGCGGATGAAGGACCACGCGGAAGGAAACCCGGCACTTGCCGAGACGACCCGGGAGATGCAGCAGGACGTGGAACGGTTGAACAAGGTGGCCGCGCGGTTCTCGAAGATCGGCTCGACACCGATCCTGAAGGAGGAGAGCCTCACGGAGGTCATTCAGGGGGTCATCCGGTACATCGCCAAGAGGATTCCCAGGAGCCGGTCGATCGAGCTTGTCATTGAGACCGCCGGGGACTTCCGCGCCTCGATCAACCGGGAGCTATTTGAATGGGTGATCGAGAACCTGATGAAAAACGCCCTCGATGCAATGGAAGGCCCCACCGGCCGCATCGCTTTCACGATCCAGCAGCAGGGGAAGCGCACGACGATCGATGTCACCGATTCGGGCAAGGGAATTGATCCAAAGCTGCACAAGGAGGTGTTCCGGCCGGGGTACAGCACGAAGAAACGGGGCTGGGGTCTCGGCCTGAGCCTCTCGCGCCGCATCATCGAGAACTATCACCGGGGAAGACTGTACGTGAAGCAGAGCGCTCCCGGGTCCGGCACCACATTCAGGATCAGGCTGGAGCAAAAGCCGCACACGGGGCAGAGGGGAAGCCGGGGGACGGCGATCGTGCCGAAGGTGGACCGGGCCGAGGGGGGAGATGCGACGAAAGCGGAACGACAGATGTGATGACACTGCACCGGTAAACCTCACCCCCGCTCCCTGCGGAACACTCCTGATTCAATCTTCGCATTAGCAATCACCTCTTCAAGCATCCGCTCTGTCAGCTTCCCGGCCTCATCCGCCGGAGGGCAGCAAACGTCAGTTGCTCCCCCCCAGCGACGGCGCCTTCCCCAGCACATCGTCGACCGACATGATTGTGAGCGGTCCCAGATTCAGCCCGGCGATTTTCTGCATGATCTGGGCTTTGTCGCCGACAACGACGACGACCATGGCGTCGGGGTTCAAGGTTTTCTTTGCCACGCGGCTCACGTCATCCCTGGAGACGCCAAGGATGCGATCGATGTATCTGTTGAATGTATCATCGGGAAGATCATAGATGAAGAGGTCTTCCATCTGAGAGGCGATCTGGCCGACGGTCTGGAAGTCTCCGGGGAAGCTGAGCGCCACATAGTTCCTGGCCCGGTCGAGGTCTTTCTGGGGGACCGGCTCGAGGATGCCCTTGAGCTCACTGAAGAACTCAACGAGCGAAGAGTCGGTGACCGCGGTCTGAACGGCGGCTCCTGCGAGGAATGGTCCGGCCAGCGGACGGAAATCGAACCTGGAGCCTGCCCCGTATGTGTACCCGTGTTTTTCACGGAGGTTTTGATTCAGCCGCGAGGTGAATGAGCCGCCCAGAATGGTATTCATCACGATGACGTTATAGTAGTCATCGGTGCGGCGCGGCANNCAATTGGGGGGAGCTGCATCTGGACCGGCCTGACCGGCTTCCATTTAGCGAAGACTGCTTCCAGCCTGGGCATGAGGGTTCTTGCGGTCACGTCCCCCACGACCACCAGCGCCGCCGTATTCGGCCCGAAGTACGCAATATGGAACCTCCGGAGATCTTCCGGCGTGAAGGAGCGGAGGCTCTGTTCGGTGCCGATGGACGGGATGCCGTAGGGATGGACGCCGTAGACCAGGCGGCTGAACATCACGGAGGCAAGCGTGCCGGGCTCATCTCGCCACTGGAGCAGGGTGGTAAGCCTCTCCTGCCTTTTCCGCTCGAGCTCGGCGGGGGGAAAGGCGGGCCGCAGGACGACATCGGCCATCAGCGAGAGGGCGGAGTCGAGCCTGGCGACCGGCGTGTTCAACGAGACGGCGAAGGTATGGTAGCCGGCGGCGACGGCGAGGTGCGCGCCGAGGTAGTCTATCGCCTCGGAAAGCGCCAGCGCGTCGCGCGGCCCTGCCCCCTCCGTCATCATCGCGGCGGTGATCGAGGCGAGTCCCGGTTTCTTTTCGGGGTCGTTCACGGCCCCCGCACGGATCACGAGATTCATCTGGACGAGAGGAACAGTGTGTTTCTCGTACAGGAGCACGGGGAGGCCGTTCAGAAGGTTCAGGTGCTGGATGGTCCCCAGTCTCAGCTGAGGCGGAGGACCGAGGACGGGGGGCGCGCTGCGGTCGGCTTTCTGTGCCGCGGCGACGTCGCCAAGCAGGATGAAGAGCAGCACCAACCAGGCAGCAAAGGTACGCATAGAGGGTCCCTCGAGTGGAAGTCGACGTGAGAGCCTGACCGGCGCATGAACGCCGGGCGCGTCATTTCGCGCTGAGTTCTTTCTTCCCCACCGGCACAACGCTCAGGACCACACGCCCGTTGTCGCGCAGGTACGTGCTGGCAACCGTTCCCACATCGTTCGCATCGACGGCCCGGTACCGCGCGAGGTCCTCGTTGAAATAGTCTGGATTCCCGGTGTAGAAGAGATAGGAGTTCAACTGATCGGCCTTTCCGCCGAATCCACCCACCCTCTCCAGCCGGCGGTAGAACGAAGCTTCATACTGGTTGACAGCCCGCTGCACTTCGCGCGAGGCCGGGGGTTGGGCCTTGATGCGGTCAATCTCCTCCTGGATGACGGATTCCAGCTCGCGCAGCGTGTGGCCGGCCCGCGCCGTCGCGACGATCATAAACGTGGATGCCAGATGATTGGACCCCTGCTCCGCCGTCACATCCTGTGCGATCTGCATGTCATACACCAGGCGCTTGTAGAGGCGTGACGTCTTGCCGGAGGAAAGGACGCTGGCGAGCAGATCGAGCTCGGCGTCGCCGGGAGCGAACCTGACAGGTGTGACCCAAGCCATATAGAGGCGGGGCAGCTGCACCTTGTCCTCATAGACGAGCCTTTTTTCCTGCGTGATGTTCACCGGCGCGGGGGACTGAAGCGGCAGGGGGTCGCCGGGCGGGATTTCGCCGAACCATTTTTCGACCTGGATACGTGCCTTCACCGGATCGATATCTCCCGCCACTACGAGGCTTGCATTGTTGGGATTGTAGTATTTCTTGAAGAACTCGAGCACATCCTGAAACGTGGCGGCGGAGAGGTCTTCCATCGATCCGATGACGGGCCAGTGATACGGGTGTTCGGGGGGAAAGAGGTTCTCGCTGAGCAGGATGCCGGCCATTCCATAGGGACGGTTCTCATACGACTGGCGGCGCTCGTTTTTCACCACCGACCGCTGGAGGTCGACCTTTTCCGGGGTCATCGACTGGGGAAGATACCCCATCCGGTCCGATTCCAGAAACAGGGGGAGCTCCAGCGCATTCACGGGAGCATCCTCATAGTAGTTCGTGCGGTCCTCGGTTGTGGACGCATTGTTGTCCCCGCCGGCAGATTCCAGCCATTGATCGAACATTCCTTCAGGAACGTGGGGGGAGCCCATGAACATCAGATGTTCGAACAGATGGGCGAACCCTGTCCTGCCGGGCTTTTCGCGGCTGGAACCGACGTGATACCAGCAATTGACGGTGATTGTGGGCGTGGTGTGATCTTCATGGAGGACCACATCGAGGCCGTTCGGCATGGAAAAGCGGGTGTACGGAACGGTGATGCGTGACTCCTGCGCAAACGCGGCGGCTGCGCCGAGCAGGAGCATCACCAGCAGGCGTTTCATGAACACCTCCTCGAAGTGAATAACCGATCATTGCCCGTGCCGGCGGCAGGATAAGAAGGCCGCATCAGGGGGAGGACCCTCACGTAAAGCTTTTGATTGCCTCATTCCGGGAATCGTACACGTCGAACACGAGTGCGAGTTTCGTGATGACAAAGATGTTGTTGATGTTCTTGTTGATGCCGCAGATCTTGATCTGCCAGCCTTTGCGGGCATAGGACGTGTGCGCCGCCACAAGGATCCCGATTGCGGTCGAGTTCACGTATGTCACCTTGCTCAGATCGATGATCAGTTTCTGGTAGTCGCGTTCGATGAACCCGGCCACAGCCTGGCGCAGCTCAACGGTTTCATCGCCGCCGACAAGGCTTCCCTTCGGTTCGATCAGCCCGATGCTGTTGTCGAGAGTGGACGTCTTGAGTGTCACGGAACCTCCTCTGGGGAAAAGGAAACGATCACGAAACTGCCACTACCTCGTCCGGGTCACGCCGCGTACCTTACGTCAGAAGGCCGGTCTGGCGGCGCCCTGAAACGTTTCAGGTCATGCGCCTCACCCGCGTGCGCGGGACGACGCATTCAAAGAACGCAAGAATACCGGCCAAGAACAACCGGCAGGCGCCTTCGCACGCACAGGGTCCGGGACCGTACCGAAGGACGGCTTCAGCGATCCAGCCGCACCATGAGAACGATCCACGCCTGAGAGCGCCGGCCCANNTAGTGCGGACGGAGCCGTTCGACGTTATAGTGGTCCTTCACATTCACCACTTTCTTCACCGCGGTCACGCAGTCGATCGGCATGTTATCATACCGGCCGTTCTTGAGGACGACCAGACGGCCGTGAACCTTCTTGAGGATCAGGTCGAGCGCAAGGTTGCCGTAGGCCATCGGGACGATGGAGTCGATGGCATCCGGGTCACCCCCGCGCACCAGATAGCCGAGCTTCTGGTTGATGACGTTGATGGACTTGCCGTGGTTGTATTTCGCCGAGAGGTCTTTCAGCTGGGCAGAGACAGCCTCGCCGATGCCGCCGAGTTTCGCGTGGCCGAAGTCATCCTTGGCGGAGTTCTCGAACATCATCTCCACACCTTTGAACCTTGCTCCCTCCGACACGAGCACCACCGAGTACCTGCTGGGGTTCTTGTTCCGGTCGTAGGTCATGAGCTCGGTAAGCCGCTCGATGTCGAACTCATGTTCCGGAATGACGCAGCGGTTCGCCGCGCCGGCCATGGTCGGGAGCATCGCCGTGAAGCCCGCGTACCGGCCGAACACTTCCAGGACAAGAAAGCGTTCATGGGAGCCGGCAGAGGTGCGGAGGCTGTTGGTCATGTGGATCGTGCGCGTCACCGCCGTGCTGAAACCGATGCAGTAGTCGGTGCCCGGGACGTCATTGTCCATCGTCTTGGGGATGGCAACGACGTTGACCCCTTCCTGATACATGCGGACGCCGTAGCTCAGCGTGTCGTCGCCGCCGATCGGAATCAGGTAGTCGACACCAAGCCACTCCAGGTTCTTGAGAACTTCCGGAGTGACGTCGTTGGTCTCAGCATTATATGTCGACGCGAGATGGGGGGGGATATTCGCCTTCTTGACCTTCGTCGGATTGGTCCGGGAGCTGTGGAGGAAGGTTCCTCCGGTGCGTCCTGCCTTGTTCACCAGCTCTTCGGTAAGAATCTGGTAGTTGTCGCTGTTGTCGGCGTCTTTATCCCGAATCGTATCCACCAGACCTGCCCACCCTCTGCGCAGGCCGATGACCTGATACCCTTCACGGTTTGCACGAATTGTGACGGCGCGAATCGCCGGGTTGAGTCCCGGGACATCGCCGCCGCCGGTGAGAATGCCGATGACACCCTGTTTGGTCTTGATATTGGCCATAGCCGGAGTACCCTGATGTTGTCGTTGATGCTTAGTCGGAGAGAACAAGTGAGCCTAAATAATAATGCATTTTCGTCACAACGGCAACGGCGAATCGACTCCTCTCACCGGCTTCAGAGAGCCCGACCGGCCCGGTTTCCCGGATCCCGGGACACCCCGCAGAAAGGGGGCACCGCCGGGTGCCCCCTGGAAACGTGAGCCAGCAAAGAGAGGTACGCGGATTCACTACTTATCTTTGGAAATGTACTCCTTGTTACCGTTTGAATTGATGTAATAGTGCCCACCGCGGGGGCCTTCATAGATCGTCCGGCCCTTGTCGTCTTTGCCAAAGACCTTGTCGGCGCTCTTCTCCATTGCACCGGCCTCCTGCTTCGCTGCGGATTTTACCGTCTCCTTTGTCCGGGCTCCTTCCGCTTCTGCCTTCGTCTTCACCGCGTCCTTTTCTTCAATGGCTGTCGACTTCACCTTGTCCGCCTTGCTCTTCAGGCTCTTCTCTTCCTTTGCGGCGCTTTTCGCGGCCTCGTCCCCTGCTGCCTTTGCTTCCTTGGCGGCTTTGGTCTTCGATGCCTTCTCCGCCTTGGCTTCGGACTTCGAGACCTTTTCCGCTTTGGCGTCAGCTTTCGA
>PMBF01000100.1 GCA_003152875.1 Ignavibacteriota bacterium | reverse complement strand
ACAGGAGCCGCCGGAAGTATTCGTGCCGCGGGTAGGAGAGGAAGCTCCTCGAGTCCGTGAGCATCCCGATGAATTGCCCCAGGAGGCCCATTGCCGAGAGCGATTCGATCTGCCGGGTCATTCCGTCGATCTGGTCGAGGAACCACCATGCGGCCCCATGCTGCATCTTCCCCGGGCTGCACCCGTCCTGGAAGTTCCCGATCATCGTGGCAAACACCTCGTTGTCGGCGGGGTTCAGATTGTACAGGATGGTCTTTGCGAGCATGTTCTCCCTGTCGAGCCGGTCGAGGAACAGAGCGATCGACCGTCCCATGGGAAAGTCCCCTATCGAGTCGAACCCCGTGTCCGGCCCAAGCGTGCGCAGCATCCGTGTGTTATTGTTACGGAGGGCACCGAGGTGGAACTGCTGCACCCACCCTGCCTGCGCGTCCATCAGTGCAAGCTCATGGAGAATAGCTGATTTCAGCTTTAGGATACTGAGGCCGTCAAGCGGCTTGCGCCGTGCCACGATTTCGAACAACGCAGCAGCTTCCCGGGGAGTGACTTCCTCGGCATACACCTGCTCGATGCCGTGGTCCGAGAGTCTGCATCCGTTCTCATGGAAGAAAGCATGCCGGCTCAGGAGCGCATCGAGGAATGCACCGTACGAACGGATATCCACATCGGCGGCCCCGCCGAGCCGCTCGAGGTAATCGGCAAACGCATCAGGCAGCTCCACGCTCATGGCCCTGTCGGGGCGGAAGGCGGGATAGACACGCGAGGGCATCCCGGCATCGGAAGCCATCAGCAGGTGGCAGTCCAGCGTATCGACGGGATCATCCGTCGTGCACAGGGCCTCAACGCCCATCTGGCGCAAAATGCCTCTCGCGCTGAACTCCGGAGNNGTCTCGGCCCACTTCTGGAACTTCTCCCAGGGAGTGGCATCGCCGGTGATGAAGCGTTCTTCCACACCGCACGTTCTCATCGCCCGCCATTTGTAGTGGTCTCCATCGAGCCACGGCTCCGCGAGATGCGGGAATCTGCGGTCCTCAGCAATCACTCTGGGGGAAAGATGACAGTGATAGTCGATGATCGGGAGCGGCTCCGCGAATTCGTGGTAGAGCTCCCTCGCCTGACGCGTTTCCAGGAGGAAATCCGGGTGAATGAACGTCGAGGGCTTCATGCTTGTCACTTTACCGTTTACTTTCATGAACTGTAAACATATAAAAGGAGGGTCCCAGATTCAAGCACTCGGGCATAGCCCGAGCACCGGCGGGCGTTTACCGCAGGCCTGCAAACAGCGGTTTGACGTGCCGGTCATAGATGTTCATCGTCACATTCTGTTCTATCACGGCCCGGCATGCCTGCAGCATGTGCGTCCACCGCCCGTCCATCTCCGCCGCGACGCGGAAGGATACGTGCACGAACTGACGGAAATGGATGTTGTACCGCGGACAGGACGGATCATGGCGCAGGGTTTCGACGAACTGCCGCGCGTCCCACGCGCCGACCTCTCGCGGGGCAGGGAGGCGGGTCCGGTCGATCCTGATCACCGGAACGTACGGTCGGCAGAGTTCCTCGTAGCGCGTGAATGCATCGGCATAGATATCCTTCGCAAGCTGGAGTGCGTCGCCGTCAGACTCCGCAAGGCCGATCATTTCCTCCAGCCATGTGGTCCCGGCCGTCTTCACGTGCAGACCTGCATCGAAATCCTCCACGGCCTGCCGGATCAGGGGGTAGAGTGTGAACTTGTCGCTTCCTGAATGGACGCTGAGCTTCAGGGAGGAAGGCAGGCCGAAGGCCGCCACCGCGTGCGCGATCACGGCAAGGTCGTCGCGAAACTCGCCGTTGAACCTACCGGGGTCACCGACATAGTCGATCCCCTTCAGGAATTCACCCGTGAACTTCGGAGCGATGGTCTGCACCGGGATCTTCTCGCGCGCCACGGCGGCGAGAATGAAGAACAGCTCCGCGGGCGACTGAGGGCGGTCCGCTTCATCCAGGGAGATCTCGGTCACAAAGTTCCCGCTCCCTTTTCTTTCCGCGATGCGGCGGTAGACCTTGCCCGCCTCGGAGATTGCCGCAAGGTACTTTTGCGCCACAGCTGTGAGCAGCTCGCCGCTGACCCGGACAGGGCTGCGCATACGCGGGATGCTGAGAGACCCCAGGAACTTTTCCATCGAGCCGACAAACGCTTGTGCGGCCGGCCCATCGACCGGCTTCCCGATGAAATCGGCTACGTCGATCGTAAAGAAGTCGCAGGGCACGACATACTCGTCGACCGTGGCGAGCCCGATATGATCCGCGTCCAGGTAGTAGGGGTCAGTCCACCCGCACGCTTTCACGGCGGCTTCAGCCGCCCGGCGGGTGTCTTCCGGCCGGGTCCCTATGATCGAGTGCTCGCGGTTCGATTTGTTCCAGACGGGAACGACGCGGACACCCTCCGAAGCGGCCCTTTGCAGGGCCCTCAGCTGCGCTGCTCCTTCCAGACCGAACCTGTCACCGACGCCAATCGAGTATTTTGGAAGATTCATGATATCGTCCATTGCTCCTGTTGCGCTGCCCGCACGTGCTGCCACGGTTCATTGTGTGGTGAACGCCCACGTTTGCCCGCTGAGCGTGTCCGCCGCAGGCCGGTGCTTCTCCGCCCCGGTGGGTCCTGTAGAGGGTCAGGAACTGCCGGCCGGTGGTTTGTCCTGGGCTCAGCAGGTACCGGCTCGCCGGATGCCGGCTCAATGAACTCAGCTCCTATCCGGCACGAAGACGGTAAAGATCCTGACCGGCATTCTGCACAACGGTGTCCCTCTCATCCCCCCCGGACGTCCACCGGGCGGGATCGATTGTCCGGGGATCGCGGTAGCCGAGATTGACGCCGCGGCACACATCTTCCGGGATCGACGTTGCAAGCGTCACGGCGATTCTTGGCCGCTCCACACCCTCTTCGTACGATCCGATCCCCCGGACATTCGTCGAGTGCGCGAGAATGAGCTTCGGCTCGGCGGCAAACCTGTCCCATTGCTTGACGAAATAGTCGCGGACGTGATATCCGATGCGGCGGATGGCCTCACCGTGCACAAACGAGATCTCCCGCACCTGGGGTCCATAGATGATCAGCTCTCCTCCGTCAGCCACCACGGGCTCAAGCTTGTACATCGCCTTCCCGGCCACCCACAGCTCCTCGTAGATGCCAGGGGTCACGGCCAGGATGCGGCGGAACGGCCTGTCCACGTAGCGTATATGCAGCTGCGATGAGCAGTCGGCTGCACGCGACCATGCTTCACGAGGCTCGCCGGCAAAGAGGCAGGCTACCTGGTTTGTGTCGTTCACCGCGAAGGCAAAACAGGTTGTGGGAACCCGGACGAGCTCCGCTGCCCTGTCGATGACTCTTCGCGTGGGCGTGTCCTTCACGCCGTTCACCGCGGGATTGGTGATGATTGCGGCCAGCCAGTGAAACGTCTGGATAATGCCGACCCCTCCCACCCCCGGGAAGAAATACTTGTTGCCCCCGGCAAACCCCATGGCCTCGTGCGGGACGACCGGGCTCACGATGATCACGTGGTCATGCTCGAGCACCTCGGTGTTGACAGTGACGTTGATGTCCTCGCTGAAGAGCCCCCCCGTGAGGTCCCGGATCTCGGCGGCGGGAATGACGCCGATGCTGGTCAGACGGGCGGGATCGTCATGGCGGTGGTTCGAAAAGTGGACGTTGGGAAACCTCTCCCTGTGCTCGCCCGCGGTGATCCCCACGTGCCGGTAGAGATGATCCTCCTCCATNNGGGATGAGGACCAGCACGCGCTTCCCCTTGAGTGAAAGGGGCAGGAGCGCTTCGTCACAGATCTCACGGATCTCCCCGGCGGAGAGGACGGTGGTGGCAGATCCCTTCCCTGCGATGTGTTCCATACCTCTCCTCCCTGATGACTCTTCGGTGCCCGGGCAGCCTCCCGGCCTTACACCCCGCTGTATGCGGAAAACCCGCCGTCAACGGGTACCACGATGCCCGTAACGAACCTCGATGCCGGCGAGAGGAGCCAGAGGACCGTGCCGAGCAGGTCGTCGGGCTCGCCGAAGCGCCCCATCGGCGTGTGTTCGATGATCTTCTTCCCCCTGAGGGTCAGGTTCCCCGTACCCTGCTCGGTAAGCAGGAAGCGGTTCTGCTCGGTCAGGAAGAAGCCGGGGGCGATGGCGTTCACTCTGATGTTCGGCGAGTATTCCTGTGCCATGTACACTGCGAGCCATTGGGTGAAATTGGAAATGGCGGCCTTCGCGGCGGAATACGCCACCACGCGCGTGAGCGCTCTGAAGGCCGCCATGGAGGAGATGTTCATGATGACCCCCTCCTTCCTCTCGGCCATCATTTTACCGATCACCTGGCACGGGAGCACCGTCCCGAGGAGGTTCAGATCGAAGACCTTCCGGATCGCCTCATCTGGGAGATCGAAAAACGGCAGGCCGGGACCCACGGTGGCGCGCGGGCTGTTTCCCCCCGCGGCATTGATCAGACAGTCGATCCGGCCGAACTCCCCGACGATCCCCTCAGCGGTCTTCTGGAGCACATCCTGCTTGAGCACATCTCCGTACACGACGATCGCCCTGCCGGCAGTCGAGGCAAGCCGGACCAGAAGGCGGTCGGCAAGCGCGGGATCGCGGTCCACAATCGCGACATTCGCATTGCAGCCCGCAAGGGCGCAGGCGATCTCTCCCCCCAGAATCCCCGCCCCGCCCGTGATGACGACCGTTCGACCCGTGAAATCATACATACCTTTGACTGCGTCGAGATTCATTCCATGCCTCCGAAATTCATTCCCTGCCTCGATGGTGCAGGGGGCCGTCCGCATCTATTGTTGCCGGGGTCATCCCGGGGACGAGGAGCTGCATGACCCCCAGCGCAAGCAGATATGCCGAGCCCGCGATGATGAACAGGGTGAGATAGCTTCCGGTGAATTGCAGGATGTATCCGGCCGATGTGGCAAAGATCATGCCTCCCACCGAGCCGGCCATGCCTCCGAGCCCCGTCACGGACCCGACCGCGCGTTTGGGAAACATGTCAGAGGCGGTCGTGAAGAGGTTGGCCGACCAGCCCTGGTGCGCCGCCGCCGCCAGGCCGATCAGCAGGACGGCTTCCCAGAGGCTGGACACCCCCGAGGCGAAGACGATCGGGACAACGCAGAGTGCGCAGAGGAGCATGACGGTTTTCCTGCTCCTGGAAACCTCCCAACCCCGCTTGATGAAGAGCGATGAGAGCCAACCGCCGCCGATGCTGCCGATGCTGGTCATCGTATAAATCGCCACCAGCGGCAGTCCGAGCTCCGTGATCGTCAGTCCGTAGTTCTTGTTCAGGAACGGCGGCAGCCAGTAGAGATAGAACCACCAGATGGGGTCCGTGAGGAACTTTCCGATGACGAACGCCCATGTCTGCCGGAAGGCCAGCAGGCGCATCCACGGGATCGCAGATGAGGCCGCACCTTCCCTGTCGGACTGGATATAGCCCAGCTCCCCCGGGGAGAGCGAGGGATGCTTCTCGGGCCGGTCATAGAGCCAGATCCAGAAGCCCAGCCAGACGAACCCGACGGCACCAGTGGCAAGAAACGCGCCGTACCAGCCGTAGGTCACCGTCAGCCAGGGGACCACCAGGGGGGCGACCACTGCTCCGATATTCGCGCCGGAGTTGAAGATCCCCGTTGCCAGGGCCCGCTCCTTTTTGGGGAACCATTCCGCGACGGCCTTGATGGCGGCCGGGAAGTTGCCCGATTCCCCAAGCCCCAGAAGGAACCTGGCACCGCCGAATCCGAGCACCGTGCTGACGAGTGCATGAGCCATCGCGGCGAGGCTCCAGACGGTGATGGAGATCGAATACCCGATCTTTGTTCCGTACCGGTCGATCAGCCTCCCGAAGATCACCAGGCCGAGGGCGTACGCGGCCTGAAAGCCGGTCACAATGTAGCCATACTCGATGTCGTTCCAGCCAATGATCCTCCGCAGGTCGGGTGCAAGCAGGCCGAGGATCTGCCGGTCTATGTAGTTGATGGTGGTTGCAAAGAAGAGGAGGGCACAGATCGTCCATCGGAACCGTCCCACGGACGGCGAAGAGGTTGATCCGCCCGAAGCGACGCCGGGAAGGGTTGCCTGCTGGTTCTCCATGGCACCTCGATCGTGTAGTCGGCTCCTCTGGAGCCGTGCGCAAGGATTGAACTGTCAGCTCATCTCACCCGGACTTTCAGGGGAGCGTCCAGGCGGAGGGCGGCCCGGGCCAGGGAAGCGTTCCAGTCCGAGGCGGAAGAAAAATCCCCGCTGCGGGTCCACCCCGCCCCGGCGTAGTAGACGACCGGCCGGTTGTTCAGCGCGGTGCCCAGCAAACCGAAATGGGTGCTGTCGTCCACGACGCCCCTGGAGTCAGGATGCACAAAGACCACGCCCAATCCGAGACTCCCGTTCTCCGGGTCCTCATTCGTCGGCCCCCAGAGGCTGATCCACCGGGTGTCCGGGCCGGCGGCAGACACGACGCCTTTCCGCTTCACAAGGCCCGCGAGGAATGTGATCGTGTCTCCCGCACCTGAGTAGGTTACCTCGATCCTGTTGAGATTGCTCCCCGCATCGATCGAGATTGTCTTCACCTCCCTGAAGGGCTTTCCATCGATCGTCCCCTTTTCGTAGGCCACCCTGAATGCGGCGCGGATGGGGCCGTCGGCCAGAATCGTGTACGAGGTGAACATGCCGGGTTGATGAAGCTTCCCCCCTCGCCAGATGCCGGCGCTCCCCGCTCCCAGGGATCTTCCCACGCTAAAGAAATCCGCCCCTTCTCCGTGATCCTCGTGGTAGGTGTCCTTCCCGCTTGTTCTACCTTCGTTGGCCTTGTACCACTTCGCCACGATCGGGTAGCGCACCCGTTTGGTCCAGACGTCGATGCCGTTGTCCACGTCCCCCGCCAGGACGGAGCCGTAGATGCGAAAGGCGATCCGATCGCTTTCCCAGCCGACGTCGGCCCGGGGGAGGACGAAGCGCGCGTCGACCGGGGATGGAAAGCTTTTGCGGGAAGGCACAGTCCCGACCCGGAAGGTCTTTGCCTCATGTGGCTTGAAACTGGACTGAAAAAGAAGCTCCGCCCCGCCGCCGTCCAGGACCATGCTCTGGCAGGGGATTTCCTGATCTCCTTCGAACACCGCCGTCCGGGCGGGGTCGAGCCGGGGCAGATTCCCCCACGGCACCGCAACCGTTTCCGACACGCGGGAGAGGTCCGACGGGTTGGTGACAATGACGGCCGCCTCCTGGGCACTCGAGTGCAGCGGTCCGAGGAGGATGACCAGCGCGCATATCCGGATGAGTGGTTTCATGATCGGTGTGTTGTTCCAGAGAGGTTTTTTTGAAGCCGCGGTCCGCTCCCGTATTCCGCTGAGGCGGGACGCACGAGCGGGACCCGCCCTGCGCCAGCGTCCGGCTACTGCGGGACTATCGGGCCATCCAGCCCCCATCGACAAGGAGAACATGGCCATTCACATAGTCCGACGCTTTCGATGCGAGGAATATGGCCGTTCCCTGAAGGTCTTCAGGCGTTCCCCACCGGCCCATGGGGATTCTTTCGGTGATCTGCCTGGTGCGGTCGGGGTCCTTGCGCAGGTTCTCGGTGTTGTTGGTGACCATGTACCCGGGAGCGATGGCATTGACATGAATTCCTTGCCCGGCCCATTCGTTCGCGAGAGCCTTGGTGATCTGGGCGACGGCCCCTTTGCTGGCCGAATACGAGGGAACCGTGATCCCCCCGCTGAAACTCAACAGGGAGGCAATGTTGATGATTTTCCCCTCCTTTCGCCGCATCATGTCGCGTGCCACGGCCTGGCTGAGGAAGAAGACCGTCTTCGCGTTGATCGCCATGACCTCGTCCCAGTCCTTCTCGGTAAAATCGATGGCCGGCGTTCGCCTGATGATGCCGGCATTGTTGATCAGGATGTCGACCTTGCCGAACGCCTGAACGGCGCGTGAGACCACTCCCGCGAGTGCTCCGGTATCCGAGAGATCGACCGCCAGGGGGAGGGCTTCTCTCCCGAGCGCCCGCACCGCTGCCGCGGTATCCAGAGGTTCCTGCCGGTCCACGAGCACGACGTGCGCTCCTGCGCCTGCCAGCGCGGCGGCCATACCCGCACCGAGTCCCGCCGCCGCACCGGTGACAATCGCGGCTTTACCGGTTAAGTCGAAGAGCGAGGGGATCGTGTTCATTGTGCACCTTGATGATGAGGGGAACCGGGCAGGTAGGCGGCCGGAGGCTAGGTCCGGCCGTGCGGCCGGGCGGTGCCCGTCCGTTGCGCGCGCAGCATCCTGAGAGTATGCTTCTCCGCAATTTTCAGGTGGCCGATCATGGCGATGCGGGCTCCCTCGGCATCCCGTTTGAGGATGTTCTCGAGGATTTTCCTGTGCCAGACCAGGGCGGAATCTCTCGCGTCATCGACCGTCTTGTACACGGAAGACTTGATGTCGGGCATCAGGCGGTGGATGGGA
>PMBF01000050.1 GCA_003152875.1 Ignavibacteriota bacterium | reverse complement strand
CGTATGCTGATGAATACCTCCACATTCCCGAAAGGTGCAGAGATGTATTCTCTGAAAGACGTTACCCTGTGTCTGCTGGGACTCACCGTGGCCGCGGAAGTGGCCTTCGCGCAGCAACGGGACCGGAGTAAAGTCCCCGATCAGTACAAGTGGAACCTTGCCGACATTTATGCCAGCGATGAGGCGTGGAGAGCCGACAAGGAGAACTTCGTGAAGAGGATGCCCGAAGCGGAGAAGTGGAAGGGCAAGCTTGGCAGCTCTGCCGCCAGTCTCGCGGGGTGCTTCGAGTNNAAGCTCTCCGTCTACGCCAGCATGATCTCCGACCTGGACACCCGGGATCCGAAGAACCTCGCCAAGGTCCAGGAGATGGGACAGATCGGTTCCGAGTTCGGCGCTCTCATCAGCTACATCCAGCCGGAGGTCCTGGCCATCGACCGGGCCACGATCGACCGTTTCCTGAAGGAGGAGCCGCGTCTCAAGATCTTCACGCATGACCTGGATGACATTCTCCGGCGCAAGGAGCATACGGGCAGCGCGAGCGAAGAGAAGATCATCGCCGACGCAAGTCTGATGGCGGACGCGCCGTCGAGCATCTTCGGGATTTTTGCCGACGCCGACTTTCCCTATTCCGACGTCACGCTATCGGACGGAAAGACCGTCAAGCTCGACAAGGCGGCGTTCGCCCTGTACCGGGCCGTCCCCAACCGCGAGGACCGCAAGAAGGTCTTCGCAGCGTACCTCGCGAGACTGAAAGATTACGAGCGCACATTCGGGACACAGCTCTACGCCGAGGTGAAGAAGGACATGTTTTACATGAAGGCCCACAAGTACTCCTCGAGTGTCGCGACGGCCCTCGACGCCAATAACATCCCGGTGGAGGTCTATCACAGTCTTGTCGACAATGTGAATGCCAACCTGGGCACGTTTCACCGTTATCTCAGGCTGCGGCAACGCATGCTGGGCGTCGAGCAGCTCCACTATTATGACATGTATGCCCCGGTGGTCAAGAATGTGGACCTGACCTATTCGTTTGAAGAGTCTCAGAAGCACATCCTTGCCTCGCTGGCCCCGCTGGGGCCGGAGTACGTTTCAACGGCAAAGGAGGGGCTTTCGAACCGGTGGGTAGACGTCTACCCGAATGCCGGGAAGCGTGCGGGAGCGTATTCGCAGGGGGGCGCCTACGATGTGCACCCCTATATGCTGCTGAACTATAACGGCAGATATGATGACATGAGCACGCTGGCCCACGAGCTGGGGCACACCATGCACAGCTACTACTCGAACAAGAATCAGCCGTTTAACCTGTCACAGTACACCACATTCGTGGCGGAGGTCGCCTCCACGTTCAACGAAGCGCTCCTGATCGAGCACATGCTGAAATCCACGAACGATGACAACATCCGGCTCTCCATGCTGGGAAGCTACCTGGACAACATCAAGGGAACCGTGTTCCGGCAGGTGCAATTCGCCGAATTCGAGCTGCGGATCCACGAGATGGCCGAAAAGGGTGAGACGCTTACCGGCGACGTCCTGGATACTCTTTACCTGGGCATCACACGAAGGTACTACGGCCACGATGCAAAGGCCTGCGTGGTGGACGACGAGGTGAAGTCGGAGTGGGCGACCGTTCCGCACTTCTATTATGACTTCTATGTGTTCCAGTACGCCACCTCATTCACCGCCTCCTCCGCACTGTCGGAGAAGGTGCTGACGGGGGACAAGGCAGCCACCGCGCGGTATCTGAACCTGCTGAAGTCAGGAGGATCGGACTACCCCGTGGCTGAGCTCAAAGCGGCCGGCGTGGACATGACCACATCCGAACCGCTCCAGCTCACCATGAAAAAGATGAACCGCCTTATGGATGAGGCCGAGAAGATCCTGGACAAACAGAAGAAGTAGAAGGCAACGAACGAGGCTGATTGAGCAGGCGCGGGCGGGCGGAGGAAAAGGACCCAGTCAAGCAACGTGAGGGGGGAGCGGAGATGGACACCCGGGGAAGGGGGAGCCGGACCTGGCGGTGAGGGCGAAGTCAGCGGAAACGCATACAGGATGGGCAGGCAGAGAGAGGGTGTCCGGTCTTGCGCGGGAATCAGAGGCTCCGGGAGGATTCTTCCGGAGCCTTTACCTTTTACGGGATGACAGCTGGAGGAGACTCTCGCAAGCGCATGGCCCCCGTCCCTGTGCTGTCTTCGGAACGAGAACATCGCTGTTCAGGGGTTCACCTGGCTGGGGGGGGGGAACTGCCCACAGACGCCGGCGAGATCATCGCCCAGATTTGAGCGCTACTCCAGAGACTTTTCCAGGGCGAGGTAGTGCTCGTGGACTTTTGCCGCCGCCAGCTTCATTTCCTGCAGATCACCGGCGGAAGCCGCCGCCGCGAACTGCTCCACCGCTTGGGACAGATCTTTCCGCAGACCGGAAAACTGTTCGCCGCGCTCCTTCAGACTCTCAGGGAGCACGGCAACGTTCAGCAAAGCCATCTTCTGCTTCAGGAACTGCCCCGATTCCTTCATCTTCTCCACAGAATCGCCAGGCATGTAGTAGTGGTAGAGCATGTAGAGTCCGGCATGGAACTCGTCGAGCTCCCTGAGCGGGGGCCGGATAGCGCGGACCATCATTTCGTACTGTGTGTGAAGCTTCTCAGCCGCATCGAGGAGCGCCCGGTCCTCCCCGGACTCCACGGCTTTCCTGTACCCTGCTGCGGCGAGCTGAAGCTCTTTCAAACGTTGATCCCATGCCGCCCTCCGCTCGCGGAGGATTCCGGGGAGTTCTGCTTTCGCAACGGCACTCACTCCACCCTCCACCTGCGGCAGGAGCGCCGCCAGGCGGCCCGTATCCTTCTTCGGCCAGGCTCCGTGCCAGATCTCAGCAATCACCACATGGAAGGCCCTGAGGGCCGGCACATCCGTGCTTGTCTCCGCCGGTCTTCCGGGTTGTTGAGCGTGGAGGACGCCGGGGGCGGTGAACAGCAGTACAGCAAGGAGCGGGACATGCTTCATGGTGGCACCTCTGCTGGATCGACATGCCGGACACAGAGACGGTCAGTCTCCACGCCCGGGGGTGTTCATGGCATGATCATGCAGGCCCTATTTGTATGCCTGCAGCACCTTCATGTAGTTGGCCCGCTCGAAGGCTGAGGGGTCGGCGACCGATTTCTGGCTCATACTCCCCTTGAGCTGCGAAACCGAGATATACTCATGTTCGAGCATCCACTGTTCCATCCGGTTGAGGATGGCGGCCACGTGCTGCGGACCATGTTTCAAGAGCGCAGAGGCCAGCATGGTGACATCGGCACCGGCCATGAGCATCTTGAGCGCATCCTCGGCGGTGTGGACGCCGCTGGTGGCCGCCAGGCTTGCCTTCAGCCGGCCGAAGAGGATGGCGATCCAGCGGAGCGGCAGCCGCATTTCCGTCTGCGTGCTGAGCTGGAGGTTTGGCGTGACGTCGAGCGATTCAAGGTCGACATCGGGCTGATAGAACCGGTTGAACAGCACCAGACCGTCCGCGCCGGCATTGTCGAGCCGCTGGGCCATGTGCGCCATCGAGCTGAAGAACGGACTCAGCTTCATGGCCACGGGGATCTTCACGGTTGTCTTCACGGCACTCAACACCTCGACATAGCGGTCCTCCACGTCGGTACCGGAGATACGCGGGTCGGTCGGGATGTAGTAGACATTGAGTTCGATTGCATCCGCGCCGGCTTCCTCGATCCTTTGTGCATATTTGATCCAGCCGCCGGTGGAAATGCCATTCAGACTCCCGATCACGGGGATGCCGAGAGACTTTTTCGCGTTATGGATCAGCTCGACGTATTCCTCGGGTCCGAGGTTGTAGGACTGAGGTTCGGGGAAATAGGTGAGCGCTTCGGCAAACGCCTCGGTGCCGTAATTGAGGTAGTGGTTCAACTCTGCCTGCTCGTGGGCGATCTGTTCTTCGAAGAGCGAGTACATCACCACGGCTGAAGCCCCGGCGTCTTGAAGTCTCTTCATGACATCGACGCTGTGGGAGAGCGGGGAAGCCGCAGCCACGATGGGGTTTTTCAGCTTTATACCGAGATACGTTGTTGAGAGGTCCATTTCAGGCCTTTTCCTGCAGGTGATGGATGACGATTCTGTGGAATGCCTGCCGTCTCCACGGGCTTCCCCCCGCCGGTCGGGGCGGGAGGAGGCGGGGCGGGGCGGCAGCTTCGGAGGATGCGCCCTTTACACGGGGTCGGGAGCCGACGCCTTGCCGTTGCCGTTCTCCTGTGCGAGCTCCTCATAACGCTTCCAGCGCTTCTTGACGTCCCCTTCGGCCAGAGCCATGAGTCTCCTGGCGGCTTCGGGGTTGCTCTTGGTCAGCATCTTGTATCTCGTCTCCATATAAGCGTACTGCTCGAAGGTGGTCTTCGGCGCTTTGGAGTCGAGCTTGAAGGGGTTCTTCCCTTCGGCTTCGAGCATCGGGTTGAAGCGAAAGAGCGGCCAGTGCCCGCTTTCCACGGCGGCCTTCTGGTTTGTCATCCCGCGGGCCATGTCGATGCCGTGGGCGATGCAGTGGCTGTACGCGATGATGATGGAGGGGCCGTTGTACGCCTCGGCCTCGATGAACGCCCGGATGGTCTGCATGTCGTTGGCTCCCATGGCCACGGCAGCCACATAGACATTACCGTACGTCATCGCGATCATGCCGAGGTCCTTCTTGGCCGCCGGCTTCCCGCCTGCCGCGAATTTTGCGACAGCGGAGCGGGGGGTGGATTTCGACATCTGGCCGCCGGTATTGGAGTAGACCTCGGTGTCGAGCACCAGGATGTTCACGTTCTTGCCGGAGGCCAGCACATGGTCCAGCCCGCCGAAGCCGATGTCGTATGCCCACCCGTCGCCGCCCATGATCCAGACGCTCTTCTTGACCAGGAGGTCCGCCAGGCTCAGGAGGCTTTTGGCCTCGGGGCTGTCCAGCGACGTCAGCTTCTCCTTGAGCGAGGCAACCCGCTCCCTCTGCTCGTAGATTCCTGCTTCGCTCGACTGGTCGGCTTCCAGGATTCCTGTGCACAGCGTTTCGCCGATCTGAGGGGCAAGCCGGGCCACGAGTTCCCGGGCCATTTCGTTGTGCTTATCGATGGTGAGGCGCATGCCGAGACCGAATTCGGCGTTGTCCTCGAANNGAGTTGGACCAGGCCGGGCCGCGGCCTTCCTTGTTCTTGGTCCACGGGGTGGTGGGAAGGTTGCCGCCGTAGATCGATGAGCAGCCTGTGGCGTTTGCGACGACGGTGCGGTCACCGAAGAGCTGGCTGACCAGCTTGACATACGGCGTCTCGCCGCAGCCGGAGCATGCCCCGCTGAACTCGAACAGCGGCTGCAGGAACTGCGACCCCTTCACCGAATCGACCCTGGCTGTCCGCCGGTCGGCTTCGGGGAGATTCAGGAAGAAGCTGAAATTGGCCTTCTCCGTATCGCGGATCGGCGGCTGAGGCGCCATATTGATGGCCTTGAGCCGGACCTCGGTCTTGTTCTTGGCCGGGCAGACCTCGACACAGAGTCCGCATCCCGTGCAGTCTTCTGGGGCTACCTGGACCGTGTACTTCATCCCCTTGTATTCGGGGCCCTTGTAGTCCATGCTCTTGAAGGATGCCGGCGCCGAGGCCAGTTCCTTCGGATCATAGACTTTGACGCGGATGGAGGCATGCGGGCAGACGATGGCGCATTTGTTGCACTGGATGCATACAGGGATGTCCCACACCGGGATCTCGAGGGCGATATTTCTCTTCTCCCACTGGGCCGTCCCCGTCGGGTAGGTGCCATCATCCGGCATCGCGCTCACCGGGAGCGCATCGCCGAATCCGGCCATGATCTGGGCCGTGACGTTCTTGACAAAGTCAGGGGCTTCATCGGCGACCACCGGGGGCATGGTGATCGTGCTGGTCACGGAAGCCGGGATCTTCACCTCGAACAGGTTCGCAAGGGTCTGGTCGACCGCCGCGAAATTCTGCTGGACGATCTCGTCCCCTTTCTTCCCGTAGGTCTTCTTGATCGAGTTCTTGATGGCCTCGATCGCCTGCTCGCGGGGCAGAACGCCGCTGATGGCGAAGAAGCAGGTCTGCATGATCGTGTTGACGCGCGCACCCATGCCGGTTGCCTGGGCAACCTTGTACCCGTCGATGACGTAGAAGCGGATTTTCTTGTCGATGATCTGCTGCTGGATATGCCGCGGGAGCTTGTCCCACACCTCGTCTTTGGAGTACAGGCTGTTGAGGAGGAACGTGGCACCCGTCTCGGCGGTTTTCAGGACGTCGTACCTCTCGAGGAACATCCACTGGTGGCAGGCCACGAAGTTCGCCGAGCNNTTGATGGAGTTCTTGTTCGCGCCCACGGTGCCATCGGCGCCCAGTCCGTAGAAGAGGGCGCGCACCACATCGGCTCCCTCGGCCGTGAACGAAGGATCGAAAGAGAGGCTGGTGTGGGTGAGGTCGTCGTTGATGCCCAGGGTGAAGTGGTTCTTGGATTTCGCTTTCTTGAGCTCGTCGTAGACCGCCTTCAGCATTGCGGGCGTGACTTCCTTGGAGGAAAGCCCGTACCGGCCGCCGATGATCTTCGGCGTAGCGGCGAAGGGGGCGGTTCCTTCGGCGAGCATTTCCGAGACAGCGGTGACCACATCGACATAGAGCGGTTCGCCCGCGGAGCCCGGCTCTTTGGTGCGGTCGAGCACGGCAACGGCCTTGACGGTCGGAGGGAGCGCCTTGACGAAGAGCTCCGCGGAGAACGGGCGGTAGAGGCGCACTTTCAGGAGTCCGATGTTCTCGCCCCGCGCATTCAGGAAGTCGACAGTTTCCTGTGCAGCTTCGGCGCCTGATCCCATCATGACGAGCACCCGCTCGGCGGACGGCGAGCCGTAGTATTCGTATATCCTGTACTGCCGGCCGACCACGGCATTGAACCTGTCCATGGCCTTCTGGACGATCCCGGGAACGGCGTCATAATACCTATTGACGGTCTCGCGGCCCTGGAAATACACATCGGGGTTCTGGGCGGCGCCGCGCATGAAGGGATGGTCGGGAGACAGAGCACGAGCGCGGTGCTCGCGCACCAATTCGTCGCTGATCAATGCGCGCATATCCTCATCGGTCAGCTGTTCGATCTTCATGACCTCGTGCGAGGTCCTGAAACCGTCGAAGAAGTGGAGGAAGGGCACGCGCGCTTCGAGCGTGGCGGCCTGCGCGATGAGCGCAAAATCCATCACTTCCTGCACGCTGTTCGATGAGAGCATCGCCCAGCCGCATGAGCGGGTGGCCATGACGTCGCTGTGGTCGCCGAAAATCGATAGTGCCTGCGCGGCAATCGAACGGGCCGAGACATGGAACACCGTCGAGGTAAGCTCGCCGGCGATCTTGAACATGTTCGGGATCATCAGGAGGAGACCCTGCGAGGCGGTGAAGGTGGTCGAGAGAGCCCCGGTTTGCAGCGCGCCATGAACGGCTCCGGCTGCCCCGCCCTCGCTCTGCATTTCGGTGACCGAGGGAACGGTTCCCCACAGATTTTTCCGGCCCGCCGCCGACCATTCGTCGGCCCATTCTCCCATGTTCGACGAGGGAGTGATCGGGTAGATTGCGATGACTTCGTTCAGTTTGTGTGCTACATATGCGGCGGCTTCATTACCGTCGATGGTGACCATTCTGCGGTTCATGTGTCTTCCCTATGCGATGATACAGTCCCTATGCGAAACCAGACGCCTCTCAAGGGGAAAAGAAAAACACCGTCTGAAAACGCGAGAACCGGCATTGCGGCGCCGGTTCCTGCAGTCCGGACCTGAACACTTGCCCGGGAAACAGCGGTTTCAAATGCCCTGCGAACAGCTCGGCTTAGCACAAGAAGCGTCGCCCCAGACGATTCTAATTGTATGCCACGGTGAAACGGCAAAAATGAACCCTTTGGGGCAGTCTGACGGGGGGATTTCCAAGAACTGGGAAAAAGGGAGGAGATTCTAGGAAAGGGGCGAGCGCCAAGCGACGCGTGCAAGAAGGAGAACTGCCGTCACGAGAACTGGCGCAGGCTTGTCAGACAACCGGTCATGGAACGTAGTCATCGGGAAGGAGGTCCGCAATTCTGCAACCCTTCCAGTATCCGAGGACGCCGATCGACAGAGGATCACGGAGAATGCCCCTTGCACTCATGAAGACGACCGGCTCAGCGAGCCGGATGTAGCTTGTCGCGGGGCCTTCGGGATTCTCCTGTTCAACCCGTAACCATCCCTCATGGGCCCATCTGAAGAAGGGAGTACCGGCGACCTGTTCCACTGCAAGCTGATCCGGAGTGAGCCTTTTGCCGAGCCGCACCTGGAGGTCCTCCAGACTGCCTGCATACAGGCGGAAGCGCTCTTCCTCCAGAGTGCCGGAGACCAGGGCGGCCAGAAAACGCCGCATGGAACTCCGGTAGGTGACTTCGCGGGTTTCCTGCCACTGGGCCCTTTGGGCAGCATTCGGGCCCTGAAGGGGGTCGAAGCGTGTATAGACGACGAAGGTTCCATACTCCCGCTCCACGTTCCACTGAAACTGTTCCAGCTCGATGCGAACCCGGTAGCCCAGCGCCCGGTTTTCGACGATGAGGGCGCGATCGGCTGTCGCGTACAACATCCGCAACGCGGTATCGGCTTTGAACCCCAGCACCTCCGGATTGACCAGACGGCACCGTTCCGCGTTGCGGCTGTCGCCCAGGAAGACATTCAGGAAGTGATCGAGCCGTTCCTTCCATTGGCGGGCATTGCCGGCCACCTCCACCCCTTCGACTGGGATGATCCGGACCCGCAGCCGGACTTTGTAAGAGAGCGTGTCGGGACCCGTCAGTTCGACATGCAATCGTTTCAGTTCGTACCCGACACAGGAGAGGACCAGGTCATAGGCTCCCGGGGGGACCTTCGGCAGCGCGAAACTTCCGTTGGAACGCGTTCCAGTCCCCATGGTCGTGGAGGCCAGAAAGACATTCACATGCTCCAGCGGTTGTCCCGACAGAGAGTCGCGGACCAACCCACGGATCAGACCACCCTCGTGCCCCTGCGGGAATCCCTGGCAGCATACTGCGAACAGCAGCGGAATCACCCAGACGGAAGAGCTTTCCGTCACCATCGCGGGGCGGCGGAGATGCTCCGAGCGAATCCGCGATGAGCCAACGTGTCCCGTGAAGAAACGAGTGAGAGACATGGGACGGCGCCTTTCCGCCGCACGTGACGCGGGATTGTTGCGTTCGATTGAATTGCGCGGGTTCCGGGCCTTCGGATGGCCCGGGGACCCGTGTTTCCTTTCGAGAGAAGAAGTGCTACTTTGTGACGACTCCGTCCCGCAAGCGGGGCGGCTTCTGCTCAAGCAACAGCAAGGCTCCGTCCGAGCCGTAAGATATTCAAGGAAGCGTTGAGATCGCGATCGATGACAAGCCCGCATTCACACTGGTGTACACGTTCAGAGAGAAGTTTCTTCTTCTCTTTGCCACACCGCGAGCACGTTGAACTTGTGCCGCGCGGATTGACTTTCACAAACTGTCGCCCAGCTTCTTCCGCTTTGTACGACAGGATGTTCAGGAACTGCGACCACGCGGCATCACTGATTGATTTTGATAATCCCCGTGAAGACGACTCGATCAATGCTCTTGATCCAATATCTTCGACGGCGATGAGCGTATTTTCTCGCACCAAACGCAGAGCAAGTTTATGCTGAAAATCGCTGCGTTGATGCTTTGCCTTCTCGTGCAGACACCGAGCGCGCTTTGTATCCCGTCTCCGTTGAGCATCGGCAAGAGCCACTTGTGTATGTCGATACCATCGCGGATTGGGGACGCTCTCGCCAGTGGACAGTGTTGCGAAAGACAACAGGCCAACATCGACCCCAACTTCCTGACGCGCACTTGGGAATGTTCTCGCAGGAACGTCGTCGCAGGAGAAGACGGCATACCACCTTTCGTCCTCGCGCCTGATCGTCACAGTCTTGATCGTGCCAAGGATTTCCCGGTGAACGTTGATCCGCACCAGCCCGACATTCTGAACTCGGAGTTTCCCATTCAGTCGAATGCCATCGCCATACGCGGGGAAAACAATCGAATCCCATCTCTCGCGAGCCTTGAAACGTGGGAAGCCTGCTCCACCACGTTTCACTCTACCGAAGAATCCGTTGAAGGATTTTTGCAGTCGGCGCAAAACATCCTGACAAGAAGAATAGTTCAACGTAGACAATTGGGGAAAAGCGTCGCGGAGTTCCTTCAGTTCGGCCGCTTGATCGTAATAGTTCAAGGAGAGCTTTCGGCTTCGCCATGCATCCCGCCGTTGTTCCAGCGCAAGGTTATAGAGCATGCGGCCAGCATCCAGCAGGGAACCCAAGCGGGGCAGTTGGGCGCGGTTCGGATAGAGGCGATATTTGAACGAGCGGCGCACCTACTTTCCTTTTTGCGATTCGATATAACGCTGGATCGTTTCTGCGCTGACATTGCCAACCGTGGCGGCATAGTAAGAACGCGACCAGAGGGAAGGAAGCCGAGACTTGAGGGACGGAAACTCTTCCCGCAATTCGTGAGAAGTGAATCCTTTCAACCGATTCGTAATCTCAGAAACCGACCAACGCGTGTCGCTTTCGATGAACACGTGTACGTAATCGGGCATGATCTCTAAAGCATGAATCGTCATCTCAAGTTCTTTAGCCTTGGACTTCAAGAGTACCCGAAGTCGTCGCTCGATAGCACCTTCAAGCACTGGCCGCCGATATTTTGGACACCAGACTAGATGATATTTGAGCGAGAAAACAGCACGAGCGTTTTTACGATACCTGTGTTCCATCTATGTAAATATACAATCGCCACATATCAACATCAAGAAGAAAGGCACGCGATTCCCCTGCCGCCTGAAGGCGGCAGTCCCCTCGCGTGAAACTCGATGGATTGATGTCCCGCAGCGGACGCTGCGGCGATCCTGTGATCCTCATTTAGGAAAAAGGTGCGGACTGTGGACTTTGGAGAACTCACCCGTGTTTTGCAGACATCGATCTCTCCGGTGGCATTGATCTCCGGAATCGGGCTCCTGCTGCTGTCGATGACCAACCGTCTTGGCAGGACCACCGACCGGGCCCGGCTTCTCAAGGCCGCCATTGACCGGAGCGGACCGGCAGAAGGAGAGCGGTTCGTCATCCAGATCCGGATCCTCTACCGGAGATCCCAGATTCTACGACTGGCCATCACGCTTTGCGCGACAAGCATCCTGTTTGTCAGCATCCTGATCATCCTGCTGTTTGCCGTGAGCACGCTCGGATGGAACCTCCATTACGCGGTGCTGCTGCTCTTCATCCTGAGCCTGGCGTCGTTGGTCGGCTCGCTCCTGTTCTTCATCCAGGACCTCACGCTTGCGCTCCGCGCCTTGAAGCATGAGGTCGGCGAGCACCTCTTTCCGGAGAAGTAAGACCGGGATGTTCCCCGCCGCGAATCCGATTGACGGGAGACCGACCCTCAGGCAGGAGGCCTTATCTTACCCACAATGCGAACGACGCCCAGAACGGGGAAATCCCTTCCTTGCGGCGCATGATGTCCATTGTAGCGGCCCGGAACGCTTCCGGCAACGGAAGACCGGAGAGCAGCGCCGTATAGAGGGCCCCCCCGAAGATCTTATCCCCCTTCCTCCCGGTGGACAGTCCATTGAGCACCACGGACTGCACGCCCGCGCCCAGCGGCACGGCCGCGATCTGTCTTGCACCCGCCTCTGCATCCGCAGAGCAATTGTACACTACCATGGAGGGGAACGACGAGACTCGTGCGAGCTCGCCGATCGGGAGGTCTTTCATCACGAAGGTCTTCGGATCGGGGAGCGAGAACGAGGAGTTGCCTGACCGGAAGGGATCCCACCGGAGGTCCAGAGCCAGGTGAACGAGGTCGCCGTTCTCCCGCTCCAGAGACTGGAGCATTGCCTGTGCGCTGAACAGGAATCGGGCCTCCTTGAAGAATGCCCGGATATCGCGCAGTTCATATTCCACATCGTGCGCGGACGATCCGGCGTAGCCGAAGGCAACAACGGATTTCACCGGCCGGGGAATGACCGGGGCGGAGGAGAGGATCGCAGGGTAGACGTAGGAAACGGGGCAGCGCTCGATGAGCGATGTTCCCGGCATTCCGCGCCGCCGCAAGGCATGAAGAGGAATCCAGGGCAGGTCGTCCGGTGGCGCGATGAGGAGTGCGCGCATGGACGCGATTTCACCTTCCACGGGCCGGATGAAGGCGTCATAGAGCGGGGACCCCGCAGGCAGCTGGGCCCTGTCGATTTTCAGCATCTGCGCCGGAGAGAGGGAATCCGCCCCGGTCCCGAGCTGCCGCAGGCCGGTCTGGTACTGCCTGCAGAGGTTCTCCAAACGATCCCGGTCCATGGCGACCACGGCAGCGGACGTCTTCCTTCCGGCGACAACAAAGATGTGGACGGTGTGCCGCGTGGTGCCATACAGGAGAAGCGCTGTGCCTTCAGGCAGCCGCTGCCTGAGGGATTCGAGGCCGGGAGCCGAAGCACCGACAAAGGCACCGGCGGACGGTTTCAGGGAATTGATTGCCGCGGCAGTTGTGCGCGCGAGTTCCTGTGCCTGCGCGAGGTTCTTTGCCACCTCCGGAATACGTTCACGGCGGCCTGCGGGTCCAGTGAGGGCACGATCGAGCTGCTCTTCGGCGCCCGCGCAGTGTGCTGCCGCGTCATGCCACCTTGCAAGGAGGGTGTTCAGAGAGTCGTTCGCGAGTGAAGGCTTGAGGAGGCTGAGGTCCCGGAACAGAAGCCAGCGGGAGCGGCGGAGGGAAAGCGCCAGAGCTTCCTCGCGGCGATCCAGCCGCAGCAGGAGGTCGACCGATTCCTCGTGCCATGGGGCGGGACGGGTCCCCAGCGCGGCTGCTTCGCAGTCGACGAGAAGGTCTTCGTCGTCCCGGTGCCGGATTGTCACCTCAGCCTCGTCGGAAGCCCGGCGAAGGAGATCCACCGCTTCGGCCGGCCGGTTTGCTGCGAGCGAGGCAAGGCCCTGAGTGCCAAGAGCGTAGGCCATTCCGGCGGGGGGCGCAGATTCCTGCAGAAGCGAGAGAGCCGTCCGGGCGAGGGAGCGGGCGGAATCGGGCAGAGAGGCCCGTGAGCAATGGGAGAGCTGAAGGAGTGTGTATGCGCGATGCAGGTCGTCTCCCCGCGCCGTTGCGGAGGCGCCGGCCGCCTGGTAGAAGCGCTCCGCGTCCGCCGGGCGGTGAAGCCTGAGCAATGCGTTGCCTACCCGCATGAGGAGTTCCTCGCGCATGAGCGTCCCTTTGCGCATGCGGTCGGCCAGCCGGAGAGCCTCCGTATATGAGGACATTGCCTCGTTGACGGAACCGGCGGTCTCGTAGCCCCGCGCGAGGTTCCGGAGTATCGTCGCGGTAAGGAGGGAATCTGCGGTCCTGCTGGAGAATCCCAGCGCTTCGACGAGATTCCGGATTGCGCCGGCGGCATCGCCGCGATGAAATGCAGAGAGGGCGGTCTCGTTGCGCGCCCGCGCCTGGGCTGCGGGGTCGCCCGTTGAGTCCGCTGTGCGATTCATGCCCTCCAGCAGGGTGTTTTCCATCTCGGAACGGCCGAGTGTTCGCGCGAGCGGGAGCATGGCGCTCGCGATTTCGTGTCCTCCCTCCGGGTCTTTCAGCGCCCCGGCAAGGCGGAGAGCCTCTTCATATCTGGCGTACGCTTCCTCGTCGTTCCCCATCTGCCTGTCGAGATCTGCGATTGTCAGCAGCATGGAGCGCGCGGCGGCCCGGTCGGCATTGCCGCGGTAGTGCTGGAGGGCGCTGCGGTAGCGGATCAGAGCGTCGTCGAAGGAGGCGGAAGCCGCATCGAGATCGCCGAGGATGCGTTCTGCGTCGGCCGTGCGCCCTTCGTGCCCGGCCTCTTCAAAGAATCGCAGGGCGATTTCCGCAGAGTCGCGGGAGGCTTTGAGGAAGCCCTGGTCGGCGAGCCTTGCGGCCATGGCCAGAAGGCGGTCTGCCTGCTGCTCGCGCTGAGGCTCGCCGCCGCATCCGAGAACCAGAATGGGAAGGCAGGCGCAGAAGAGGAACATGCGGAACGTCATAGCGAGTGTGCCGGGAAATGGCGTACGGGTGAGCGGCCCAGGAGGCGCAGCATGCGCTCCGGATAGTTGGTGATGATGCCGTCGGCGCCAAATCTGCGAGGACGGATGAGATGGCGGGCGGTATTGACCCCGTAGACAAACAGCTGGAGCCCGTGGGCATGCGCATCGAGGACAAACCGTTTCCGGAGCATCGAGCGGCTACAGATAAAGGCGGAGACCGAGAGGCTGCGGGCAAGAGACGAAGGCCGCCGTGCGGCATCGCGCAGGGGAACAGCAAGAGCCCCGGTCCGGATTGACGGGTCGAGGACTTTGAGGCGACGGAGCAGCGCATGGTTGAACGAGGAGACCAGGATGGCGCGCCCATGAGCGTGCCGGCGCAGGATCTCGGCCAGCGCGGGTACCATGCGTTTCCTCCAGCGCGGCTCACCGTCGGTCTTCGCCTCGACGTTGATGCCCAGGGAGCGGGGCAGAGCTTCCAGGATTTCCTGCAGCAGGGGAACCTGTTCCCCCGCATACCGCCGGGCGAACCAGCTTCCCGCATCGAGATCCGCCAGGCTCCTGCGGGTCTGACGTCGAAGGGGGCCGCGGCCAGTGGTCGTCCGCTCCAGGCGGCGGTCGTGGATGACGGCCAGAGCACCATCGAGTGTCAGGCGGACATCGAGCTCGATCATGTCGGCGCCCGCTTCCGCCGCCATGCGGAAGGCCGTCATGGTGTTTTCGGGAGCGTGGGCTGAATTCCCCCTGTGTGCAATCACCAGCATGGCTGGATCACAGATGTTACACCGGCGTTTTGGCTGCGAGCACGGACTTAATGGCCGCATGGACCGTCTCGATGGGCTTCCCTCCATCGACCTCACAGGCTGTCCCGCGAGCCGTATAGAACCCAATGACAGGAGCGGTGGTGGAGTGATAGACCTGCAGCCTCTGGCGGATGGTCTCTTCCCGGTCGTCCTGGCGCTGCATCAGGGTGCCCCCGCAGGTTGGGCAGGGAGCACCGGCGCTCACCTTGTCGGTCAGCGTGCTGAAGATCGTTCCGTCGCGCGAGCAGACCAGCCGGCTGCTGAGCCTCCGGACGACTTCCTCATCGTCCACGCGGAGTTCGAGCACTCGGTAGTCACTGATGCCGAGTTCCTCGAAGAGGCGCGCAAGGGCCCGGGCCTGCGGCAGGGTGCGCGGAAATCCGTCGAGGATGAAGCCGCGGGCCGCAGCCGGAGACGAGAGAACATCGCGGACGATGCCGATCATGATATCGTCCGGCACAAGCTCTCCGCGGTCCATGATCGCCTTCGCCTTTCTCCCGAGATCCGTGCCTGAGGTTACTGCCGCACGCAGCATATCGCCTGTGGAGATATGCGGGATGCCGAATTCTCCAGCGAGGAGTCTGGCCTGAGTTCCTTTGCCGACGCCGGGAGGACCGAACAGGAGGATTCGCATGAGAGAACCTGAGAAGGTGATGTGAAGGATGGTTTCACGCGGACTGTGATGCGAGGCCGCGGACGGCGCGCCGTTCGCCGGGTGACCGGGACAGCCGGACGGCGAGCTGGCCGCAGGCCGCGTCGATCTCCTCACCCGCACTCGAGCGGACCAGGGCGGTGAGATGATGGTCCCGCAGGCGCCGCACAAGCTCTTCAAGCCGTGGCGACGGCCGCAGGCCGGCGCCGATCCCCGTGGGATCGGTGAATGCGATGGAATGATACGGAATGACGTTGATCTTGCACGGAACGCGCCGGGCCAGCCTGATCAGCGCGCCCACTTCGCGCTCGGTGTCGTTCACCCCGTCGAAAAAGATGACCTCATAGGTGACACGCTGGCCGGTCTCCTCGTAGTACTCACTGACGGCTGCGAGGAGATCCTCAAGAGGGAATCGCCGGTTGATGGGCATGAGGCGCGAGCGGGTGGCATCCACGGCGCTGTGCAGCGAGACCGCAAGCTTGATCTTCCGTTTCTCCAGGCCCAGGCGGCGGATACGGTCCGGGAGGCCGGCAGTTGAGACGGTGATCCTTTTCTGCGCGATGCCCGCACCAGCGGTGAAGATGCCTGAGGCCGCCATGACGCTGTCGTAATTCAGCAGCGGTTCCCCCATCCCCATGAAGACAATGTTCGTGACCCTCCTGAGTGTCAGGCGTCTGACCTGCAGGATCTGGTCGACGATCTCTCCCGCAGAGAGGTTGCGCAGGAAACCCATGGTGCCCGTGGCACAGAAGGCGCAGTCCAGAGGACAGCCCACCTGGGTGGAGACGCAGAGCGTAAGCCGGCTTTGTTCGTCTTCTTCCTGCTGTTCCGTGTCGCGGAAGGCCGTGGCAGGCGGGATAAGGACGCTCTCGATGCGCAGGTCGTCGGATAGCGCGAAGAGGAACTTCGTTGTCCCATCCTTCGGAGAAAACGTCTGGTGAAGCGGCGTCAACCCCTGGATGACGGCAACCCGCGACAGCTGATCGCGGAATGGTTTCGCCAGGTTTGTCATCGCGCGGAAGTCCGTCACGCCCCGCGCGTACAGCCACTCGTGGATTTGTTGCGCCCGGTACCGCGGCTCGCCAAGGTCCTCCACAACGTCGCCCAACTGCTCCTTCGTGAGGCCGAGCAGGTTGGTCTTTCCCTTCGCTTCCATGGTGAAAAGGTACGAAAGCCCGGTGCGGGACGCAAGCGAGAGGAGAGGGGGGCGGGCATGGCAGGCGGCAGGTACGCAAGGCTCGCGGCGGACCCCCCCCCCCGAGCCCCGTCTTCGGGCTGCGTTGGAGCGAGGGATGATGGAGACTCCGCACGGTGCTGCAGTCGACAAAACAGCAAGCCCCCAGCACCCGAAGGCACAGAGGGCTTGCACGATGAGACAGGAGCGACCTGCGTCAGCTGCTGATTTCGGCATCGACCTGCGAGAGGATCTCAATGCGCAGGACCAGACCGGCGGGAACTGTTGTGCCGGCGATGGTACCGGCGCCGGTGACCGCGACCGTAACGTTTTGATTGGTCGTGAACTGATTGAGCTTGGTCAGCAGCGCCTGCACGCCCACTGAGTTCGACGACACGAGTCCCGACGTTCCCAGCACCGACTGTGGAGTGTTGAACTGGTTCCAAGCTCCGCTGTAGGTCAGGAGTGTGTTGCCGTCGATAGTGACGGACCCGCTCACATTGCCGCTATACTGGCCGATCGTGCTGACGCGGATGTCATACGAGCGCACATTCTTCATGTGGTCAAGATAGGACTGGTCGATGATGTCTTTCAGTTTCACGACCGCGGAGCCGCCGTACGCCCCGGCGGGGCCGGGGTTGATGGGATACTCCTGGACGATCGGGAGATTCACCGCCACCTGGAACGAGTCGTTGATACAGTTGAACCCCACGCTGGCAAGCGCCGCCATCAGCGTAACCAGCACGAATGTCATGGTCTTCATCATGAGACTCCTTAGAATGAGAATGGATTCGCGCGGTCAGTTGCCGAAGCCGAAACCGGCCGAGAGCGTCGTCACCGAACCGAAGTTTACATCGCCGAAGAGCTTCAGGGGGCCGAGGCCCAGGGCCAGGCCAGCCGTGAAGCGGAATGCGTTCGCGCCGTCCAGCGTGATATCGACAGGCGGCGCCGACACATCCGTAGAGATATAGCTCAGGGTCATCTTGCTCTGTTCCCACTGGAGACCGCCGTAGACGGTCAGGATGGACCAGCTCTTGCTGGCCTGGGCGTTGAGGGCGACGCCCTTGAAGTCGATCATGTCCCCGAAGGTGAAGCTGTTGAAGTAGAGGCCGGCCGCGAGGTCCACCGGGAATTTCGGTATGTACTGGCTGATGCTATGCCGTGCGCCGAGACCCCAGAGGGTGATCGCCGGAAGCTTGCCATTGCTGAGGCTGGCGGGAAGGGTGACGAATCGAATCATGGCCTGGGTTCCGTAAATGTTGCCGATCGTCAGCTGCGGAACGGCAAGCGGGAAGTAGCTGGCATTGATAATGCCGTCGGACCCCCTGAATTTCAGTCCGGTGCGAACGTCGGTGACTTCGGTCCCCTTGCCGCCGAAGAGGGTGGCGGTCTGAAAGGTACCCGGGTTGAAACCCTCTGGCGCCGGAGCGGAATAGTTCTTCTGGTCATCCTTCACCATTGCTCCCATCGCGACGAAGTCGAGAGAGATGTGGAGGCCCCACTTCTCGACGTCGGCCGTATGGTAATACCCGGTGTGCATGTTGGCGCCAAACATGTCCGCGACGGGTTGGATATACCCCGACACGGTGGCGGAGGTATTCTGCCTCAGTGTTTTCTCGAGGTCATTCTGCGACCGGGCTGCCGAGGCTCCGGCGAGGACGACAAGGGCGAGAAGGCACAGGGCACCTGGAGAACAAGCCCGTTTCAAGGTGTTCATTCTTCCTCCGAAGATCTTGTGAATGGGGGGGGGGGTGCGGGACAGTGATTTTTGTGGGTGCATGTGGCCATAAGTTCATCGGGGAAGATACCCGTATGCCGGTCGAAGGGATGTGATTGATGTCACACAGCCCAGGGACCCGCTATGGATTCCCCTGAGACATGTCATGGATATGCCAGAATCGAGCAATTTTCCTGCCAAATACTCCTTCCGGCAGGTCTATCGGCCGGCAGGAGAATGCTGGCGCAGGATCTCAAGGAGCGACTGCATGTCGGCGGGGAGAGGAGAATCGAAAAAGAGGGTTTCGCCTGTCGTCGGATGCAAAAAACCTATAGTTTTCGCATGGAGCGCCTGGCGGGGCATAAGAGCCAGGAGGCGTTGGACTTCAGATTTCTGAGCGGCCGTGCCAGGGCCGGCGACAAGATGACGGCCGTTATAAGTCGGATCACCGAATACCGGGTGGTGAATATGCGCCATGTGCACACGAATCTGATGTGTGCGGCCTGTCTGGAGCTTGAGTCCAAGCAGGGCGAGATACGGAAACTGTTCGAGGACAATGTACGTGGTCACCGCATGCTTCCCCTCCAGTACCACGGCCATCTTTTTCCGGTCCGATTTGTTCCGTCCCAGCTCGGCTTCTATGATTCCCTCCGGGGATGCGAACACACCCCATACGACGGCCTGGTACTGACGAAGGATGGTGCGCCGGGAGAACTGGCGGGCGAGTCTCGCGTGCGCGTTGTCGTTTTTCGCCACGACCATGAGGCCCGAGGTGTTCTTATCGAGCCGGTGGACGATGCCGGGCCGCAGGGGATCGTTCAGGGTGGAGAGCCCATTGCAGTGATACAGGAGGGCATTGACGAGTGTGCCGGTGTAATTCCCAAACGCGGGGTGGGTGACCATGCCGGCCGGTTTGTTCACTACGAGGAGGTCGGCGTCTTCATAGACAATATCGAGCGCGATCGACTCCGGCGATGCTTTCTGAGGCGGTCTCCCGGGAAGGGTGACCTGAATGACTTCGCCCGGGGCCACCGGGTGGCTGGGCCGGACGGTCTTCCCGCCGATGAGCACAGCGCCCTCGCGGATCGCCTTCTGCACCCTGGACCGGGTGGCGTTCTCAACGTGGGAGGCAAGGAAGGTATCGAGCCGTTCCTTTTTCTTGCCTGCCGGGACGACGATCTCGAACTGATGCGGCATGGAGAAGAGCAGACGGTCAGCGCTCCGGACTGGGGGGCGCGGCGGGTTTATCGAGCCGGGGAGATTCCTCGGCCACGGCGGTTCGGTGATAGACAAGCAGCATGATGACACCGAGGGTGACGCATGCATCGGCAATGTTGAAGACTGGCCAGCGCGAGATGTGGTATCCCCAGACGGTGATGTCGAAGAAGTCCACATCAATGAAATCGACGACCCGGCCATAGAGCAGCGGGGCGGTGTCGAACAGCACACCGTAGAAGACCCGGTCGATCAGGTTCCCGACGGCGCCTCCGAGGATCATCGCCAGCGCGACCCTGAAGCCGAGCCGTTCGCTCCGCATGCGGTGGAGATACCAGACGATTGCGGCACTGGCGATCACCGAGAAGAGGGCGAACCAGGGCTTCCCTCCGACGTCGATGCCGAAGGCCATGCCAGGGTTCTCGATGTAGGTGAGGCGCAGGAGGTTCCCCAGCACCGGCCGGCTTGTGCCATAGGGAAGACCGGGCCAGGAGATTCCCAGCGAGGGAATGCCGATACCCTTGACAAGAAGCTTGCTGAACTGATCCCCAAGGACGATGGCAACGGACAGGAGCAGGACGCGCACGCGTCAGGTCCCCTTTTTCTTTGCCAGGGCCAGGCGGCCGCGCTCGCACGCGACGCCTGTATTTTTGTACTCGGCGCAGGTCTGGGCCGTCGGGACCGCTTCGAGCCGGGCCTTGGGAACCAGCAACCCGCACACCCGGCAGACACCATAGGTCTTTGCTTCGATGCGTGCCAGGGCGTCATCGAGCTGGTTCACGTATTTGCTCGAACGTGCGGCGAACAGGAATGTCTTCTCCCGCTCCATGGCATCCGTTCCCTGTTCCATATGCAGGGAATAGTTGGAGCTCTCGCTCACATACTCGCCGGTGGTCACGTCCATCATACTCTCCTTGAGGGTATCAAGCTCCTCAAGGGTCTCCTTGCGTTTTGCCAGGATCATCTCTTTGAAGTACTTCAGGTCCTCTGATGAATACACCTTTGCATCATGATGCTCCACGGCCCCTCCCCTGCTCACAGTTTTCTTCTTGGATTTCACGTCGCGTGCCGGACCCTTATGCGGCACCGTGACGGTCTTTGCCGCCTTCCGGACTCGGTTGGCGCTGGTTTTTTTCGCTGGGACGGTTTTTTTCGCCGCCGGCTTCGTTCCCTTGGTAGCCATGGGTGTACCTTGCTCCTCTAGTTGACTTACCCCCGCTCCGGACGTCGCTCAATACCGACACGAACTGTAACGCCGTTGAGCTCGGCGGTCGATGCGTACTCGCCATCCCTGTACACCGGGGAAAACTCCACGGCCAGGGTTTCCGTCTGGATATACCCGCGCATCGAATCGAGCATCGTTCCGGCCGGCGCCGGAGCGTCGAGAAATATCCCGATCCGATCGGTCACCGCAAAGCCGGCATCCTTCCGCATGTTCTGCACGCGATTGACGAACTCGCGCGCCAGACCCTCGGCAATAAGCGCATCATCAAGCGCAGTGTCAAGGGCCACCGTCAACGATCCGTCGGATTCGACAAGCCACCCGGGCATGTCTTCCCGGAGGATTTCCACGTCCCCGCGGACAATCGCCCGAGGCTCTCCCCCGGCCTCAAAGGTCAGCGTTCCCGAGGTTTCGAGGGCCGCGATCTCCTGCAGGGTCAGTTCCTTGATCCGGGCGGCCACCTGCTGGACGGCTTTGCCGAATTTCGGACCGAGCGATTTGAAATTCGGCCGGGCCTTCTTGCGCACGAGGCCCGATTCGTCCGTGACATACTCGATCGACTTGACATTGATCTCTTCGAGAATCACCTCCTGCATCCGCATGATCTCATCCCGCTCATGTCCTCCGCCGATCGGGAGGATGATCCGCCGGAGCGGCTGGCGCACCTTCAAATTGGACTTCATGCGCATCGCGCGCACGAGCATGACGATCTTCTCGGCGCGTTCCATGCGGGCCTCGAGCCCGGCGTCGATCACCGAGGGATCGCTTTCCGGCATCGCGGCCAGGTGCACCGACGGGGAGGGCTCGCGGGCTGAGACGGCATTCAGGTTCCGGTACAGCTCCTCTGCCAGGAAGGGTGCGAACGGCGCCGAAAGTCTTGCCACCGCGTCGAGGCATTCGTACAGCGTTTGGTACGCGGCGGTTTTATCACTCCCCCTATCGCTCTTCCAGAACCTCCGCCGGTTTCTGCGGACATACCAGTTTGAGAGCTGATCGATGGTAAATTCGCTTACGCTCCGCGCCGCCTTCGTGACATCATACGTATCCATCTGTACGGTGTACCGGCCGACCATGGAATGCAGCTCCGAGAGGATCCAGCGGTCGATTTCCGGACGCTCGGCCGCGGGTATGGACGGTTCCGCATAGGAGAATCCATCCACATTGGCATACAGGGCAAAGAACGCATAGATGTTCACCAACGTTCCAAAGAACTTCCGCTGTACCTCGCCGAGGCCTTCCTCGTCGAACATGGTGGGACGCCACGGAGGGCTGTTGGTCACCAGGTACCACCGGGTGGTATCAGCCCCGTAGCGCTCGAGGATGTGGAAGGGGTTGACCGAATTCCCCTTCGACTTGGACATCTTCTGTCCCTCCCGGTCCAGGATCAGCTCGTTCACCATCACCGCCCGGTAGGCAGGCTTGTCGAAGAGGAAGGTTCCGATGGCGTGCAGCGAGTAGAACCATCCGCGCGTCTGGTCGATGCCCTCGCAGATGAAATCGGCCGGATGCTGTTCACCGGATTCAATGAGTCCGCGGTTCTCGAACGGATAGTGCCACTGCGCAAACGGCATACCGCCCGAATCGAACCAGACATCGATGAGCTCGGGGACACGCTTCATTGTTCCCCCGCAGGAGCAGGCGAAGGTCACGCCGTCGACATAGGGCTTGTGAAGGTCGACAGGATCCGGCACATTGCTGCCTGTCTTCAGCTCCTGGATGCTCCCCACGCATTTCTGCAGGCCGCAGAGCTCGCAGATCCAGACCGGGAGCGGGGTGCCCCAGAACCGGTCCCGGGAGAGCGCCCAGTCTTTGTTTTCTTCGAGCCAGTTGCCGAAGCGCCCCTCACCCACTTCCGGAGGGACCCAGGTGATCTGGCTGTTCAGCTCGATCATGCGCCGGGCGAAGCTGGTGGTCCGGATGTACCAGGACTCTCGCGCGTAATAGAGCAGGGGGGTCTTGCAGCGCCAGCAGTGCGGGTAGCTATGGGTGATGGTCTCCTTCTTGTACAGGATCTTCCGCTCCCTGAGGTTCTGGATGATCTCGGGGTCCGCATCCTTGACAAAGAAACCCTTAAAGTCGGTGACCTCCGGTCCGAATTCGCCGCTCTTGTTGACCGGGTGGATGGTGGGGAGATCGTATATCCGCGCCGTCTGGTAGTCGTCCTCACCGTAGGCAGGGGCCATGTGGACGATGCCGGTCCCGTCTTCGGTCGTCACGAAATCGGCGGTGACAACGTAGAAGGCCTTCCTGTCGACCGGGTGATACGAGAACAACCGGTCGTACTCCCAACCGGCAAGATCCCGCCCTTTATAGCGTTCGACAACGGTCGAGTCGCCTTCGAGAACCGAGAGCCGCCGTTCGGCGAGAATCAGGAATTCCTCTTTGTGGAAGACCTTCACATAGTCCACGTCGGGAGCGACGGCCAGCGCGACGTTGGAGATCAGGGTCCAGGGGGTGGTTGTCCAGACCAGGAACGAGGTGGAGGGGTCAGCCTTGAGGCGCATGCGGACATAGACGCTCGGCTCCTTGACATCGTCGTAGCCGAGCGAGACTTCATGCGACGAGAGGGGCGTCTCGCAGCGGGGGCAGTAGGGCTGAATCTTGTAGCCTTTGTACATCATGCCGCCGTCGTAGAACCTCTTCAGCGCCCACCAGATCGACTCGATATATTCGTTCTCGAACGTCACGTAGGGATGCTGGAGGTCGACCCAGTAGCCCATTTCCTCCGTCAACCGCTCCCAGTCGGCCTTATATTTCCAGACCGATTCCCGGCATTTGGCGTTGAACTCCGCGACGCCGTAGCGGACGATATCGTCTTTGTGCTTGAACCCGAGTTGTTTCTCGACCTCGATCTCCACGGGGAGCCCGTGGGTATCCCAGCCGGCTTTCCGGTGGACCTGGTAGCCCTTCATGGTCTTATACCGGCAGACCAGGTCTTTCAGGGTCCGGGCCATGACGTGGTGGATGCCAGGCCGGCCGTTGGCGGTCGGCGGGCCCTCATAAAAGGTGAACCCTGGCCTCCCTTCCCTCTCGGCGATGCTCCTGCGGAAGATATCGTTCTCTTTCCAGAACCGGAGAATCTCCTTCTCCATGGAAGGATACGACAGCCTGTCTGTGAGTTCTTTGAACGGCATTTACTTTCTCAAGTGAGAAATCCCCCAGAGCACCAGGCTGACGACCACACTCAGGACCACGCACGTTGCAATCGGCGCGTACACACGAACGCCACCCCTCACAATCGTGATGTCGCCGGGGAGCCTGCCGAGCCAGGGGACGCGGTCATGCAGAATCAGCAGCAACCCCAGGGCCGACAGGATGAGTGCGGCCGCCAGCACCACTCTTCCCGGAGCAGGTATCACAGGACAACGCTCCCGGGCTATCCTTTTCCATGCTGTCCGTCAGGCTCCAGCCGGACACGTTCAACAACTCCCCGCATAATGGCCGTCAGTCTGGGCTCGGTGGCATTAGCCACGGCGATGATCTCGTCGACATTGGCGGGCTTCAGGGTATCCGGGAAGCACTCATCGGTGATGATGGAGAATCCCAGGACACTCATGCCCATATGGTTCGCCACAATGTTCTCGGGAACCGTGGACATCCCGACGGCATCGGCGCCGATCATGCGGAGGAACCGGTATTCCGCGCGCGTTTCAAGGTTCGGCCCGGGGACAGCCACGAACACTCCGCGCTCCGTCTTGATCTTCAAGTCGAGCGCCACATCTTCGGCGACGGCGATAAGCCTCCTGCTGTAGGGTTCCGACATGTCGGGGAAGCGCGGACCCAGAGTATCGTCGTTGGGCCCGATGAGCGGATTATCGCCGAGCAGGTTGATGTGGTCGGTAATAATCATGATGCTCCCCCGCGAGAAGTTCGGGTTCATGCCGCCCGCCGCATTGGAGATCAGGAGCGTGCTCACCCCGAGGAATTTCATGACGCGTACCGGGAACGTCACCTGTTGCAGGGTGTACCCCTCATAGTAGTGGAAGCGTCCCTGCATGGCCACCACCTGCTTCCCGGCCAGGGTGCCGAAGATGAGTTTCCCGTGGTGAGACTCCACGGTGGAGAGGGGGAAATAGGGAATCTCCGCATAGTCGACAACGACCTCCGCCGAGATCTCCTTAGCCAGGCCTCCGAGCCCGGTTCCGAGAATGATGCCGAGCGGGGGTTGGGCGGCGATCCTGGTGCGGAGGAACGCGACAGCCTCTTCAATCTTATTTCGAAGGTCGGTCATGGTCGATGCTTTTGACGATGGAGTCCACGTCCAGGTGATCCTTGCCGGTGCCGAGCGAGGGGGGCGGATCAAGGATTTCCATGGCTCCCTGGTTCATCGCCTTGAGAAGGTCCAGCTCCGTGCTCAAGAGCACCCGAAGGCGTGCCACCAGGGATTCGCGGCGCACTTTCAGCTCGTCGATATCATTCGAAAGGCGCGCCACATTGCGATTGGCAGTATCCACGATCGAGGCTGCCCTGAGTTCCGCTTCTTTCACAATGCTTTCCGCTTCGCGCCTGGCCGACTCATAGGCCTTGGCCATGACTTCCTGCGCCTGGAGCAGGGTCTGCTGCAGGGTTTTCTCGATCTGCCGGTAATCCTTCAGCTGGGTTTCCAGCTCCACGGTCCTGTCGCGGGCATCCCTTTGCAGCCGGAGGAGCTCTTCCATATCGACGGCCACCATTTCGAGAAAGGTATCCACCTCGACCGGATCGTATCCGCGCATCAGTTTCTTGAACTGTTGTTTCCGCACGTCAAGCGGGGTCAGTTTCATGGACCTCCTCTCCGAAGAATAAGCCGGACACCGGGGACCTGTGCCGGAGAACAGGTTTCCCGCCTGGGCGGGAGTGCCTGGAACGGGATCGTCATCGAACGGTGCACGGTGGTGGCGGACTCAGGCCGGCTTCCTGCGTGAACCGAATATCGCAGTGCCGATGCGGACCAACGTTGCGCCTTCTTCAATGGCGACCTCAAAGTCTCCGGTCATCCCCATGGACAGGTGATGCATGGGAGCATTTGCCTGGCCGAGGGCAGCCGCCTGATCGCGGAGGCTCCGGAGTTGTTGAAACATCGGGCGAGAGCCTTCCGGGTCGGGAAGGAAGGGGCCGATGGTCATGAGACCTGCAATGCGGATTCCGGTCAGGCCGGCCAGACCGGAAACCGCCGGCAACAGGCCGTCCGGGGGCACGCCAAACTTGGACGGCTCCCCCGTGGTATTGACCTCGATGAGGATGTCAACGGTCCGCCCAGAGGCGCGAGCCCTGGTCTCTATTTCGCGCGCAAGCGGCATACTGTCCACGGCATGGATCATCTCCACCCAGGGGACGACAACCTTTGCCTTGTTCCGCTGCAGGTGGCCGATGAAATGCCAGCGGACCGGCTGAGCGGCGAGCGCCTCGCGCTTGGCTGCCAGCTCCTGGACGTAATTCTCACCGATATCGAGAGCACCAGCGCGCAACGCCTCCGCCACGAGGTCTGCGGAAAAGGTCTTCGCCACTGCAACCAGTGTAACGCCGGATGTATCCCGCCCGGACCGGACGCAGGCCTGCGCGATCCTTTGCCGTATCCTGCCGAGGTTTTCCGCAATCATGTGAATCAAGATGAATAATATAAGCCCTGAAACCTTCAAAATCAACGCACTTGGGCCAAGCAAGGTCAGAAAAGAGGCTGGAAATGGCAAAAAGCCAACCTTGACTTCATACCAAATTTTCTGTTCATTGGTCACAAAGGACCAATTGTGGTTTACGTATGATCATGGTAGCAGGCAGGGGGCGCGGTAGATGAGCATACTGGACTTTGGCGGGTTCGACGACGAACCGGAAGACGAGGAGCGGCGAAGAGAGCGGTTTGAGGAGGAGCTGAAACGCTTCCAGGACATGTTGAAGGACCGAGCGCCCGACATCACCAACGTGGAGGCGCTCGAGGAGATCGTCGCGTACTACCTGGACCACGAGAAGTACGAGGAGGCCCTTCATTTCATCAACCAGCTGCTCTCCCTGATCCCCTACAGCGCCGAGAACTGGCAGCGGAAAGGTATTATTCTCAGCAACCTTTTCAAGTACGACTCCGCGCTGGAGTGCTACGACCGGGCACTGGAGATCAACCCTGTAGATCCCGAGCTGTTGATCAACAAGGGGATCACGCTCGACGACCTCGGGCGGACGACGGAGGCTATCACCTGCTTCGAGCAGGCGCTTTCGGTCGACCCCTCAAACGAGGAAGCCCTCTTCAACAAAGGAGTTACGCTGGAAAAGGCCGGCCGGTACGAAGAGTCGGTGCAGATTTTCAAGTTCATTCTCGAGGGAACCCCTTCGCACAAGGACGCCTGGTACGAGATGGGGTATTGCTACGACTACCTGGAGAAGCCTGAAGAGTCCTTCCGCTGCTATGAAGAGCATCTCCGGCTCGACCCGTACAACTACAACGCTTGGTACAACCGGGGAATCGTTCTGAACCGGATGCTTCAGCCGCACCGGGCAATTGAGAGCTACGACATGGCGCTGGCGATCCACGGGGACTTCGCCGCTGCCTGGTACAACAAGGGGAATGCGCTGGCCAACCTGGGGCGGCTCCACGACGCCATCGCGTGCTACCGGGAGACCCTGCGGCTTGAACCGAAGGATGTCCCGGCCTGGCACAACCTCGGAAACGCCTATGAGGAGCTGGGGGAGTTTGAAAGCGCGGTCAAGTGCTTCACCGAGGCGTTGAAGTTCGATCCCAATCACTACGAGTCTTGCTTCGGGCGGGGGAGCTGCTACGACAGCCTGGATCAGCACCGGAGAGCGCTCACCGATTACAACCGCGCCCTCTCCATATGCCGGGACTACCCCGAGCTATGGTATGCCAAGGCTGATCTTCTCTATAATATGGGAAGGGTCAGGGAATCGCTTCTCAGCTACCGGATGGTGACCAAGCTGGAACCGGACAACTATGAAGCGTGGCTGGATTACGGGGAGACCCTCCTTGAGCTGGGGTACACGAAGCAGGCATTGAAGGCATTTGACCGGTCGGTGGATGCGAATCCCTACGCCGCCGACAGTTACTACAGCCGGGCCAAGGTTCTGATCCTGATGAACCGGTTGTACGAAGCCGCGGAATCGTTGAAGAGTTCGTTCCAGCTGGATCCGGCGAAGCGGTCCGAGTTTGAGCAGGATTTTCCGGGAGCGAAGGGGATGAAGGAGTTCAGGAGCCTGCTGAGACGATGACCCTCGGCTCCGGGAAGCGTTTTGTAGAACAGCGCCACGCCGCGGTGTGGCGCTTTCTTTTCGTGTAATGTGAGAGGGGAGCATGCTGGAACTGATGCTGGAGGAGAAGTACCGCACACTCCGGGGGATTCTCGCGGGAATGCGGAGCGTGGCAATAGGTTACTCTGGCGGGGTGGACAGCACACTCCTGCTCAAGGTGGCTTTCGACGAGCTCGGGCCGGGAGTCCTGGCCATGATCGGGCAGTCTGCAACCTATCCCACCCGGGAATTTGAAGAAGCGGTTGCGCTGGCCGAACGGATGGGAGTGCGGTACGTGGTGGTGAGAACGGAGGAGACTGACGACCTCAAGTTCAGCGAGAACCCTCCCGACCGCTGTTATTACTGCAAGACCGAGCTCTTCGGGAAGTTGAAGGAACTGGCCGGTCAGGAAGGGATTGCATGGATCGCCGACGGCACCATAACCGATGACGCAGGCGACTTCCGTCCCGGGATGCGTGCGAAATCGGAGAACTGCGTCCGCTCCCCCCTTCTCGAGGCCGGCATGAGCAAGGAAGAGGTCCGCGCGCTTTCGCAGCACCTTGGCCTCCCCACCTGGGACAAACCCTCCTTTGCCTGCTTATCTTCCCGCTTCCCCTATGGTACGGGGATCAACCCGGAAAACCTCTCCCGTGTCGATCGGGCCGAATCCTTCCTGCGTGATGCCGGATTCCGCCGGTTCCGGGTCCGGTTCCACGACGCCAACACCGCGCGGATCGAGATCGCACCGGATGACATGCCCCGGTGTATGGATCCCTCGTTTCGCGGAGGGCTTGTGCAGCATTTCAAGGAACTGGGTTTCATCTACGTCACGCTCGACCTGCAGGGATACCGGACGGGTTCGATGAACGAAGTGCTTTCGGCAACGGAGAAGGAAGGGTATCTTCAACCGGTCCCCGCAGCCGGCCCGGGAGCGGCGTCGACGCGGCTGACGCCGGAAGCCGCACAGGGCGGAAGCGTGTAGCACAGCCTGGCGCCCGGCCGCCGGAAGAATAAGTCCTCATCGCGGCCGAAGCTGAACACGGGGAAGACCGGGCGATCCCTGCACCACCTGCCGGAGGTTTCATGAACTTCTCCCAGCGCCTCCGATCCATTCAGCGGAAGAACCAGAGCCTTCTCTGTATCGGGCTTGACACCGACATTAACAAGCTCCCCGAATCCCTCTTCGCCTACGGCGACCCCATCTACGAATTCAACCGGCGGATCATTGATGCGACCCGGGACCTTGTATGCGCCTACAAGTTGAACCTGGCGTTCTACGAGGCAACCGGCGAGCACGGCTGGTACACCGTACACCAGACGCTTGCGCGGATCCCGGAGGAGATCATCACGATCGGCGACGCCAAGCGGGGGGATATCGGCAATTCATCCGCCATGTACGCGAAGCTTCTTGCGGATGATTATGAATTCGCCGCCACGACAGTGAACCCCTACATGGGTGAAGACTCGGTGAAGCCATTTCTGAAAAACGCCCATCAGGGGGCTTTCATCCTGGCGGTCACATCCAACCCCGGCGCAAGGGACTTCCAGTACCTGAAGGTGAAAGGACATCCCCTGTACGAGCAGGTCATCAGAAGGGTGAAGGTGTGGAACACCAGGAAGAACTGCGGGCTGGTCGTGGGCGCCACACGGCCCAGGGAACTGCGGCGCATCCGCACGCTGGCCCCGGAGATGCCCCTGCTCATTCCAGGGATCGGGGCTCAGGGAGGAGACCTCCGCTCGGCGGTCCGGTTCGGTTGCGATGCCAGGGGAGAAATGGCCGTGATCAACGCCAGCCGCAGCATACTCTACGCATCCACCGGAGACGACTTTGCAGAGGCCGCGCGCCGGGAAGCGGAATCTCTGCGGGCTCAGATCAACGCTCTACGCGAGAAGCAGTTCGGTCCCTGGGCCAAGCGAAGAAAACTCTCCCGGCCCGGATAGTCAGAGCTTGAGCAGGAGGTGACCGCCTTCAGGCCGGTGATGCCTGAAGGCGCCGCCGTCCGGCCCGCGGGGACACACGCCAGGAACGAACCCGCACCGGGGATAGGCCCCACCCACCCGCCCCATTCCCCCCCGCTCATCCCGCACGCCAGCAGACTTAAGAGGCGTGCCATGCGAACCAGCAAGGTGATGTCAGAATCGGAGCTACGGCTCCTCTGGGAAGAGTCGCGCTTCGAGGATCTCCCGCTCCACACCACCGACGGTAAGCCCATCCAGATCCTCTACCCCGGCAGTCCCAATGCAGACAGCGGCCCCGATTTCCTCCGGGCAAGCATCCGCGTTGGAGGCACGCTCTACTCCGGCGACGTGGAAATCCACATCGATGCGGCGTCATGGTACGGCCACGGGCATCACACCGACCCCCACTATAACCGTGTGATTCTTCATGTCGCATTGAAGTCAGGGAGCACGGAAGAACCCGCACGGACCAGAAGCAACCGCCGAATACCCCTGCTCGTTCTCTCCGATCTCCCGGGCTTTCCTCATCTGGGGCCCCGGAGACTGACGACGGGGACGGGATGGGCCATGTTGCCGTGCAGGCGGTGGAACGCAGCGCTCCCGAGGGGCAACATCGGGTGGTGGATCCGCCGGCTGAGCAGGGAACGACTCTCCGAGAAAACGGCCCGATTCAGCGCCCGCCTGAACGAACTGGCAGACGAGCAGCAGCCGGGACGCTACGGACGAGATGATCTTGAGCGGACATGGAGGGAGCTGGCGGTAAAGGGAGCCTGGGACCAGCTGTTGTATGAAGGGATCATGGAGTGCCTCGGTTATTCCAAGAACCGGCGGCCGATGCTCAGGCTTGCCCGCGGGATGCGGCTGGAAGTCCTCCGCCGGGCGGGACTCGATAATCGCCATGCAATGGAGTCGATGCTCCTGGGGGCGGCGGGATTGCTCCCTTCGTCCCGAGGGCTTCTTCAGAAGGAAGCCCGGGTCTATGTGCGATGCCTCCGAAGAGCATGGAAGAAGCTGAGAAGCGGGTACCGGGGGCCTGTGCTACACGAGGCGGAATGGCTGTTCTTCAGGCTGCGGCCCGCCAATTTTCCAACGGCTCGACTGGCGGCTCTGGCAGCCCTGCTGCCGATCCTGTTCGATGGCGGATTCTGGAGGCTCGTTGAGGTGATGCACGCGGACGGCTCCACCCCCCGCATGCAGCTTCGAACGGTGGCGGCCCTTTTCACCATTCACCCCGAAGGATTCTGGTGCACACATTTGCACTTCCGTTCTGCGCCACACCGGGGCCCGGCCAATGCGCCGCCGGAGAGAGGAGCTGCACGGACCATACGCCGCGCACGGAGAAAGGGAGTCTCGCTCGGAAGGAAGAGGGTGCTGGATATCATTGTCAACGCCATCATACCTCTTCTTTTCCTGTACGCACGGCTTTTCGAAGACAGACTGACCTGCCGGAGGGTGTTCCGCCTCTATGCGGCTCTTCCCCTGCTCCAGGAAAACACGATTACGAGGCGGATGCGCAGGAACCTGATTCCGGTTCGAGGAGGGAGGGACCAGCAGGGCATGCTCCAGCTGCATGCCAGATACTGCACAAGGAACCGGTGTGCGGAGTGCGTGCTCGGCCCCTTCGGGGAAATCGGACCCCGGGGAGGCGCAGCCGGAGACACGGACGACTGAGGCGGATATCACGCACTGCCCTCCGAGGGCAGGCGCGGGCTGCCGGATGCCCAGCCCCCTGCTGCGGGAACCGCGGCTCAGAATGTGATGCCGATCTGGATCGGGACGAGCGTGCTGGTTTTCGGATCGGTCATCACCCAGGTATACTTCACCTCGAGGAACAGCGTTACGCCGATGCTGACGTCGACCCCCGCGCCAAGGTTGAACATGGTCTTGGTATCGGACGAGAACCCCGGAAATGATTTTGTGACGGCTCCGTTCTGCGTGATGTTTGCATCTTCGACGCTCAGTCTCGCCAGACCGATGCCGCCGGTCAGATACGGCTTGATGAGAGGCAGGGGGAGAATGGCCATTTTTGCATTGATGTTGCCCGACAGCACGGTGATCCCGCCGCCGCTGACGGTAAACTGTCCGGCGGCAGTTCCGATCACACTCTCGAGTCCCTGGCGGTATTTGTCGTTGTCAGGAGAGAAGGAGAGGTAATCTCCCGACAGGCGCAGACTGAGCATCGCAAATTCTACGTCCAGGTGGGCGCCGCCGCCGAACCCGGCCCCGTACACATCCTTCAGTGCGGTCGACCCGTTGACCTGGGGGCCTGGGAAGTTTGCATTCGTGAATTCGGCCTGAACGCCGAAATGGACTGAGGGGGCGAGTCCGCCGACGACCGGCTGGGCGGGGGAACTCACCGCGATGAACAGCAGACTGCAGAGGGCAAGTGCGCGCATGGGTTCTCCGACGTTGGGGTGGACGTTCCAATGATGTGACGGCATTAGGGCAGCTACGTTTTCTGCTCTTTCTTCTTTGCAGCCGGGAAGAGAATGTTGTTCAGAATCAACCGGTACCCCGGCGAGTTCTTATGCAGGGAGAGGTCTGTCGGGGGATCGCCGACTGCATGCTGGTAATCCTCCGGGTCGTGGCCCCCGTAATAAGTGAAGGTACCGCGTCCGAAGTTGCCATGCAAGTAGCGAACCTGATCGGTGCCCTGTTTTTCGGCGAGCAACGTCACCGATTTCTTGATCAACTCCTTCTTGAAGCCGGTGGTCTGTCCCATGAACCCTTTGATAACGTTGACGTGGTTCTGGGTCAGCATGGTCGGCACGGGGTCGAACTTCGCCGAGAACTCGAAGAGCGTAAAATAGTCGGTTTCAGGGTTCTGCAGTGCCAGCTGGTCGCTCGGGGGGATGTCGATGTCTGAGTATTCGTAGCGCAGCGGGTTCATCTCGAGGGTGAAATTGGTGAAGGCCAGCGTTTTCGTGAAATCGAGTTTCCGCTGCGCGCCGGGGTCGGGGGGATCGCCGTCGTACATCACGTCGCAGATGTCTGTGTTCTCGGCCGCCAGCGCGATGTCATAGGTATCGGTGGCGGAGCACATGGCGAACATGAAGCCGCCGTTGCCGATGAATTCCCTGATGGCGCGGGCGACCGCCTTTTTTTCCTCTGAGACTTTCTTGAATCCGAGCTTGTGCGCCTCCTTCTCCAGGGTTGCCTGCTGCTCGATATACCAGGCGGCACCGGCGAAGGAGGCGTAGAATTTCCCGTACTGTCCGGTGAAATCCTCATGGTGGAGATGCAGCCAGTCGTACTCCGCAAGCTTCCCTTGCAGCACCTCATCATCCCAGAGCTTGTCGTACTTGATCTCCGCGTACTCAAGCGCCAGGGTCACCGCATCATCCCACGGCTGAAATCCCGGAGGCACATAGACCGCTACCCGGGGAGCCTTCTCGAGCCGGACGACGTCCATGTTGTTGTCTTCGCGCTGGACGTCGGCGTAGATCCCGGCTGCCTCGGCTGCGCCGAGCTCCGAGAAGGCCACGCCCCGCACGCGGCACTCCGAGGCGGTGATCCCGAGATCATCCATCATGAACGAACCTCCCCGGTAGTTGAGCAGCCAGTCGACCATCAGCCCTTTGGTGAGAGCCCAGTAGGCGATGCCGTAGGCCTTGAGGTGGTCGGTCTGCTGGAGGTCCATGGTGATGAGGAGTTTCTGCTGGGCGAAGGCCATGGTGCTCATCATGAGCATCAGGGCGGTCAGGACCAGTCGGGTCATTGCGCTTCTCCCCGTAAAGCCCTGATTTTCTTTCGGGCCTGTTCCGCCAGCAGCGAGTTCGGATAGGCGGCCAGCAGCTGCTGGTATGCCCCGATAGCGGCCGGGATATTCTTCATCCCGACTTCATAGACCTCCGCCATCTGGAACTGCGCCCTGTCGAGAGAGATGCTGCTCTCCTTGAACTTTTCCAGCAGCGTCCTGTACGTTGTGATGGCATCCTGAAACAATCCCGCTCCGGCCTGCAGCGCGGCGACCTTCATGAGCGCATCGTCGATGAGCAATGTCTGTGGAAAGCGCCGGATCACTTGCTGGAAGAGGGCTATGCTTTCGGCATTGCGGTGCTGGCGCGCCAGGAGATCGGCGCGGGCAAATTGCGCCAGGGCATCCGGAGTGCCCAGGTTCTCACTCAGGAAGGCCTTCAGCGCGAGCGCGTCATTGGCGATATCGGCCTTGAGATTCAGCGACATGGCGTCGAGCAGCCGCGAGGCATTCTCGAACCTGCCGGCGAAATACTCAATTTCAGCGAGCCGGAAGTTGGCCTCGTCGCTTTGGTCGGGGGAAGCGTCGGGCGCGGCGGATACAGCCTGGAACGCGGTTCGGGCGGCGGCGGTGTCGGCCTTGAGGATTGCCAGGGCTCCCAGGTTGAGTCCGATGTCGTACCTGAGGGCCGGTGGAGCGGCGGGCTCCTCTCTCGCGCGGTCGAAGGCTTCCTGGGCGCCGCCGAGGTCGGACTGCTCCATGCGGATCACGCCGATCTGAAACAGGGAGATTGCGGCGTACCGGGTATGCGGATAGCGTGTGACAATGTCGTTGAAGGCTGATGCTGCGCCGCCGGAACTCCTGGTTTCGGGAACCGCACCGGTGGAACGATCGGGGGCAGAGCCCGTGGAGTCGTTGGCGCCCGACATCTCTTTCAGGGCGGTTGCATACCCGAGCATGGCCGCCGGGCGCCGTTCTTCGGGCAGCGGCATACTGAGCGCTTCCCGGTATGCCCGGGCGGCATCGGCAAAGACCCTGTCATGAGCGGCGCGGTCGGCAAAGGATAGGATCCCCAGGCCATGAGAGGCGGCCAGCCTGTCGATCTCGACATAGGCCTCGTAGGCCCTGTCGTAGTCCCGTCCCTCCATGTACAGCCAGGCGAGCAAGCCGAACACGTGCAGATCCTCTTTCCCTCGCAGGGCGTCCCGGATGACGCCGATGGCGGCGTTGCGCCCGTCCGGTTTTGAGGAAAAGGAGGTCAGCCGGCTCTGTACAAAATTCGTCTGGGCCGGGTTCTGCTCAAGCCAGGCCAGCAGCTCGAGTGTTGCCCCCTTGTAGTCCATGGTGGCGACGAGCAGCTGCGAGAGCTCGAGTGTGAAGAGGGTTTGGTCACCGATGGCCGAGCGTCCCCTGCGATAGGTGTCGGCGGCCCGGTCGAGGAGTCGGTTCTCCACCTGTGCGGAAGCGACGATGCGATAGAGGTTTGGATTGGAGGGATCCAGGGCAAGCACACGGTCCCATGCAGCGGCAGCCTCTTTCTCGCGACCTGCGCGGAAATTGAGGGTGCCGAGCGCCGTCATGGAGGAGATATCGCCAGGGAAGCGCTCCAGCCGGCTGTTCACCAGTGCGATTGCCTCATCATAGCGTTTGAGCTGGACGAGTGTGCGCTGGAGTGCCTCGGTGTACACAGCATTGAGGGGGTCGCCGGAGGTTAGATCCCGGTAGAGCTGGGAGGCGTGCTCCAGATCGCCCGCCTGTTCGAGGGCTCCGGCGAGCCGGAATTTTGAAGCCGCATCGGGCGTCTGCGAGGAGACCCGCGCCGCACCGAAGGCGAGGGTCAGGAAGATGAAGAAAACCGTCCGTATACGCGATCTCCCTTTCGTCATCGTCTGTCGTCCCATTCCCCTCCGCTCTTCCCCTATCCGAACTTAATATATCAAATAAGAGGCAGGAAAGCACCCCGGCACCGCGGGTGTTGGGAGTGTCTCAGTTCGAAACTTCTGCCTCAATGCCCGGGCCTGGCGATCTCTTCCTCATAAGAGACCTCCACAATCGGGGGATTCTCTCGGTTGCGAAACACCCATGGGTTGCGTACCTTGTTCTACTGTCCTCATTTTCAGCGCTGGCATCTGTCATGACGAATATCGCCATCCTGGGCTCGACCGGCTCCATCGGCAGGAGCAGCCTGGAAGTGATCGAAAGGTTTCCCGGGAGGTTCCGGGTGACGACATTGACGGCCCACAGGAACATCGACCTGCTCCGCGAGCAGGTTGCCTGTTTCAGGCCTGACACCGTGGTCGTTTCGGACGAGCGCACAGCGGAAGCCCTTCGTCATCATGTCAACGGTCACACAGCCGTCCTGACAGGAGATGACGGGTTGATCGAGGCTGTGACGCGGCCGGAGGTGGATGTTGTCGTCAGCGCCCTGGTAGGTTTTGCAGGTCTGACCCCTACCCTGAGGGCAATCGAGGCCGGGAAAGACATAGCGCTGGCGAACAAGGAGACCCTTGTTGTTGCAGGCGACCTGATCATGCGTGCGGTGAGGGAGCATGGGGTACGGCTGCTCCCCGTGGACAGCGAGCATAGCGCGATCCTCCAGTGCCTGCAGGGGGAGGACGCGAAAGGGGTTTCGCGGCTCATCCTGACGGCTTCAGGGGGACCGTTCCGCGACATGCCCTGGGAACATTTCAGCGGGATCACCCCCGCGCAGGCGCTGGCGCATCCGACCTGGAGGATGGGTAGCAAGATCACCATCGATTCGGCAACCTTGATGAACAAGGGGCTTGAGGTGATCGAAGCATACTGGCTTTTCGGTCTTCCGGCGGACCGGATCGAGGTGGTTGTCCACCCCCAGTCCATCATTCACTCCCTGGTGGAGTTTGTGGACGGGTCGATCAAGGCGCAGCTGGGGATCCCGGACATGAAGATCCCGATCCAGTATGCGCTGACGTTTCCCGAGCGCGGACCTTCGGTGTCGAAGCGCCTTGACCTGGTCTCACTTGGGACCATGACGTTTTTTCCCCCCGATATGGAGCGGTTTCGCTGCCTCGGGCTTGCCTACCAGGCGCTGCGTGCCGGAGGGACCGCACCAGCGGTATTGAACGCAGCGAACGAGGTCGCGGTACAGCTGTTCCTGGCGGAAAAGATCTCGTTCCAGGACATTCCCGGCATCATCGAGGATGCCCTGGCAGGCCACACGCCCCTCATGGAGGCGACGCTGGAGGACCTGGTACGGATTGACACGCAGACCCGCACGGCCGTGCATCAACGGAGAGCCGTTGTGGAATGACCATCACCATGCCTGACGCGACATGCATTTCCTAACCACACTGATGTATTTTGTCATTACGCTTGGCGTGCTCGTCTTCGTCCACGAGCTGGGCCATTTCCTTGCGGCCAAGCTCTTCCGGATGCGCGTGGACCGCTTCTCCATCGGTTTTCCCCCGAGAGCCTTCGGCAAACTGATCGGCGAAACGGATTACTGTGTCTCATGGATCCCGATCGGAGGGTATGTCAAGATCGCAGGGATGATCGACGAGAGCTTTGACACGGAGTTCCTGAACCGGCCCCCCGAACCGTGGGAGTTCCGTGCAAAGCCGGTCTGGCAGCGGATGATCGTCATCTGCGCCGGCGTGATCATGAACCTCGTTCTCGCCACCTCCATCTTCTGGGGGATCAACTACGTTCAGGGAAGCGTTGTCCGCGAGACGACGACCATCGGCTACGTAGCGGAAAAGAGCGCGGCTGCAACGGCGGGGCTCCAGGCCGGTGACAGAGTGCTGGAAATCAACGGCAAGAAGATCTCCAACTGGGATCAGATCTACAGTAACGTCTACATCGAATCGCTCGGCAATGACGTGACGTTCCTGGTGGACCGCAAAGGCGCCGCTGTCAGCCTGTTCCTGTCGAGAACGGCCATTCCGGAGCCCGATCAGGCTCCGCTCGGCATCGTTTCGGAGAACACCGATATTGTGGTCGGCACCGTGGAGCCGGGCATGCCGGCGGAAAAGTTGGGGCTGAAGCCCAACGACGTCCTTCTCGCGCTGAACGGGACCCCTCTCCGCATGGACCAGAAGGTCCGTGAGGCCGTTCAGGCGAGCGCCGGAAAGCCCATGGAAATTGAGTGGCGGAGGAACGGGGAGGTCATGCGCGGTACCGCAATCCCGACCTCTGATGGCCGGATCGGGATCACATTCGGAGCCCGCTATAATGGCCCGATCACACGCGTGCGCTACTCGCTCCTGGAGGCATTGCCGCGCGGAATCCGGGACATTGGGAATGTCACGACTCTGTTTATCCAGCAGATATGGCAGATCATCACGGGCAAGACACCGTTCAGTCAATCGGTAGGCGGTCCGATCCGCATTGCCCAGATGGCGACCCAGACCGCTGAGATGGGTCTGCTTACCTACCTGGGATTCATGGCGCTTCTGAGTGTGAGCCTGGCGGTTTTGAACATCCTTCCCTTTCCTGCCCTGGACGGCGGGCACCTCGCGTTTCTGGTCTACGAGGCCATTTTCCGAAGAGAGGTTCCGGTCCGGATCAAGCTGGGGCTTCAGAGGGCCGGGTTCGTGCTGCTCCTGGCGTTCATGGCATTTGTCGTGTACAACGACCTTTTGCATTTCTGAAAGGCGAGGGAGCGAGGCGGAGGGCAGGGACCTCCCGGAACGCCGCCCCGCAAGCGGGACCGGAGAAGGGACCCTTTTCCTTGATGGCACCTCGATTCACTGGCTGCATTGCGGGAGGCCCGCCGTTTTCGTAACTTTCCTCAGTTCGCCCTTGGTTCATCAACCTCGCGTGAGAGGCTCGCCATGGATACCGCCGAATGCCGTCAGACACCGGAATTATCCAGATCCCTCATGGCCGGTTTTCTGCTGGGCCTGCTCCTGATTCCTGGATTCCTTTCCGCCCAGGGCCTCACGGTCAATGCTATCGTGGCGCCCATCAATGTCCTCTCATTCTCCGATGTCGATTTCGTGAATTCCGCCACGCCTCAGTGGCTTTTCAGCGTCGACATCAATGCAGGTGGGCGTTCCATCATGGCGGCCATGACGGTTGACCTCAGAGTGGCACTGGCAACCGGCGAAGTATTTAACCCCGCCCTTCATTTTGTCACCAGGGCATTCCCCGTCAACGGTGCCCGCACGATCACCAATCTTGATATCGGCAAGGGGAAGACGATCCGGGACTCCCTGAACCAGCCGGATCAGGCGGCCAAGAGGAAACTCGAGGACATCGCCCTCCCCAGCGGGCAGCTCCCCGCCGGCACGTATACATTTGCCGTGAAGGTGGAAGAGGTTCCTCCGAACGGCCCCCCGGGGATTGCCGTCTTTTCCATTGTCCTGACGAACCCATCGTCCGTAGAACTGTTGTTCCCGGTCGACGGGGACCGAATGGTCAGCCCGCTTCCGCTCTTCCAGTGGGTGTTCGATGGAGCCCGATCGGCCATCTCCGTCTTCGAGCAGCTCCCGGGGCAAACGAGTCTAGAGGAATCGGCCCAAGGTGTCCCGCAAATCAGCCGGGAAACGGCGACCACATCGTTGCAGTATCCTGCGGCCGGTGTCCGGCCGTTGCAGCCGGGAAAGACGTACGTCTGGTTCGTTGAAGGGCACGTACGGGCGCCGGGAGGAAGGGACATGTTGCTGAAAAGCCCGCTGCGTTCGTTCACGGTCAACCCCGGACCATCCGCAGTCTCCTCCCTGCTCGATGAGCTGGAGCGGTCCCTCGATCAGAAATACAAGGGGCTCTTCGACCAGATCAGGGAGGAAGGGTTGCAGATCCAAGGGGGCGCACGGGTGAACGGAGCGCCCTTCTCCCCGGCCGAGCTCGGGGGTCTTCTGAAGTATCTTCGCACCCACTCCGACGCAATACAGTCGGTCGGACTCGAGTAACCGGGGAATAACGACCATGAGATCCACATTTCGTCTCGTTGCTGCAGCGGCCGCACTTGGCGCCAGCTGCTACGCAGGAACGCCGGGAGTCACGGTCGGCCTCCTCAGCAAGGTCATCGCTGAGGTATCGCACAAGGAAGTCGACAAAGAGTGGCAGCTGGCGAAGCGGGGGGAGACACTGGGCGCGGGGGATATGGTGAGGACGGGGGAGAAATCCATTGCGATCATCAAGTTTCTGGACAACAGCCTGGTCCGGGTGCGTGAGCTTACCGAGGTGACGGTGAAAGGGGTCATGAACGGCTCCAACTTCTCGAAATCTCTGGATGTGCGCATGGGGGTCATCGGCTTTACTGTGCAGAAGCAGCGTGTGGGAGAAGAGTTCCGGTTCACCTCTCCGACCTCGGTTGCCTCGATCCGCGGCACCGGCGGGTCGTTGAGAATCACAGGGACCGGAGACACGCTCATCGTGCTCGAAGGGAGCGTTGACCTGCAGAACTTGCTCTCCCGGCAATCGGTAGCCGTGGCATCCGGTTTTACCGGGATCTCGTCTCCGGACGGCTCTCTCTTCTTCAGACGGAGCACGGATGCGGAACGACGGCGCGCCGAGGATGCACTCCGGAGCGAGACGCAAAAAACGCTGGAGTTCGAGCTCCGCGACAACCAGGGCCGGACGAAGCGCCTGCACATCGAGTACCGGGACTAGTAGTGCCCCCTTCATGACTGAAACCCGTCGTGTGCTCCTACAGGGCATCGGTGCAGCACGGGCCAGAGCACCGGGGACAACGCCTGTACGGCGCCGGCGCGGCACGCCCCGGATGATCGTGAGAGGCCACAGGCGATCCGAAGTCACTCGCCACCAGCAGCGAACATGCAGATGAATTTCCTTTCCAGAGCAGCACCGGCTGTTGCCGGTACCTTCCTCGTTCTGTGCACGCTTGTTCCGGTCGACATTGTGCTCTCGCAGGTTTCCACCCGGGTGTCTTCCATTTCACCTGCTGAGGCCATTGCCGGAGCGCCGTTGACGGTGACGGCCGTGCTGGCACGGAGCGAGGGGATACAGCGCGCTGTTCTTGTCTACCGCCCGTTCGGTGAAAGCGACTACCGGCGTGCAGAGATGGATATTCGCGGGACAACGGCACAGGCCGTGATTCCAGGATCGGCGGTCCAATCACCGTCGGTCGAGTACTACATTGTCTTTGCGACCACGAGCGGCACTCTGGAAACCTATCCGCTGAGCGAGACAGCCGATCCTTTCTCCAGGCCCCCGGAGCGGACGATGCGGCTGACCGTTGCCGCCGGAGGTGCGGCGCAGGTCCTCTTCCTCAGTCCGGAAGCGGACCTCGCGCTCAATCCCGAGGATGTCGTAATCTCGTTCTCCCTCCTCCGGGCCGACACGCTCGTCGACCGGAGGGGGACGCGCGTTCTGCTGGACGGCGTGGACGTCACGGCGAAGGTTGTCTTCAGCGGCGAAATCGGCGTGATCGCTCCCGAGAACACGGGGACCCATCTTGGTCCGGGTACACACGCCGTTTCAGTCCGTCTCTTTACCCGGTCCGGAAAACCGCATCACACGGCTTCGATGACATTCTCCGTGATGGGTGAGGGGATGGCGGCCGCCACGGGCGATGTCACCTATTTCGCGTCCGTGTCGCTCGAATCGAGGCGGGAGAATGTGGCGTCGCAACCCGCCTGGTATAACCGCGGCGCCATCAACCTGGGACTCCGGTATTCCGACTGGCGCTTTGTAGCCAATACCTTTCTTACATCGGACGAGAAAAGCGACCGGCAGCCCCAGGACCGATACTTCATCGGGGTGGAATCCCCCTGGATCCGGGCGGGGTACGGCGACCAGACTCCGACGTTTCCCGACCTGATCCTGAGCGGAATGCGGGTCAGGGGTGTGCACGCGTCGGCAGCAGTCGGTTTCTTCAGCGTGGCCGTCAGCAGCGGCCAGACCAGCAAGCCGATCGAAGGCGCGCTTTTGAAATCGATCGCCGACACATTGCTGGCGGCCGAACAGCTCTCTGATCCGTCCGCCGCCTACGCCAGGCTGGGGCCGGGAGTATGGGGAAAGTACTCCTTCGGCACATATGAACGGTCCATCCTTGCAGTACGGCCGAGCTTTTCATCAGGGGAGCATTGGGAGCTCGGGTTCACCTGGATGCATTCGCAGGACGAGACAGGCTCCATCACCACAGGCTCGAGGCCGCAGGAAAACGTGGTCCTGGGCATGGACTTCGTGACCCGCCTCGACGACCGGCGGATCGAACTGGCTGCCCAGGGGGCATTCAGCGCCTACAACAGCGATATTTCCAGCGGCACGATCACTGATCAGCGGATCGGCGAGCTGTTCCCCCACGACTCCAGCACCGTCCGCGAGGTTCGAGACATTCTCTCCCGCTTCATCACGGTCAATGAAAACCTCCGTCCACTTTCGCTCAGGCGCCTGAGCACCGCAGCCGGGGAGGCTTCCCTGCAGCTGCATTATTTCGATAACGTGCTGAAATTCACCTACCTGTACCGGGGCAGCGACTACACCTCATTCGGCCAGTCGTTCCTGCGCAAGGACGTGCAGGGTTTCAACGTGAACGACCGGGTCCGCCTTGTCGACAACTCCCTCCTGCTGGCGGCGGGATACGAGCAGTTGAACGACAACACCTCGCACACCAAGGCTGCAACGACGACCTACGGAACGGTGAACATTGCCGTGACGTATGCCCCCGGGCAGGATGTTCCGGTCACCACCATAGGGTACAGCAGGTACGACAATGCGAACGGACTCCCCACAAACGGCCCGGACTCCCTCAGCGCGGTGAGCGATGTGACAAACCGTTTGTTCGTGCAGTCATCCTATGATTTCACGTACGGAGCGATGCATACCGCATCCATAAACTTCTCAACCTCGGACCGCTCCGACGCCACCGCACGAGGACTGGATGTCAACGCCCTCACGCTGGGTCTCTCTCTTGCAACACGGTACGGGATACCGCTGACCACGAGTCTGGACGTCGCGTTGAACTTCAACAAGCTTCCCGCGCAGGTGCACGGCGGACCGCTCCAGCGGCTGGACTACAGCACGATAGGTGTACAGGCCCGCTATGAACTCATCCCGGCGGATCTGGTCCTCCAGGGCTCGGTGAGCCCGACCTTCGGCGATTTCAAACGGACGGTGTTTGACCTTCAGACGGAGTGGACCATTTACAGATCCATGCGGCTCATTGGTGAATTCAGCTATTTCAAAAACGACGGCGTGCGCGATGACAACTACCTCAGCCTCCGGTATCGCTACGATCTCTGAGACCTGGATGCTGCCCCCTCTTCCAAACGACTGAGACGCCCACCGGTATGTTCAGCGTACGGACATCTCGCATGCGCATTTGGTTGACGCGGACAGCCATTGCCGCTGCAATCGCCCTTCTGGTTGTCACTCTGACGGTCGAGGAGGTTTTTCATCTGGGGCTCTTCCAGCGCCTCGAGCTCGCCTCCATCGATTTCCGATTCCTCTACCGCGGCGTCAATCCCACCGTTCACGAATCCGCCGGCGTTGTCATTGTGGAGATCAACGAGGAAGCCTTCCGCTCCCTCCCCGAGGCATTTCCGTGGCCGCGGGATTACTACGCCCGCCTGGTGCGGAATCTCCAGCGCGCCGGCGCCCGGGCGGTCGGTCTCGACCTGATCTTCGATGCGCCGGACGGACACGGCCCTGCGGGCGACAGCACGCTCATGAGCGCCATCCGGGAGACCGGGTTCGTGATTTTGGCAGGCAAACGCGAACAGGATGAGGAACGGTATGAACGGAGGTCGCTGCGGCACGAATTCGGCAACATGTTCTTCGGAGCCGACAGCGCTCTCGGACTTGTGAATATCAGGGGGGATGCAGACGGGATCTACCGGGTCTACAACCCGTATTTCTTGATGTCGGCAGCCGGCGACACAGGCCTGGCCATCCCGACGCTGGGGTTTGCGGTGCTCAACCGCGTGCTTGGGCTCCCCCCTCTGACGGCGCCTGCCAACAGCCCGGATGCCTTCCTGTACGCCGGACGGGTGATCCCGAAGTACGATCCCTCATCGTTCCTCATCAACTTCTACGGGCCCAACGGCACCTTCAAGCACATCCGGTTTCACGACGTTATCGACGATGAAACCTTCACGACTGTCGAGGAACGGGAGACGGGGGCGCAGACCAACACCTTCAGCGACCCCGACTACGGATATCTGTACGACGGGACATTCAGGAACAAGATCGTGCTGGTCGGCGTGACCGTGCCTGAGTACAAGGACCTCTTCCCGGTGTCGATGGGAAGCGGCCGCCAGCGCGGCGACAACCAGATGTACGGCGTGGAAATCCATGCCAACGTCATTGAGAACCTCCTCCGCAGCGATTTTCTTGTGATGCAGAGCCCGGGCAGCGAGATCCCGGAAGTCGTGATCCTGGTGCTTCTGACATTCTTCGCCACGGCATCGATGCGGGGTCTCACTCGGGGAAAACAGGCGGTGGTCGAAATCGCTGCGTTCCTGTTCGTCGCCGTCGAGATTCTGCTCGTCGCCGGGATCACTCTCTGGCTTTTCAATCATGAAAGCTATGTTGCCGCGGTGGTCAGCCCCATGACGGCTGTTCTGGGCGGGTACATCGGTTCCACGGTGTATAACATGGTCACGGAGCGCCGGCAGCGGCTGATGATCAAGGCCATGTTCAGCACGTATGTCAACCCGTCGGTCGTTGATGAGCTGCTGGCCAACCCCGAGAAGCTTGCCCTGGGCGGAGCCCGGAAGGAGCTGACGGTACTGTTCAGCGACATTGAGGGGTTTACCACGATCGCCCAGACGCTGGAGCCCGAGCGCCTGGTCGCGCTCCTGAACGAGTACCTTGATGCCATGTCGGCGGTGATTTTCAGGCACAACGGGACGCTCGACAAATACGAGGGGGACGCCATCATGGCCTTCTGGGGCGCCCCGGTGCCGCAGAGCGATCATGCGCTGCGGGCCTGCCGCACAGCGCTGTCGATGCGGAACGCGCTGGCCGACCTCAACCGCCGGTGGCTCGCCGAAGGCCGCCCCGCCTTCCATGTGCGGATCGGCATCAACACGGGAGTGATGGTGGTGGGGAACATGGGGTCATCCGGGAAATTTGCCTACACGGTCATCGGCGACANNGTGAACCTGGCCTCCCGGCTGGAGGGAGCGAACAAGGAGTACCGCAGCACGATCATGGTGAGCAGGAGAACCTACGAGCTTGTGCGCGAGGAAATTCTGGGGAGGGAGCTGGACGTCATTGCCGTCAAGGGCCGGTCCGAGGCGGTAGAGGTGTACGAGCTGCTTGCGCCGAGGGAGGAGCTGACCGAACCTGCATTTCACGCTTTCCTGTCGGTGTACGAAGAAGGGATGCGGTTGTATCATGAGCGCCGGTGGGCGGAGGCAAGCAGCGCCTTCGGCCGGGCAATGGAGCTGCGTCCAGGAGACTACCCGTCACTCCTCCACCGGGACAGGTCCGCGCGCTTTGCCGAGAGCCCTGAGGGCTCCCCTTCGGATATCGTCGTCCTGACGGAGAAATGATCATCGCAGCAGATCGTCCACGATGGCCCGCTGAGCCCCAAGGAAATCCGTGAGACGCGTGGGGGAATCCTTGTCCTGGACGGCCGTGACCGTGAAGAGCCTGTCCCCCCTCTGTACCACCGTGACCCTTACTTCCTCCCCTTCCCTGCGCGCAATCTGAAAGGAAACCGCCCTCCCGCCGGTGCCTGACTCGCCGGAAGGCGGAGTCACGATCCGGAGTCCATTATTGGCCATCTCAAGACGGAGAAGGGCCCGGGCGGCGGAGGCCGGGTCAGCCGTATTTCCCGACGCGTGCACCTCCTCCACACTGAGGCTTGCCCGGTAGTCCTTCCGCACCAGCCAGAGGATACCTGGCCGAAGGCTGTCGCGGGAAAAATCGAGCCATCCGGCAGGGACATGGAAGCGCGCGCCTTCAACGACGACGACACCTTCGGCGGACGGGGGACGGGCGGATTCGCCAGAGCCGCCGCAGCCGGTGAGCCTGAGGGAAAAGAAGAGGAGACCGGCGAAGAGCGCGGCGCGGGTCCACCATGCCCGGAGCGGGGAACGACCTGTTGTACCGGGAGGAGGGAACGGGGGATACACGTATGAGGGGCCTGGGTAATTCCCATCCCAAAAGCGGGATGGAAGCGGTTTACTCCGTGGGACGCTTGAAACGTTCCGACTCCAGCGTGAACATCAGCGAGATGCGATGGGTGTTCCCGAGCTGATCTTGCTTGTCGAATTTCACGAAGGAGTAATCGATATTCAGTTTCGGGAGATGGAAGCCGGCACCGAAGGTCAGCTGTTTCACGTCGGTGTAGCCGACGCGGAGAGCCACGACGTTCTTCAGCTGGTATTCAAGCCCTGAATGGATGTCGATGCTGATCCTCCCGAGGTGCAGCATCGAGGCATACTGCCTGTTTTCAAAGCGGACATCGAAATCGACCGCCGGAGTGAAGAGGCCTCCGAGGGCCTCAACGAGGCCTGCCGCGCCGAGCTTCAGGGTGGGAGAGATCAGCTCCTTCCTTCCGGTGTTCCAGGCCAGGAGCGTGGTCGTGATATCCTGGAGGTTGGCGCCGAGCATGATCTGTTTGTGAACCTGGTAGAGGAAGCCGATATCGACGCCGACACCGGTGGCGCTCGCGCCACCCAGGCCGCGCCGGATCAGTTTTAAATTGCCGCCATAAGAGAAATCGTCCGTAGCGGCACGTGCATAGGTAAAGAGGAAGGCCCAGTCCGCTGATGTGAAATAGGTGACCCGGGAGGGATCGATCCTGCTGAACTGGGCAGGGTCGTAGGTAAGATTGCCCGCGGCGTCCACACCGGCGTTCCGCGTGTCGGGGATGTCGTCCACGCCGAGGCGGATCACTGAGAGACCCAGGCTTGTGGACGTTCCAAATGGTATTGCAACGGCCCCGTAATCGTGATTGACCGCACTGCCGAACTGTTCGTCGTGCATCAGGACGACCTGGGGATACGTAATCCGCGCCAGTCCTGCCGGATTCCAGTATCCGGCGGTCGCATCGCCTGCCACCGCTACCGAGGCGCTGCCCATGCCAAGGGCCCGGCCTCCCACTCCCACCGCCAGAAATTCCCCTGCATACTTTCCAACGACTGTCTGACCCTGCGTGCTCAGGGGGAGAGCGATCATCAAGGTCATCATCCATCGCACGCGCATCGGGACAGCCTTTCGGAATAGAAGCAAGCCCTGTCAAATTCCAGAAAAAGGGAGTGAAAGTCAAGGCAACCCGCAGACCCCAACCGCACAGATCCCTTCCCGCGGAGGAAGTTTCGAAGGGAGAATCATTTCAACACGGCGGTTCTGAACCCTCCAGGGAGGGGGCTACGATCGGCGTTAAGAAAACTCTCGAGGGGACAACGAGGAAGGGAGCATGACGGCGGCGGGTCGATGCACTCAGACGGAAAAATAAGAGGATGGGCCGCTCCCGCCAGCAGCCCATACCCCCGTCCAAGAAGACCCGAGCCTCCCACCGCCGAAGCGCGCCCTCCCGCACATGTAGCGCGCGGCAACAGAAGGAGTATCTTCACACGTATTACGGTGCGGCCACTCCGTTTACGAATAGAGAAAGAAATAAAGGGGGGGAAGACGATGGGTCTACGGCTGGAATGGTTCCGCTCCCAGCTCCCGCTTCAGCGCCCTGATCACCGGGTGCTCCTCGGCTGGAATTTCTCCCGGCGTTCCGGCGCCTGTATCGACGGGTCTCTCGATCACCGGTTCGAGTCTCGCACGGCGGTGAAAGAGCTCCTCCAGAAGGCCGGACAGCGCCTCCCGGTTCCTGACAATGGCATCGGCATGAAAGGAATCGGGGCAGCGCACGCGGATGAGATTGCCGCTCACGCCCAGCGGCTCGATGGCATCGATCACAGTCCCGAGGGAGATCCGTTTCTGGCGGACAAGATCGCCGAATTCCTTCCAGCGTGATTTCACTTCGCCTTCGTTGATGCCCGGAGGAGAGACCAGGGGCTGGGGAGCCGCGGTCTCCGCACCGGGAGCAATCATGCCGAGAGTCCTGACCGGAGCGGCACCAGGAACTGCCTCAGGCGGATCCCCGGTTGCTCCCGGAGAGACAATAACCGGAGAAGACGCTCCCGGGTGAAGAACTGCCGTCTCTTCGGACTGAAGGGAAGGCGGTTCAACTGAAGGGGATGAGGAAAGAGACGCAGGGACAATCCCATGGCCCTCGCCGGCGTGCCCGGGCGCAGGTGCATAAGGTGTTGACGACCCCGAGGAAAGCGGTAAGGGCGCAGGCCGGGTGTAGCCCTCTTCGGAAGCGGTAGAGGGGGGCGCAGAGGAGGCAGCCCGTGCCGAAGTTCGGACCGGCGCACTGTTCACGCCGGGCGCGCGTAGGGAGGAACGCCCGGGGCCGGGAGCTTCAGTGAGTTTTTTTTTCAGGTCATCGATGCTTCTCAGGACTTCGCCGACCTCGGCGGCCGCCGGAAGGCTCATCAGCAGGACCATATCGGCCTCCAGCTTGAAGCGCGGCTGCGTGACCCAGCGGAATGAGGCATCGGTTCCGCTCACTAGACGCTGACAGCGGAGGAGATCGGGAAGCGAATACTTCTGTGCCTCCTCCGCGTAGCGGCGCCGGTGAGAGTCCGAGGCTTCGATGGTGGCAGCCGACCCGGTGGCCCGCACCACGAGGAGATTCCGGAAATGCTCGACAAGCCCGCCGATGAACTCTTTCAGATCGTAGCCCCGGTCGACCACTTCCTGCACGAGGGCAAGCGCACCGGAGGTATTTCGCTCCCGGACGAGGTCGGACACGCGGAAGTACAGTTCCTGGTCCACCACATTCAGCGCCTGAAGGATCAGCTCGTGCGTGACCGTCGGTCCGCAGAGGGAGATGACCATGTCGAACGCGCTTTGCGCATCGCGCAGGGAGCCGTCCCCTCTGCGCGCAATGAGCTGAAGCGATTCGTCGTCAAGGGTCAGCTGCTCAGCCTGGGCGATGGCCGCAAGATTGGCTTTGATCTGTTCCACGGGGATTCGGCGGAATTCAAACCGCTGGCACCGGGAAAGAATGGTGGCGGGAAGCTTGTGGAGCTCGGTGGTGGCAAAGACAAACAGGACATGCGACGGCGGCTCTTCGAGCGTCTTGAGGAGCGCATTGAATGCCTCCTTCGTCAGCATGTGCACTTCGTCGATGATGTAGACCCTGTACGGCCCCTGGGCCGGCGGGTACTTCACCGCCTCGCGGAGGTTCCGGATCTCTTCGACTCCCCGGTTCGAGGCTCCGTCGATCTCCAGCACGTCAAAGCTCCGCCCCTCGTTGACCGCAAGGCAGCGGTCGCAGCTGTTGTCGGGGTTGGCGTTCTCCGGATGGAGGCAGTTGACGGCTTTGGCCAGGAGGCGCGCGGTCGTGGTCTTCCCCACGCCGCGGGGGCCGCTGAAGATATAGGCATGAGCGAGCCGCCCGGTCCTGATGGCATTGCGCAGGGTGGTGGTCACGTGTTCCTGACCCACCACGTCCTCGAACCTCATCGGACGCCACTTCCGTGCCGTGACAACGTACCCGCCCATGGTCAGCGCTCCTGTTTGCGGCCCTTGCGCTGAGGCACCGCGATTCTGAGCGCTTCATCGATGCTTCCTACGGGCGTCAGGGTCAGCCCCTCCTTCACCCTATCCTGGATTTCCTTCAGGTCCTTCTCGTTTTCCTCTGGGATCAGCACGGTGGTGATGCCACTGCGCTGGGCGGCAAGCAGTTTTTCGTTCAGCCCCCCGATTGCCAGGACGTTGCCGCGCAACGTGATCTCGCCCGTCATGGCGATGTCGCTCCGGGCAGGTCTCCCGCTGATGGCCGAGTAGAGCGCCACGGCCATGGTGATCCCTGCGGATGGGCCGTCTTTGGGAATCGCCCCTTCAGGGACGTGAATGTGGATCTCTTTTCCTTTCATGGAATTCTCGCCGAGGCCGATCCGTTTCGCGTTGGCGCGCAGATAGCTCAGCGCTGCCTGGGCTGATTCTTTCATCACGTCGCCCAGTTGGCCCGTCAGGGTAAGCTTCTCCGGACCGGACATCACTGTCACGTCGATATTCAGGATATCTCCTCCGACACTCGTCCAGGCGAGGCCGGTCACCGAGCCCACGCGGGGCTCCTTCGCATGCCCACGGTTGCGAAAACGCGGGACTCCGAGGTAGGCCTCCACCTTCTCGGGGCTCACGGCAATCCCCTTGCTCTTCTTTTTCCCCTGTTGCCGGCCCTCCACCACCTCCTTCGCAACTTTCCTGCAGATGGTGGCAATTTCCCGTTCCAGGTTCCGCACCCCTGCTTCGCGGGTGTATTCGGTGATCACCTTGTCGATCGCAGCGTCGGCGATGGTCACATTCCGTTTCTCCAGTCCGTGCTCCGCGAGCTGCTTCGGGATGATATGGCGACGGGCGATTTCGCGCTTGTCGTGCTGGAGGTATCCGGGAAGCTCGATGATCTCCATCCTGTCCTGCAGCGGAGGCGGAATGGCGTACCGCACGTTCGCCGTAGTGATGAACATGACGTGCGACAGGTCATAGTCCACGTCGAGATAGTGATCGTTGAACGTGTTGTTCTGCTCCGGGTCGAGCACTTCCAGAAGGGCCGCCGACGGATCGCCCCGGAAATCCATGCTCATCTTGTCCACTTCGTCGAGCAGCATCAAGGGATTGATGACCCCGGCCCGCTTCATGGACTGGATAATCTTCCCCGGCATCGAGCCGATGTAGGTGCGGCGGTGCCCACGGATCTCGGCCTCGTCGCGCACGCCTCCCAGAGAGATGCGCACGAGGACTCTGCCGAGCGCCCGCGCGATCGATTTGGCGAGCGATGTCTTGCCGACGCCGGGCGGACCCACGAAGCAGAGAATCTGTCCCTTCATTTCCGGGACCAGATTGAGGACCGCGATATGTTCGAGGATCCGCTCCTTGGGTTTTTCGAGTCCGAAATGGTCCTCGTCCAGGATCTCCCGGACATGATCGACCTTCAGGAGGTCCTTCGTCCGCTTGTGCCAGGGGACGCTGAGCATCCATTCGAGATAGCTGCGCAGGACTGTCGACTCGGGCGACATCGGGGGAATCTTCTTCAGCTTCTGGAACTCCTCCAGCGCTTTCTCCTCTGCCAGCTTGGGCATCTTCGCCTTCCGCAGGTCGTCGCGGAGCTTGAGCATATCCGGACTCGACTCGTCCTCACCCAGCTCGTCCTGCAGAATGCGGATCTGCTCCTGGATGAAGAACTTCCGCTGGGACTTGGCGATGTTGTCGTGGACCTTGGTGTCGATCTCCTTTTCGATTTTCAGGACATCGATCTCAGAATTCAGGATCCGGATGACCTCGTGGAGCTGCTCACGGATGCCGGTCAACTGGAGAATCTTCTGCTTCACCTCGACGCTTTGGAGAATGTTCGAGGCGATGTAAAAGAGCTTCCGGCGGGGGTCGCGGGTGTTTTCGAACGCCACCAGGACCTCGCTGGGCACGTTGCGGTTGAGGTGCACGTACTCAGCGAAGAGGCTCGACGTGTGCCGCATCAGCGCGTCGAGCTCCGAATCCAGAACGACGGGATTGTCCTGGATCGTGATGGAGGCTTCGAGGAACCGGGTGGTCGGCAGGAACTTGTCCACGGAGGCCTGCACCACGCCGTCGACAAGGATTTTCATGAGTCCATTGGGAAGCTTCAGGATCTGGATGATCTTCGCAATGGTCCCGTCGGCGTAGATGTCATCGCGCCCCGGCTCTTCGGTGAGGGGGTTTTTCTGCGCAGCGAGAAAGATGTACTTCTCGCGCTCGAGCGACTCGTTGACGGCGCGGAGCGAAGACTCACGTCCCACGAGGACCGGAAAGATCATCGACGGGAAGATTACCACATCGCGCAGGGGCAGGACAGGAAGCTTGGTGGGAATTGCCTCAGACCGGTCGCTGCCTCCGGAGAGCGTCGTGGAAGATTCTTCGTGCATGGACATTGTCTCTGGGGCGAGAAAAGACGCAAAAAGGTGCCCTATGCCGGACACCTCTGCGTCACGTCATGCAGAATATAGAAAGAGAATGGGGGTTTGTCAAGGAATGGCCGGGTGAGGGCTCACCACGGCGTTTCGGTCGGACTGTTTCCCTCGAGCCGGCTCAACTCGCCTTGAAGGTCAGATCGGCCCATGCGGGCAATCGCCGCACAGAGCGTGGTGCCGCGCGTCCAGAGCACCAGGGACTCGCCGTTCTCGCGGTCATCTGAATACCACCCGGTATGCATCAACTCATTGCGGATGTTCAGAGGAAGCGCGAGACCCGGGCTGTGCAGGATGTCTTCAAGATGCATCTCGAGGATCGAAGCCACGGCGTTTCCCCGCCGGTAGACAAGATGCGCCATGCGAAGACCCTCATACGTCTCGGCGCGGCCCCCGGTGAGAACAAAGCCTGCAAGCAGAGGAACGACCACGGCGACGTTTGTCCGGCTGCTGAGATACGACTGCACGTGCTCCGCATCGGCTGACATCACGTCGGGCAGCAGTACCCCGCTCTCGAGGAGGCGATGGGCCTGAAGCATGTGCACTACGAGATTGTTCCTCTCGTCCGGGGACCCCTGACGGTTCATCGTCACCATGACGGCGATCGCCGTGCATGCAAGGAGAACCACCAGAACGGGGAGCAGGAACGGCAACTTCACCAAACCACGGAGGCGCCCGCCGAGCGTGCGGTGCCAACGCCGCTCACCCTCCGTCCCCCTGATCTGCCTTGTGATAGAATCCCGGAGAGCCTGCGGGGCCTTCACGCGCGGCAGATGACGGCGCACGGCCTGTTTGACCGCGGCCTCGATCTCATACTGCTCCCTGCATGCCTGGCATTCGCGCGCGTGGCGGTCGAAGGAGCGTTGCCTGACGACGTGCAGGCGTCCGTCGACAGCGGGGGTGATGAGTCTCCTGAACTGATCGCAGGTCACGGATTGTACGCCTGTAGAGTGTACACGGCCGGAGGGAAGGCGGTTTTCCGTCTTCGCCGGATCGCTTCCTCCCCGGGCACGACCACTCTTCTGCTTGCCCGACGGAGGTTCAGGGGGAAAATACTCGCGAACGAACTGGCCGCTGGGATCTATGGAAAGTTTCAGCACTTTTCTCGTACGCAGACCTCTCATGACCTCAAAGGATCACAGCAGTTCACGGAGCCCCGTGATGAATTCTGAAAGTCTCTGGAGGTCACTGCCGGGAAGATGCCTGTCGTGTGTGCCGAACCGCGAGATACACAATCGAAGAGTTTATCCCGAAGATGTCGGGACGTCAGGAGCGCACACCAGGGACTCGATGAAAAGAACTGGATTTGAAAACGGAAGAACTGCCCGCTGGCCAAGCTTCAAACCACCCGGTCCGCGCGAATTCCTCCTCCGAGTGCTGAAACGAACCCGGTCGAGGATCTGATCCCCGGGAGGCCCGGCTTTCAAGAGCTCGGAAAACAGAAGATCGCCGCGCCATGGCCGGCATTGCGAAGGCGAGCTCTTCGCTCCTCAGCCAGTTTGTTTGAAACCTCGTAACTTCAAGGTTTTGAACACGCTCGGGAATGATATAGTTCCTCGACACTGCCACCCTCCGGTGAGGCCTTGAAAGTGATAAACGCAAGAGGAATTAGCGTCTGAAGGTGAGGAGGAGACCTCTGCCTGGTCATACAGGTGAGGCCGGAACGAAGATCTGGAAGGGGGGGACAATGCGTTCAGACGGGAACAGGCCTTTCATGGGGGAGGAATGTATGGGGCTCTGCTAATTGGGCCGAAAACTGCCGCGTACGACAGAAAGAGATAACCCGGCGGACACCAGGGATGAAACCGCCGCGACTCATGGGAAGCGGGATGGTCATGTGGACATGCGAGAGGGGACGCCCCTGGTTCTGTCCGCTCGGAGGGACAGGTCTCACCCGAAGCGGCCTCAAGGCAAGCGGGGAGCCCCGCACTCACTGTTTTCGCACGAGCCGCAGCAGGTAGGCTATTCCGGCGAAGACCACGGCAACGCCGACAATGGAGGGGGACGATGGAAAATCCCAGAGAAAGGCCAGATAGAGGCCCACGGGAGGACAGAGAACTCCGATGAGAACGGAAATAATGAATATTGTACGGACGCGCTTTGCAACCAGGAGGGCGGCAACGGGAGGAATCACGAGAAAACCAAAGACGAAGAGGTCTCCCACCATATGAGTGGCAAATGCGATGATCACACCGGCAAGAAGGTAGAAAGCGATATCCCACGTCCTGGCACTGTATCCCTGAGTACGGGCTGTTTCTGCGTCAAAGGTAATGAAAGAGAATTCCTTGTAGAAGAGGATGTTCGGCAGCGCAGTAACGGCAAACGCTCCTGCCATCAGCCAGAAAAGGTCGGGAGTCACAAAGAGGATATCCCCCCTCAGGAGGTTTTCGATTTCGGCAGCCTCCACCTTGGGCGCCTTCTGCATGACCAGGATCCTGGCCGCAACCGATAGAACGAACACGAAGCCGAGCACTGCGTCGCGCGGGATCTTCTTGCCCGTGAACAGCTGAGAGAGGATCACAACGCAGATCAGTGTGAAGGCGAGGGAACCGACCGTATGGGGGACCGCAAAGAACGGCAGAAAGGTAGCGGCCAGGCCAAGCACCGATACCTGAGTGAGCACCGCGCCGAAGAACACCACCCGCCGGGCCACGATATAGACACCCAGGTAGGAACAGGCAACAGCGACAAGGATGCTGCCGTAGAGAGCGTAGGGAAACTCGCGAAGAATGGTAGAGGCGATTTCACCGGGTTCCATGACCCTCCCCTGCGAGGATAATCGTTCTGTCGTGGACACGCTCCACCGTGACGGGCATATTGTAGAGCCTTGAAAGGTTCGGACCGGTGAGAACGTCTTCAACGGGGCCGACCTGGAAGAACTCACGCTCCACGATGGCCAGGTGCCGCACATAATTCGCAACATCCTCGAGGAGGTGACTCACCATGATGACGGTGAGACCTCCCTCCTCGTGCAGGTCCTCGATGAGGTCGAGGATAGCTAGCCGCGAGGGGAGATCCATTCCGTTGGTGGGTTCATCCAGGATCAGGGCCTCCGGCTCGGATGCAAGGGCGCGCGCGATGAGCACACGCTGCTTCTGACCTCCCGAGAGATCTTTGAAGGTGTGGGCATGAAGGTTTTCCACCTTCACATGGGTGAGAGACCGGGAGACCGCGTCGCGGTCGGCATGGGAAGGGTGGCGCAGGAGCCCGAGCCGGCGAAACCGTCCCATCACGACCACCTCATCGACCGTGTAGGGAAGCACGTCGTCGATTGTATCGCGCTGGGGCACGTACCCGATACGCAGCGGTCCTCCCGACGGGCTCTCCGTCTCGACGGTCCCTCCCAGCGGCTTGAGGCTTCCAAGAATGGCACGGAGCATCGTGGTCTTGCCCGCGCCATTCGGCCCGACGATACCGAAGTAGTCTCCGGCCTCGATGGTGAAACTTATATCGTTCAGCACGACTTTGCGGCCATACCCAAGCCGGGCCTTCTTGAACGTAATGATCATCGTAGTGCTCTCATCACCGTGGAACGGGAGAGGCGGACCGTGCTCATGGCCGGTTCACCATGACAGCCTTGCGGGGACGTTACTTCAGCGCCGCGGCAAGCGTGCGCACGTCATACGACATCAGAGCAATATAGTCTCCGGTCCCATCCACCACACCTTCCGAGGGGGGAAGCATCAGTACTTTCGCACCGCCCGCATGCGCGATCTGTTCCGGAGCGCTCATATCATAGAACGGTTCTACGACAATCGCTTTGATGGCGGCCTTTCGCACGAGGGCGATCAGATCCGCCGTATGGCTGGGGGTCGGAGTGATCCCCGGTTTGGGTTCCACCTGGTCGGCCACCGTCAGGTTCAGCCAGTTTGTAAAGTAGCTCCAGCTCTTGTGAAAAGTGATGATCCTGCTGCCAGCAAACGGTTTCATCTCTCCTTCCCATTGCGGGATCATGGATTCCAGCTTTTTCAGGTACACGTCCTCATTGGCTCGGAACAGCTTCTCATCGGAGGGCGACACTGAGACCATGGCATCCACCATTTCGTCCATGATGACCCGGACATTCCGCGGGTCGAGCCAATAATGGGGATTGCCAAATCTGTGGACATCGCCCTGGCTGGCGTCAACCCGGGAGGGGACTTCCAGTTTCTGAATCCCTTTGGAGAGGTCCACCACCGACAGCTTTTCGTTCCGTGAGCCGTCGACCAGCTGCGGCGCCCACATTTCCAGCTCCATCCCGATGATAAAGAAAAGATCAGCGGACTTGAGCTTCATCATATAGCTGGGTTTGACCTCGACGAAGTGAGGGTTCTGATCTCCCCTCACGATGAAATCAACCTTGACCTTATCGCCGCCTATCTGCCTGGCAAAATCGGCAAGATCGGGAAGCGAGGTCACAATCCTGATCTCTCCGAATCCGGCAGTTGTGAGCAGGCAGGCTGCAGCGCAGAGAAGAACATATTTCATCGACAATCCTTTCGAGAGTGCGAGGCGTTTGTGTTCGAACGGCCTCAGAACGGGTGGGCCTTGTGCGGGCCCATGGAAAACAAAACCTGGAGCGCCAGCAGGTTGACCGCCCTGGTACTGGTCCCCGGTTCAGTTTCCGTGTGCTGGTACTGGAACCTGACTCCCAGTGTCTCCTCAACGGGATAGTATCCCAGGAAGAGCGCCACGGCCCACGCCCTGTCGCCGGCAGAATAGGGCTGTTCCGACCAGTCGTAACGAGCCCCGGCGCTGAAAATCTTGAAGAACTGGTAGTCCGCATACATGTAGAGTCCGGAGGTGTTGAGCGTACCGGAGACGGGAGCGGGGGCTGCAGTGACCGTGCGGGTATTGAAGAGGTATTCGGCCTGAACTGTCAGCGACGTGTAGGCACTTGAACGGTATTTGTATTTCATGTCTCCATTCAAATACCAGAAGCGGTAGTGATTGTACGGGTCGTGGATGCCCGTGTAGGTACTCAGCCCAGCCTCCAGGTCGCTCTTGTCGCCCAGCGTGAAGAATGCCATCAGCCGGGCCGATGTGGCGTACAGGGGTTGAGCTCCCGTTGTGTCGGGAAGGCCGGCCGCCTTGCCGACCGAGTTTCCCCGGAGCAGGTCCACCGTGAGCCTCGAGTAGACGTCACCAGTCGGAAGGAGCACGCTGGCCGAGATCCCGAGATCGTTCAGGCCTTCTTCACCGAAAAACCGCAGCTGAGACAGAGGCTGGGTGATGAACGGCCAGGCGTGCGGGTGCACCATATTGAGTTTGCCGAATTCCGCCCGGTATTTGCCGATCCGGAGGTTAAGATCGAGCGGAAGTCCGCGAAGGACAGACGCATAGACCTCTTCAATGCCGAGTTTGCTGTTTTCCAGGTCGGGACCGGGGATGGTGAGGATGACGTCGCCCCGTGCATAGGGGTTCAAATATGATTGGATCGCTAGCTCCAGTTCTTCGAACTGGAGATCAGGCCGGCTGAATTCTCTCTTGCCCTGATCGAGCTTTTCGCCGTCATTCGACTCTACGCGAAAACGAGGAATGATGCTGATGTCGGGATTGACGGTGGTCTGGGCAAGCCCCGGCGCGGCTGCGGCCGCAAGCAGCGGCACAACTGCCATGGACCACCATACGGAACGGTGCATGATGCCTCCAACGATGTTCGGATTCCCTGCATGGCGACGGCGAACGATCAAGCCGTTGGAGGTCCGCGTTTCGAGGGATTGAGAGTTTCCGGCGAAGAGATATGGGGAACAGCCGGTGCAGGGACTGCAACGGCAACGAGCGGTGCCCGGTAGGGCATCGGCGATGGAAACGCCAGGGTGCAGAGGCAGTGGCTGCCCAGGAGGCATGCCGGGCAGGGATGCCAGAGCTCGAGCGGAACATGATGCTCGTGCGCGCCGCAGGTATGCGCGGCAAGGGCCATGCCGGCACGGGACGGACCGTTCAGATCGTCGCGGTGGGCTGTTGCCAACAGAACGCAAGAAGCGAGATAACCGACAAGGACAACGGTTGCCGGGATCCGGAGCGGGCGTGTCAGGATGGTGCGAGTCATGTTCATGCATTAAACAAGAATATGCGCCGCCAGGTTTCTCCGTTCCCCGTTAATCGGTCGGGAAAAGGTGTGAAATCGTCGCGATTTTAACAATTCACTGTAGACTGCATCTCGCAGGGCGGCAAATATGACTGGCCTGAAGGCGGCCTGAGCCACGGAGGGAGAAGGGTTGTAGTATTCGTAGATTTCACGTACATTGGGGAGTCTCCGCGGCCAAATCCTCCAGGAGCACGGCTTGTCCCGCAGCAGGCGGACCGGTCCAGTGTGGCGACATCACACCGAACGTGTTTCCGCCCTCCCTTCGTTCTCATTCCTCAGTGTTTTTCAGAGGTTGCCTTATGAAACAGAGGCTTTCAATAGCCATTCCATCACTGCTTGTCTTTGGACTATTCTTCGGCGGTCGCTGGGATGATGAGGGAATGTGGCTTCTCAACAACGTCAACAAGCTCCCGCTGGCCGGGATGAAGCAGCACGGCCTGGAGCTGACACCCGAGCAGATCTACAGCGCGACCGGCCCGAGCCTGAAGGATGCCATCATCCTTCTCGGCGGGGGGACGGGCTCGTTCATTTCGGCCGACGGGCTGATCATCACCAACCACCATGTCGCATTCGCCGGCCTTCAGGCTCTCAGCTCGGTCCAGGACGACTACCTGAAAAACGGCTTCCACGCCGCCTCCCACGCGGAGGAACTCCCGACCACCTACACGGCTCAGATTGTCAAGGAAATCCGGGAGGTCACATCCAACGTCCTCGCCGCGGTGAAGGATTCCATGCCAGCCGGTGAGCGTGAACGGGCCATCAGGGCAAAGTCNNCGGCGTCCAGTATTACCTCTTTACTTTCGAGTCGCTGAGCGACGTGCGGATGGTGTTTGCGCCCCCGAGCGCTATCGGGAACTACGGAGGCGAGGTGGACAACTGGATGTGGCCTCGCCACACAGGCGATTTTGCGCTCATGAGAGCGTACGTCGGGCCGGACGGCAAGCCGGCGAAGTATTCCAAGGAGAATGTCCCGTATCATCCGAAGCTGTTCCTTCCGTTTTCCGCGGAGGGAGTCAGCGAAGGGTCGTTCACGATGATCCTGGGTTTCCCAGGGCGCACCTTTCGCTACCGCGAAGCGTCTGGGGTGGAGCTCCTGCGCGATGAGGTCATGCCGACGTCCATCGATCTCTACAAAACCAGAATGGACATCATCGACCTCTGGGGCAAAAAGGACCGGGCGATCGAGCTCAAGTACGCGAACCGTGTCCGCAGTCTTGCCAACACCTACAAGAACTACCTGGGAGTGCTCGCGGGGATGCGCCGGTCTGATCTCCTGACCCGGCGGAAGAGCGAGGAGGCCGACTTCATAGCATATGTGAACTCCTCTCCTCTGCTGAAGACACGGTACGGAAACGTCCTCGCAGATCTTGCAGAGGCGGATTCCGATTCCCGCTCGTACGCCAGGAAGGCCTCGCTGCTGCAGAATCTGACGACCGGAGTGGATATCCTCCGTCTGGCAACACGGTTCCGCCAGTTCGCCACCGTGGCGGAGCCGACCGAGAAGGATGCGGCAGCGGTTCGGGAGTTTGCCACCTCGGTGTTCAAGAATTACGATCTCAACGTGGAGAAGGCCACGCTCATCGCGCTGATCCTGAAATCGGCCGACATGCCGGCCGGACAGCAGATAGCCGCATTCCGGGAGATCGTCGGAAGCAGGACCGGCGAGGCCCGCGCAAAGGAGGTAGCAGAGTTTGTGAACGATCTCTATGAGAGCACGGATCTTGCGACCCCGGAAGGGACATTGAAGCTCCTGGCGAGAGGTCCCGAGAAGATCATGAAGGACGACTACGTGAAGCTGTCCGCAAAGATCGATCCTGACCAGCTCTCCACTCAGCAGCACACCAGCAGGCTGACTCCACTCTTCACAACGCTCCGGGGCAAGTACATGGAAGCCCTCATGGGCTGGAAGAAAGAGACGGTGATGTATCCCGACGCCAACAGGACGATCCGCTTCACGTACGGACTGGTGAAGCCGCTGCACGCGCGCGACGCCGTCGACCTGGATGAAGTGACCACGCTCGGAGGTGTGATGGAGAAGGAGACCGGGGAAGACCCGTTCATTGTGCCGGCGAGGCTGAAGGAACTGTGGCAAAAGAAAGATTTCGGGCGTTATGCCGATCCGAAGCTGAATGATGTGCCCGTGGCCTTCATTGCCAACATGGACATTACCGGGGGCAATTCCGGCAGTCCGGTAATCAACGGGAAGGGGGAGCTGGTGGGGTGCGCCTTCGACGGCAACTGGGAATCGGTGGTAGGCGACTACGTTTTTCAGGAGCCTTTGAACCGGACCATCAGCGTCGATGCCAGGTACGTGCTGTTTATTCTGGACAAGTTCGCCCATGCCGAGAACATCATGAAAGAGCTGGTGATCAGGTAGGAAGGAAGAGGCCCCGGAACCTGCATGCCGGGCTCTGTTCCTGACATTGAGATTGTCCCCGCACCCCCGGCTTTCCGGAAGTGCGAAGCGGAAGAGATATTCCGGTAGTCCGGGTCGTGCAGGATCGCCGCCGGACCGGGCGGGCCCTTGCGTTTTCCCTGATTGGTGCGCATACTACGGTCGCAGGACCCGGCATCTTCCACAGGAACAACACTCCTGGTGACACATGCTTCTTCTCGGCTCCCATGTCTCGGTCAGCGGAGGCGTTTTCACGGCGTATGAGCGGGCGGCGCGCATAGGCTGCACCTCCATGCAGATCTTCGTCAAGAACGCCAACCAGTGGGCGGCCAAGCCTCTTTCCGACGCCGACATCCGGGCCTTCCGCGATGCTGCGGCACAGTCGACGGTCAGCCCGGTAGTGGCGCACGCAGCCTACCTGATCAATCTCTGCGCCGGAAACCCTGACATTCTCAAGAAGTCCCGTGCAGCATACGAGGATGAACTCAGGCGCTGCGAAGCGCTCGGAGTCCACGCCCTTGTCTTCCACCCGGGGTCTCATGGCGGGACAGGCGAGGAAGGGGGGATCCGCTGCATCGCGGAATCGCTCAATGGAATTCACGACCGGACCAAAGGGTTCCGCGTGCTCACCACACTCGAAACCACGGCGGGCCAGGGATATGCCGTCGGATACCGCTTCGAACACCTACGCTCCATCATCGACCTGGTGAAAGACCAGGACCGCATGGCCGTCTGCATCGACACGTGCCATCTCTTTGCGGCGGGCTACCCGGTGCAGACCCCGGAAGGCTGGGAAACCACGATGAGCGAGTTCGAAAGCGTGATAGGTCTCCGGAGGCTCGCTGTCATTCATGTCAACGATTCCAAAAAGCCGTTCGGCTCACGGCTCGACCGTCACGAACATATCGGGAAAGGTCTGATAGGAAAGGAGGGATTCAGGAGTCTCATGAACGATTCCCGTCTGGAGCGGGTGCCGAAAATCCTGGAGACCGAGAAGAGCGAGGATATGCACGAGGATGTGGAGAACATGGAGACCTTGAAGAAGCTCATCAGGAAGGGAGGCAGCCGGTAGCGCTGAGGCTGGAAACGTAAAGGTGCGCAGAACGCGGAGGGCCTCACGGGGGCACGCCTGAACAGGCGTCCCTGCGAGGCCCAAATCGTTTCTCCCATTCTGATGGCGATGCGTCCCGTAACGCGTCCTCGCTGCACCAAAGGATGCGGCTGAAGAAAAACCCCTCAGTTTGTCACCATCTCACTTACCGCGGTTCCTCCGCCCATTGCCGCTGGCAGTCTGGCCTCCGATTTGATGAGGCGGCGGCTCCCTTTTGCGATCCAGAATGTTTGACTCGTGGCCGGGTCGTCATCTGGAACCATTTCCACCTTGTAGGCTTCCTGGGGGGCGGCGGCAATCGTGACTTTTTCCAATCCGGTCACGGTGACGGTCACGGGCTCGATTTTCATTTTCATCAGGTCGATGAGACCGAAGCTCGCCGCATATCCCTCCTTCAGCGGCAGCGTGGCAAGGGGTACCTCCAGGCCCGCACCATCGGGAAGGGTCAGACCTGCGGGTTTGAGGTCGACCGGCATCGACATCGCGCCCGAGGAGATGCTCCCCCTGATCGCTGCGGAGGAGAAGGTCAGCTGTATGGACTGCGGTCCCTGTCTCCCCGAGCGCCGTATCGGCATGAGGGACGAGGCATCGATGTCGAGGGTGTCGGATCCCTGCCCCATCGGGCTTGTCACCAGATCGACAACCTGCCAGGCGCTCGCGGACCCCAGGAGAATCTGTTTGATGCTGCGCGTGATGGTCACCGTGATCTCGCGACCCATGACCTTCATCTTCTGCGAGTACTTCACCGTGTCGGGTTTGACGAGCGCGGGCTCGAATGCGGGAGGCTTCAGGCCTCCAAGGGCTGGGATCATGGCGGCCGAGACAATCAGGACACGAAGCATTTCGGGTATTCCCTCAATGTGGCAGAAGTCGGAAAAAGCGCCGATCGTATTGTAGGAGAGGCTGCAGATTGGTAGATTAGGGGTCTAAGATACGACATTCCCCGATTGTAGTCACTTCAGCGATGGATCTGGAACCCTATGGCTGGACTCCCGTCCTGGCGGAGGCGTTTGCCAAATACGCCCCACCGGGATGCCTCCCTGCGCGCATCGTCGTGCAGAAGGGAGATCTCGAGGCGGTATCCCCCGCAGGGCTACTGCACTGCCATGCCGCCGGCCGTTTGAAGTTCGCGGCGGAAGGGGCGAGCGATCTGCCGGTGGTGGGGGACTGGGTCGCGATCGAAGCCCGGCCGGCCGAACAGACGGGTCTCATCGTCGGAATCCTTCCTCGTTGCAGTAGTTTTGTCAGGAAAGTGCCCGGGGCGAGGACAGTAGCTCAGATCATCGCGGCGAATATCGACACAGCGTTCCTGGTTTCCGGACTTGACCACGAGTTCAACCCCGCCCGCATCGAGCGCTATCTTGTCCTTGCCCGGGAAAGCGGCGCCCGTCAGGTTGTGGTGCTGAACAAGGCTGACCTCTGTCCGGATCTCGAATCGGCGCTTGCCATGGCGGCCGCCGCCGCTCCGGGTGTACCCCTTCTGGTCACGAGTGTCCCGCGCCATGAAGGGATTGGTGAGTTCCGCGCTTTTCTCCGGACCGGCATCACCGGGGCCCTGCTGGGGTCCTCGGGCGTCGGCAAATCCAGTCTGATCAACGAGCTCCTGGGTGAGGAGCGGATGAAGACCCGCGGGGTGCGCGAGAGCGACAGCGGGGGCCGGCATACCACGACACACCGGGAGCTTGTGCTCATTCCGTCGGGCGGGATGCTGATCGATACTCCGGGTCTTCGCGAACTTCAGCTCTGGGGTGAGGGCTCGGGATTGCAGGAGAGCTTCGAAGACGTTGAAGAGATTGCCCTGCGGTGCAGGTTCACCAACTGCCTTCACGACACGGAGCCGGGCTGCGCCATCCGAGAGGCCGTTGAGGGGGGGCACCTCGGCCTGGACCGGCTTGAAAACTACCGGAAGCTGCAGCGGGAGATGTCCCACCTGCGCAGCAAGTACGACGCACGGGAGAAAATCGTCAATAAACAGAAGGTGAAAAAGCTGACCTCCGGGCAGAAGCGGGGGTACAAGCGAAGAGACAGGTTCTAGCAGGACGGGGCAACGTGCGAAGACGGCAGGCAAGCCTGCCGGAAACGGAGGCTCCTCGAGAGTCCCTGCCGCCACGCAGCCACATTCCTCTCATCATCCGGGCTTCTCATGCGCACACTTCTCCGCGGCCTCCTCGCGCTCGCGTTCTTCGCCGGCCTCACCCGCCCAGCCCCGGGGCAGGCACTGTTCCCGGTCCGCGACTCCCTCTCAGGTGAAGCACGGGACAGGACGTTCCACGTGCTGCACTACAGGATCGAGGTATCGTTCGACGAGGCGCGGAAATCCGTCAGCGGCCGAACCGCCATTACGCTCGTTCCCTTTCTTCCGGAGCTGAGGAATGTTGAGCTCGATGCCGAGGAAATGCAGATCAGCCGGGTGACACACCGGGGGAAGCCGCTTGCGTTCTCGCTCCATCCGAAGACGCTGTTCATCGACCTCGGTCGTCCCTGGACCCGGCACGATACCCTGACGCTGACCGTGGAGTACTCCTGCACGCCGAAGAAGGGGCTCTATTTCACCCAGCCCGACTCGGGATTCCCGCAGAAGCCATGGCTGATCTGGACTCAGGGAGAGGACATGGACAACCATTTCTGGTTCCCCTGCTACGATTTCCCGAACGACAGGGCAACCTCGGAAGTGATTGGAACGGTGAAGAGTTCCTATGTGCTGGTTTCCAACGGCCGGCTCGTCAGGATCACGGAAAACCGGGCATTGGGAACCAGGACGTTTCACTGGAGCCAGGATATCCCGCATGCATCATACCTGATCATGCTTGCCGCCGGGGAGTATTCCGTTCTCCACGACAAGGCGGGAACGGTCCCGCTGGACTACTACGTCTATCCCGGACAGGAGGATGATGCCCGGGCCTGCTTTGCGGAGACCCCTGCAATCATGACATTCCTTGCGGAGAGGATCGGCGTACCGTACCCCTGGCCCAAGTACGCGCAGGTGGAGCTGACCGATTTCATGTACGGCGGCATGGAGAATACGAGTGCCACGACGCTCCTGGACGAGAGCATCATCCTGGATGCACGGGCCCGTCTCGACGAATCGCCCGCAGGCCTGATCGCGCACGAGATGGCGCACCAATGGTGGGGGGACCTGATCACCTGCAAGGATTGGCGTCATCTCTGGCTGAATGAGAGCTTTGCAAGCTACTTCGACCCGCTGTACCTTGAGGCATCCCGCGGCCGCGATGAGTTCATCTACCACCTGTACGGCGATCAGCAGGCGGGCATCAATATTGACCGGGCCCTCGGAAGAAAGCCGGTCGTCAGCCAAGGCACGTACACTACGAATGTCTATCCGCGTGGTTCTGCTATCCTCCACATGCTCAGGTTCACGCTGGGAGATTCGCTGTTTTGGCGCGCGATCAATTTCTATGCGACGACGTACCGGTTTCAGACCGTCGAAACCAACGACTTCAAGCGCGCCATTGAGGAAGCGACCGGGCAGAATCTTTACTGGTTCTTCGACGAGTGGCTCTACCGGGCCGGACATCCGGTCTACGACGTTTCCTACACCTGGAGCGATACCGCACGGACTCTTCAGCTGGCCGTCCGCCAGACTCAGGTGATTGACAGCCTGACGGGGGTCTTCCGGATGCCCGTGGAAGTCGAGGTGACCACACCCTCGGGCGTGACGACGCACCGTGCGGCGGTTTGGACAAAGGACACCGTGCTGACGCTCCCGTGTGCCGAAAAGCCTTCCATGGTGCTTTTCGATCCCGGCGACTGGCTCCTGAAGGAGCTCCGGTTCCGGAAGTCTCGCGAAGAGTGGAAAGAGCAGGCGCTGCATGCGTCGAATCCCGTCGAGCGCATCAGGGCGGTGAAAGAGCTTGCCGCGCAGCCAGACAGCGACGACGTCGTCCCGGTCTTTGGCCGGCTCGCGCTCCATGACCCCTTCTACGGAGTGCGGCGGCAGGCCGTCATCTGTCTGGGGGACCTCCTCTCCACCGGGGAGGAGGCAAAGAGGGAGACGGCTTCGGTCCTCCTGGCAGCATCGCGCGACCGGCACTCCGGCGTGCGCACGGCCGCAGTTGAGTACCTTGGCGGGCTCAGAGGGGACAGCATCGTTGCAGCAGTGCGGGTCGCGCTGCACGATTCAAGTTATGGGGTGGTCGGCTCGGCCCTGGGCGCGCTTTCGAAGGCAGACTCCGCCCATGCCGCCGCGGCCATCGTCCAGTACCTCAGCGTCCCCTCCAGGAGGAGCGCCATAGCTTCCAGCGCACTGTACGCGCTGAACCGGGTCGATTCGACGCGGGCCATCGAGGCCGCCTTCCGCATGGTGCGCTACGGAGAGCATCCCTGGACCCGCCACGGCGCCATCCAGGTCCTGAGGGGGTACTCCTCAATCCGGAGCGAATTCCTCGCGCTGCTCAGCACGCTCGTGAAGGACAAGTCCCCGGTCATCCGATCGACAGCAATCAGCTACCTGGGACAGTACGGCGACGAGTCATTCCTCCCCCTCCTGGAGTCCATCGCCTCCGACCCGGCCGAAGACCTGGCGAAAACGGCGAAGGATGCGGTGGAAAAGCTCAGGAGCAGGGCCCACAAGGAGGAGGAATAAGATCCGCCACGCTCCCGCCAGGGACGCAGGCTGCGTACTGTTGGACGAGGAAGGGCCGGCGTCCGGCGAGGGAGATGCCTTGCAGTGCCGGTCCCGGAGACCTGTCGACAAGACGGTGACGGAAACGGTGAGTGCGATGAGGACAGAGGATCCCCGAAGCCAGGATCAGGGTATCCGACGAGTACGGAGTGAGACCGTCTGCGGAGTGATCTCGCCCGGGGCTGCCTGACAGTGCCTGCGGTTTATGGCTGGGGCGAAAAAGGGGGGTGGGTCAATCGCGAAGCTCAAGCTTGCGGATTTCGTCGCGAAGCTGGGCGGCCTTCTCATAGTTCTCGCGCTCCAGTGCTTCCTGGAGCTGCTGCCGGAGCTGTTCCAGGCGCTGCGCCTTTGATGGTGCCGGCCCCTGCTGCTTGGGCTTGGAAGGCTTGCCTGACTGAGGGGGCTGGAGCGGTTGCTGTTCCTCTTCCTCGTCATCCGGAACGAACGCCGCCTCGTCCATGACACCCGAGGCAACGTAGATTTGCACGCCGTAGCGGACCGCCAGGGCTATGGCGTCGCTGGGACGCGAGTCGATGAGCTGGTTGTCGATGTTCAGCTTTGCGTAGAACGTACCGTCGCGGAGCTCGTCAATGATGATATCGGACAGCTCGGCGCCGAACGCCGTGATGATATTCTTCATGAGGTCGTGGGTGAGGGGACGGGGTGGCTTGATTCCTTCCATCTCCAGGGCGATCGACTGAGCCTCCGCCGCCCCGATGATGATGGGGAGCCGTCTGTTCCCGTTCACTTCGCGCAGGATCAGCGCGAACGCACCGCCGCTTGCAGGACTTGTCGACAGTCCGAGGATGTCTACCGGAACCCTTTCCACACCGCACCCCGCAATCAAAGCAAAGAGAAAAACCTGCGCTCACTTCCCCAGATTTTCCTTGAGACGGACGGTGAGCTCGGGCACGACCTCGAACAGATCTCCAACAATCCCGTAATCGGCAACCTGAAAGATGGGAGCGTCCTTGTCCTTGTTGATGGCAACAATATACCTAGAGGACGACATTCCTGCAAGGTGCTGCACGGCACCGCTGATTCCGCAGGCGATATACAGATTGGGTGACACTGTTTTCCCGGTCTGCCCCACCTGCTCCGTGTGAGGGCGCCAGCCGGCGTCCACCACGGCACGTGAAGCGCCCACGCCGGCACCCAGCACATCGGCCAGGTCTTCGATCATCCGGAAGTTCTCCGGGCCCTTCAGCCCCCTTCCCCCGGACACGATGATTTTCGCTTCGGCCACATCGGGGCGGCCGGTCGACACCTTGGTGTCGGTCACAGAGGTCGTGAAGAGCGATTCGGGAAGATCCGGGTCGAGCATCTCCACAGGCGCCGTTCCGACTCCGGGGACGGCCGTGAACACGTTGGGGCGCAGGGTGATGATCTTCACCGGTGTGGTGATCCTCATCTCGATGAAGGCCTTGCCGGCAAAGACCGGGCGCGTTGCAATGATGTCCCCTCCTTCCACGCGCAGGGCGGTACAGTCTGAGGCCAGGCCTCCTGCAAGGGCGACGGCGATGCGCGGTGCAATATCCTTGCCCATCTGCGTTGCAGAGAGCAGCACGACGCCGGCGCCGAACGTCTCCGCGGCATCCGCAACAACCTTCGACCACGCAAGGCTCGCATGGCGCGCGAAGGCCGCCGCATCCACCGCATAAACCTTTGAGGCACCGTATGCCCCGAGCCCGCCGGCTGAGGAAGCGACTCCGCTCCCGATCACCAACGCGGCACACTGCCCGCCGAGTTGGTCCGCAAGGGCCCTTCCTGCAGCCACCGCCTCGAACGACGACTTCTTGAACGCTGCATCACGCTGTTCCGCAAAGACGAGCACATTCATGGTTGACCACGCAGGCGATGGTGAATTAAATGACCTTCGCTTCCTCGTGGAGGAGGCGGATGAGTTCTGGGACGGCACTCTTGTCTGTGCCCACAACCCTGCCGGGGGTCTTGGCCGGGGGGCGCCGCATCAAGACGGTCACAACACGGGCTGGAACAGCGGCGGCAGGCTTCGCTTCAATCGGCTTGTTCTTGGCAGCCATGATCCCCTTGAGCGACGGGTAGCGGGGTTCATTGAGCCCTTTCTGCGCGGTGAACACGGCCGGCAGCTTCGTCTGCACGGTTTCATGCCCCCCTTCGATCTCGCGATCGCAGGAAACTGTGCCATCGTCGCGTACCTCCATTCGCACCACCACCGAGACCGAAGGAATGCCCAGCAATGCGGCCACGAGAGTTCCAACCTGCGCATTATCGTAGTCGATCGATTGCTTGCCGAACAGGACGATATCGGGCGACATGGTCTTCAACTCTTCGGCGAGACCAGAGGCAACGCCGAAGGAATCCCGCTCCCCGTCTTCTTTGAGCAGCAACGCCCTGTCCACCCCCATGGCCAGAGCCTTCCGGAGCGTGTCCCTGTGGGGATCTCCCCCGAGGCTTACGGCGGTCACTTCACCCTTGAACCTCTCACGAAGCCGGAGCGCTTCCTCAAGGGCGAACTCGTCATAGGGGCTGAGCATGTAATTCACACCCGTTCTGTCTATGGAAATATTGTCGGGCGCGACCTTGATCTTCGTCTCCGTGTCGGGGACGTGGTTGATGCAGACAGCGATCTTCATTCAGCCTCCATACGCTCGATGGTGCGGCCTGATGCGGGGATGGGTTCCGGCAGCGGGATGGCCATGGCTCAGCAATATACTGAGCCAGTGAAAAAAAGGCAAGAATGACGTCCGGTCGTTGACTTTTTACCGGTGCGTGTGTATATTATTCATTCGTAACGATATGGCCGTTGTTGCAGATCACCACCGGAAGGTCTGAATGGCACAGCATGAATCGGCGGAAAAGCGCGCGCGCGTAACCAAGCGCCGCGCGGCAGGCAACACACAGTGGAAGTCGAAAATGAGAACGGCCGTCAAGCGCGTCCGCGCAGCAACGGACAAGGAGCACGCCCTGCCGGAGCTGCAAAAAACGGTGAAGCTGCTCGACCAGTTGGCCGCAAAGGGGGTCATTCACAGGAACAAGGCGGCAAACGACAAGTCCAAGCTCACACGATTTGTCAACCATTTGAAATAAGGTCCGGCCGGACTCATCGGCCCTGAATTTATGCAAAAGCCTCTTCGTGGCGAAGAGGCTTTTTTCGTTTTCCGGGATGCAACTGTTCCCCATCCGGGTAGGGCCGCCACCGGTCGTGCTGCCCCCGGAATGCGCCTGCAACCCTCCCTCAGGAGTCCTCTTTTCTGAGGAGCTCCTCTATCTCCGCGATCCTCCTGGTGTGTTTCTCCTCCTCCTCGGGATGCCGCTCAATCAGTGCCCGGTAAGCGTGGATCGCCTCCTGGAACTGTCCCTGCTGAACATAAATCTCGGCGAGAGTCACAGAGACCAGGAGCGGGGAAGCACCGGACTGAGGAGGCGCCTCCGGCTCCTGAAGTTCCTCGCTTCCCGTCTGAGACTGCTCAGGTGATGCTATCCGCGAGACATCCCGCAGCCGTTCCGCGAGCGCCTCCATATCCACGTCGGGGCCCCGCCCTTCCCCGGCAGTCACTCCGGGCAGCTCGGGCGGTGCCTCCTGTGGAGGCTGGTTCAGCCTCGCTTCCAGTCCCGCCAGCATCTCGCGCACAACAGGCGCATCGGGCAGAAGCCGCTGCACCTCGCGGAGCGCCGTCAGCGCCTCAGGGATGTTCCCCGAGGCCGCATGGCATTGTCCGAGGATCAGGAGCCCCGTCGGGTACCAGGGATACCGCCCGGCCCCCTCCAGGGCAAGGGCAAGGGCGCCGGCTGTGTCGCCGGCGGCAATCAGGTCCGCTGCTTCACGTGCGAAGCGCGGTCCGGGTTCCGGTGTGTCACCGGTGCTGCTCACATCGCTCATGAGACCTCTTGCAGGCCCTGCCGCGCTATTTGGGGGACAGATGCCGCGCCAGCCATGCGTGCTTGAGCGACATCACGGACACGAACGTGAATCCCAGGAAGAACAGCAGCTGAAAGGGGACAGCGGCGATCTCCAGGAAGTAGACTGACGATACCACGCCGAAGAGGCAATACACCGCAAGAATCATCTCGATGACAACCGTCGAGCTGATCTTGATGGGGACATACTGCTTGCCGGTCCAGGAATCTTTCTTGTTTCGGATGCTGTACTTGGGGGTACGGACGAATTCGCTCTTTTTATGGAACAGGCCCTCGATGACGGCGCGGCTGTTATTCACGGCAAATCCCATACTCCCGGCCATGAACAGGGGGAAGAGGAAGATGCGGCGGCGCCAGTCGGCATACACATCCTTCTGCGAGAAGAGGTAGAAGAGAAATGAGCCGATGAAGGCAAAGACATAGACCGACATGAACGTGAAGTACGAATCGTACAACCCCTCGTGTTTGATGAACACCAGGGGAACGTTTAAAATCCCGGCGAGGACGATGAACGGGAAGACCAGGTTATTGGTAAGGTGGAACGTTGCGTGGATTTTGACCGCCAGCGCGAGCTTCGATTTCCAGACCACCGGCAGGATTTTGCGCGCTGTTTCAATCGCCCCCTTGGTCCATCGGAATTGCTGGGACTTCAGGGCATTGATTTCCGAGGGGAGCTCCGCCGGCGAGGTAACGTTGTTCAGATACTTGAATTTCCACCCGCGGAGCTGGGCGCGGTAACTCAGGTCCAGGTCCTCCGTCAGCGTATCGGCCTGCCAGTTGCCGGCGTCCTCGATGCAGGAGCGCCGCCAGACTCCTCCGGTTCCGTTGAAATTGATGAAGAAGCCCACGTTGTTCCTGACCGACTGCTCGATCACAAAATGGCCGTCGAGCGCCATCGCCTGGGTACGCGTCAGCAGCGAGTATTCGGAGTTCAGATGCTCCCAGCGTGTTTGCACCATGCCGATACGGGGATCCGTGATGAAATACGGAACAGTTTTGAGGAGGAAATCCTGCCGCGGGATGAAGTCGGCATCGAAAATGGCGATGAACTCACCGCGGGCAAGCTCCAGGCCTTCCCGGAGTGCTCCCGCCTTGAAACCCTTCCTGTTCTCGCGCCGGAGCTGCTTGATGTCGAATCCCTGCTTCCTGAACTTTTCCACGTACGCTGCGACCACCTCCACGGTGCTGTCCGTCGAATCGTCCAACAGCTGGATCTCCAGCTTGTCCTTCGGATAGACCATCGCGCACGCGGCATCGATCAGACGCCCGGCCACGTACATCTCGTTGAAGACCGGGAGCTGGACGGTGACCACAGGATAGGAGGCGATCTCGCCCGCCGGCTGATGCTTTTTCGACCGGTACTTGAGGTAATAATAAATCATGATAAAGCCGTGCGATCCGAATATCAGAAGGACCGTCAGCGAGAAGATATACGAAAACAAAATGATCTCTGCCATGATGGTCTGCGATTACGCCTCGTATTGTGAAACGATGGTGAACTGCCGGTCCGGCGACCCCCACCGGTCACCAACCTGAGACCGTCTCAAGGAGGACATCCTCGGTAAGCTTACGGACGGCCTCCTGAAGCCCTGCCTGACGCTGCGACGGCCCTCCGCCCACATCATAGTCGCCCCAGTTCGAAAAATTCTTCTCCCACACCTTGTGCCGCAGTTTCATATCCTGGAATACAAATTTTGCATTTACCGTAATCCGCCGCTTGCTGACCTGTTCCCCCTGCTGCCCCTGCTGGACAATTGCCGGGGCGTCGGAGATTGACGTGATGGAACCCTCCAGGACCGCATCCGCCGTCGTGCGGTTGGAGACTTCCAGGCTGTTGTCGCTGATGAACAGATTCGTCAGCGCGGTGGTGAATTGCTCCCTGAGTCCCGGTTCGCCGAACCCCGATTGATCGTCGACCAGCGGAATGGCAACCGTCTTGAGATGCGGGGGAACGGATGCGCCCGTAAACGAGTAGCATCCATGGAGCACCGGAACGACTGCTGCCGCTGCAACGACACCGGCGATGAATCCTGTCGTGCGGCGGATTTTCATTCGAGTCCGAATTCCTTGATCTTGCGATAGAGGGTCCGCTCGCTGATGTTCAGTGCGCGCGCTGCCACGCGCCGGTTCCCCTTGTACCGCTCCAGCGCCTCGGTGATCATCCTCTGCTCCATATCCTGCAGGGAGAGCGTCCGGTTTTCCTCCGGCTCCCGGACGGCATGGTCACCGCGGGATCCATCCGGCTGCTGCCTCGTCAGCAGGTTCTTCAACTCGACGAGGTTCCCCTTGATGTCCATCAGTGCGCGAAAGATCAACTCACGCTCCGCCTGTTCAACGCTTCTTCCCACCAGGGGCACAGGGAGGTTCCGTTCCTCTTCAGGAATGCGGTAGTCCTTCAGGTACTTCTTGACGTCCTCAGGCTCCAGGTACTTCCCCTGCTCGAGCACAAGCATGCTTTCAACCACGTTGCGCAACTCCCTGACGTTACCGGGCCAGTGGTATGAGCGGAGGAGCTGCATCGCCGCCGGGGCAATACCGGCGAATCGGATGTGGTGCTTCTGGGCCACTTCCTCGGCGAAGACGCGGAAGAAGACCGGCACGTCTTCGGGCCTTTCCCTGAGCGGGGGAATAAAGATGTTGACCGAACGAAGACGGAAAAAAAGGTCGGCACGGAAACGGTTGTGCCGGACTTCGAGCTCAAGGTCTTTGTTCGTGGCCGCGATCACCCTGACGTTCACACGCCGCGGACTGGAGGAGCCCACCCTGAGAAACTCGCCGTTTTCCAGAACCCGGAGGAATTTGACCTGCGAGGCGAGGGGGAGTTCGCCGATTTCATCCAGGAAGATCGTCCCGCCGTCCGCAAGCTCGAAATACCCTTTGCGCTGGTCCATGGCTCCCGTAAAGGACCCGCGTTCGTGGCCGAACAACTCACTTTCAATGATCCCTTCGGGGATGGCGCCGCAGTTGACGGCAACAAGCGGCTTGCGGCTCCGTGTGCTTGCGGAATGGATCGCCTTGGCAATGACCTCCTTGCCGACACCGCTCTCCCCCGTGACGAGCACGGTGATGTCGGTGGGCGCCACCTGTTCGATGACCTCCAGAATCTTCCGCATGGCGACGGACTCGCCAAGGATGAGGCCGTCTTCCCGCTGAGGAGGTTCCGATTTTGTCACGGCGTCCGGCATCTTACCGTTTCACCACCATGGGGCTAATACTCTGCTGTTGCCTGATACCGGGAATATGCGACCGGGCTTCCTCCTCGGAGCCGTAGCGGCCTACCCAGACGAGATAGATGGTCCGGCCCTCCTGCACCCGCCTGATCACCTCCACGGGATAGCCGAGCCCAGCGAAGAGTTTGCGGAGCTTGTCGGCGTTAGGCTCGGTAGAAAACGCCCCAACCTGAAGGGCGAACTCCCGTGCATCCAGCTCCGCACCACTGTCTTTCGCCGGTGAGGCGGATGGAGGGGGAATCTTTGCCGGAACCCGCGCTGCAGGCTCCGAATCAGGAGGCGGGCCGGCGGCCCCTGCCTTTGACGGTCGTTCTTCCACTGCCAGGTTCGTGCCATTCTTGCCCGTGACGTATCTGGACAACGGGTACTCCCTGCGAAGCTGAGCCATCTTCAACTCGGCAGTCCGGACAAGGCCGAGGGCCTGGTAAAACTGGGAGATCTTGTAGAGCGCATCGTCGGCCCATTCGCTGCGCGGATGGTTGTCCACAATGCTCTGGTAGATTTTCACCGCTTCGGAGCCTTCAGGCGTCACCAGCGCCCGGAGGTACATGACCCCGGGGTCATCGGGATAGGCTGAGACGAGGGATGGGAGATCCTTTTTCACCTCGTCGAGCTGGCCGGCGGCCGCAAGCTCGACGTATCTGCTGACGTCGGGCCCCTGTTCACCGCCAAACGGGCCGGAGAGGAGAAGCGCGGCCAGCGCAAGAACATCTATGGTCAAGCAGCACGCTCCCCGGGGGTCCCCGTCCCGGCCGTGCGGCGCCTTCCGAACAACGTCGCCGAATTCGCCCGTTGGATCACGACATCGACAAAGTCACCTGCCTTCTCACCCGTGTGGGAGAAGACCACAGTCTTGTTCGTGTCTGTCCGGCCCGTGTACTCATCCGGAGATTTCCTGCTGGGTCCTTCGACGAGGATGCGAAACAATGTGCCGATCGCCTCCCTGTTCAGTTCGAGAGCAATGTCGTGCTGCAGCCGGGTGAGTTCCTGAACCCGGCGGCCTTTTTCGTCTTCGGAAACGGTTTCCGGCATTTCAAATGCCTTCGTGCGCTCGCGTGCCGAATACTTGAAGGTATACGCTCCGTCGAAGCGGACCGACCGCATGAGATCCATCGTCAGACGGTGATCCTCCTCTGTCTCGGTCGGAAAACCGGCAATCACGTCGGTCGTCAGGCTCACGCCGGGGATCCGCCTGCGAATGCGCTCGACCAGCTTCAGATAGTGGTCCACCGAGTAGGACCGGTTCATCAATTCAAGGATTCTGTCCGAGCCGGACTGCACAGGCAAGTGGACGTAGTTGCAGAGGTTTTCGCGACCTGCAATCGCTACGATGAGGCGGTCGGACATGTCCTGGGGATGAGAGGTGGTGAACCGCACGCGCATCGAACGGTCCACCGAGGCAACTGCTGTCATCAGGTCCGCAAAGTCGTGCTTGCCGTCGTGATACGAATTGACGTTTTGTCCGAGAAGCGTAACCTCCCTGAACCCAAGGCGAGCCAGACCGGCGACCTCGTCGACGACGCTCCGGAGCGGCCGGCTCCTTTCACGCCCGCGGGTGAAGGGAACGACGCAGAATGTGCAGAACTTGTCACACCCGCGCATGACCGAAAGCCACGCGCTGACCCCGTCGGTGCGCAAAGGCTGGATGTCGTCATAGTTTTCGACGCGGGAGAGGCGGACGGCAATCCCCTTCTCCCCCTCGAACGCCCGGCTGAGGAGTCCCGGGAGCTTGCGATACTCGTCGGGGCCGATGATCAGATCGACAAGCTTCTCCTGCTCCACCAGGCGTTCTCGAAGCCGCTCTGCCATGCACCCCAGGACCCCGATTACCATTCCGGGGTTTTCCCTCTTGTACCTGTTCATCAGCCCCAGNNCGGCCGTAAATCCTCGCCTCCGCGTTCTCCCTGACGGCACAGGTATTGATCAGGACAACATCCGCCTCTTCGAGCGACCCCGTCATCATGTACCCCTGTTCCCGCAGGATGCCCCCCACTACCTCTGAGTCGGCCACGTTCATCTGGCAGCCATATGTCTCAATATAAACTTTGCGAGATACCGGAAATGACATAGTCCTCCCTCAAAAGCGTGGTAAATCTATCCACGGTATGACATAAAAGCAAACACAGGGCATTAGTTTTTGGTTAATTCTTTTTAATTCTGCCCGTTTTTGCGCCATTCTGGAGAAAAGCGCCAATTCGTCAGATCTTGAGCGCTGGAGGAAGGAGGAAGTCTTGGGAGAGAGTTCTTGACTCGCAGGTTGGATTTTCTATCTTGTAGTGATTTTTCCCCAGTTCTGTAATATTCCAAATACTTAACGAAAGCGATTTTCCTATGATTCCCGCTGACCTGATGTCAATCATCGTTGAAAAGGCAAAGACCGCAAAAAAGACGATTGTTCTCCCGGACTCCACTGATGAGCGCGCCATCAAGGCAGCGCGGGAGCTTAGAGATCGGTGCATTGCCCGGCCGATCCTTGTCGGCAGTCTTGAGGCGATCCATCAGCAGGCTGCCAGGGCGGAGACCTCCCTCACGGACATCGAGATTGTCGATCCCGGGAGTTCGGAGAAGCTGGACGGCTTCGCGGAAAAGTTCCACGACCTGAGAAAGCACAAGGGGCTGCTTTTGCCCGACGCGAAGAAGGCCATGCAGAACCCCCTCTTCTTCGCTGCCATGATGGTGCGCGAGGGGCTGGCTGATGGCAGCGTTGCCGGTTCTCTGTCAACAACGGGGGATGTCTTGCGAGCCGGCATCCAGGTTATCGGACTGGCTGAGAACTGCAGCGTTGTCTCGAGCTTCTTTCTGATGGTGTTCCCTCAACAGGTCTTCTCTTTTGCCGACTGCGCAGTGGTGCCCGATCCTACAGCGGAGCAACTCGCGGACATAGGGATTTCGACGGCAGAAAACCACAGACGGCTGACGGGTGAAGAGCCCAGGGTGGCTATGCTGTCCTTTTCCACCAAAGGAAGCGCCAGCCACCCCCTCGTTGAAAAGGTCCAGCAGGCCACGGCCCTCTTCAGGCGAAAGCGCCCTGATATTGTTGTGGACGGCGAGGTGCAGCTGGACACGGCTATTGTGCCGAAGGTGGCGGCTCAGAAAGCCCCGGGAAGCCCCCTGGCAGGAATGGCAAACGTTCTGGTGTTTCCGGACCTGAATGCGGGTAACATCGGCTATAAGCTGGGACAGCGCCTGGCGGGGGCGCAGGCAATCGGTCCGGTGGTTCAAGGGCTGCGGAAGCCTGCGTACGATCTCTCACGCGGCTGCAGCGTGAGCGACATCGTCAACCTGGCCGCGATCAATGCGGTGGCCGGGGCGGTGTAGGTTTTCCCCGGGTCGAAGGGACTGTTCAAGGAGCCGGAATTGGCCCCCCCTTTCTATCGAATCCTGACGACCCCACTGGCAACCTTCGTAAACCTCGAAAGCACCTGCGGGTCGTGCCCTGGCACGATCAGGCCGGGGGCCGAGACAAGCGTCTTCATCCTCCTGAGCTGGCGGACATACGCTCCCTGGTCAAACACAAGGGGGATGGAGAGAAGACTGTCGATATTGCAGTAGAACCACGCATCATCGGAGGCCAGAAGCACCTTTTCCGCTTTCGTGTTCACAAGAAGATGCTGGGACTCGAATGTGTGCTTAGAACCGGTGAACACCCTCACCCCGGGGATGATCTCCACACTGTCGCCGTTCACAAACTGAAGTCTTCCCTCCGTATTCGCCCGGACGATTCCGGGGACATCCCTCCTGTCCAGGCCGGCATTGTTGGCGCCTTTCTGCCATGCCTCTCCGACGAAATAGGCATAGTCTTTTTTCTGCATCCAGACCGCCGCCCTGCCAAAAAGCCCCAGGCCTCCGATGTGATCGTAGTGCGGGTGGGTGATGATCACGTCGGTAATCTCATCCGGGCCGACGCCGATCCTCCGAAGGGCAAGATCGGGTCTCTGATACTCCCTGAGAGGCATTCCTGTACCGCCGCTGTCGCGGAGAAATCCCGTGTCCACCAGGATCCTTCTGCCGTTATCCCCCTTCAGATACCAGATGTAGAACGAGAACGTGATACTGTCCTGAGAGGCAGAGCCCACGGCAATGTCCTTGACGGCTGAGCGGCCGAGAGAGGCGGCGTACTCGATTGCGTAGACCTCGTAGACATCCGTTGTCTGAGCGAGTGCGTTTACCANNGTGAGCCGGTGACGGGCGAGCACGCCACACCGTCCCGGCATTCCGTGACGAACTGCTCGATTCAGGGTGCGCAAATGACGCCGGCTTTCGCAGCAACGGCAGAGGGTTTTCCCCGCACGGGAACGTCGAAGGAACGAACCGGGGGGAGGCCCCGGTGCAAGGCGGGAGCCTCCGGCGGCTGTCCAGGGAGACCACCATGATTCCAACCTGCTCCCCCGGAACCTCAGCTTTACAACTGGAGGAGATCCTTCAGCTGATTCAGCGTGAATGTTTTGTCGACGGCAACGGACCGGGCGCTGAGGGTGCGCGCGGAAGCATCGATGGTTACAAGGGCGCCGTAGTCGCGGAGGTCGCCGATTTCCCTGAGTGCATAGGGAGACACTGCCGTCGGGATTTCGGTCGTCATGAGGTTCCCGGGCTGAGCCATGAACCCGAGATCGACCGTGGCCGTGCTGCCGCTGTCTAATGCGAGTGCGGCTCCCCGGACGATGATATCCATCATCCGTTTCCCGTTGGGCTGCAGGGACGTGTATTCGTCCAGGTCGACATCCTGATAGGTCCCGTCGCCGATCGCCTTCAGTCCGGTGAGAATGGCGACATAATTCAGTTTTCGGATGAACCGTTTTTCCGGATCGCCGGGCCACTGTCCGGATTCGATCAGCAGCGTGCTGGTACCCCAGGACTGCATCCCGTCGCCGAATGCACGGGGTTCATAGGCATCATCGTAGGTGGCGACATGGCCGCGGGCGAACTGTCCGAGGATCCGGGCAGTGAGGGCGGCCAGGCGCATGGCTTTCACGCGGACCATGGGAAGGGTCCGGGCTTCGTCAACAGCCGGGGCAAGGAGCGAGACCGCGGTGACGCGCGGTGAGGAGCCAACGGAGCTGAGACCCTGGTCGTGCAGGTTGAACCCGAACGAAGGCCGTAGCGTCCGCTGAGCCTCACGCAGGAGCCGAGCCTCGGGGGTAGCAAGGGCGCGAGCGTCCCTGTTCATATCAATCTCGGCAGACGTATACCGGCGAAACCTCTCTGCGCCATCCGGGTTCAGCATCGGCAAGACATGCACGGTGACATCGGCCAGCATCCGCTGCACCCAGGGCTCCCCTGCGCTCTTCGAAAGGAATGCAAAGATGTCCATCAACGCGAGCGTTGCGGTTGGCTCGTCGCCGTGCATTTGCGACCAGAGGAGGACCGTCGAGGGTCCGCGGCCGAAGGTGACGAGGTTGATCGAGCGGCCTTCGAGAGAGCGCCCTGCCTCGCGCAATGCGAGAAGGCCGCCGCTTGCGGCGACCAGATCCGCAAGTTCAGCGGCCATGACACCGTGCTTGCACGTGAGCGGTGTAAGATGGTTGAGCGAAAAGGCGTCACATTCGTCGAAAAGATGCCGGGAAAGTTCGAGAGGGGTCATAGGGGAGAGAGATCCGAATGGGGTGTCGTGGGTCCGTGCAAGGGGGGAGTCACCTGTTCTGTTGTTCCAGAGCGTCGAAGTACTTCTTGATAAGCTCTTCGTAGTCGCGCGAGTACCCCTGCTCGAGAGCCTTCAGCAGGTCGCGGCGGAGCCTGTTCCGTCCCTCCTGGCTCGTAAGGTCAAGCGGACCCGGCGCCGTCCGGGCGACATCCCTACCCGACTCCGAGCGGCGCCGCTTTTCGAAATCCCGTTCGCGGGTTGAACGTTGGGCGTCGAGAAGTCTTGAGAGGATGCGGTCCTGTTTCTGTGTGGTTTCAGGGTTCACGATTCCCAGTGCCAGGTCCGTCTGGACCTCACGCATCTCCCGGGCCACGGTGGAAAGGTCGCCCAGCATCTTCTGAAGGTCCCCGGCGGACGCGGCCTCACGCTGCAGCTGTTCCAGAGATTTCCTGACCATCCCTTGCTCGCCGGCAAGCCTGGCCATTGCGGCCGCTCGTTCCTGGCTCAGGGCCCCCGACTCCCTCGTCCCCCGGTTGATTCCTTCCTGCGTTCCCGACAGTTGCTTCAGCCTCTGCATGAAGCCCGCCATGCCCATGCCCTGTCCGCCCCCCTGCATCATCGCTTCCATAGCACCCTGCATGAGCTGGGCTCCCTCGTTCAGCGACGACATCGCCTGCTGCTGATTGTCCGAAGCCGTGCTGCCCGTCCGCTGATCCAGGGACTTCATGGCGTCGGCCATGCTCCGCATGGCGCTGCCGATGGACTTTCCCATTTCGGGGGTGACCGCAAATGTTTTCTGCGACAATGAGGACATCCGGTCTGCAAGGCGCGACAGGTCGCTCATGACCTCCATCTGCTGCTCGGCGCTTTGCCTGAACGCCGGGGAGTTCTGTTCGAGGGCTCGGGATGCGTTCTTCAGGGCCTCCTGCCGCCGTGAGAGGTCAAGGAGATCTTTCTGGTCGCGCCGCATCTCATTCATCACCTGCCGCTGAGCGGTCTGTGAGAGTGATTGCTTCATCGACTTCAACTGGTCGAGCAACCGGCCCATCTGCTGCATGGCACGCTGCTGTCCCTGCTTCGCCTGAGATTGCTGCTGCCCGGAAAGCTGACGGGAGATCTCTCCCAGCTGCTCTTCAAGATTGCTCTCCGCAAGATCGCGGTTCAACTTCTCCATTTCAGCCATCGGCATGTCCGCCGGGAATTCCTCCATGTTTTTCTGAAGATCCTTGAGGTCTTTCGAAAGTTCCTCGGCCTGGTGCTGCACTTCCTGTTGTTGTTTCGCCAGATCGTCGGCCCTCTGGCGATCCTTCGGATCCATCTGTTCGGTCTTCTGTTGCAGCTCCCCCTCCTGGCGCTGCATCTCCCCGGCCCGCCGGACGGCCTGATCCGCTTTCTGCTCGATCTGGATCCGTTTCAGGAGATTCATGGTCCTCTCAATGCTCTTGCGGAAATTCTCCTCGGAGAAAGAGAATTTTTCCAGCGCCTGCCGCATTGCTTCGGGAGTCATCTGCTGCATCGCCTGCTGAAGCTGTTTGAGGGCTTCGGCAAACTCCGGGTTGTTCATCTGCTCCATGAGCTGTTGCAGCTCCTGGTACTTTTCCATGGTTTCCGGCGAGAGCACCTGGTTTTTCTTCATCTCCTGGACCATGGTATCCACCGATTGCCGGACGTCGGCGAGCTTCTTTTGCAGATCTTCGTACTTCTTCGAAAGCTGTTCGGCCTTCTTCTGGTCCTGCCAATCGAGTTTCTGCTGGTTCTTCTTCGCTTCCTGGAGAAGCTGCTCCAGATCCTTCCGCGCGTCTGCGGCAGCGTTGAGCGACTGTTCCAGGGTTTTCCGGCTGGATTCGTGAGCCTTATCCACATCGGAAAAGACCTCATCAAGCGAGGGGAGACGAAGGGTGAAGATTTCGCTCATCGCGGACTTGGGACCGCTGACGTTGTCGTTGTCGTACACCTCCACGTAGTAGCTGACGACGTCTTCGGGAACCAGGTGGAGCGATGCCAGAGGCCAGGTATATGGAACCGTCGCTTCGCTGCGGGTCCCTGGAGGCAGCGGAATAAGGACCTTCGTGAATTCACCGGCTGGCTGTTCATACCGGGATTGAATGAGTTTGTAGGCAAGCTGGAGACGGCTGAATCCATAGTCATCGACGAGTCTGATCAGGAGCGGAACTGCGGATTTGTCCGTCACGTCCAGGTTCATTCCCGGCGACAGGATCGAAACGGCAGGAAAGGCATCGGGGAGCACCTTCAGGGTGTACTCGATCGGGTCGGCATTCGTAACCCCGTCGTGATCCGCAAGTGCGATATGATACGTCCGGTCTTGTATCAGAACGATCGTGCCGGAGGCATCGGCTCCATGCACCTCGAGTGCCGTCGTGGCGCTGTCGTTGAACACGGCCCGTGCAGACGCCAGATTCTTGTTCGACGTGACCTTCAGCGTGCAACGCGTACCCTTGAGCGCTGTCACATCGCCAACATTGTCTTCGAGCCGCTGGGCGGGGAGAGCGGTATAGGCGGGGGGCAGGAGGGTGACGGCCAGCAGGCGGACCAGGGGTCTGTCGATAACCGTCAGGGCGTACTCCTCGGAGCGCACCTCCCCGGAGTGGACGGCGTAGTGGAGTGACGTCTTGAGCGAGGTGAAGGCGAAGCGGAAGACACCATCGGAAGGCCGCGACAGGATATGCTCTTCTTCAGTCGTCTGTCCCTCCGGCTTTTCGCTCAGGATAATCTGGTTCGGAGCGGTTCCTTCGACCCGAGCCGAGATCTGTACGTCTTCCCCTTTGATGACCTCCCGGCTGCCGGGCTCGACCATGATGCGGAACGGCAGGGGAGCCGCGAACAGATCCCCCGGGTGCGAGAGGCGATAGAATGAGCCCATGAACGCCGAGGGCGCGGCGAGAAAGAAGAGGACAAGAACTCCCGTCATGACTCCCAGGAGCCGTGCCGCCCGGCGGGAGTCCTCATGGCTGACCACCGAGAGAAAGTCGAGAGGCTCGACATCGGCCCGCAGGTCATCCAGTGCTGCATCAAGCAATTCGGGAGATGAGAGCCGGACGCCGGCCGGAGAGGTCCGTTCGCGGGAAAGCTGAAGGGCGTTGAGGAGACGGTCGCGAACTCCGGGAAAAGCATCTCCGATCCTCCGGGCGGTTACCTCATCGGGTTCCTGGGGAAGTGCTCCCAGAAGCCGGAGCAGGGGGGGGATGCTTCGCCACGTGAAGACCGCGGTTCCGGTTGCGGCCACCGCCCAGAGCATTGCGGTGCGGGCGGAAGGAGACAGGTAGGAGAGTTCTTCAATGATGAGGGCGATCAGGGCGAAGCCGGTCCAGGTGAACACGGCAAGGAACACCCCCTGCTGGAGGGTCGCCCTGTCCTCTCTGCGGCGCACCTGGAGAAGCCTGGCGGTCAGTATGTCGAGAAGCGGGATCAATGGGTGAGTGCCCAGACAACGATATCCGTCCCGAAACGAAACGCCTGCTGGCGCTTCTCTTCAGGGTCCTTGTGAACCTCAGGATCCGCCCAGCCATCGCTGGGATTTGTCTCATAAGTATAGTATACGACCAGCCGCCCGTTATGAAACAGGCCGAAAGCCTGCGCCGGTTTGCCGTCGTGCTCGTGAATTTTCGGAGGGCCCTGAGGGAAATCAAAGACGCAGTGGTACAGGCCATGGGAAAACGGCAGTTCCACGAGATCCTGATCCGGAAACACCTTTTTCATCTCCCGTCGGAACGCCTTATCCATTCCATAGTCATCGTCCGCATACAGGAATCCGCCGTTCTCCAGGTACGTTCGGAGTCTCCCCACTTCGGCCTGGCTGAACGAGATGTTTCCGTGCCCCGTCAGATAGACGAACGGCGACGCAAAGAAGTTCTCGCTCTGGATTTCCACGAAGTGGTACCGGGCATCAACGGGGATGCCTGTCTGACGGTGGACATACAGAAGGAGGTTGACTTCCTCGGAGGGATCGTTATACCAGTCGCCGCCGCCGGCGTACTTCAGCCTTGCGATCGAAAAAGCACTGGAGGCAGGACCGTCCTGAGATGCGGCCGTCGCGTTGAGGGCAACGATTAGACAAAGGAGAACGGAAAATCGGCACATAATCCACACTCACACGCTCCTGAAACTCTTGGACCTGGAACGAGTCTGTTCTTCGTTACAGGCCAGGCCTCTGCCCTTCGCAGGGTCATGCAATGACCTGACAGGATAGTCTCCGCTGCGTGAAGGCCCCGGAGTGTTCCGGTATGCTGCCCTCGTGACCTCGCCAGCCCGTTTTAAAAGTATCATTCCAGGGAGGAAGATGCAAGCGCGGCCCGGGGCTGCGCGACAACCGGACCAGGGGGAGACAGCAGGGCAGCCGTCTCTCGATCGCCTCGCCCCCCCGTGGGGGGGAAAAGCGATTGGGAGACGGCGCCTCGCACACAAGGAGGAGGGAGCTAGTCCATGATCTTTCGGAGGAAGGCCGGCTTGTCGGGATCCGACTTGTCGATCTTGTCCCCCCGCGGCTGATCGTGGGTCCCCAGGGACTGGACCGGCGGGAGCTCGATTCCCCGACGTGTCACGGCGGGCGAGTCGAACTTCTTCAGGTCCAGCGCTCCGGACGGTACCCGGTCGATCTGAGGCGCCACACGAGCGGTCCCCGGATGGCGGGGCGGGGCGGTCGTCACCGGCTTCTTGTTGAAGCCGGTGGCAATGACCGTCACCATCAAATCCTCGCCCATCTTCTCGTCGATCACCGTTCCCAGGATGACGTTTGCATCTTCCCCGGCGGCGTTGTAGATGATGGTGGCGGCTTCATCCATCACCTCACTGAGCGACATCGAGGGACCGCCTGTGACATTGACCAGGACGCCCTGTGCGCCGGAGATTGACACATCATCGAGCAGCGGGCTGGAGATCGCGGCGTTGGCCGCTTCCGTCGCCCGGTTCTCGCCTTTTGCGATGCCTGTGCCCATGACCGCGTCGCCCATTTCGCGCATCACGGTCCGGACGTCGGCAAAGTCAACGTTGATGTAGCCCGGAACGGTAATGAGCTCGGCAATGCCCCGCGTCGCTCCGTACAGGACATCGTTAGCGATATCGAACGCATCGGTCAACGGCATGCTCCGGTCAACAATCGAGAGGAGCTTTTGATTCGGAATGACAATCAGCGTGTCGACCTGTTTTCGCAGCTCTTCGATGCCCGCCTCGGCCTGGGCCGCCCGTTTTCTCCCTTCGGTGGTGAAGGGCCGGGTGACGATGCCCACAACAAGGGCTCCGAGGCTCTTGGCGATGTTTGCCACTATGGGAGCTCCGCCGGTGCCCGTGCCGCCCCCCATCCCCGCGGTGATGAAGACCATGTCGCTGCCGGTCATTGCCCGTGTGATCTCGTCGCGGTCCTCCTCGACGGCCCGGTGGCCGACTGCGGGATCCGCCCCCGCGCCGAGACCGCGCGTGAGGTTTTTCCCGATCTGGATCCTGCTGGGGGCCTGGTTGCGCTCCAGAGCCTGAAGGTCGGTGTTGATGGCAAAAAAGTCGACGCCATGCAACCCCTTATTGATCATGCTGTTGATCGCGTTGCCGCCGCCCCCGCCGACGCCGACCACGCGGATCTTTGCGCCACGATCGGGGCCATTGTCGAATTCGATCACGGTCTTCCTCCTTGTGTTGATGGGTGAGTGACATCACAATTGATCAAACCAATCCTTGACTTTCCTTGTAAACCGCCCCATAGACCCGGGTTGCTTGTTGTCCTTGACCGCACCTGTGGAAGGGTGGTCGGTGTGTTTCAACCCGTGGTAGACAAGACCGACTGCGGTTGCATAAGCCGGATTCTCGATCTCCCGCAACAGCCCCCCGGAGAAGCCCGACGGGATGCCGATCTTCACGGGCATGCCGAGAACATCGCAGGCAAGCTCCGCCGTCCCTTTGATGAGAGCGCCGCCCCCGGTGAGCACGACGCCGCCCGAGAGATGCCGGGAATATCCCGAGCGCTTGATTTCCATCGCAGCTATCTCGAAGATCTCTTCCATCCGTGGTTGGATTATCTGGGCAAGAAAATGCCTGTCGATTTCGATGGGCGCCCTGCCCCCGACTCCCGGGAGGACGATCGGTCCGTTGTCGGGCACCGCTGGCACCCAGGCATAGCCATGGTCCCGCTTGAGGCGCTCCGCCTGGTCATTCAGGATGCCCAGCACTTTGCGGATGTCATCGGTTACCTTCTTCCCCGCGATGCCGATGACGGCGGTATGGCGGATGGTCCGCTCTTCGAACACGGCCAGGTCGGTCGTGCCTCCCCCCACATCGAGGAGAGCGATCCCCACCTCCTTTTCCTCGTCGTCGAGCACTGCATAGCTAGATGCCAGCGGTTCGAGCACCATGTCTGCCACCTCGAGATTCGCCCGCTGCACGCATTTATAGATGTTGGCGGCCGCACTGACCAGACCCGTGATAATGTGCACGCTTGCTTCCATCCGGATCCCGCTCATCCCGACCGGATCATAGACCCCGTCCTGCCCGTCGATAATGAATTCCTGAGGAATCACGTGGATGATCTTCCGGTCGGAAGGGAGCGAGATCCGTTTCGTGTCTTCAATGAGCCGGTCGATGTCGGCCTGTGTCACTTCATGGTCGGCTCCGCTGATACTCACCACGCCGCGGCTCTGGAAACTCTGTATATGATCGCCGGCGATGCCCACGATCACACTTCTGATCTGGACCCCCGATTGCGATTCGGCCTCGGCGATCGCGTTGCCGATCGCATTCGTAGTGCGGTCGATATGGGTCACCACACCGCGGTTCATGCCGTCGGACTGACTGCGGCCGACACCGAGGATGTGCACCCTGCCCTGCTCATCCGTCCCGGCCACCACAGCGCAGACCTTTGTGGTGCCGATGTCGAGACCGACGATATGGTTCATCATGGAGATGTCCTCTCGTGCGATACGGTTTCCCGGTTCCAGCGCGCCACCACCTGGTCTTCAAAGCGCAGGTCCACATACTGGAGGTCCTGCACTCCGTCGCGCGCCACGTAGTCTTTCCAGAAACTGTCGAACTTCACAAGCTTCTCCGGCACATTTCCCTGGCCGAACAGGACCGGCACCCCGGACTCCGCCGTGTAGCAAAAGAGGTCGCCATCGCCGGCAATATGCACCTCAGAAATCGTGTGGTAGAGATCGTCGCCGATCGCGCGGGCGGCCGAAAGGAGGGCCAGCGCCTCGCGAAGGGCGGGGGTCTTCATCGTGTGTCCGGGAACGCACTCGGCCGCCGGGAGCGCTCCCGTCAGCGACGGGAGATCGAACAGCTGGTCAGGCCTGAGGACAGGAAGCACGCAGGCGCTGTCGTCAATGTAGAGCCGCCGGTCTGCAAGCAGGGCCGCCACCGGCACGCGTTCCCGGACCGCAATCGTGATGCAGCCTGGTGCGTCCCGGGTCACCGAAGCGGAACGCACATAGGGATTGGCCTCCACTCTGCGCCGCACTGCATTCAGGTCAACGCTGAACAGTTTCTGATTCCTGTCAACATGGGCCAGCTCCGCCACATCGTTCGCGCTAAGGATGCTGTTGCCGTACGTCCTGACTTCCCTGATGGCAAGACCGCGCTTCCAGTCATTGGCACCAAGGGCGAGTGCCAGCATCGCGACAGCCAGCGCCACCGTGAGAGCCCGCCGCACCCGCGCCCGCGTCCGGCTGGCCGGGGGCGCCTCGGAAAGTTCTCGAGTCATCCGGCCTCCTCCGGGAAGTGTCCATGGAATCCCACCGGGCGGGCAAGCAGAGAGAGCCCAACGCCGGTGCGTTCCCTGACCCGAGCCTGCATTGTCCGGAGCAGCGCCGCAACATCGGCGGCCCGCGAGCCGCCCGACGTGACGATGTAGTTCGGATGGCTCTCCGCCGCAACCGCGCCACCGCTCCGCATGCCCGCGCAGCCCGAATCACGCAAGAGGTCGGTGGCCCGCCGGCCGGGCGGATCGCGGAACGCCGCACCCGCCTTCGGCATGTTCAGCGGACGCTCCGCGTTGCGCCGGAGAAGAGCGTTCCGGCGGCCACGAAGCAGTTCGTCTCTCTTCCCTGCCGTAAGGCCGATCGTTACCGAAAGGATCACGTCCCGGGCCTCCGGCCCTGTGCGAAGGGTCAGACCGGGACCAATGATCTTCATGATCTCCCCGCCGCGCACCAGCTCCACTTCTTCGACGAGCGGCAGAAATGAGCGATCTTCAGGGTCCGTCACCGCACCCCCCACGGTTCCCGGGATGCCGGCGAAGCCTTCCATGCCGGCGATGCCGTTCTGCACGCAGAAATCGATCAACCGCGCGAGCCTCGCGCCAGCCCCGGCAACAACAATCCGCTCCTCATCGACCCCTCCCCGGAGGTGTACTCCACCGCACCCCCGCTCGAGACAGATAGCCGCACCGCGGAATCCCTCATCGCTGATCAGCATATTGCAGCCTCGCGCAACCAGGATGAAGGGCATGGTCTGGGCGCCGAGATGCCGCAGAAGCCCCGGCAGTTCCCCCGACGAAAGCGGTTCGAAGAAATAGTCGCAGGCGCCCCCGACGCCGAAGGACGTGTAGGACGCCAGAGGCTCGTTCAGCCTGATGCCGCCCCGGAACGATTGGCGGATGTCGGCCAGGGACATCATGCGGGTTTCATCAGCCCTATAAACTCCTCGCCGAATTTCCAGATATCTCCCGCTCCCATCGTGATCACGATGTCTCCGGACCTGACGATGGCGGCGAGAAACGCGGGGACCTTGGTCTTGTCCGGCACGTAGTGGACTTGTTTGTGGCCGAAATCCCTCGCCGCGTTGACGATGAGCTCTCCGGTAACGCCCTGGATCGGCTCTTCGCGCGCCGGGTAGACATCAGTCACCACCAGCACNNAGGGTGGCTTTGATTTCCGTCGGGTGGTGGGCGTAGTCATCAATGACCGTAATGCCAGCCACCTGGCCCTTCAGCTCCCAGCGCCGGAACACCCCAGTGAACTTCTCAATCCCCCTCTTAACCACTGCGAAGGGGACCTGCAACTCAAGGCCCACGGCAATCGCGGCCAGGCTGTTCAACACGTTGTGGCGTCCGGGCACGTGGAGAGAAATCTCGCCGAGATCGTTCCCGTTCCGGATAAGCGTGTAGGTGGTGATGTTCTCCTTGTGTACGATATCGACGGCTTGCATGTCGGCCTGCCCGTTCAATCCGTAGGTGATGATCTTCTTCCTGATCTTCGGCATGATGTCCTGCAGGGCTGGCTCGTCCAGGCAGAGCACCACGAATCCGTAGAACGGAACTTTTGCCGCAAACTGGATGAACGCGGCCTTAATATCCTCCAGGTCGCGGTAACAGTCGAGGTGATCCGTTTCCAGTGAGGTCAGGACGGCAATGGTCGGGGTGAGCGAAAGGAACGATCTGTCGTATTCATCGGCCTCCACCACGATGAAGTCACCCTTTCCCAACCTGGCGTTGGATTTCGCAAGGAGATTGACTCGGCCGCCGACGATGACGGTCGGGTCGACTCCACCTTCCATGAGCACCAGGCCGGTCATGGTGGTGGTGGTGGTCTTGCCATGCGTCCCTGCAATGCCGATGCCGTATTTCAGGCGCATCACCTCAGCCAGCATCTCCGCGCGGCGGATGACCGGGATGTTCCTCCGGTGCGCCTCCCCCAGCTCCGGATTATCGGGGGGGACTGCGGACGAGTAGACAAGGACATCGACGTCCCTTTCAACGTTTCCTGCAGCATGACCGATATACACCCGTGCGCCCAGTGAAGCCAGCCGCTCCGTGTTCTCGCTGGCAGCGCGGTCCGATCCCGTAATGGTGAACCCCTGGTCGATCAGAAGTTCCGCAATGCCGCTCATGCCTATACCGCCGATGCCGACGAAATGGAGTTTTTTGATCGAAGAGAACATGATCTTCAGCGTTTTTGTATACGACGATTCCGGAGCTCCGTGTTCACCGGTCCGTGACTTTTCCCGTCTGCCACGGCCGGGGTTTTCTTCTGGGTACCAATGCTGCGAACCGGTTCATTTCGGCGACCAACTCCCGTTCACGCTCGTAGCGGCCCACACGGATGCGCAACAGGCGGCGCCGTTCTTTCAGCTTGAAGACAATGACCTGAAACCGGCCTCCCGTCTGGACGCGGGGTTCCCGCCCGATGTGCATCCACTCTATCTCGGACAAGTTGATGCGGCGCTCCTGCCACCGGTGCTTGAAGATGAGTGCGTCGTGGGTAACGATGAGCCTTCTATTTCTCAGGAGGTTCAACAGGAGCGTCACCACCGACATCAGCACGAAGAAGACGATAAGGTAGACAACCGGATCGTCGAGCACGAACTCCAGCCGCTTTTCGACAAAGCTGCCCCTCACAACACCGTAGACGATCAGCGTTCCGGTATAGATGAGGGCCGACTGGTAGTAGAAGTCGAGCTTGTATTTGAATGTCTTGCTCTGGTCGGTCATGTCATGAGTGTGCAAGTCGTATCACAGCATCGGCAAGAACGGCGGCGGCTTCGGGCCGCGCCATGGCCCGCGCCTTCCCGGCCATTGCGCGAAGCCGGTCCGGGTCATCCAGCAGCCCCAGCAGCAAGGGGAGGAGCCTGTCGCCCGCCTCAGCATCCGGACAGAGCAGCGCAGCACCACCTTCCGCCATCGCCCGCGCATTCTCCGTCTGGTGATCGGCCGCTGCATGCGGGTAAGGAATCAGCACCGACGGGAGACCTGCCTGTGCAAGTTCCGCAACCGTCGTGGCTCCCGCCCTGCACACGGCAACATCGCTCGCCGCATACGCGAATTCCATCCGTTCGATATAGGGAAAAACCCTGATCGTCCTTTCCGCCCGTTCATCGCGCACGGCGCGGAGGGCCGTATCCGCCTCTTCAGGACCCGTCTGCCAGATCACCTGAAGGCCGCGAACGAGCAGTCCCCGGAGATTCCGCCGCACAGCAGCATTGATTGCAGACGCTCCCAAGCTCCCTCCGAACACCAGGACCGTCGTCACCGACGGGTCCAGGCCGAAAAACCTGGCCGCGTCGGGCCGGCCGGCACTTCCCACCTCAGAGCGGACGGGATTACCGCTCACACGCACGTTGTCTGCCCGCCTGAGGAACCGCCGGGACGCCTCGAAGGTCAGGTGCACCTCGCGCGCCCGTCCAGCCAGAAGACGCGTGGTCAGGCCCGGATAACTGTTCTGCTCCTGCAGCAGGGACGGAATGCCAAGGAGCCAGGCGGCAAACACCGGCGGACCGCTCACGTACCCCCCTGTCCCCACCACGACCGACGGGCGGAGCCTCCTGAGCAGGAGCAGCGACTGCACGACGGAGACCAGCACCTTCAAGGGAAAGAGCAGCAGCGGCCAGCCGATCCTGCGCCGGAATCCGCTGATCCAGATCGTCGCGAAGTGGTAGCCAGTTGGCGGGATCACCCGCTCCTCGATTCGTCCGGCAGTACCGACAAAGGTGACCTCCACGCCTGACTGCCTCCGTCTCAACTCATCGGCCACAGCAATCGCCGGGTACAGGTGCCCACCCGTTCCCCCTCCCGCGAAAACAACCGCAAACCGCTTTCCGCCCGCCGGAGGCGGAGAGTCCGCCGTTGGTGGGGAGTCACCTCCCATCATGAGTAGACACTCCCCACAACGGGCCGTGGCTGCGCTTCGCCAGCCGGCACCGTAGATACTCTGGGATTCATGTCCGTCTGCGACGAAATGTTCAAGAGCACGCCGACCGCGATTGCCGAGGCCAGCATTGATGACCCCCCGTAGCTCACAAAGGGCATCGGAAGGCCAGTGGTCGGCAGCATGCCGAGCGTTACTGCCGCATTGATCAGGGCGTAGAGGGTCACGGAGACGGTGATGCCCAGGGCGAGACAGCGCCCGAATTCGTCGCGGGCGTTCCGGGCGATCCTGATGCCGCGCAGCAGGATCAGGAGGAAGAGACCCAGGAACACCAACGTGCCGAGAAGTCCATACTCCTCTCCGACGATCGAGAAGACGAAGTCCCCGTACGACTCGGGCAGAAAGAGATCGCGTTGCACACTGTTGCCCGGGCCGAGTCCGAAGAGTCCGCCGTTCCCGAACCCGATGATCCCCTGCCACACCTGATAGTTCATGGTTCCCTGCTGACCATGTCCGAGATACGAGAGAATCCGCTCCATGCGGTACCTGGCCGAGAGCATATAGAGCAGGAGGAGCGGGAGGAGCGCCCCGACGGTCAGAGCAAGATGTGACAGACGAACGCGGCCGATGAACAGGATCACCAGGCTCAACGCAAAGATCATTGCCCCGGTGCTGAAGTTCGGCTGCAGCAGGACCAGGACCGTGATGAGCCCTACCCAGGTGAGGAGAGGGAGTACGCCCTCCTTGTAGGCAGTGATCCGGTCTTTCTTTTCCGCAACCAGGAGCGACAGGTGGAACAGGAGTGCGTACTTCGCGAATTCCGACGGCTGGAGGCCGAAACCGCCGAGCCGGAGAAACCGCGACGCGCCCTTCACCTCACCGCCGAGGAAAAGGGTGACCACCAGGAGGCCGGCCGTGATCAGGAGCGCCGGCTTGGTCAGGCGGCTGAACCGGTGGTAGTCGATATGCATGAACACCAGCATCGCGAGGAACCCCGCAAGCACCTTCACCGCGTGGCTGCCGAGCAGATGCCCACTCTCGCCCCACTTCTCCTGGGCGTACGACGCGCTGGCGCTGTAGACCACGCCGAGGCTCAGCACCATGAGCGAGAGCACAGCGAACAGCGTCCACAGGTCGATGTGGTTCCGCTGGAGATGTCTGATGGATGAGCGTACGGATTTCACAGGGCCTGCACCAGTTGTTTGAAGACACGGCCGCGGTGCTCGTAATTCTCGAACCAGTCGAACGACGCGCAGGCCGGAGAGAGCAGCACAACATCGCCGGCGCGCGCAATCGCCGCGCACGTCCGAACGGCCTCTTCCATGGAGGAGGCTGTGTGGACCGGCCGCACCCCGGCAAATGCTGCGGCCACCTTTCCAGCCGACTCGCCGATCGCGACAATCGCGCGCACGTTCTTCTGTATCAGCTCCTTGAGCCGGCCGTAATCGTTCCCCTTGTCACGGCCGCCGAGCATGAGGATGATCGGCTCATGGAAACTCTGGAGCGCGTACCAGACGGAGTCGACGTTGGTAGCCTTGGAATCGTTGACATAGTGTACACCGTCGTGGTCTCGCACAAATTCAAGACGGTGTTCCACTCCATGAAAGGCCGCCAAGGAGGAGCGGACCGCACCGGCGGGAACTCCGAGGCTGACGGCTGAGAGTGCAGACGCCATGGCGTTATACAGGTTGTGCGTCCCGCGGATCCCGATCTTCTCCGTGGAAATAACCTCGGAACGCATTCCCCCGAGAACTGTGATGAGATTCCCCTGCTCCACGAAGGCCCCGGCGGCCAGTGTCCGGACAGCGCTGAAGGGAAGCAGGCTGAGGCTGGCAGGCGCCCGTTCCTCAACCTGCCGGACCGTCTCCGGGTCATCGGCGTTGTAGATGAGGGTATCGCCTGCTGCCTGCATGCCGAAAACCCGAGATTTGGCACTGCTGTATTTCTCGAACGAATGCTGGTAGCGGTCGAGATGATCTGGCGTGATGTTCAAGAGCACCGACACGCGCGGTTTGAAGGTGATGCAGTGGTCGAGCTGAAAGCTGCTGATCTCCAGCACGACTCTTGCCTGCGGGGGCACCGCATCGGCTATTTGCGAAAATGCGGTACCGATATTGCCGGCCACAACGGTTCGCTCGCCGGCATCCTCGAAGATGCGTCCGGTAAGCGTGGCCGTCGTCGTCTTCCCGTTCGTCCCTGTCACAGCAATGACCGGCGCGCGGCAGAACCATGAAGCCACCTCCACCTCGCTGACGACCTGGATTCCACGATCCAGCGCCAGCCGGACCTGTGAGACGTCCGAGGGAACCCCGGGGCTGAGCACCAGGGTGTCGGCTTCAAGGACCAGTTCGCTGTTCGTTCCAAACTCTGACGCCACCCCAAGGGCCTCGAGCTCCTGCCGCGCCTCGCCCATGCGCTCTGCCGGAGCGCTGTCGCTGACGAACACTCTTGCGCCGTGGCGCTTGAGCAGGGCCGCAACCGCGAGCCCGCTTCGCGCGGCCCCCAGAACGCTGAATCTCTTTCCGTCGACCGCCGGATGCTCCATGATCAGCGCACCTTGAACGTCGCCAGGCTGAGGATCATCATTAGCACAGCCACAATGTAGAAGCGTGTAACAATTTTGGGCTCAGGCCATCCGAGCATCTCAAAATGATGGTGCAACGGGGCCATCCGGAACACCCTGCGGCCCTGGCCGAATCTCCGCTTGGTGTATTTGAAGTACGTGCGCTGGATGATCACCGAAAGGGTTTCTGCCAGGAATACTCCTCCCAGGGTCGGCAGCAGCAGCTCTTTCTTGAGGAGAACGCAGAGGGCCCCGAGCGCACCGCCGAGCGCTAGCGATCCGGTGTCGCCCATGAAGACCTGCGCCGGGTATGCATTGAACCAGAGAAAGCCAAGCGCTGCCCCGACCATGGCCGCACAGTACACCGCCAGCTCGCCGTTGCCGCGCAGGTAGGGGATGGTGAGGTAGTCGCTCAGCACCACGTTGCCGGAAATGTAGCTGATGACCGCCAGCGTGAGGCCGACGATGCCGACAATGCCGATCGCCAGCCCGTCCAGTCCGTCGGTGAGGTTCACGGCGTTTGACGTGTAGACGATCATGAACACCACCATCGGGATATAGAGGCGCCCGAAGTCGAATTCTTGATTCTTGAAAAACGGCACCGTCGTGTACGAATTCAGTTTCCACAGGTCCGGGTCGATCCACTGGGGAAAGAAGTAAATCACGCCGCCGAGCATCAGGCCGACCAGGACCTGGCCCACAATCTTGTACCTCCCGATGAGCCCCTTGGGCTTTCGCTTGACGACCTTCAAATAGTCGTCCAGAAACCCGACGGCACCGAGCGCCGCTGTGACAACCAGGACCAGGACGACATACATATTGCCCAGGTTGGCCCAGAGCAGGGTCGGGATGATGAGCGCCGAGAGGACGATCAGCCCGCCCATGGTCGGCGTTCCCGCCTTTGTCAGATGGGTTTTCGGAGCCTCGAGCTTCGCCGCCTCGCCGATCTGCTTCTCACGGAGAAGGCGGATGATCACTGGTCCAAGCCAGAATGCGATGACCAGGGCGGTGATGGCTGCAGCCGCGGCGCGCGCCGTGATGTACCGTATGATCCCGAAACCCGCCGGGTGGTACATTCGCTCGAGCAAATCCAGTACATAATACAGCATGGAGACACGCCCCGGATATTCAATGAACGGATCCCCCGGCGGGAACCCTATTTCGCGTACATCGGCACGGTCGATCCCAGCCGCTCGGTGAGAAACGTCACCACATCTTCCATCTTCAATCCCCGTGAGGCTTTGACCAGGACGACGTCTCCGGGGGAGACCAGCTCAGCAAGCCATTCCGCCAGCATGTTTTTCTGATCGTAATGCACAGCAAACGTCCCGCGGGCACCGTCGTGGATGAGGGCGGCAAGCGTCCCGAAGGTGAGCACGTAGTCAATCCCGAGCGCAGCGGCCTCGCGGCCCATGCGGGCATGCTCTTCCGGACCGTGGACACCAAGCTCGCGCATGTCTCCCAGGACGGCAATGCGTTTTCCCGTTGCCGATGCTGCTGCCAGGGTCCGCAGCGCGGCCAGCATGGAGTCGGGATTTGCATTGTAGGCGTCGTTGATGATGGTGACGCCGCCGAGTGAGAGCACCTCCATCCGTTTGCTGGCCGCCTGAAACGCTTCCAGCGCCTGTTTGATGCTCTTGGCCGGCACGCGGAGCATGAGCCCGGCGGCCACTGCTGCCAACGCGTTCTGGGCATTGTGCTCCCCGGGAATGGCCAGGGTGACGGTGACCGGCTTTTTTACCCGGACTCCCGTAAACTCGAAGATTGCTGCGCCGCGGTCGGTCCGCGAGACCAAGGAGCCCTGAATCGCCGGGCCAGGGTGCAGGCCGTAAGCAATGGCTTTCAATCCGGACGGAACTCGCCGCACCACCCGCTCATCGTCGGCGTTCACCAGGGCAACCGCACCGGCCACACCGCGCAGGCTCTCAAAGAGCGATCCTTCTTCCTCCTCGACGCCGTCGAGAGAGCCAAAGAACTCAAGATGTTCCCTGCCGATATTGGTCAGGAGGCCCATCGTAGGCCTGACGATGGCACAGAGCCGGGCGAGCTCCCCTGGATGGTTGGTGCCGAGCTCCACCACGGCGACCTCGTGACGCTTCTCAAGACGGAGAAGCGTGAGAGGAATGCCGATGTGATTGTTGAGATTTCCCTGAGTACTGAGCACTTCGTACTTCGTCCGGAGCACGGAGGCGATCATTTCCTTGGTCGTGGTCTTCCCGTTGCTCCCTGCCACAGCCAGCACGGGAATGTCGAAGCGTTCCCGATGCTGAAGTGCAAGCATGCCGATGGCCGCGGTGGTATCGGAAACGATCAGGAGCGGCAGGGAACCCCTCACCAAGGGAACGCCCGCCGGATCCACCACGGCAGCCAGCGCTCCTTTCCGGTCTGCTTCGTCCACAAAGCGGTGTCCGTCGTAATTCTCCCCGTGCAGGGCGAAGAACAGACTGCCCGGCGCGATGGTTCTCGAGTCCGTAGATACGCCGCTGGCCGATCTTCCCTTCAGCGTGTCGAACCGGAGCCGGTCCACATGGGGCAGGGCAAGCATCATGCCTACGGTGAGTCGCATAGAGAGTATCGAGAGCTGAGTCCGCTGTCAATGCAGCCGGGAGAGAACTTCCTCCCGGTCATCAAAATGGTGTTTCTGGCCGCCGATCACCTGGTAGTCTTCATGACCCTTCCCCGCAATCAGCACGATATCGCTGCCGGCGGCCCGGCTGAGGGCCGCGGCTATAGCGCCGCGCCGGTCGGTGACGCGCTCCACGTTTCCTGCGGTGACTCCGCCGAGGATCTCGTCAATGATCCGTTCCGGATCTTCCGTCCGAGGATTATCTGAGGTCACAATCACGAAGTCGCTCAGTTCCGAGGCAATGCGTCCCATGATCGGCCGTTTTGCCCGGTCTCTGTCGCCTCCGCACCCGAATACGGTAATGACCCGGCCGGCGCTTCCTTTCGGCATCAGCTCCCTTACCGCGTGTAGGCATTTTTCCAGTGCATCCGGGGTATGAGCATAGTCGATCACGGCCGTCCACCCCGAGGGCGAGGCAAGTTGCTCAAAGCGTCCCCGCACGGGGCCGAGCGATCTGATCCCCTCCGCGATCGCCTCAGGGGCGATGCCGAGGCCGAGGCCGGTGGCATACGCGGCCAGAATATTCTCCACGTTGAACCGTCCCGTTAGACGCGAGGCCGTCTGCCATGATCCCCCGGAGGCAGTAATGCGCAGGGAAATTCCCCGCACGTCCATCCTCACATCCGCAGCCATGATATCGGCGCGGCTTTTCACTCCATACGTCAGCACCCGGGCCTTGGTGTTGGCGACGATGCGGAGGCTGTGCGGGTCATCGGCGTTCGTTACCGCACAGGATCCTTCGGGGAGCGCATCGAACAGCCGTTTCTTTGCCAGGAAATAGGCGTCCATAGTGCCGTGAAAATCCAGGTGGTCCTGGGTGAGGTTGGTGAACACGCCGGCCGCAAAGCGCAGCGCATGCACACGTCCGAGGGAGAGGGAATGCGACGAGACTTCCATGACGGCGGCGGCACACTTTGCCTGCACCATCTCCGCGAGGAGAGCGTGGAGCTCGAGCGACTCGGGCGTCGTATGAGTTGCCGGCAGCGTACGGTCCCCCACCATGTACCCTATGGTTCCCACCAAGCCCGTCTTCTGTCCGGCGGCGGTGAGGATGGCGCGCAGGAGGTGCGTGGTGGTCGTCTTGCCGTTTGTCCCTGTGACACCGACAAGCCTCAGCGCACGGGATGGATGCCTGTAGTAATTGTCCGCCAGGCGGGCGAGGGCTACGCGCGAATCCGGCACGACGATCTTAAACACGTTCGTGTGCATAAAGTACGTGTCGGATAACGCCTCATCGTGCTGCACAACAACCGCGACCGCTCCGCGGCTGATCGCCTCCTCGATAAACCTGTGTCCGTCCGCCGCCGTGCCGGCAATCGCGACGAACAGGTCGCCGATGCCCACCTTGCGTGAGTCGTACTGGATGGCATTGATAGAGATATCCTGCGTTAGCGCCATCTTCCCGAAGAATGAGGAGACGAGTTTCACGACGTGAATGCCATCCAGCAACTCGGCAAGAACCATGTTTTCTGCCTGGAGGGATTGGCCCCGAAGGGTCAATCTGTGATGACCGGGACCGGCCGAGGTTCGCAGCGGACCGCAATGCGTGAACCAGGTTTGACCTGCATGCCCGGAAGGGGCGACTGCGCGCAAACGACGCCGGATCCGCTTACCTCGGCATCGAGCTGTTCCGAGGCAAGCCGATTCATGGCACGGCGCATAGAGAGGCCGTGCACATCGGGCACAACGGAGAAACCGGCAAGAACCGCGGTTCCACCGCCGCCGGCAACGACCGTCACGGAGGCCCCGCGCTGGGCGCGCGCACCGGATTCGGGTCGCTGCCTGACGGCCAGGGCGCCCGTCCCTTCAACCGTTACCGCGAATCCCTGTCCGGCCAGGATGGCGCGTGCCGCCCTGACAGCCAGCATCGTGACGTCGGGGACGATCATGGAGGGCGCCGCCGTTCCCCTTCCCTGGCGTTCGAAGCGTCCTGAGGTGGCATACACTTTCTGTGCGATGCCTCGGAAAATCGGAGCGCTGGCAAGGCCGCCTGTATACCCCCCTTCGCGGGGCTTGTCGAGCATGACGAGGCAGACGACCTTTGGCTCCTCCGACGGGAAGAATCCCACGAAGGAGGCCGTATAGCTGCCCGGCTCGTACCTGCCCGCCACGACCTTCTTGGATGTCCCGGTCTTGCCGGCCACCGAAACGCCGTCGAGCCGGGCCCCGGTGCCTGTGCCCCGTCTGACGGCTCCTTCGAGAAAGGCAGCTAGGGTCCGGGCGGTCTCCCCGGAGACGACGGTCCGAATCGCCTGCGGCCTGGTTTCGTTCAGCATCTGCCCCTGGTCGTCGAGGACCCGCTTCACAACAAACGGTTTCATCAGCACGCCCCGGTTGGCCACGGCCGCATAGGCACAGGCGATCTGAATCGGGGTCACGCCAACCTCGTAGCCGTATGCCATGGCGTTCAACGTGGTGCCCGACCACTGGGTGGGCTTCTTAAGTTCCCCTCGCACTTCGCCTGGCATATCGATGCCGGTCTCGGTGCCGAACCCGAAATCGCGCGCAGTTGTGTAGAGCCATTCAGCGCCGATCAGGTTGGAGATCTTCGCCATTACGATGTTGCTTGACTGCTCAATGGCTTCCTGCATGGAGAGCATGCCATGGGGGTGCGTGTCGGTGATCGTCCTGGGTCTGCCGCCGTTGTTGACCACATAGACCCCCTGCTCCCCGTAGAACTTCTGGCCGGGCGCGACCAGGCGGTGCTCCAGGGCAGCGGAGGCAGTGACGATCTTAAAGACAGAGCCGGGTTCGAACATGTCGGTGATTGCCCGGTTCTTCATCAATCCGGCGTCTGTGTGTGACGGGTCGTTCGGGTTCGCTCCGGGAGCGTTTGCCATGGCAAGGACTTCGCCGGTGGCGGGATCGAGCATGACGACAAGGCCGCTCTCGGCTTTCGTCCGCTCAATCCCCTTGCGCAGCTCCTCCTCGGCGATCGCCTGATAACCGACATCGATCGTCAGCACCAGATGGCGCCCGTTCACCGGCTCGGTGCGCGGGTAGTCCACAGAGGTCCTCCGCCGGCCGAGCGCATCCCGCTGCATAATCATGAATCCATCCCGCCCCTGCAAAACGGCGTTGCACTGCAGCTCAATGCCGCTCAATCCCTTGTTGTCGACGTCGGTGAAGCCGATCAACTGCCCGGCGAGCTGGTCGTAATGATAGAGGCGGCGCGGCTCTTCCAGCTGCACGACGCCGTCGAAGTCATTGGCCCCTACCATGCGCGCGAGCTGAGGCTTCACCCGGCGTTCCAAGTAGACAAATCTGCGGTCCGAGGCAAGCTTTTCAAGGTAGTATCGGCGTGGACGGTCAAACACCCGGGCCAAACGCGCGGCAAACCCCGAAGCGTCACTGCCCATCATCTTCGGATCCGCTCCCAGCGAGGCCATCACCGCATTGGAGACCAGGACGGCGCCGTTGCGGTCGTAAATGTTCCCTCGGGCCGCTCCAAGCGTCACTTTCACCTCGGACTGTTTTCTCGCAATCTCCTGGTATTTTTTCGCGTCGATAATCTGGATCTGCACCAGCCGACAGGCGATCGCTGCAAAAACGAGGATCAGTCCGATCTTCAGGGTAAGCATTCTGCCCTGCACTCCCGAGCGGAGAGCTGCCCGGGGATCACCGGAACGATTCATTGTCGCCCGGTGCGTCATTCTCCCCTCCGTCTTGCCGGGCTTCCGGATCCGTCCGCTGCGCGCCCCTGCCCGCGTGCCCGTTCGAGCGCGTCACGGTCCATGGCGATCTTCTGCGGCTGTTCAGTGGGAAACGCGAGACCCAGTTGCTCGGCCGCCGTTTTCCCAATGCGTTCCCAGGACGCCTTCCTGTTCACCTCCGCCCGGAGCGAGGCATTGGTATTCTGCAGGGAATCGCAGCGTATCTGCAACTGGCCCACCTCTGCGGCGAGGCTGTTGATCGTGATGATGTTGTTCACATACAGCACGATCAGGATCCCGCCGCCGAACAGGAGCACGATGGTGTTGAACGTGGAGACACGCCTGCGCGCAGCCTTCCTGGTCTGGCGAAACGTTGTCGAGCTTCCCTGGGGCGGTTCCCCTCCATACACGTACCGGTTCTCGCGCCGCACAGGGGTTTCCTGCCTTTCGGTTCGTGCCGCCGTCCTCGCACGATCGAGCGCCTGCCGTGCACCATCAGCCATCGCACACCGCCTCTTGCATGAACATTCAGACCCGTTCAGCGACTCTCAGTTTGGCGCTTCTCGCCCGAGGATTTTGTCTGCACTCTTCCTCCGGGGGCTTTAGAGGATGCCTGGTGATCAGCCGGATCGTCGGAACCACTGGCGTGTCCGCCTCAAGCCTTGAAGCGGAGGGAAGGGAGACGGCGGCCAGGCTTCTAAACTCCTCCTTCACAATTCTGTCCTCAAGCGAATGATAGGAGATCACCGCCAGGCGGCCGCCTGGCGCCAGCAGAGAGGCGCCCTCACGAATGGCCGTCTGCAGGGCAGGAAGCTCCTGGTTGACTTCGATGCGCACGGCCTGGAAGACACGGGCAAGTGACTTTATCAGAAACCTTCCACCGGCTGCCGAGGCAACCGCGGAGGCGAGGTCGCCGGTAGTGCGGAGGGGCCGCGCAGCGATAATTCGGCGCGCGATGAAACGCGAGGCCCGCTCCTCACCGAACCTGTACAGAACATCGGCTAGCCGGGCCTCATCATAGGTGTTGACGACGTCGGCGGCGCTGAACGACTGCCTGCGGTCAAAGCGCATGTCCAGCGGTGCTGTGTTGCGGAAACTGAAACCTCTCGCCGGCTCATCGAGCTGATGCGAAGAGACCCCGAGGTCAAACATCAAGCCCGCAGGACGCCGCAGACCCAGCCTGAGAAGGTTTGACGCAAGCTCGCGGAAATTTGCCTGGAGAAACCGCGCACGCGGACAGTCACGCAGGCGCGCAGATGCGGCATCGAGCGCCTCCCGGTCCGCATCGATGCACAGAAGTTCGCCTTCTCCCTCGAGCAGCGCACACAGACGTGCGGCGTGCCCCCCTCCTCCTACCGTTCCATCGACGTAGAGGCCGGAGCGGTCAGTCACCAGTAGTTTCAAAACCTGCTCACAAAGAACGGGAATATGGTACATTGGGCCGCCGGCCCACTGCTGAGGCGCTTCGGGTGACATCATGTCTGAGGTTACTGCTGGAACACCGTTTGGGCGACGACTTCGTAACTCTCGGACTGCGCCTGTTGATACTCCTCAAACTGTCTGGGGTTCCAGAGCTCGATCCGCTCAAGTACACCGATGATCTTCACGTCGCTCTCAATGCCGGAGAACTCGAGTAGCTCCCTGGGAATGGTGATGCGCGACTGACCGTCGAGCTGGACCTCGCTGGCATGCTGGCACAGCGTACGGATGAAGAAACGATGCTTGGGGTTGGTGCCGGAGAGTTGACGGATGGATTGTTCAAGCCGCTGCCATTCATCCTGAGGATAGATAAACAGGCAACGCTCGTATCCGCGTGTGAGAACAAAATTGTCGTTGGCCTCAGTCGAAACGTGCTTTCGCAGTTTCGCGGGAATATTCACACGCCCTTTGCTGTCAACGGAGTAAAGATACGAGCCCTTGAATGATGACATGGCGCCTCGGTCGGGATATGGGACCACCTCCCATTAGGGCAGTAGAGCTCCCACCTGCAACCCACTTTTCCCCACTTGTCCCCCCTTAAGATAGAGGTTTGGGTCTGAAAGTCAAGGGGAGAAAATCGCGAAGTCGCCTATTTTTCTACGTTTACGGGCACACGCAAGTTTTCCCGGGCGTGATGGAGCTCGGTGAGGATACGATGGGCTTCAAGCATGAAAGACGCTTGGTCCCGGTCTGGAGGGAATTCATGGAAGAAGAGGAGGGTAGAACCGTCCTGTCTGAGCCCGGAGTGCTTCACCCTGCTGTGGGAGATGACGGTCATGAGGAGACTGAAATCGTCGCTTTCATAGAACTGCTTCCTGCTTTCGGGGGGGAACTCGGCTTCCAACACCGATGATGAAATGCGCAGCCTTTTGAAGCCGAGGCGGGAGGCCGTCAGCCTGAGGCGGACCACGGTGAACAGCAGTTCCACCTCCTGCGGTGGTACCCCGAACCGGTCACGCATCTCGTCGCCCGCCTCCCGGAGCTGCTCCTCGGAAGAAAGGGCGTACAGGCGCCGGTACATTGCCAGCCGTTCGGTATCATTCCCTAGGTACGCCTCAGGGATGAACGCATCGACATCGGCCTCAACGATGACGTCTTCCCTCTCCGCTCCTCGCTCTTCGCCGTGAAAGAGATCCTGGAACTCCTCTTCCTTCAGCTCCTGGATCGCCTCTTCCAGAATTCGCGTGTAGGTATCGAAGCCCATGGTCTCGATGAACCCGCTTTGCTCGCTACCAAGCAGGTTGCCCGCCCCGCGAATCTCAAGGTCGCGCATGGCGAGGTTGAACCCCGAACCGAGTTCAGTGAATTCTTCCAGCGCCTGCAGGCGCTGCAGCGTGGCTCTCGGCAATAGCGAGATCGGCGGCGTGAGGAGGTAGGCGTACGCCTGGACATTCGACCGCCCAACGCGCCCCCGGAGCTGGTACAGTTCTGCCATCCCAAACCTGTCAGCCCGGTTGACAATGATCGTGTTGACGCTGGGGATATCCAGACCCGACTCGATGATTTTTGTAGCAACGAGCACGTCGAATTTTTTCTCGAGGAACTCCATCATCACTTCTTCCAACTCGTGTGATTTCATCTGGCCGTGCGCATGGCGGAGACGGATGCCCGGAAGGATTTCACGGAGACGGCCGGCGATATCCTCGATGTTCTGGACCCGGTCATGGACAACATAGACCTGTCCACCTCTGTTCAGCTCCCCCGTCACCGCCTCGCGAATTAGGTCGTCGTTCCACCGGGTTATCTCCGTCACGATAGGAAGCCGATTGCGGGGAGGCGTTGCAATGATCGAGAGGTCGCGCGCGCCCATGAGGGAAAAATGGAGCGTTCGCGGTATCGGCGTAGCCGTAAGGGCAAGCGTGTCGACCCCCGTTCGGAGCATTCGGAGTTTCTCCTTGGCCGCAACCCCGAACCGGTGCTCCTCGTCGATTATCAGGAGACCGAGATCCTTGAATATCACGTCCTTCGAGAGCAGTCTGTGGGTGCCGATGATGATGTCGACAGTTCCCTTCTTCAGCTCGGCAAGGATCGCTTGCTGTTCCTTCCGGGACTTGAAGCGGGAGATGACCTGCACATTGAGGCTGTAGCGGGAGGCGCGGTCCAGGAATGTGTGGTAGTGTTGGACGGAAAGAATCGTTGTCGGCACAAGGATCGCAGCCTGCTTGCCGTCCATCACCGCCTTGAACGCAGCCCTTACGGCGACCTCGGTCTTGCCGAACCCCACGTCACCGCAGATCAGACGGTCCATCGGGCTCTGAGCTTCCATGTCTTCCTTCACTTCGCGGGTAGCCCTGGATTGGTCGAACGTATCCTCGTACATGAAAGACGCTTCGAGCTCCTTCTGCCACGGCGTATCCTGCCGGAACGCATGGCCGGCGATCCGCTTCCGGTGTGCGTAAAGTCTGATCAGATCGCGTGCAATGTCCTTGACACGGGATTTCACGCGTGCCTTCAGCCGGTCCCAGTCGCTGCTGCCGAGCCTGTTGAGTCTGGGGACGTGTCCCTCTTTGGAGGAATACTTCTGAAGACGGTTAACGTAATTCAGGTTCACATAGAGCATATCATTGCCCTCATACTGCACGGAGACCACCTCCTGTTCCGCCGTGCGGACACGGATCTTTCGTAATCCCGTGAACCTGCCGATGCCGTAATCGCGATGGACGACGAAATCCCCTTTGTGGAGCTGCTGTAGTTCCTTTTGAGAAAACCCCTTAAATCCCGAGGCCCGCTTTCTGCCCCGGCGCTTGAGGCGGCCGAAGACCTGGTGTTCTGTATAGACTGCCAGGCGGAGGCCGGGGAGGCTGAAACCGGCATGGAGAGCCTGGAGCGAGAATGCGATGAGGCTGAGATTGAGCTGTGCCCTACCGGAGCCTTCTTGCTCTTCAATCTCGCCGTTGACGGCAGCCAAGAGCTCTTTCATCCGTGCGAGCTCTGCGTGACCGTCACAGGTGATAATGACCCGGTAGCCCTCCGCCGTAAGGCGCACGAGGTGCTCATGCAGAAGCCTGATGCTGCCGTTGAATGCAGGTTGATGAGTCCCCCCCAGTGCGATCCCGTCCTGTCCGGGGACACCCGCGGCTGGTCCGCCGGATGATGGAGCCTCTCCGGGGGGGGAAGTACTGATCGTGCTGCCGGCGGCAGAGCCGAGCGCCGCGAAGTGAACGGTGGGAAACGATGCAAGTGACAGAAAGGTCTCGTCGGCGGGTGGAGCCGGGGGTACCCCGCCCGGGCCAGGATGCTCAAGCGTTGTACGGATGATATCCGGCTCATCCAGAACGACCACGGTCCCGGGCCCGAGGTATTCGGCGAGGAAAGAGGGTGATGGCGCTTCCTCGGCTGAGGCTGTGTGGTAGAGGTCCGGGACAATAACGGCTACAGAAAGATCTTTGATCGAGCGCTGGGATAACGGGTCGAACTGCCTCAGCGATTCGACTGTATCGCCGAAGAATTCCACGCGCACCGGGGTCTCGCCGGTAAAGGGAAAGACGTCCAGTATCCCCCCCCTGACAGCATAGTCGCCAGGGGAGCCGACGAAGTCATGCTTCACGAATCCCATCGCTTCCAGCCGGTGGCGCAGGTCACCCATCGTGAATGCGCTCCCGGATTCGATGGAGAGGGCGCTTGCACGCACGGTGTCGGGCGAGGGAACCGGAAGAGCAAGGGCATGAGGATGCGTCAGGAGGAGGTCTGCGGCGCCAGTAGCGGCTGCACGAAGGGCCTCGACATCGGCCGCGTCGCTGGCCGGATCCTGGCCCCTGGAGTGCTCTCCGGAGTAATAAGTCACCGCGCTGGCAGGCAGAGCCACCGAGAGGTCGTCACGAATACGCTCGGCCGATTCTCTGTCACGGGCCACGAGGAGGATCGGGGCGCCAGTTTGCTCATGGAGGATTGCCGCGACCAGCGGCAGGAGGGAACCTGCGGCTCCGGAGACGCGTATCGGACCCGCTGGAGTATCGCCGCGTGTAAGGCGGTCCTCCAGGGCTCTGAGGGGTGGCGCCTCTTGAAGGAACTGTTTCAGTTGTTCGATCATTCTCGATCCCCGGTCGGATGCAACCTCTGACCTGCCACTCAGTCGCGCGATCCTTCCGGGTTCGCCGGCCGATCGCCTCCCTGCTGGGAACCGGCCAGGTAGATGCTGAGCGCCCTGCGCACGAACCCGTCGCTGTGGCGGAGGAGCTCGCGGGCCCCGTCCGGATCGACATTCGCCAGCAACATGACGATGGCGGTCTTGACATGACCGTCTGCTTGCCTGAGCGCAACATCAGCGATCTCGTAGCGGACTCCGGTAGCTATCATCACCGTCCGCCTTGAGCGTTCGACGAGCTTGATGTTCGTCGGCTGGAGGTCCACCATCATGTTCTCGTAGACTTTCCCGAGCTCGATCATCGCCGCCGTGGTAATCATGTTCAGCACCAGCTTCTGGGCGGTTCCCGACTTCATACGGGTCGAACCCATGAGCACTTCTGGACCCACATCGGGACAGATCGCCACGTCGACATCCAGGTCGAATTCCGAACGCGGGTTAGTGGTGATGTAAACGGTCTTTGCGCCGATGGAGCGGGCATACCTGACCGCGGAAACCACGAATGGTGTGCGGCGGCTGGCGGCCAGCCCGCAGACCAGGTCCAAGGGAGAGAGACCTGCTTCCTGGAGGTCACGGACCGCCTGCTCTTTGTTGTCCTCTGCGCCTTCCTGTGATTTAAAAACGGCCGCCTTTCCTCCGGCAATGATGCCGACTACCATAGCGGGATCCGTCCCGAAGGTGGGGGGACATTCCGAGGCATCCAGGATGCCGAGACGTCCGCTCGTCCCGGCGCCGACGTAGATCAGCCTGCCCCCGGCGCGAAAGGCATCAACGGCGAGGCCCACGGCACGGACGATGTAGGGAATCTCACACTCAACGGCAAGCGGCACAAGCTTGTCCTGGGCGTTGATCAGCCGGAGGATCTCTTCCCGTGAAAGCGTGTCGAGATTTCTCGATGCCGGGTTGCGCTGCTCGGTGAGCAGGTTTGCGAGGGCTGCGGAATGTTCCTCGGTCATGATTTTTCAATAACGGCTATAAGTTCACAATTCTGCTATGACCAACCTCTTCTCTACCAGCCCGACATCGGTGCATCCTTCGAAGTTCAATGAAACCTCGTGCATGGTCACCGCCGGGAATCTGGACCGCGACAATCGCAGCTCATCTTCAATCTTTCCCCCTTTGAACGCCACAAGCAGCGGTGTCCGCAAGCCCTCAACCTGACCCTTGAACCGGACGGGCAGCCGCCTGGACTTGTCGTGGAGCCCGCGGGTCCACTTCAACAGATCACTCAGCGGGGCGACCGCTCTGCTCACGATAACATCAAACTTCTTCCGCTCATTCTTCAGGAGATCTTCTGCGCGAGAGGTTATCACAGTGACGTTGCCCAATGGCAGGCAATCAACCATTGACTCAACCGCCGCTGTCTTTTTCCTTATCGAATCGAGGAGCGTTACGTGAAGATCGGGACGGAGGACAGCCAAGGGGATTCCGGGGAGCCCCCCCCCTGTCCCGAGATCCAAAAGGTCTATCCCCGGGGGAAAATCAATATAGAACAACAGGGAGAGAGAGTGAAGAATGTGGCTGGTCCAGACGTGTTCCACGTCTTTGCGAGAGATGAGATTCAATTTTGAGTTCCACTCCCGGAGGAGACCGACATAGGCGGCAAGGACCCTGGCCTGATGGCTCTCCAACATCAACCCGTTCCTCCCCAAGACGGTGGTTAGCCTCAGGACCTGTTCACTCTCTATGGGCAGGGTTTCCATCGATCTGTTTCACGTGGAACATCACCGAAGGAGTGCGACCATGAGCACTGAGAGGTCGCCGTGCGTGACCCCGCTAATTCTTGACGCCTGTCCGAGAGAAAGCGGGCGAACTTTTTCTAGCTTCTCGCGCGCTTCATTGCTCAAAGAACGCAGTGAGACGAAATCAAAACCATCCGGAATGGGGATCTTTTCCCCCTTCTCAAATTGTCGGATCTGTTCCTCTTGTCTTAACAAGTAACCCTCGTACTTAACCTCGGTCTCGGCCCTCTCCAACGCCTCCCTGTCCTGAAAAAGGACCCTAAGGTTCTCGTCCTGGCGAGCGAGGGGATGCTCGAGGATCTTTTCCAGCCCGACCTCAGGCCGTTTCAAGAGCTGATAGGCGGTCTCACTCCGGACTGAAGTGATGGATCCAAGAGATGGATCATTGACCTGAAACCGGATGCTCCTGAGAGCTTCAATCCCTGCTTGAATGCGATTTTCCTTTTGTTCAAGCCTTTCAAGGGCGCGCCGGGGAACAAGTCCAAGGTCATGCCCCTTCCTCATCAAGCGGCTGTCCGCATTGTCCTGTCGCAGGAGAAGCCGATACTCTGCCCTCGAAGTAAACATGCGGTACGGTTCCTCGGTGCTCTTGTTAATGAGATCGTCGATGAGAACGCCGATATACGCCTCGCTCCGCCTCAGCGTAAACTCCGGGCGCTCCATGGCACTGAGCGCGGCATTGATCCCTGCAATGAGTCCCTGAGCAGCCGCCTCTTCGTAACCACTCGTTCCGTTGATTTGGCCGGCAAAGTAAAGTCCTTTGACTGGTTTAGTTTCAAGTGTAGGCTTCAGTTGATGCGGAGGGAAGAAATCATACTCAACAGCGTACCCGGGCCTGAGCATCTTTGCTTGCTCAAGACCCGGTATCGTCGTCAGGGCCTTTCGCTGCACGTCTTCGGGGAGACTCGTCGAGAAGCCGTTGAGATAAACGATGTTCGTGTCATATCCTTCGGGTTCAAGGAACAGTTGGTGACGGTCTCTGCCGGGGAATCTGTTCAGCTTGTCTTCAATCGAGGGACAGTAGCGAGGTCCTATCCCCTTGATCCGTCCGGAGAAAAGCGGGGAACGATCGAAGCCGGTCTTCAAAACCGCATGAGTCTCCTCAGAGGTATAGGTAAGATACATCGGGATCTGGCTGTTCTCAATGGAACTGTTTTGAAATGAGAACGGAGTTGGGTTTTCATCTGGCAACTGTACTTCGGTACGTGAAAAGTCTATGGTCTCCTTGTCCAGCCTTGGAGGGGTTCCCGTTTTCATCCTCCCGCCAACAAAGCCAAGCTCCTTAAGGCGTTCAGAAAGGCCGTGAGAAGCCGGTTCGCCGAACCTTCCCCCGGCTTTGCTGCTCTCGCCCGTATGCATAAGCCCGTTCAGAAACGTGCCGCTGCAAAGAACGAGGGTCTTGCACAGAATGCATTCCCCCAGAGCCGTTGTCCCGCCGCAGATCCCGCCATTTTCGAACATGAGATCGGCCAGTGAATCACTCCACACTGAGAGCCCGTCCTGTGACAGAATCCGGCGTCCGGCTTCCCGGCTGTACCATTCCCTGTCGTTCTGCGAGCGGGGGGACCAAACTGCGGGCCCCTTGGATTTGTTCAGCATTCTGAAGTGGATGCCGGTCGCATCAGCGATCTTCCCCATTTCGCCTCCGAGGGCATCAATTTCTCTGACGAGGTGTCCCTTGGCTGTCCCGCCGATCGCCGGATTGCAGGACATTCTTCCAATTGCCTTTGTGTCCATCGTCAGTAGGAGTGTTGAGCACCCCATTCTGCTTGCTGCAAGTGCGGCTTCGATTCCGGCATGGCCGCCACCTACCACCAACACGTCAACCCTCATCTCGCTAGGCATGTTTCACGTGGAACATCACTTACCTATGCAAAACCGTTCAAATATTGAATTCAGGACTTCGTCACTCGTGATCTCGCCAGTGATCTCTGCGAGCAAGTCGGCAGCTTCCTTTACATCCACAGAAATGAACTCATTGGACAACCCTACCTGATGAGCCTCCAGTGCACTGTCGAGGCGGCGCAGTGAGTTCTTCAGCGCCTTGAAATGCCGCTCGCTGGTGATCGTAATGCTTTCAATTGGAATCTCCCCAGTTGAGACAGAGGATATCAGTGCTTCTTCCAAATCATGCAACCCTGCTCCTGTGAGGGCGGAGATCGGAACAATCTGCTCTCCTTCCTGAGCCCCAGTGAAAATGGGTCCGGCTCCGGTTTTACACTTGTCCTGTTTGTTGATTGCCCAGATTACCTTCTGGCCGGGGGTAATGCGCCCGCGCAACCTTGTAATCTCGTTCAATTCAGGGACGTCCTCGGGATCGATTACAACAATCAGGATGTCGGCGCCCGTCGCAGCACTGATACCTCGTCTGACACCCTCCATTTCGGCGGGCTCCTGAGAGTCTCGCAGGCCTGCGGTATCGTGAAGACGGATAGGAATGCCCCTCAAAACAAGACTCTCTTCCAACAGATCACGAGTGGTTCCCGGGTGCGGGGTCACAATAGCACGGGCCTCTCTCAACAGCGCGTTGAATAGGCTCGATTTCCCCGCGTTGGGCCTTCCCAGAAGGACAACGCCCGCCCCGTCGCGCAGGAGGCGTCCAGAGGAGTACGTTGCTGACATGCACTCAATCTCTCCCGCGGTTGCCTTCAGGCGCAACTCGATCTCCGGCCTCGCCAGGAGCGTAAGCCCTTCCTCGACAAAATCCAGCTCGAGTTCCAATAACGCACATAGATCGAGAAGCGATCTCCTAAGCTCGCTCACCCGGCGGCCCAGGCGGCCCTCCAACTGCGCGAGCGAAACCCGACCCGCTGCCCGGCTCTCAGCAGCGATAAGACCCATGACAGCCTCGGCCTGAGACAGATCCATCTTTCCGTTTAGAAAGGCGCGCCTGGTGAACTCTCCCGGGCCCGCATTCCTTCCCCCCGCCTCCACCAAGGCAAACAGCACGCGCGAGGAAACGTCCCTCCCGCCGTGACATCCCACCTCCACAAGATCCTCACCGGTATAGGAGTGAGGGGCGCGGAAGACGGTGGCAAGCACCTCGTCAACCCGTTCCCCTGCCCCGTTCACAATGAAGCCATGATGGACTGTGGAGCCGGGCACCCCTGCAAGAGACGTCCGCCCTTTGAACGCGCGGTCCGCCACCACAAGAGCCGCCGGGCCGCTCAGGCGGATAACGGCTATCGCACCGCTTCCCGGCGGAGTTGCAATGGCGACAATCGTGTCGTTTGTTGGCACCGCCTTCATCGCTGATCCATCAGACTTCAAGCTACGAATTCCGAGGGTGGGACGCAACGAAGTGAGATCCTTGAGGCTTTCTTGAGGCTTCGGGGTCCCGCGCGGGACCCCAGGTATGCTGAGGGCTATTTCACCTTCGGAAGGTCCCTGGCGAGCCGCTCCATGATCCCACCCTTACGCTTCTTCGGGTCCACCTTGCGCAGCGGCTCATCCTTCGACTTGTGATTCATCCAGAGCCGCTGGCCGATGCTAAGGATGTTGAAGACGAAATAGTAGAGATTGAGCCCCGCCGGGAGCGAATTGAATACCAGAGTCAGCATCACGGGCATGACGTAAACCATGCTCTTCTGCCGGGGATCCGTGAGAGTCTGCTTTTGCTGGAAAAACGTCGCCAGACCCATCGCAAGCGCAAGACCGCTGAGGGCCGTGATCCCAAAGAATGGAATGGTAAACGGCAGATGAATCACCGTGTCAGGTATGGAAAGATCGTGAATCCAGAAGGCGAAATCGGCCTGCCTGAGTCCGATATTGGAGCGCAGGACCGCGTAGAGGGCAAAGAGGACGGGCATTTGCAGGATCACCGGAAGACAGCCGCCTGCCGGACTCACGCCGTATTCCTTGTACAAATTGAAGACTGCGGCGTTTGCCTTCTGCGGATCGTCTTTGTATTTCTCCTTCACCTCCTCCATAAGAGGCTGGAGGGCCTGCATCTTGCGCATCGACCGCATGCTGGAGCGCGTCAGCGGGTACGTGGCCCCCATGATGATGATCGCGAACACGATGATCACTACCCCGTAGTTGGGTATGATCATTCGCAGGAACTGGAAGATTGGGATCATCACGTATTCCGCAATCGGTCTGATGATCCACGCGGCTCCAAGACTCATGACATTGTCGAGCCCGCGGCCAAACCCCTTGACGGTCTCATAATCCAGGGGGCCTAGGAAGAGTGTCACACGGTCCGTGACCATCGCCCCTCCCTTGAGCGGCATCTTCAGCGCCACCGTGTACGACTCCTTCTCTCCGTGATCGGCCATATCCTGGCGATGCCCTTCCAGATACGCCCCCTGGGCCTTGCCTTCCTCTGGAAGCAGCGCCAGCAGGAAGTATTTGGTGCGGGCGGCCACCCAGTTTGTCGTTCCATTTCCCTCGAACTTGGGTGTTTCACTCGATTTGGTGGCGTCGATCTCCTTGACCTCTCCCCCCATGGAGGCATATGCCATGGCAAAGCTGGATTCGTCGACGCTGTTGTGCTCAGCGTAGCGGAGACCGCTTTCCCAGGCGACCTGATATTCGAAGTTTGAAACGACTCTGTCCATGTTCTGCCAAATGAAATCGGCGTCAATGGCATAAGTGCCGTTCGTGAATGTCAGTCGCTTCACGAGGCGCGAGCCGTTTCCCGCCTGAAGCGACAAGTCAAGCGAGAAGGTCTCCCTCCCCGATAGCTGGACAGAGGTGCCGCCGGAGACCGATGGTTGAAAATAGAGGTCATGTGTGTTGATGAGCCGCCCGTCGGCTGATGTGAACAGCACGCTCAGGTCTCCGCCATGCTCGAAGTCGACCAGCTCGACGGGTTGTTTGTCCCATGTCTTGAAAAGGCGCAGCTCCCACGTCCTGATCACACCCCCCCTGGTGGAGATCCTTGCCACATACTGGTCTGTGGTCACCGTGATGATTCCCTCGCTCCCCGTTGCGGCGGGTGCGAAGTATGCTCCCCATCGGGATCCCTTCGACGTGTCTGCCTCAACCGCCGCTGGCTTCCTCCGGACGGTATCGGGTGCAGGTGCAGCCACACGAACACTATCGGGATGCGCCGGCCGTGGAGCCTGGGGCGGCGGCGACACCAACCACATCCAGAGGACGAGCAGGATGCCGATGAGGACAAAACCGATGATACTTGTCTTGTTTTCCATGGGACAGATAACTCCGAATGGTCAAATCTCAAGCGGGGTCACATCCACCGGGGTGAAACGGATGGCAGCGGGCGATGCGCTTCAACCCCTTCCAAACTCCGGGAAGTGCGCCATACTTGTTCACGGCGTCAATCATATAGGTTGAGCAAGTCGGGGTATAACGACAGGTATTTGCAGGAAGAAGGGGCGAGAGAAGAAACTGGTAGCCGCGGACCAGTACAACGATGATGCGTTTCATTGCGGAACCCGTACTGCTGAGGCAAGCACTGAGCGACAGAGTTGTTGTATGTCGCGGTGAACCGTATCCAGATGGAAAGGACCTTCAGCGCTGCTGCCGCGAAAGACGAATGCAAGGGCAACCGACCGTCCTGCTTCGTGCAACGCTTCAAGGAAGCCATCCTGTTCGCGGCGGAACGCTTCACGCATCAGCCGGCGGAGACGGTTTCTCCGGACCGCCGTGCCGCTTTTTCGCGGGACCAGAAATCCAACGCGCAGGGTCCCAGGGGGGGCGCATTCGAACTTGTACAGGCATCGAAACAACAAGGCATTGGTGCGCAGCCCGGAGGCAAAGAGCGCATCAAAGGCACCCTGCCCGCGTAGCGTTTCGCTCTTGCCCACCTACCGTTCGTCACTGACCGTGAGCTTCTTCCGACCCCGGGCCCGGCGACGCGAAAGCACCTGCCGGCCGTTCTTCGTGGCCATCCGCTCCCGGAAGCCGTGGGTGTTCCTCCGCTTTCTGTTGTGAGGCTGAAATGTGCGCTTCATTGCTCTGTTCTCCTGAGGACTTTTCGTACAACGGCCCGACCGGGACGGGCAGATTTCCAGCCAGAGGCCGAAGACCGGGCTCCATACCTGCAGAGCATCGCAAGATAACAAAAACGTGCCAACCAAACAACCGGGAACGCGCAAGAAATAATATAAATCGCTTGCGAGTTTTGTTTCGTAGAACTACCTATGAAAAGGACACTCTCCGTCCGGCGCTGTTGATAACACGTGGACAATTTCTCGCTCCTCAGACTGTCCCCTCTTTCTCTCGACAAAACCGTGCACCTTGCCCCAAGGATGTTGTGGACAGGTTGTTCTAAACCGTGTAATGCTGGAGAGAGAACAACATTATCCGTGTTGTGTACCGCTGTCAACCCACGCGATTACGGAGGGTCCGGAATCGAGATCTCACGCAGATGTGAACAGCAGTGTGGATAAGTCCATGCTATTCTGTGAATAACCTTCTATCTTGTTGACACGTCTATGGATTCCACGATTGCAGAGCACCATCCCAGTGAGCAGGAACAGGCCGGCGATGTTTGGAGTGCGTGTCTCGACCAGATCAAAGAGAAGGTCAACACGCAGAGCTTCAAAACCTGGTTCGAGCCTATTGTTCCCCTCCATCTCCGCGCCGGGAAGCTGACGGTTCAGGTCCCCAGCCAGTTTTTCTACGACTGGCTTGAGGAACACTACTACACGATCATCACCTCCACGATCATCAAGGTCCTTGGCAAGGGAGCCCAGTTGGAGTATGCCCTGAGCCCCGACGAGCCGGTCGCCGACACGGAGGTGCAGGTCGCCCTTCCTCCCCCGCGTGTTGATCGGAAGAACTACCCTCCACAGCCTGATACGTTTGCCATCACCTCGCCGGGCTCCACAGCGCTCGCCACCGACGCCCCGCCTCCCCCTTTTCAGACCTCGCTCAATGCACGCTACACGTTCGACAATTTCATCAAGGGGGACAGCAACCAGCTGGCGCGCGCCGCCGCCCTCGCCGTTGCCAATAATCCTGGGGGCACATCGTTTAATCCGCTGGTGATCTACGGGGGGGTGGGCCTGGGCAAGACCCACCTCATTCACGCCATCGGCAACTACGCGCTCCTGCACGGGAAGGCCGAGCGCGTGATCTATGTCCCCAGCGACCGCTTCACTCAGGAGTTCATCGATGCGGTCTCCCGTGACCGCGTCAATGACTTCTCCAATTTCTACAGAAGCATGGATATCCTGGTCGTGGACGACATCCAGTTCTTTGCGGGCAAAGAGAAAACCCAGGACAGCTTCTTCCACACTTTCAATGTTCTCCACCAGCTGGGCAGGCAGATTGTGCTCTCCTCAGACAGGCCTCCCAAGGAGTTGAAGGGGCTTCAGGACAGGCTGATCTCGCGCTTCCAGTGGGGGCTCACATCCGATATTCAGCCGCCTGATCTGGAGATGCGCATCGCCATTCTCAGGAAAAAGAGCACCGACGACGGGATTGAGCTCCCTGAGGAAATTGTAGAGTTCATTGCGGCAAACGTCACTTCCAACATCCGCCAGATGGAGGGATGCCTTATTAACCTCCTCGCGGCAGCATCCCTGAGTGGCCGGGAAATAACCGTCGACCTCGCACGGGAAGCGGTCAAAGTCGTTGTGGGTGACGTTCGGTCCCCCATCACGATTGAAACCATCCAGCGGACGGTCTGCGAATACTTCAGCATCCCCGACGACCTTCTCCGGGCCAAGACACGGAAACAGGAAATCGTCGGGGCCCGCCAGATAGCCATGTACCTTGCGAAGGAACTCACCAACTCTTCGCTGAAAACCATCGGCCTCCACTTTGGAGGACGTGATCATAGCACCGTCATCCACGCCTACCAGTCGGTGGAAGACCAGATGCGTGTGGACCAGAAATATCAGGGAACNNTACTCGGACAGTTGTACACAGCCTCGGTCGTGAGAAAATACACGAGGTCCAGGCGGCTTCTATCAGGCTTACCCTGCAACTAAACTACCGGCCACAAAGCTTTCAACATTTCCACACCCAATCTTCATCTTTATCTTTATTCTTATTACATCTTTGTTTCTGTTATACGCTGGCGCCAGATGGTGCACCTTATGAAAACGTGTGGTTTCCATAGAGTTTCTGGGCTTTTTTTTGTATATTGAATGGGTTTACCCGGCTTACTGAACAACCCCTAACTGGAGCAGGCCATGAAATTCACCGTCAGTAGCAGTCTCCTGCAACGGACACTCGGCAAACTGGGCGGGGTAATTCAGACGAAGAGCACAACCCCCATCCTGGAGCATTTTCTGGTGGAGATTGTCAACAACCTGTTGACGGCGACTGCTACGGACATGGCAATCTGGATGAAGGTCACGATGGATGTTCGGGGGGAAGAAGACGGTCATATAACTGTTCCTGCGAAGCGATTTATGGATACGCTCCGATCTCTTCCGGAAACGGACATCGAGTTCAGTGCCGATACAACGACGAACCGGATTACCATACGTACGACGATGGGCGAGTACAACATGACGGGGGATCATCACAGCGCGTTTCCGGTGCTCCCAGAGGTTGCGGCCGGAGAACGGTTCGAGCTGGAAGGCGGGGTCCTTCGTCGCGTGATTCAGAAGACCACCTTTGCGGTGAGCCAGGATGATTTGCGCCCCGCAATGAACGGCGTTCTCCTGCAGGCCCGCAACAATAAGCTCCGGGCCGTCGCGACGGACGGCCACCGTCTTGTTCGATATGATGTTGTCACGAAGCAGCCGGCAGGACTGGAACGCGATGTGATTGTGCCCGTCAAGACGCTTCAGGCCATTGGACGCTCACTGGATGACGAGGCGGCCACGGTGTCCCTGAGCCAAACACACGTGCGCCTACAGTTTTCATCGTGGGAGGTGGTGTCACGCCTGATCGATGAGCAGTATCCGAACTACGAGAGTGTCATACCGCCGGAGAACGACAAGCTGCTCACGGCGAACAGGGAGGCACTCATCCAGACCATCCGCCGCGTGGGGCTGTACGCGAGCGCAACCACGCATCAGGTGCGGTTCGACATCGCGGCGAATGAGCTTCGCGTTGCTGCTCAGGATGTGGATTTCGGCTGGGATGCAAAGGAGAAGATGCCGTGTACGTTTTCTGATACGGTCTTCATGATCGGATTCAATTCGGCGTATCTGCTGGACCTCCTCACTCATGCCGAGGGGGAGAATGTGACATTCAAATTCAGCGCGCCGACCCGTGCCGGCATCATCGTTCCGGAAGAGGTCTCCGGGACCGAAGATCTCCTGATGCTCGTCATGCCTGTCAGGCTGAATGTCTAGTCTCCCTCCGGATGGGTCATCTGCACTCTTGCCTCTGGCAGCGAATACGGCAGCCCCGTCCACGGCGGGGCTGTCCCGTTCGTGGATGGGCCGGAAGACGGAGGGACACCTAGGCCATGGTCATCAGCGACATCATGCTCCGGAATTTCCGGAACCATGTGGAAAGCCGCATCACATTCGGTGAGGGATTGAATGTGCTGCTGGGGGACAACGGCCAGGGAAAAACCAACATCCTCGAGGCTGTCTCCTACCTGAGCCTGACGAAAAGCTTCTATGCCGCATCGGACTCCCATGCTGTCCGGCTCGGCGAGGGGATATTCGAGGTGGAGGGGGAGATGGTGGCCGATGGCGGGACGCCGAGTACGGTACGCGTGGCCTACCAGAAGGATCCGCCAGAAAAGACGTTCACCATCAACAACGTCCGTCCGGATTCATTGAGCAGAGTCATCGGCCGTTTTCCCGTGGTCATCCTGTCGCCGGAGCACGGCAGCATCACTTCCGGGGCGCCGGCCGAGAGACGGCGTTTCATGGACCTGACACTGTCGCAGGTCAGCAGTGTGTATCTCGATGATCTGATAGAATACAGACGCATCCTCCGTCAGCGAAACAGACTGCTTGCCGATGTGCGCGCTGGGCAGGCAGGTGCAGCGGCGCCGCTCGAGCCGTGGACGATGAACCTGGCGCAGGTGGGAGGGAGGATCATTCAACGGCGGTCGCGCTTTGCGGCGGAGTTTTCCTCGTACGTCGGCTGGGCCTACAGCTCCCTGGTGCAAGGCGACGAGGTTCCCCTGCTCAAATATCTGCCCTGTACACCGGCTGGCCCGGGGGCGGAACCTGAGGAGATTGCCGGAGCGATGCTCCAGCAGATTCATGAGCGTGCGGCCGAGGAACGGCGAAGGGGAACTTCACTGGTGGGGCCGCACCGCGACGAGCTGCAGTTGTCGCTGAACGGAACAAGCGTCCAGCGCTATGCCTCGCAGGGACAGCACAAGACCCTGCTCGTTTCTCTAAAGGTGGCAGAGTTCTACTATCTTCGCGAACGCCGGAACGAGGATCCCATTCTCCTGCTGGATGACCTGTTCAGCGAGCTGGATGCGCAGCGCTCGCGCCGCATCCTGGCCGTGGTAGGGACAATGGGGCAGGCGATTATTACCACGACGGAAGAAACACCCTTTCAGGGGGAGGTCCACTGGAACACCCGGCACAGGAGATTCACGATTGAACACGGCACGGTCTACCCCGCGGCGTAGGAAGGGGCATCCGGAACAGGTGGGCGAGGCGCTCGGGCGGCTGACCAGGGCGTTGGGGATCGGCAAAGCACTGGACGACTACGGGGTCCTTGTGGCATGGGGCTCTGTGGTCGGGGAGCGGATAGCGGCGGTCACGGCGGCGCTTCGGATGGAGAACGGGGTCCTGTTCGTTTCCGTCACGACGGCTCCGTGGCGGGCAGAGCTCTCGATGCAGAGGCACGAAATCATCAGGAAGATTAACGCGGCGGTGGGAAAGGATGTGGTTAGGGAGATCCGGTTCCGGTAGCTGCAGGGAGGGCCGGGGGAAGGGTGGGAGGAGACACATGGCGGTGGAAACAAACGAGTGAGGAGTAGACGAAGCAATGGCCAAGACTGCTGAGGTTGAGCGGGCGGGTACAAACGGAGACGGTAGGGGATACACGGCGGAAGACATCACGGTCCTGAAGGGACTCGAGGCGGTCCGCCTGCGTCCTGCGATGTACATCGGCGATGTGAGCGCCCGGGGTCTGCACCACCTGGTCTACGAGGTTGTCGACAACTCGGTGGATGAGGCACTGGCTGGCTACGCGAAGATGATCGCGGTCACCTTGAACAAGGACGGGTCGGTGACCGTGGAAGATGACGGGCGGGGAATCCCGACCGATATCCACAAAGAGGAAAAGCGATCGGCGCTCGAGGTCGTCATGACCATGCTGCATGCGGGGGGAAAGTTCGACAAAAACACGTACAAGGTCTCGGGGGGATTGCATGGTGTGGGCGTCTCGGTCGTGAATGCCTTGAGCGAATGGCTGGAAGTGGAGGTGTACCGCGAGGGAAAGGTCTTTTTCCAGAAGTACAAGCGCGGCGGGCCTGTTGAGGCGGTGAAAGTGACCGGCAGGATCAAGGAGGGCCGGACGGGGACGAAAACGACATTCCAGCCGGACCCGCAGATCTTCAAGAACCGCGTCTTCAAGTTCGAGACCCTGGCCGAGCGCCTGCGCGAACTCGCATTTCTGAACTCCGATGTGACCCTGACCATTTTGGATGCCCGGACAAAAGTCGAACAGCGGGAGGAGTTTCACTTCAAAGGCGGCCTGGTGGAATTTGTGAAGTACATCGACGACACCCGTCCGGCGATCATCAAGAAGCCCTTTTACGCTCAGGGCTCCGACAAAGACGAAAACGGCCGGGCCGTGGAAGTCGAGGCGGCATTCACCTACAACGACGAGTACAGCGAGAATATCTTCACGTATGTGAACAACATCAACACGCACGAAGGCGGCACCCACCTGATCGGCTTCCGCTCCGCGCTCACACGGTCTCTCAACAACTATGCGTACAAGAACGGGATCCTGAAGGAGGGAGGCCTTTCACTCAGCGGGGACGACTTCCGGGAGGGGTTCACCGGGGTTGTCAGTGTGAAGGTGCCGGAGCCTCAGTTCGAGGGGCAGACAAAGACTAAGCTCGGCAACAGTGAAGTTAAGAGTATCGTCGAAGGGGTGATCGGGTCGGGACTGGCAGCCTGGCTGGAAGAGTTCCCCGCGGATGCGAAGCGCATTCTCGAGAAAGCCTTGAGGGCAGCGGAGGCTCGTGAGGCGGCGCGGAAAGCCCGCGATATCACCCGGCGTAAGAATGCGCTGGCGACGGCGGGGCTGCCGGGGAAGCTGGCGGACTGCTCCATCAACGATCCGGAGCACTGCGAGTTGTACCTCGTGGAGGGCGATTCAGCTGGCGGAAGCGCTAAGCAGGGGCGGGACAGGCGTTTTCAGGCGATCCTCCCCCTCAAAGGGAAGATCCTGAATGTGGAGAAGGCCCGCCTACACAAGATCCTGGAGAACGAAGAGATCCGGAATATCTTTACGGCGATCGGTGCGGGAGTGGGGGAAACCTTCGATGCGGCAAAGGTGCGCTACGGCAAAATCATCATCATGTGCGACGCGGACGTGGACGGGTCGCACATCCGCACGCTGCTGCTGACGCTCTTCTACCGTCACATGAAGGAGCTGATCGAGCTCGGTCATGTCTTCATCGCTCAACCCCCGCTCTACAAGGTAAAGAAGGGGAAGCAGGAGCTCTACGCGTATGATGAGGATGAGCGCAATGAGATTGTGAAACGCCTGGCGGGAGACAAGGCGGCCAAGCGTGAGGAGTCACCCGCGCACGCCGAGGGCGAGGAGATGCCCGAGGAAGGAGCGCAGATCGTTGCCGGGGGTATCGTGATCTCACGCTTCAAGGGTCTCGGCGAGATGAACCCGGAACAGCTCTGGGCAACGACCATGAATCCGGAAACACGCACAATCCTGCTGGTCACGATCGAGAATGCGGTGGATGCCGACAGGACGTTTTCCATCCTGATGGGAGACGACGTCGGGCCGCGGCGCGACTTCATCGAGAAGAACGCAAAATATGTGAGGAACCTCGACGTCTGACCGCGCCAGGGTGCGCGGGCGGGATGAAGGGGGAAAAGGAAAAGAGGGCATGGCGACGTTAAGCGAAAAGATTGTCCCGGTTGACATCGAAGATGAAATGCGCGGGTCATACATCGACTACTCGATGTCGGTGATCGTCGCGCGCGCGCTCCCTGACGTGCGTGACGGTTTGAAGCCCGTGCACCGGCGGGTGCTCTTCGGCATGCAGGATCTGGGTTTGGCGGCGAACAGACCGTACAAGAAATCGGCCAGGATCGTGGGCGAGGTGCTGGGCAAGTATCACCCTCACGGAGATTCCGCTGTGTACGACACCATGGTGCGCATGGCACAGGTATTCTCCATGCGGTACCCGCTGGTCGACGGACAGGGAAACTTTGGCTCACTCGACGGCGATTCGCCGGCGGCGATGAGATACACGGAGGCCCGCCTGGCCCGCATCGCCGAAGAAATGCTGCGGGATCTGCAGAAGAACACGGTTGATTTCATACCGAACTTCGACGATACGCTGCAGGAGCCGTCGGTTCTTCCGGCCCTTGTGCCGAACCTCCTTGTCAACGGCACCAGCGGCATCGCGGTTGGCATGGCCACAAACATCCCCCCGCACAATCTGGGGGAGGTGGTCGACGGCTGCGTGGCGCTCATCAGAGATCCGGAGCTCCCCAACGAGAAGCTGATGAAGCATGTGAAGGCTCCTGATTTCCCGACGGGCGGGATCATCTACGGTTTCGAGGGGGTGCGCGAAGCCTACACGACCGGTCGCGGGCGCATCGTGGTCCGCGCCCGGGCCTCCATTGAGACTGCAAAGAATGAGAGGCAGAGCATCATCATCACGGAGATTCCCTACCAGGTCAACAAGGCGAATCTGATCGAGAAAATGGCGGACCTGGTAAACGACAAGAGGCTAGACGACATTGCCGACATTCGCGACGAGTCGGACCGGGACGGGCTGCGCGTCGTGGTGGAGCTCAAGCGCGACGCGAATGCCGAGGTCATCCTGAACAACCTGTACAAGCACACGCAGATGCAGACGACCTTCGGCGTAATCATGCTCGCGCTCGTCGACGGACGTCCGAAGGTCCTGACCTTGCGGGAGGTGATGCAGCATTTCATCGCCCACCGGAACGAGGTAGTCGTCCGCAGGTCCAAATTCGACCTGGATGAAGCGGAGAAGCGGGCGCATATCCTGGAAGGCTACAAGATTGCTCTGGACAACCTTGACGCGGTCATCAAATTGATCAGGGCCTCCCGAGACGGGGAGATCGCGAAGAACGGGCTGATGAAGAAATTCAGGCTCTCGGAGCTCCAGGCGAAGGCCATTCTCGACATGCGGCTGCAGCGCCTTACGGGCCTGGAGCGAAAGAAGATTGAGGATGAGTACAGGGAGACCATCAAGCTGATCGAACAGCTGCGCGCCATCCTTGCGAGCAAACAGCTGCAGATGGAGATCATCCGAAAGGAGCTGCTCGAAATCAAAGAAAAGTACGGGGACGAGCGCCGCACTGAAATCGTTTACAAGGCCGAAGAATTCCGAATTGAAGACATGATCGCGGAAGAGCAGGTTGTAGTGACGATCAGCCACAATGGGTTCATCAAACGCTTCCCCGTCAGCGGCTACCGCCGCCAAATCCGGGGTGGAAGGGGAGTGACGGGAGCTGCAACACGCGAGGATGATTTCATCGAGCACGTCTCGGTGGGCGATACGCATGACTATCTCATGCTGTTCACAGACCGCGGGCGGTGCTACTGGTTGAAGGTGTTTGAGATTCCGGAGGGCGGCAAGGCATCGAGAGGAAAATCGATTGCCAACCTCATCTCGAAGGTCGCAGAGGAGAAGATCACCTCGTATGTCACAGTGAAGAAGTTTGAAGACCCGTTCTACGTGCTGATGGTGACGGAACAGGGCCTGGTCAAGAAGACACCGCTCGGCGAATTCAGTTCGCCGCGGCGGACAGGCATCGCGGCCATCGGCCTCGGCAAGGGTGATCGGCTGATGGATGTCCGCCTCACCGACGGCAATCAGGACATCGTGCTGGGAACGCGTCAGGGGCTCGCCATTCGGTTTCATGAGGGGGAGGTTCGGCCCATGGGACGCGGCGCTTCGGGCGTGCGCGCGATCAGACTGGGAAAAGATGACAAAGTGGTCGGCTCCGTCTCCCTCCGGCGCTCGGGAACAACGGTGCTGGTCGCCACAGAAAAAGGGTTCGGCAAGAGGAGCGAAACTGCGGAGTACCGGGTCACCCGGCGCGGTGGCAAAGGGATCATCACCGTGAAGACCACCGAGAAGACGGGAAAGATGGTTGCGATCAAGGAAGTGGTGGAAACAGACGACGTAGTGATTATTACAGCGGGCGGAATCGTCATCCGGCAGCACGCCTCAGAGATCCGTCTTGCCGGGCGCAACACGCAGGGCGTGAGGCTGATCCGCCTGGATGAGCATGACGCGATCTCCGACGTGGCCGCCGTGGTTTCCGGGGAGGACGACAACGCCGACGGATCGGAATCTGCAAAGCGTGCCGGCGCGCAGGCCGATCTCTTCACGGGGGACGTGAGGAAGAAAGAGGCCGGGCCGAGGCAGGAAAAAGAGTCCGGCAAGGCCCAGGAGCAGATGCCGGACGCTTCTAAGACGACGAAAGATTCCGGGGTGAAGGCTTCCGTTAAACGCGCCGGACCAGTGGGCGAAGGGGGCGCTGAGCAGGAAAGCCGGAGCACTCGCGAGGGGGCGACAAGGGAAGCGAAGGAAAGCCGGACTGGAGGGGATGAGAACAGGAAAGCGGGAAAGACCACGAAGGGTCCGGTCCCGAAGAAGGGAAAGGCGAAGCCGGCACCGCCTCGGAACCAGAAGAAGAAGTAGTAGTAGTAGTATGAATATCACCGCCGGGGTGGGGGAGTCAGATCTCCCCGGTCTTGGTCGTGCCTGTTCTCACCTTGCCGCATTCGCGGTACCCGCTGAGGGTTGCCGGTACTTCACAATTGCAGCTATTCCCAGCCCGGCAAGCACCCACCCCCCCACTGAATCAAGAATCATCGCGGTTGTGTAGTCGCCCGGATACCCGAACCAGTTGAAATTGGCGAGATGAGTGACGAGAGAAATGAAGACACCGAGAACGCCGCAAAACGCCACGCGCGCGAGGTAACCCTCATTGAAGGCCGTGCTTCTGGCCAGGAGCCAGCTGGCCACGAAAGCCGAGAGACAAGAGATCAGCAGGCCGGCAATCATCTGCACCGACTCCATGGAGGACATTCCCGCTGGGTGGTACACCACCAGAACGTTCGGGCCCGCTTCCACCTTCCGGGCCCACTCCTTCTCTGCGGTCTTCAGCTCCTCCGGCGTTCTTCCGGACTTCACTGGCATGGCGGGGAGAAGGTATACCCCCCTTGGCCCCATGGATTCTTTCATAGCAGCAAGGATGGAGTCTTCGTTGGCAGCTGTTTTCATCCAGGAGCTATGGAGAGGAAAGACATCCCAGACGAGCGCTCCCCAGACAAAGAGGATCACGCCGCCCACAAGACCTCCGATGAGCTGGGTTTTCATAGGAATCCCTTCTAGATGTGATGAGGACGCTCAGAGCATGCCGCTGATTTTGCGCATGGTCCACTCACCTGCAAAGAGGGCGATCAGTGCCGCCAGGAGCCACTGCCAGTGCCAGAGCTCCAGCTCCGAGGTGTGAACAACCGTACGGCCTGCAAAGGCAGGACGTGCCGACAGGATTGAATCCAGGGCACCCAGTCCGTCAGGGCCAATATAGTGACCGCCCGTACGGAACGCCAGCTGGCGAAGCAGCGAGCTGTTCATCCTGGTATCCTGGAACTCGAGGTCCATCTCGCCGACCGAAAATCGCCCTCCATCCTCTCCTAACTTCACACCGTTAAGCATTGCCGGCGCCCGGAACGAGTACTCACCCTCCGGGACTCCCTCCAGGCTCCCTTCATACCTTCCCCCTCCAAGAGGCCGCATGTCGGTTTCGAATACGAGATCATGCTGCTGGGCCACCACCTTCAGGGCTGCATTCTCAACCGGCCGAGCCTCCTGATCATAGACCTGCCCGGTGAACTCGACGGGCTGCCCCTGGCTGAACGCCTCCTGGGATGAAATGACCCGCACGGGACGCTTGTCCTCTGGCGTGGTCAGCCATTTGACCGTATTGACAAGGAGTGAGGAGAAGAGTGCGGTAGTCGCGGGAGCGTCCTGCGACATGAGCCGCCAACGCCACACCCCGTAGGCCAGGAGGGCAACGCTCTTCAGGCGGTTTACAGAACGCGCAACCAGAAGAGGATCACTCTGGACGCTGTTCTGCCTCTGGGCCGTTCCGAGGACCACCGAACCGGGCTTTGCACCGTAGACGGCGGACCTTCTGTAGACAGGAGGGAGCTCCGTCCAGGTCGCGACGCCGTCGGTGGTGCCAAGAATGGGATGCTCCCGTTGGTCTTCCCTCGGTCGCATGGACACCATCTGCTCGGACCCCGGGCTCTGGGATATGGTGAAGGGAAGCGTCTCGCCGAGGACCTGGGCCCGTGCGTAGTCGAAGGCTGGACCCTCGATAAAGAAGACCGGGATCCCGCCGGCAGACACGCGGCCGGCGATCTGCTGCAGGAGATTGGCGGGCGTCGAAACGGTCGGGAAGCCCGCAAGAATGACGCAATCCGCGGAATCCAGGAGCGCGCGGGGGATGGCCCCCTCGTAGAACCCCCCGCGATTGGTTCCGGTGAAAGAGTTAACCGTGAAGTTCTTCTCCTCTTTCAGCGTCTGGACGATCACCGGGACATCAGGCGATGCCTCCCCCGCAAGGAAGAGAATGCGGAGTTTGCTCCGCAGGAGGCGCGCGGTAAAGCTCCGGTGATTATTGGCTGTGGTGAGTTCCCCCGGGAGTGCCGTCACGGCCGCAGTGTAGCGCTTGGTCCCTTCCCCCTCAGGGACGTAGGAAAGATCCACCGTGTACTCTCGGGTGCCCTGGCCAAGGGTCAGGGGGATGCGATCGAGAAGGCGGCTCCCCTCGGAGAGGGAGACCTCGACGTGCTCGCCGTCGAATCCAGAGGTCTTCACGGTAACGCTAACGGGCGAGCGTGTACCCGCATACACGAGCTCATTTGCTGTCGTTCGTCTGATGAGCAGGTCTTTTTGCTCCGACGAATCTCCGATCCCCATTGTGAAAAGAGCAAAGCCGAGGTTTTCAGCATCATGAACGGGGTCGCGTCCGAGGGTATATGCCCCGTCGGAGAGCAGGAGGGCGGCGTCGATCGGATGGCGCCCCGCTTCCTCACCCAGGCTGTGAAGGGCCCCGGCGATATCGGTCGCGCCCTCGTTCAGCGCAAGAGTATCCGTGCCCGGACGAAGCCAGGGGCGGAGCCTCACCCCGAAGGTATAAAAGCGGATGTCGGCACGCTCTGCAAGCCGGGAGAAGACCGGATCGCGGAGCGCAGCGCGCAGCTCTGCAGCCCTGTCACCTGCACGGTCGACTATGGTCATGCTTTTGGAGTCATCTGCGATGACTGCCAGGACGGGGGGATCAACGGTGGTGAAGCGAAGCCGCAGTACGGGCTCGCAGAGCAGGAGGATAATAAAGCCGATCCCCAGAGCCCGCAGTGCAACCAGGAGCGCTCGCCGGCCGGCGGCAACGGGGGGAACGGTAGTCCGGTAGTAGAATGCAGAGGCGCCGGAGGCGGCAAGCGCAAGCAAAAGGACGAGCCCGAGGGCGACGGCGAAATCGATGTGAACGGAGGACAAATCAGTTCAACGGGCAAAATGCGGAACGGATGCAGCTCTTCTGTCCGGGGAAAGGAAGCACACTATGGGGCCTCCACAAGCAATCGTTCCACGATCTCCAGTGCGGTGACTCCATCCGCCTCGGCGTTGAAATTGGGGACAATCCGGTGCCTCATCACGGGAACGGCGACCCGGCGCACATCATCGATGTCCGGGGTGTGTCTTCCGGTGAGAATAGCCCGGGTCTTTGCGCCGAGGATGAGATATTGCGAGGCGCGCGGACCGGCGCCCCAGGTGAGCCAGTCCCTGATGAACTTCGGCGCTTCGCCGGTCTTGGGCCGTGTCATGGTAGCCAGCCGAACGGCAAAGGCGATGACGTTGTCCGCAACGGGAACCCGCCGGACCAGATCCTGGTATGCGATGATCTGGTCTCCGCTGAGCACATGCTGCAGCAGCGGGGTAAAGGGGCTTGTGGTGGTCTTGACAATCTGAAGCTCTTCTGAGGGCGAGGGGTAGTCCAGCCAGAGGTTGAACATGAAACGGTCCAGCTGGGCCTCGGGTAGGGGGTAGGTTCCTTCCTGTTCGATGGGATTCTGGGTGGCAAGAACGAAAAACGGTTCCTGAAGAACGTGGGTCCTGCCGCCGGCAGTGACCCGGTGTTCCTGCATTGCCTCGAGGAGGGCGGCTTGTGTCTTGGGGGGCGTGCGGTTGACCTCATCGGCCAGAACGATATTGGCGAAGATCGGACCGTGAATAAAAGCAAATGTGCGCGCGCCGCCCGTACTTGTTTCTTCGATAATCTCCGTGCCGGTGATGTCGCTCGGCATGAGATCGGGGGTGAACTGAATCCGGTTGAATTTCAGATCGAGGACCTGGGAAAGCGTTTTGATCAGCAGGGTCTTCGCCAGTCCGGGCACGCCCACCAGGAGGCAATGGCCGCGAGCGAGCAGGGAGATGAGCATCTGCTCGATCACCGGTTCCTGTCCGATGATGACCTTGCCGATTTCCTTCAGTAACGCGTCGTACGACGTTTTCAATTGCCCGACCGCCTCGACATCAGACGCAGTGCGGGCGGTCGCTGTGGTGATCACAATTGTACACTCGGATTATTGTGTGCTTCCTTTGACCTGCCAGTAAATCTTGCTGCGGAGCTCGGCGATCCAATTCTGATAATCTTTCGAGCGCTTGTAGTTCAGCGCCAGCGCTTCGATCTTGTGATAGTCGGTGTCCGGCAGCATGGTGTGCGCTGGGGTGCGCTTGCGCATTTGCACAATCTGGTAACCGTAATTCGGAGGGGCCGTGACGCGGAAGGGGGGGCTGATCTCGCCGCTTTTCAGCGGCGCGACAAAAGGATACCAGGCTTTGTCAACCTGCTCCAGCTCGACGGTCCCGAGTGAGCCGCCCAGGAGCTTGGTCTCCTTGTCCTCGGAGAACATCTTGGCGAGGTCCGCGAAACTCTGTGCCCCCAGTGCCGCGCGCCGGAGTGAATCCAGGAGGGTCACCGTCGCGGAGTCGGCACCGGCCGTCTTCTGGACGCGGATCAAGATATGCCGCGCGTGAACGGCATCCCCGCGGCGCTCGATCAGTTGGATGATGTGGAACCCGAACTCCGTCTCGATAATGGAGGAGATTTGGCCGTCATTGAGGGCGAATACCGCCGATTCAAATTCTTTGACGAATTGCCCGCGGCGAACGAGTCCGAGATCTCCTCCCTGCGGCGCGGAGCCAAGATCCTGTGAGTGCCGCTTTGCGAGTGCGCTGAAGTCCGCTCCTCCTTGCAGGCTATCAAACAGGGCCTGGGCCCGCTTGCGGGCCAGGTCCCTGGCCTCCGTGCTCGCGCGGGGCTCAATATAGATGCGGGAGATCTCAATTTCCTCTGGAACCGGGGGAAGGCTGTCCTTGTACGTCCGGTAGAATTCTTCCACCTCGAAGCGGCCGATAGACGCATTGCCGAAGCGTTGTTGCTGCAGGCGCTGGGCGAGAAGGTTTTTGCGCATCTCGTCGCGGTATTCGCGCTTGATCCGGCTGAGGGGCATCCCGTACAACTCTTCCAGGCGCGCCTCGGACCCGACCTGCTGGATGCGCTGCTGGATCGACTGGTCGAGCTGCTGCTGCACCTCTTCGTCAGTCACCGTCACGCTGTCCTCGATAGCGCGCGCGACAATCAGGCGTTCGTTGATCATGTTCTGCAGCACCTGGTCCCGCAGGCCCGGCGTTTTGGCGTCGATCCGGTTGTTGAGTGCCAGGAACTGCACCTGCGAGTTGAGTTCGGAGTCGAGGATGATGTCATTGTCGACGACTGCGACGATCCTGTCAAGCATGTCCTGTTGCGATTGTGCCGTAGAGGCCGACCACGCGGCACTGAGGAACAGAGTTGTGGCGAGTGCACCACGATAGGTCATGGAACCCTTGCTTCAGTTGATGGGCATCAGTGTCATTCGGTTTCCCCGGGTGCATTCTCCAGCCTGATGTCAACGTAGGTCTTCTGGCGGAGCTCCTCCAGGAACTTTTCGTAGTGCTCCCGCCGGTGCTCGATGAGGAGGCGGTTGCGCACATCGTTGCGAACGTAACCCAGGTCCGGGATTATTCCGGGGCGTTGCAGGCTGTGGACCACGAGCACATAGAAGCCTTCATCGGTCTTCAGCACAAAGGACACATCCCCTCGAGGTAACGTGAGGGCGAGCTTCCACAGCTCCGGCGGATAGAGGCGCCCCCGCGTGAAATACTGACGATCTGCAAGCTGAAGGAGTCCGCTATGATTTGCAGAGTCGGTCTGGATTGCCTTCACGGCCTCTTCCCAACGGGTACCGCGGAGAACCCCGCTCCGGAACGCATTCGCCTCGTCACGGTCGGCGAACGCAATATAGCTGATGTTTATCACCTCTTCACGCAGTGTGAATGCGGCGGAGTTCTGGCGGTANNGCGGTAGAAGGACTCGATCGCGCTATCGGCGACGCCCGAGGTGTCGCTGTAAATCTCCCGCTCAAGCAGGGCTGCGACCGCGAGGCGCCGGCGTGCGAGCTCAGCCTGCTCTCTCACCTCATTACTCTCGGCAATTCCCCGCCGTTCCGCCTCCCGGAAGAGGAGTTCAGTGACCACCCAGTCGTTCACATAGCGGCGCGGCTCCTGGGCGGAATCGGAAATGCCGGACCGCGTGTGGGCGACTTCCTCGCGTGTCAGGATTGCATCCCCGACTTTCGCCACGTAGGGGCCGCCCCCTGAGCGCGAACAGCCGGAGGCGCCAAGGGTGGCGGCGAGCAGCGCCAGGCGCAGGAGGTCACTGCTTGACGGGAGCAAAAGCGGCTCGCAGCGTCTCGGTATTCACCACCACCGGGTACCGGGCATGAAGACTTTTCAGCCACTGGTCTTCCAGGCGTTTGGATTCGGTTTCCTGATACACGCTGGAGACCTCAATCTGGGCTTCTTCGAAAGTTTTTATCCGGGGCGGTTCCCGTTTGTTCAGGCGAACGATGTAGTAAAGGCCGCGTGACAGGAAGGGCGCCGATACCCCCCCGGGGGCGAGCGAATCGGCGTGTGCCGCGCGTTCGTCGGAGCTTGCGGCGAGCAGAGATGTCTCAGGTTTGGCAAGAATGAGCGCTTGGCGCCCGACGATGGAGATATCAACCTGCCGGGAATGGACCGCGGCCAGGCTGTCGCTCTCGGGTCCGCTGGCGGTGATCGCGGGACGGCGGCCGGCCGTCTTGATGCGGCTGGAATCGACGTTCAGGTTCACCGTAAGATACTTCTTGACCGCCTGGAGCCTGCGGGAGCCGATCAGCGCGGCCGCGCTCTTTCCCGTGTCCTGGCGCGCCAGAAGCTGGACCAAACCCAGGGGCTCACGCCTGACCTGGGAGGCGGCAGCAGCCAGGGTTTTCATCATGTTCGATGTCAGGCTCGCGGAATTCTGCTTGAAGAGGATCGAGAACTGCACCGGCTGTGCCATTCTGATGGAATCTTCGACGGCAAGCTCGTCCATCGATTTGCCGGCCTTCAGCAGGTTCGCCACTCTGGCGGCGAGAGGTTCGGTGGCGATTCTGAGCTCGGTGAGTTCGAGACGTTCCGGCCAGGTGAAGCGATCACGGTTGCGGGCGTAGTACCCCCGCAGCACGGAGTCGGCGGGCGACACCTTGTTCCAGATATTCTCCTGTTCCAGCTCATACAGCAGGACGCCGTCTCGGTATTCGTTCAGGACCGAGGCAAATTCCGGATACACTGTCCCGAAACTGTCCGCCGCAACGGTCCAAACGAATTGTTCTTCGATCGTGCCGAGGGAGGTTTCGAAGGTTTCCTTCCGGAGGAGCGTCTGGGGAAAGTCCGATTTCTGGTTGATTGCGCTTACGAGGCTGTCGAGGGTCATGTGCTGGCCTCGGGCGGAGAAGACCGGCTTTCCCGCGAGCTCCGGCGTCATCCCTGCGGCCCATGCGCTGTCCCGCGTGTTCCGGTTGCTGTCGCTGCGGGCGAGGAATCTGTCGATCACGCTGTTGTCTCTCCGGAACCCGAGGCTTTGCTTGAGTCGTGCCATGTAATCCGAGAGGTCGCTCGGGTAGCGGCCCTGCTGATAGACCTTCTGGAGTTCCTGTTTGCTCTCCTCGAACGACTTGAGGGGCCGGTGATCGGTGCACTTGATCAGGTGATAACCGTACGGAGTGCGCACGATGCCGGAGGTCTGGCCCGGCTGCATGGCGAAAACCACTTCATCGAATGGCTGCACCCAGCGCCGGCGGGAGAACCAGCCGAGATCTCCCCCCTGCGGAGCCGAACCGGGATCGGCGGAATTGCGCCTGGCGAGGCCTTCAAAATCTGCACCTCTTGCGAGGCTGTCTTTGATCGCCGTGATCCTGGCGAGAGCTTCCGCCGTGTCCTGAGGCGTCGGCGCCATGTTTCGGAACCGCACCATGATGTGGCTGGCACGGAGTTCGCCGCTCGAGGGCCGGAGGTCGGTGAGCCTGACCACATGCAGGCCATACGGCGAACGGATGATCGAGACCTGTCCGGTCTTCATGGCAAAGACAGAGTCCTCAAACTGGGACACCATCGTCCCGGCGACAAAGTAATACAGGTCGCCCCCATTTTGCTGTGCTGACGGGTCTTTCGAGTTCCTCTTGGCGAGGGCCTCGAATGATTCCCCCTTCTTCAACGAGTCGACGATCCGGCTGGCTGAAGTGTAGGCTGCGACGGACTCTGACGGGGATGCATTCGGACTCAGGTCGATGAGGATGTGGCTGGCGCGGATCTCTGCTTTGCGCCGCTCGTACAGGCGACGGAGAGCCGGTGAAACAATCTCGCGATCCGTTATGTAGGTGGCGGCAAGGCCCCCCTTGTACTGCCGGATTTCATTCCGGACGGCGGGCTGTTGCTCCAGGTTTTGCCGTTTCGCATCTGCAAGCTTCAGTTTGTAGTTGACGATGAGATCCAGGAACCTCTGCCGGGCCTCCAGAGGCATTGCGGCGGCCGAGTCCCTGTTTGGACTGTTTTTCAAATACTGGTGCTCATACTCAGAAACCGTGATCGGCTCGTTCGCGACAGACGCTACAACCGCATCGTGCTCTCTGGGAGAGCAGCCGGAGAGGGTGAGGACGCCGCCGGCGACGAGGACGGCATGCCTCCAGAAAATGCGTACAGGCATAGGGATGACTCTATTGTGTTGGAATCAAGGAGGAACTGTAGAATGTCATTGTAAAGAAAAAGGGTCTGGGATGCAAGAAAAGCAGACCGCCGGGGCTATCCGGCCCGCTGGCGCCTCGAAGGGAGAAGCCCGAGTGCCTGCGCGAAATCGCGCTTCAGATCTTCAATTCCTTCAATCCCCGCGGAGATTCGAATCATACCTGGCGACACGCCGTGTTGCGAGAGCTCGGCCGGACTCATGTTGACGTGCGAAGAATAGACGGGGATGCTGACGAGGGTTTCCACGCCTCCGAGGGACATGGCATTCACCGCTACCTGCAGAGCGTCGCACACCTTCACAGCCCCCCCGGCTCCCCCTTCCACCTCAATGGTCAGCATTCCACCGAATCCCCCGGTCATTTGCCTCCGGGCTACGGCGTGTCCGGGATGGGTGCGAAGTCCGGGGTAGAGCACGCGGAGGACCTTCCGCTGGTGTTCGAGGAATTTGGCAAGGGCCAGGGCGTTTTCGTTTTGCCGCTGTACGCGGAGCGCAAAGGTCTTCAGACTTCTTACGAGGAGGTAGGCCGCGAACGGGTCCGCGCAGCCGCCATAGTATTTCAAACGCGTGTGCGCCTCCCTGACAAATGCCGCGGACCCTGCCACGACCCCCCCCATCAGGTCCGCGTGGCCGCCAAGGTACTTTGTGGCGCTCTCCACGATCACATCAACCCCAAGACGGAAGGGATTCTGGTTCAGGATGGTCGCGAAGGTGTTGTCGGCCATAATGGTCACTCTGGCGCCGGTCCGTTTCTCTCCCTTCCTCACGGCGGCGGCGACGGCCCGGATGTCCACGATACCGATCGTGGGGTTGGTGGGGGTCTCGATAAAAACCACCTTCGTTCGCCTGCTGATCATGCCGGATAACTTATCCAGCCGGGCCGGGTCCGCATAGTTGACCTGTATGCCGTGGTCAGGGAGGATATCGCGGAAAAACCTGTACGTTCCTCCATAGAGGGCCGGAGTGCTTATGATCTCGTCACCCGTTCGCGCCGATGCGAGAACCGCAGAGCTGATGGCGGCCATGCCAGACGAGAAGAGCAGCGCCCTCTCCGACCCCATCATCAGCGCCAGACGCTCCTCCGCCTCCCTGACGGTGGGGTTGTGGTAGCGCGTGTAGACAAAGACATCGGGGTCGCCGGCCGCGTACCGGACAGCATCCTGCGAGTTCTCAAAGCGGTATGTGGAGGTCTGGACAATCGGTGGGGCCACAGGGGCCTTGAAGGCGTGCAGCTTGTTCCCGTGGATGGCGCGGGTGGACAGCGACGTGGAACGAGGATCAATGGTTGGTTTTGTCATGAAGGTTCGTTGGTGAGATTGTGGGACTGGTATCAGGGTTTTGCCGGCCCGTTCATGGCGGCGACGGCGCGGCGGTGATACGGAATCAGCGCCGCGAGGATCACCTCATGCACGGGTGTGGCAATGCCGCGCTGCCTGCCGATCCGGACCACCGCACCGGACAGCGATTCAATTTCCAGCCGGCGCTTGTGCGCAAGGTCGTGATAGAGGGATGAGCGCAAGCTGTTGTCGTACTTTTTCAACCGTTCAAACACCGCGTCGAGGTGTCCCGGCTCGATCACGGCACCGCTTGCGGCTGCCACTGCAAGCGCCTCTTCCATGGCCGAGCGGAGGAGCGCCCGGGTTTCAGGCGATTCGAGAATTTCTCCCAGGGTCAGCCGAGTGAGTGCAGTCACACCCCCCACCGCAGCGATGAAAAGGAATTTTCTCCAGAGAACCTCAGTGATCTCCGAGGAGCATTCCGCATCGACTCCCGCGTCCAGCATCGTCTGGAGGATGGCCCGTCCCCGGTCAAGCAAATACTCCGACCGCGCCAGGGGCCCAAACACAATTTTGCGGGGCCCGCCCCATTCGGCAATGACCCCCGGTTGGGCAATCGTCGCGTAGACATATGCCACGCCCCCGAACACCGTACCGCGCGGAATCACGCGCTCGATCGCCTGCTCATTGTCCATCCCGTTCTGAAGGCTTATCACGATCGTCCCATCGTGCAGCAGGGGAGAGACGGAGCGCGCAGCCGATTCGGTGTCGTACGATTTTACGCAGAAGAGCACGACGTCGGCTTCTCCGGCCTCCGCTGGCGATGCCGCGATGCGCGCCGCGGGAACCAGAATGTTCCCTCGTTCACTCTCGACCCTGAGGCCGCGCTCGCGCATGGCTTCGAGGTGTCTGCCCCGTGCGAGAAAGCTCACGCTTGCGCCTCCCCGGTGCAACAGAGCGCCGAAGTACCCACCGACCCCGCCCGTGCCGACGATGGCGAACCTGAGATCAGCTCTTGTCTGCATGTGCCGCCGGAAGTTGAGGCTTCACGAAGATAACCCGTTCGCGCTCCAGGGTCACGCTTCCCGGTTCGGAGCCTTTCGGCTTGCGCACATAGCGCCGTTCAGTCATAGCCACCGGAACAAGTCCCGAGGTTCTCATCTTGCTGTAATAAGCCGCAATGGCGGCAGCCTGCTCCTTGGCCTTCTTCCCGGGTTCTCCGCTTCCGGAGCCGGTCCGCAGGATGACATGGGAACCGCTGGCTCCACGGGCATGAAACCAGAGGTCGTTCGGTTTCGCATGGTGCAGGGTAAGCTCATCATTGTTCCGGCTGCTCTTGCCTGCCCATACTTCGAATCCCCCATCCACGACAAACCTGCGGAATGGGAACTGTTCGGGCTGCCCCTTTGCCCCGATGCCGAACGCGGCGAGGCTGCCGGCCTGGTCCTTCATCACCTTTCTGAGGTCCTCCGTCGATGTGACCTCCTCCACAATCCCCAGGAGCGCGTGGCCGCTGAGGAGCTGCCCTTCCAGTTCCTGGATCCGCTCCGCGGTCTGGACGGCCGCGCTGCGCGCACGCTTAGCTTTCTCAAAGTACCGCTGGGCATTTTTGACCGGAGAGAGCCTCGGGTCCAGCTTGATCCTGAGAGGAGAACTCTCAAGAACGATGTGCGCCTCATCGTCCCCCTGATGAAGATCCTGCAGGTTTGCCATGAGCGCCATCCCGTTCTGCTCGTATTCAAGCACCCTTGAGGCGCCGACGGCCTCGGTGCGGACAGCATCAAGCGTTCGCTGGATTCTCTCCAACTGCTGGCGTAGGCGCGTGACTGCCGCGAGCTTCCGGTCCTTGAGCGCGGAGGTGGCCCGTTCCCTGGCCACAAAGAACCGCACCGCTTCATGGGTCCGCGTAAACAGTCGCTCGGCAAGGCGCATCATGTGGCGCAGGGGGACGATCGAGAATGCCACGGGCCGCCCGTCCGGGCTTTCATACACGCGCGGGGCCGGGTGCTGAGCCTCGATGAGCATGGTCTGGAGAGAAGCGGCGAGCCGTTCCAGCGCGTTGCCTTCGAGCGTTCCCGCCAGGGCGGCAGGGGAGAGGCCCGCCCGGAAGAACGCTTCCTCCGTCAGCGTGGCGCCGAGAGGAGGGTAGAGTCTTCGAACGGCGGAAGCGGCAGGCGCTTGGGGTTGTGTTGCCGGAAGTTCAAGGAGGAGAGCGAAATCGTACACAGCCTCCCCCTGGCGCGCCTGAAAGATTGTGCCTCGAAGGGTGCGGTCGTTGCGAAAGGCTCTCTCGATGGTTCTATCCGGTTCCAGAAGGAGGACATTTGCCGCCGTCCCGAACATGAGGCCGTCAATGCTTCTCCCGTCATCGAGTTGAAGCGAAACAACGCGGTCCGCCGGATCAAGTGATAGAGATCTGACGTGGTGGCCCCACGCTCCCTGAAAAAGGTCCGCCGAGTTGCGTTTGGCCCGGGCAAGAGCGGGGTGCAGATAGAAGACGCTTTCATCCGGGCGGCAGGAGAAGATCAGACCGGGAGTGTCCCCCTCGAACACGATTCCCAACTCATCTTTCTCTTGCGAGAACACCACGCGGATCGCCGCACCGTCGATAAGGGGTGCAGCCTCGCGGGTCAGGGCCTGGAGGGTAAAGTAGTTGCTGATCATAAGTTATCCACAATATAGCGAAAAGGGAATAAATCCGACACTTTTCAGTGAAGAGAATGTGGATAAGTTTTCAACGTTTTCGCAACCGACTAAGGCATCCGGCAGGGAGGGAGCACTCTGTACCACCGGATGGTGTCCGTCTTCGTCTGGCCGATCTGCACCGCGCCGAAATCCAGAGAAGGCGGGGTGAACTGGACCGACAGTGTCTGCTCGGCCGTCAAGGTCGAGGTCGGGCAGGGATCGACAAAATCGAATACGACCAGAGCCGCGGCAGCCCAGGGAGGTCCGCCAAAGCCGCTGTACGGCACGCCAATCGCCACCCCGACTCAAATCAACCCTTCGTTCCCGGCCGTCCCGAAGTCGTCATTGAGCGAGGCGAAGCAGGTATTGCGATGCCCCCACGATGAGGACGAGTCCTCATAGATCCACCCGCGGACCGATCGTTCCACCGGCATCGGGATAGGAGGCGCACTGCTGACGAATCCCGTCTCGCTGCACCCATTGATCGCCGGATCCCCGTTCAGCCGGCCGGAGGGGGACGTCCCGTTCAACGTGTGGGTGAACTGATTGTCCACCAGCAGGGATTCCGCATACGCTTGCGCGATCGACACGATGTTGTGGCTGACACCCTGGAACGGAATCAGGCCCCTGGCAATGCGCTCCGCGTTGATCAGATAGAGGGCCTTCTGGCTCTTCGACATGGCATCACAGGCCGCCTGCGAGGGCATGGTCAGCGTTGTCGGGATGGTCGTCCCGAGCTGAGAGTTCTCGGCCGAGCGGGCGTTCCCAAAGGCGGCCGCAATATCCGCAACGGTGGTGAAATTGGCTGGCGACCAACCGATGTCGGTGTGAAGCTCCGGGTATGGTACCTGGGCACCAGCCGGCAGAGCGGCCATACAACAGATGCACAGCACCCACAGCGGCATCCAAACTTTTGTAGAAATCCTCATAGCAACGCCCTCCCTTCAACGGTTGGTAAGCACCGCACCTCGTCTCAGAACGGTAGATGGTCCCTTCTGGACCTATCCGAGCCACGGAGAGGCATCTGCCGTTCCGGCAGGAATCGAGCAGATCGACTTCGTGGAACAACACTGCTTTCAGGAACAGCTTTGTGAACCGCGCAGCCCGATCACGCTATCCCATTCACAAAGCCGGAAGGTTGGAGCGAGGAACAGAAGTGCTCCAACGATTGGAAGGAGAGCAATGAGGGACCTCAATTGGAGCCCGAACAGGTGGGGCAAAGGAGCCGTCAGCTCAAAACCTTCTACAACGCGCAAGGATGAATCTTGCTTGAAAAGTTCCCTCATCACCCTTCGAGCCGAAAGGCCTTCTTAGCCCCATACGGTCTAGCGGAAGATCATCGCGACGGTGAGGGATGCCGCGAGAAATGGAGATGTTGAGCTCGGATCCTTGACCAGAACGCTTTTCTGATTGAGAACGTCTACGGGGATAATCCAGGCAATCCCTGGTCCAAAGGTGAAGTTGCCGACCTCAAAATCAAGCGGCAATGACAATTCATAGTCCATGATGCCGAACACATCATACGGCGTCCCCGAGGTCCGTATGATCTCCTTCTTCTTGGTTTGCGTGATACGCTTCTGGAGGAGGCGTTCCGTCTGCTGGCCCCAGGTCGCCGTCGCGGTCGGACTGACTTTCAGCGTTCCTCCGAATGCCGAATCGCTGATGACGATATCCTTCGAAAGGGCCAAATCGATAGTCATTTCGGAGCCCCCTCCCGCTGTGAAGTCATCCAGAAGGGTCCCGGTAGCGTTCATGACGTTGGTCGTGAGGGCGAGCATCCCGCTCACCTCCTGGTCCGTGACCGATTGCGGGCGCGGATTTCCCTGGGAATACCAAAAATGCGTATAGGACGCGGTTCCGGACAGGATTGGCGATATGGTGAACGCGTATCCCGCGGCAAGACTGGCCATATCGGGATCGAAATTTGACTGGCTGGTCCACCCGGCAGAACCTGCGAGGAAGAGTCCGGTGTTATGCTGATAAGTGGCCGTCAGGCTGTACGATGCGAGGGATACGCCATTGTCACGGCCTCTGGAGCTGGACTGGCTTGCGTAGGCTCCCTCGATTTCAAGGTGCGTTGCATGGTCCAGGAGATAGCTCGCGTAATCATCCTTCAATGTTTGAACGGAATCGTTGACAGATTCGGCAAGAGACCCTGTGGTATCATCCAGGGAGGTCTCCCATTCTTCAACCACCGTGGCCATGGAGTCCCCGTACATGCCCGCGATACTGTCCGCCTTGAGCTGGAACAGGGAGTCCGCCGTTTCGAAATCCTCTTTCGAGGCGCAGGTCGGGCAGGACTTGTTCCGTTCGAACAGGGCGTGCAGTTGCTTCTCACACCCTGCCAGCATCAATCGGAGTTTCGTTTGCGAAGTCTCCCCGGCGGAATGCAGGGAACGCTCCATATCCAACCCGAGCAACTGGATGGAGTTCTTCCGCTCGACATCAAGGGAATCGCGGGCCGCGGCAAGCAGGGAGTCGGCATGCGTCCGAAGCTTCCAGGACGACTGACGGAAGTACGCATCGCCGTGGCTGAGCAGCGTTTCAAGATACTTGCCCTCTTCCCGGATCAGGGAATCGGCGGTCTGGCTGAGCTTGCTCCGGTAGGCGTGCTCAGGAGAGCCCGCAACCTGGGCAAAAGCGGACGGAACTTCGAGGAGAGCGAGCAGGATAACAGACAGGATACGCATGGCGTGCCTTCTGGATGTGCGTATGCTCCCGGAATCAATTACAGTTGTAATTCATTTCCTGCCCTTTTGGTTCCAGTCGGAGTCTATTCTGCCAGGGGTTTTGCTTAAACCTTGAGGGATCCATGGACATCCAATGTCCACGCATTCTGCACGCGATGAGCACGTTTCCGGGAAGTGCCCGTGAAGTGGAATCGGAGACAGGCAGAGCAACTTCAATGTCGGCGAGAGAAGGCCTGAGGAGAGTGACTTCCCTCCCTCAGGAGTGGCGGAGACAACGGCGGCTTCGTCTCTTTGCAGAGCGGTGCACCGCGCATATCGCGGAAGGCGAAGTGCTCCGCGCACTCCGATCCGAGATCCTCCGGATCGGAGGAAACGGACACGGCGGGCGCATCGATGTCGATCCTCGCTTCCGCCTGCGAATTGATGCCCAGGACCTGGAGGATGGCCGCATTGAAAGTATCATCCAACGGCTCAACGGCGTCCGATACGTCGATGACATCCTGATTCAGAAACCGCTGGAGCGAACGCTGGTCGCCTCACATCAGCGGGATGGCCAGCGATTCGCCTGGAGGAAGCTTACGCCGCGGGCCCCGGTCTCAATCCGTCTGATCGACGGTACGATAGGCTTTGGAGTCTTTGCGGACAGAGACCTTGCTCCAGGGGAGCTCGTTGGCGAATATGCCGGGTTCGTCACCCGCAGCGAATCCATCGCAGACAGCATGTACACCTACTGCTATCCCCCGCTGGGAAGCGGCGAGGAAGAGATTCGACTCTCGATCGATGCGCGGACCATGGGGAATGTGACACGCTTCATCAACCACTCGGAGGCAGAAGTGGTGAAGCATGACTATGATTATTATAACGGCCTCTGGCATGTCATGTTCACCGTCAGCAGCCCGGTCTCCGCCGGGCAACAGCTTCTCATCGACTACGGGACGGGATACTGGGAGGCACGGTCCCAGACTCCGGAGCCGCTGGCGCCGTGATCCGGGCATTGTTGACCTATCCCCGGCCCGGCAGCTCCTTTTCTTTGACCATCAAGGACCGCTCACTTCGGTGAGGAGACAAGCGTTTTCAGCTACACTATGCAGTCGTTTGTGCTTGCGACGGCAACGGTATCCACTAACGTGCTGGAGGGTGCATGAAAATCGCCGGGAAGCGTATCTGGATATGGATGAGCGTCTGGTTCGCCTCGATGTTCCTTTTCAGAGGAGATCCGAGCGTTCGGGCGCAGGAGCAGGTGAAACCCCAGGATGCAAGCACGGTCCCTCCAAACGAGCACAAGATTCCCAGACACAAACAATCCAGGTTCAAGACCGAATCAGACGCCTGGGATGCCAAATCGAAGGCCGGACCCGGAAATGCCTGGGTCCCTGGTGTTGGGAAGATCTCTCAGGCAGCCGGAGAGAAGAGCAACACGCCACCCACAGGTCCGATCACCGTGAACAAGGCAAAACTGAACTCCCCCAACGAACAAGCGACGATATCGGAAAAGAGAAACACTGGGATGCAACACAAGACGCCCAAGCCGCCGAAACCGGCGCAGCACGCAACGACGAAGTGACCGCAATCTGGAGAGCCGGGAGCGATCGGCCAGCAGCTCCCCCTGCTTTTTTCTTGAAGCAGGGAGAAGCCGCGGAAACGGAATCTGCCTGTGCCTTGCCGCAGCACTTGAGGGGCCCCGGAATCATCCCCCGACTCCGATTCTTGGCAATGGGCGCGCACGGCACACCGGCACAAGGGAACACCACGCCACACGTGGATGTCCTGGCACCTGTACTCATCACGACGATCCTTTTACGAGGTTCTTGAAGTCGCTATGACCACCGTACCATCACCCTGGAGGGAGGCATGAAAATTGTCGGGAGGCGTTTCTGGACCTGGATGAGTGTGTGGGTGTTCTCGCTGTTCTGGAAAGGAGAAACCTCGGCGCACCTTCAGGAAAAGGCTGATCCTCAGCAGTCCATTGAATCGACGCACAAAGAGCACAAGGTGCCTTCCCTCCATCCCGGCGGCGCCAATGTGGAGGGGCGTGCCATACAGAAAGGCAGAGAACACAAGATACACCAGCATGTCGTCGACAAGACCACCGCAGGTGTGACCGCCGATTTTATCCACAAGAAGAACACGTCAACACCCGCACCGAAGATTACCACCATGGATGCCGCCTCCAAAGATGCGGCTAAGACGAGGAAGAGCATCACGCTGAAGCAGAAGTAGCTTCTGGCACGGGACGAGATTCGCGTTCATTTCTTCAGCACTTCGAGGAGATTGCTGAAGTCGTCTGTCCAGCAGCGTATTCCTCCGGCATCGACAGAGTCCCACGGCGTCAATGCCTCAGCAACGGGACCATGCGTGAAGAACGACGGCGATCGAGACAACACTATCCAATCGCTGTCCAGACCGCCATCATCGTCTTCCTTCGCCTGGATGAGGGCGCTTGAAAGCCCCTCGGCCTGCGCCACTCCCCGGATGACCGGGATGAGATTCAGGTAGCGGTTCGTGATGTTTACGGCGATGATCCCGGAATCATCGCGGAGACGCCCAAGGTAGATGTCAAAGGCCTCCTTCGTGAGCAGATGCACCGGGATCGCGTCTCCCGAGAACGCGTCGATGGCCAGGAGGTCCAACGGCGCTTGCTCGTGCATGCGCAGTTCTTCTTCCATGACGAGCCGGGCATCACCGCTCTTGATCTCCACCGTGCCGGCGCAGTCCCTCACGTAGGTGAAAAATGGATGTTGTCCCTGTGAGAGTCCCTGCACCGCGGGGTTGATTTCATAGAAACAGATGGTGTCCCGGGCGCCGCAGTACGACGCGATCGTTCCCACGCCAAGCCCCACCACGCCGATGCGCAGCCCATCGTCCCGACGCGGATGATAGGCAATGGCAAGACCTATCCCGCTTTCTTCGCTGTAGTAGGAGGTTGGCAGCCCGGCATATTCCGGTTCTTCATACTGGAATCCGTGCATAACCCTGCCATTGTCGAGTTCCACGTAGTGTTCCGCTGCTTTTCCGGTGACGCGAAGAACGCCGTAGAAATTCCGCTCGCGGTAGCGGGTGTCCGGATCGAGCCGCGTCGATTGTACGATGAGGGCCACGCCAATGCCTGTCAAAAACAGTCCGAGTGGAACGCCGGCCATGATCGGTCTCGTGCGGAGCATGGATGTTGAGTCGGCGACGAGCGCCAACAGGAACACCCCGAATGCAGAGACGAGGCCCAGGTGGTATTCCCAAAAATCGGGAAAGACATGGGGGGCAACAAGCGCAACGCACAACCCTCCTGCGGCACCTCCCACGGCAACGCTCAGGTAATACATCGTCAGTTGGGAGGGCCCGGGTCTGGAGCGGGCTAGCTCGGCGTGAAGCGTCATGCACCCGGTGAAGAGCATCGAGGCATCGACACCGATTTGCACGAGGAGGGGTGAATCCAGTCCGATGAAGAGCACGATCACCGCTCCCCCTATCGAGAGCGCGAAGAGGGAAGGGAAAAGCCAGCGGCGGGGCAATTGATCCGAATGGAAACAGAGAATGAAACTTCCAAGATAGAGCGAGAGGGGAAGCACCCAGAGGAGCGGGACAACACCGGTGTCCTGGCACATGTGATTGGTCGTCGCAAGAAGGAGAGCCGTGGGTGCCGCCGCAAGAGCAGCCCAGAGGAGGATGCTGCGATGGCCGGTCTTCGTTGCTTTCGCACTCCCGGCGCCTCCGTGAACACCCATTGACATGGATCGGCTCCACAGGGGAGCCGCACACGCAAGAATGCCGGCCGCGTAAAGCAGATATGTCGACGACCAGACAAATCCTTGAACCGGGATCGACAAAAATGGTTCAACAAGCAAGGGGTAACTGAGAAGGCCTGCCATCGAGCCCGCATTGGAGAGACCATACAGCCGATAGGGCGAAGTTCCCGTCCCTGCTTTGATGAACCAGGCCTGCAACAGGGGGGCGGTGGCGGCAAGGAAGAAGAGCGGCAGACCGACAAAAGAGAAGAGCAGGACGAAAAGGGACGCGGTTGGATCTCCGGCATACACGGCATTCCGGGAGGAACCGGGGGTCAGCGGAGAAGGCCAGACGATTGCCCGGACCACAAGAAGCGTCAGTGAGAGCGCAAGGAGGGCGGCGTGGAGTGCGACCTGTCGCCGGACCGGGAAATGGATGATCAGGAGATGCGTGTACAGGTACGCGGCGAGGAGAACAACTTGAAAGAAGACCAGGCATCTCGTCCAAACCGCAGGCGATCCCCCGAACCAGGGCAGCAGCGTCTTCGCGACGATGAGCTCGAGCTGGAACAGGAGAACTGCGCCCAGGAAGACCGTTGCGCCGAATAGCCGCGTCAACGATCTCCGGCTGTCGACTTCCACGAAATGAAACTCCAGTTTGGATGAAGCTCGCGGCGAAATAAACGGGGACTCCATGTGCCGTCCCCGCCGGTCATGGGCGACTCACGCCGTAAGTCTCATCTCACCTGGGACCTTTCTGGTTCCGGCTTTGCGGTGTGAGTCTTCACTTTAGGGGTCGCATACATCTGAATCGCGCCCTTCTTGTGGCCCCCAGAGGGCGGAGGCGGTGGTGGGGGCGGAGGAGGGGCGCCGGGTTCCTCCGCAGCATGCAGTTTGGGGTGGTTCTTTCCCCATGACGCAAGGCCTGGGCCTTTAGGGATCGTGCTCGTGGCGCCAGCCGAGAGCGAAGTCTTTCGGTGCTCCTTGCCCTTGTGTGAGTCAGGCTGCAGTTCCTGGGCTGCGACGGTTCCAGCAACCACGACGAGAAAAATGAATACCCCCAACGAAACGCGGTTACACATAGCGCCCTCCTCCTCTCCATGAACCTCAATGAATGCAGGGCCGGTTTGCTTCTTGCGGTCCCGTTGATTCCGGAACATCGATCGTCCCCGGAAAAGTTCTCTGAACCTGCCGCCTCGGTTCCTAGTGTAGCTGGCGGATATTGCCGGGGAAAAGGGCTGTGTCCGATAGAAACATCCGGAGAGGAGACCGGATCTATCACCTCAAGGATGGTCTTGAGATCTGTGTCAGAGGCCAACGGAGATCCTGGGGGCCGTGGAGTGGGAGGCACTCGTCCCGCTGCTGCGGGATTTTTGCCCATCTTGATCGTTTCGGAGGTCATTTTCTCTGGAACCAATCAGACGGGGGGGAGGTTGGTATGTCGTTGGGGCTGGTTTCTCCCCCCCCCCCCCGGGGGGGCANNGGGGGGGTTTTTCCCCCCCCCCCCCCGGGGGGGTTGCTCAGGCGAGGATCGAAGGAGCCTCCTTCAGAAGCCGCTTCTCTTTGCGGAAGCCTGGGAAGTTGAGAGGCCTTTGACATGACAAGATTGGTGGTCCTTGGTCCAGTTGCGCTGATCGTTCTTGCATTCGGAACCAGCGTTGCCCAGGATGAGGCTCCCAACAACACCCACAAAGGCTCGGAGCATCAATCTCCCAAGAAACCACCCGTCACGATCAATCCTTTTGGAAAGGTCGACCCTACCACGGGTCAGGCTTCGGGGCGACGAAGTTGGGGAAAGGGTTCGGATGATGGAGCAACCGGCATGCCTTCAGGCAAGGCTGCCGGCAATACAGACCAGAACAAAGGAAGAGGTCATTCCCGGATCGTCCTCCACAAACACATAGGTGGGGTGAAGTAGAGGCACAGCGGAGGGAGCGAAGAAAATGGCCGGTAAAGGTGTGTGGATATGGGTAAGCGTAGGGTTGGCTTCGGTAGTATTCATCTTGACTGACGTCCAAGGGGCTCGGCAAGAGCAAGCGCACCCGCAAGACGCAGCTTCAGTACCGACCACTATTCATAAAATACCTCGGGGACCGCATTCCAAATCCACGACTGCTCCTGATAGTTGGGAAGGCGGGGGAAGGGGGCAGCCTCACAAGTCGAACACGGCGCCTGATTCCTGGGTGGGCGGAGGAGGCGGAAAACCGCCCAAGTCGAACACTCCGCCTGATGATTGGCAAAACACGCAGGGTGGCCAGGGAAGCAGCGGGAGCGGGAAGACGAAGGGAAGTCATGCCGACGACTGGATGTCCACCGATGTCAGCACTTCAAAGTCCACCAGGCCGAGTTCGGCCCCACACCACAAGGCGCCAAAACCAGTTCAAGCACGGGCTCCGAAATGAGGTGGCGCCGCCTCGTCAGGCACTCGTGACGTAACAAGAATCAAGGCACCCTCCACACCCACCGCCTTGTCGGGCGCCATTCCGGTCGGCAGCCCCGAAAACCCGCCAAGGCCTCGCCTCACTCACAGGCAACCAAGCGCAACACTCAGGGCGACGGCTCTCCTGACGCCGGGAACCTCAGGGGAAGGAAAACCGCCTGAAAGGTCGCTGGCCTGCAAGTGACGTTTTTCTTGAGAGCCGGCGCATCATTGAGATGCTCTGCACCGGGGAATCGGGCGAGTCGGCAAGATGTGGCATCATCTCGCACCACGAGGAGGCCGGCTGTCGCTGCCCTGGCCGAAAGAAGGGATGCGCTCGCGATGAATGGAGGAGGAGAAGACGTTCAGAACTCGACATGCCCCCGTATGCCGATCGCGTCGACCAAGGGTCCGCGATCCATGTGGGAGTACGTCCGCCCGCAACACGGGGAGGGAATGGAAAAGGGAAAGCAGGCTTTCCCCGGAATCGCCCGATCCGTCCCGGCGCTTGATGTCCTGGATGAACCCACAACCGATCCCCATCAACCCGCGGACTTGCCAGCGGCCGCGATGGCCTTCACGACCACATCAAGATCGTTCACACCTCTGAACCCGCTGAACCCTACCGAAAGGGTCGTGCCGTCCGGCAGCGTCACGGGCTGTCCCCCCTCCCATCCAACAAGCTGAGGCTTCTGGATACCGAACTTGCTCTCATCGAACTCGCCGTTGAACAGTTTCTTCTCGTATTCGCCGGTCTTCATGCCGGTGATCCACACCTGGCTTGCCTTGGTCCACGCCAGGCGAAAGAACTCGCGGCCCCGGATCTTGTTCGTGCCCCAGACCTTTCCGTGCACCATCCCCTCATGGTCGATGATGCACACCGCGACGTTTCCCTCGGCAAAGGCGTCGGCAGGGTTCGACGAGTATGCCGGTATCAGCCGGTCAAGCTCTTCAATGATCTGGTTGACGGCAGCCTGCACTGAGCGCTCGCGCATGGAGATACCTCATGCAGTGTGGTTGGAGGAGCGTTTTCAATGTTCGTCCCCTGAAGCGCCATACACAGCCGGATGTGGCACACCGTTCATTTTCAGATAGACCCCGAGCTGAGCACGGTGGTGGACCAGGTGATTGACGGTCTGCCGGAGCGTCACATCGCGCGGCAACTCCATCATCACCTTGCCGTTCACTTTGAACGCCCAATTCCTCTTGAGCAGCTTTTCATCCATTTCGGCAAGAGCCTCCTTGACATCCTGCACGCCACGTTCGAAGCCATGCACAAGCTCTTCGGCATTTTTCGGCTGGGGGGGCTGCTTGTACGTGGCAGTGTCGACGAAATCCTGCTTGATAATGCTCATGAGCCAGCCGGGCATGGAGCCCACCATGAACGCCAGTTGACCCAGCGGCATCGAGCGCGGATGAGGCTTATAATCCAGCTTGTCGAAAGGCACGCGCTCCAGCATCTTGCGCGTTCCCGCGATTTCCTCCTCGAACTCCTCGAGAATATCCTGTTTCGTCAGCATGAACCTTGTTCTCCCTCGTCGTGGACATTGAATGGTCTCTAACGCCAAACGAGGTACCGGTCCCGGGAAGTTCCCCGGTTCACCTGGCCAGGGTTTTCCCTGAGACACCGACCGAACAGCATTGGCAGTCGAACCGTTCCGCCGGTCAGGGATCGACGATGGCAACGCTACGGGGCTTCCTGCAGGCGGTCCAGAAACTCATATCTGCTTCGATGTGCGTCCGGAGCGGAGCCGGAATGGGGTTCGATGTGCATCACTGCGAAGCCGTCCTCGCTCCGGTATCCCGGCCATTGCGGCAGTCCCGGCCGGTTAGGATCGCCCGTCTTGGCGAAGTTGGTCCAGTAGGAAGCGATGAGATCCGATACCGCGTAGTCTTCTGCCCTCCACGGCGGATTCTTCGAGGAAAGAACCTGGAACACGTATTCGATTTCGCTGGCGTGTGGCGCCTTCGCTTCCGTGCCCGCTTTGGCCTCCGCCGGCAGCGGAAGATTCTGGTCATACTCGTACCGGAAGACCGGGGACCCGCCCGAGGTGCGGTCCAGTTCAATCCACTTCCACGTGCAATACGCCGTAAACATGTCCCCGGCGAAATCCCGGGCCGCCCGCTTTGCGTCGGCATCCGATGCAGCCGGATAGAGCCGCAGGAAGTCCGGTGCGTTGGCGCCAAACCTGGTCATGGCGTGGGCACGATAGCTCTGTACGGTGGGCTCGTCGCCGTCCAGCAGGACGGGATAGTCTGCTTCATCCTTGTTCCATCCTGCCAGCAGTGGGATGTGGCTTTGGCTGCCCGCACGGTAGATGGATCGGCAATCCGCCGGAAGGAGATATCCATCGACCACCGGCCTGAAAAAGTCCGAAGGCTTCTTCAGGGCGGCGTCCAGCAGCTTCCGGGCGGGCATGGCCCGGAGCGCCTCGAGCGAGACGCTCCCGAACGCCGATTCCACGAAGGTTTCCGCGGTCCTCTCGGCCTCGGGGGGCGGTTTCAAGGAAAGCGTGGTACTGAAGAACGCACCGCTTTCGCCGATGGCGCGATGGAAGAGGCCCTGAGCCAGGGGGACGCCATCAGCGCGCTGACGGAGAACGAACCGGCGGACTCCCCGAAGATCGTCACGTTGTCAGGATCCCCGCCGAACGCAGCGATGTTGGTCTTGACCCACCTGAGCGCGGCGATCATATCGAGAAGTCCGTAGTTGCCGGAGGGATCGATGCGCCGTCGCCGGGTCCGGTCAGCGGATGAGACAGAACTTCTTCGTGTCGGTGTGGCCTTCCGCCTGCAGGCGGTAGAAGTAGACGCCGGATGCAAGGCGGGCCGCGTTCAACTGGACTTCATGATCACCAGCGTTCATCTCGCCGTTCACAAGCTGTGCGACCTGCTGGCCGAGGGTGTTGAAGACACCCAGCGTCACATGCGAGCGGAGGGGCAGTGTGTAGCGAATCGTCGTTGAGGGATTGAAGGGATTCGGGTAGTTCTGATTGAGCGCAAAGCTTGCGGGACGGCCGCCTTGTTCGGGAACTGCATCCATGAACAGGGCGACGAACCTGGCGTAGATGTGGGAGGTCCCGGTCCGGTTGCTCTCCCATACCACCGGGACCCTCTCATAGGATTGGATGAACGAAATCGCGGAAGAGACGGTGGCGTTCCGGTTGTATCCTACGCTGCGCACGGTGTCACTCCGCGCGCCGCTTGCCGAGAGAAACACCAGCATGCTGTCGGCCCCGCGGTACTTCTCATAGGCCAGGACATCAAAATACATGTGCCCTGTGCGGCTCCCGGCGTCTGTCTTGGTGACGACGGGGTTCGTGAAGGCGCGCGGGTTCCTGTTGTCGGCGAAAGGGTCATCCGAGATGTTGACGCCTGATGAGTATGCGTACTTCGAATAGCCGAAGACGTCTGTGCGGCCGGAATCATTCGACTCGAAGAGCACGACCGGCTCAAAGTACGGCATCAGGTGTGGGTTCGCAATCTGAGAACGTACCAGGACGGTCTCAGGCGGTGACAGCCGCGTCAACGAGTCACGGGTGACGCTTCGCAGCATCAAGGCATCACCTCCGGGCACTCGCGAGCGCCATGCAAGGGTTCCTCCGTTGAATCCGCCCGCCACATCATATTCCAGGGAATCCGTCTGGCTCACCGCCAATGTCTCGGGGATCGTGACCGAGCGGGGTCCCTGGAACAGTCCCATGACCGTGTTGTTCCGTTTCCAGGTGACCAGGAAGAATGAATCCCTCGCCGGGCACGGGAGCATCATGAAGGCCACAAGGACGAATGAAGGGATGCAGGCGCGGAAAGACCTGCGGCATGGAGGCATGGCTTCTTCCCTCGAGGTTTTCAAGAGCAACACCAGGGGTTGATCTTTCAATGGGCGCCACAGGAGCACGACACTACGGCCCGCCCCTCTACGTTTCCGCCACACGATGGGCCTTCTTTTTCAGCTTGAGGTAAAGCGTGGAGTGGCCGCGGGTCTCATCGGTCTCGAAGAGCCCGATGGCCTTGATCAGGTCGCTCAGCTTGCTGTACCCATAGTTGACCGGTGAGAAGGAGGAATTGTTGGAAATGTAGTTCCCCACCTTGCCGAGGTTCGCCCAGCCGTCATCGTTGGCCGCATGCTCGACGGCGCGGCTGAGCAACTGCACGAGGTCGGCATGTCCCCGCATCTCCTTCTCGGTCATCTTCTTGCGTCTCGGCTTGCGCTGCGGCTGGTCCTCCTTCCCCTCCTCCACGTCCTCCAGGTTTTCCGTGAAGATGAACTGCGAGCAGGCGTTGACGAAGGGCATCGGGGTCTTTTTCTCCCCGAAGCCGTAGACCTTGGTCCCGTTGGAGAGGATGCGCATGACCAGAGGCGTAAAGTCGCTGTCGCTCGTCATGAGGGCGAACCCGTCCACCCGGCCGGTATACAGGATGTCCATGGCATCGATGATCATGGCGGCATCCGTGGCGTTCTTGCCGGAGGTGTACTGGAACTGCTGGATTGGCACGATGGCATGCGGGTGGAGCTTTTCCTCCCACCCCCTCAGGTTCTGGTTCTTCCAGTTCCCGTAGGCGCGCCGGATCGTGATAACGCCGAATTTCGCAAGCTCGCTCAACACACCCTCGATCGCTCCCGCGCTGGCATTATCGCAATCGATCAGCAGCGCGAGCCTCTTTTCACCTTCCATTGCCTGATGCCTTCCGTTTGTGCGGTGCCATGAAGCTGATCCCCTCCGGTTGCCTGAAGCTCGTCGCTGTCATCCGCGGCAATACTATGAAAGCTTCGGCAAAAAGGCAACAAGCCGGGGGCCGCCGGCAGGATTTGCAATTCCGGCCATTTTTCGGTATTATAGCTTGCTTATCCATTTACAGTGATAACCGCTATGCTTTCCAGTATGACCGGCTACGGCCGGGCCGAGTTCACCGAGAAAAACATTACAGCGGTTGCCGAGCTGCGAAGCGTCAACAACCGTTTCCTTGAGGTCTCGGCCCGTCTTCCCCGTTCCCTGTCCGTTCGCGAGAATGAGGTGAAGGAGCTGATCCGCAAGAAGATCCTGCGGGGAAAGATCAACGCCACGGTGACCGTTGAGCATAGCAACGGCGGGAGCGTGCCGCTCCGCATCAACGTGGAGGCGGCAAAGGAGGTGTACAAGCTTCTCAACCGGCTTCGCCGCTCGACGGGCATGAAGGAGAAAATCAAGATTGATCATCTGCTCCACTTTTCCGAAGTGATCGAGCAGGAGCAGGTTCCGGAGGCGGATGAGCAGGAGTGGACGGCCGCACGGGAGGCCATTGAGAAAGCCGTCGATGGTCTCCGCGCCATGCGGGAGCAGGAAGGGCGGGAACTCGAAAAGGACCTCCGGCACCGTGTTCACATGCTGGATCAACAGATTGGCCGCATAGAAGAGCTATCGACTGCGCAAGTGCCGGCCGAGCGGGAGCGGCTTCGCGAACGGATCAGGCTGCTGGTGGAGAACGAAGCGCTTGATGAGGGACGCCTCGAGCTGGAGCTCGCGCTGATGGCCGACCGCCTCGATGTCACCGAGGAGTGTGTCCGGTTCCGCAGCCATACCAAGTTCTTTCTCCAGGCGTTTGCCGATGGCGAACCGGCCGGACGCAAGTTGAATTTTCTCCTGCAGGAGATGAACCGCGAAGTGAACACGATCGGTTCGAAGTCGTCGGCTGCGGAGATTGCTCATCAGGTCGTGCAGGTGAAGGAAGAACTGGAGAGGATCCGGGAGCAAGTGCAGAACATCGAGTAAGCGATGCCCGAGAATCCCACCCTTCCGGGCAGGCTCGTCGTCATTTCGGCGCCCAGCGGTGCTGGCAAGACGACGATCGCGCGGGCGATGCTCGAGAGATTTCCCTCGCTCTCCTTTTCTGTGTCGGCCACGACGCGGTCCAGACGGGCGGGCGAAGTCGAAGGCCGTGATTATGTCTTTTTGTCGAAGCCGGAATTCCAGCGGCGCATCGATGTGCGAGAGTTCGTGGAGTGGGAAGAGATCTACGGCAATTACTACGGCACCCTGAAGGCGGAGATCGATCGTGCGGTCCGTGAACGGCGTGATCTCCTGTTCGATATCGACGTGAAAGGGGGGCTGAGCATCAAGAGGCAGTATCCGGGCGCTCTGCTGATCTTCATTCGTCCCCCGACCATCGACGCGTTGCGGCAGCGGCTGCAGGCCCGGAAGACCGAAGATGCCTCAACGCTTGCCAGGCGAATGGAACGCGTCGGGATGGAAATTGAGCTTGGCCTGTCGTACGATCATACGTGCATCAACGACGACCTGGACAGGGCCGTGGCGGAAGTCCAACAGATTGTGAAGTCATATCTCACCACGTAACGCCGAGGAGTCCAATGCCCATCAAGCCGATTGATCTCGAGTTCTTCAACAAGGAAGGGAAGAATGTGCACGAGGCGATTGTCGCGGCTTCGAAACGCGCGCGCCAGATCAACGAAGAGACGAAGATCGAGTTCAACCAGCGAATCGAGACGTTGAATATCAAGATGGACGCCTCCGAAACCGCCGAGGAAACCGACGTCAACCCCGATCAACTCCGCGTCAGTCTGGAGTTTGAGAAGCGCGCGAAGCCGACGGATACTGCGCTGGAAGAACTGCTCCGCCACCGGCTCCTCTGGCGATATAAGGAAGTGGAGGAAGTGCCGGTGGTCAAGAGCGAAGACACCATCGAAACGGAAGAATAGCAGACGTTCCATGCTCTCGGGGAAGCACATACTGCTCGGCGTCTCCGGCGGCATAGCAGCGTACAAGAGCGCGCTGCTCGTACGGGAATTCGTCAGGGCGGGGGCAGAGGTGCAGGTCGTCATGACCCCCGCCGCCACACGATTCATCACCCCCCTGACGCTCGGTACGCTCTCCCGTCGAAACGTGATCATCGAGATGTTTCCCTCCGGCTCGGGGGAACAGGAGCGGCAGTGGACCGCTCACATCGATTGTGCCCTCTGGGCCCACCTCATGCTCGTCGCCCCGGCAACCGCCGACACCCTCGCGGGAATTGCCCACGGATTTGCGGGGACGTTTCTGGCTGCGACCGCTCTTGCCCTGCGCTGTCCGCTCGCGGTTGCTCCGTCAATGGATGTGGACATGTACCGGCATCCTGCCACGCAGGAGAACCTGGGCATTCTGCGGCGGCGAGGAGTCCATGTCCTTGAGCCGGAGGAAGGCGAGCTCGCCAGCGGTCTCGTGGGGGCAGGCAGGCTTCCAGAACCGGCTGTGGTGTGCCGCTGGGTCGAGGGGCTGCTTGCTCCCCCCCCACAGGATTTCCTTGGGCGGCATCTTCTCGTCACCGCTGGCCCCACACACGAGCCCATCGACCCGGTTCGCTTCATCGGCAACCGCTCGTCCGGAAAAACGGGTTTCGCACTTGCTGCGGCCGCCGCGGAGCGGGGCGCGCATGTCACGCTGATTGCCGGTCCCGTTCATCTTCCCACTCCCCCAGGTGTACACAGGGTCGATGTCACGACTGGCAGGGAAATGTACGGTGCCGTGATGGAAGCCTTCCCTCAGTCGGATGCCCTGATCATGAGCGCGGCGGTGGCCGACTTCACCCCCGCCGAGCCGAGCGGCCGGAAAATCAAGAAGGAAGCGCTGCCTGAGGAAGGATATGCGCTGGCACTGATACAGAATCCCGACATTCTCAAGGCAGCCGCCCGGTCCAGGAGACGTCAGGTTCTGGTGGGGTTCGCTCTTGAAACTGAAAACGGCCTTGAAAATGCCAGGGCGAAGCTTTCCTCCAAAAACCTGGACCTCGTGGTCCTCAATAACCCCCTGGAAGACGGCGCCGGATTCGGTACGGACACGAATATCGTCACCCTGATTTCGGCCGGCGGGAACGCCATATCCCTTCCCAAATTGCCTAAAGCCGACGTCGCGCACAGAATTCTGGATGCTGTCGCACCCTTGATATCCTGAGCGATTCCCTTTACATTCCTCCTCCTCCCTGGGCCGTTCGCGAGGCCACCGGCCCCCCCGGCATCTTCCCGCACCGTACACAGTGGCGAGATCGATGGGCATGGACTCTTTTCAAATGCTCCGGCGTTTCATTTTGCAGGAACGGGAGATCTTCGGAGATGCCGTCATCGCGGCAATGCCGCCTGCCCGCAATGTAGTTCCCAAGGACTCCGATATGCCACGACAGAAAAGCACCGGCGCAAGAGACGAGGATGCTCCCACACTCTTCGGCAGGGAGGGCTCGAAACCCGGGCGCGGGCAAGAGGCGTGGGAAGACACCCGGTCGTTGGATGAATTCCGGGGGATGATCCACGACTGCAGGAAATGCGGCCTCTGGCAGACCCGCACCAACCTCGTGTTCGGTGTCGGCAACCCGAAGGCATCGTTCATGGTTGTGGGAGAGGCGCCCGGCGCCGACGAAGACGCCCAGGGGGAACCGTTCGTTGGAAAGGCCGGACAGCTTCTCAACAAGATTCTTGCGGCCATCGGCTTTGCCCGGGAGGATGTCTATATTGCGAACGTGCTCAAGAGCCGTCCGCCGAACAACCGGAAGCCGCAGGCCGACGAAGTCGAGGCCTGTCTCCCGTATCTTGAGAAACAGGTCGCGCTGATCAAACCGAAACTGATTCTCTGTCTTGGCCTCACCGCGGCGGAAAACCTTCTCAAAAGCGGGGAGTCCATGGCCCGCCTCCGCGGCCGCGTCTTTCACTATCAGGGCATTCCCCTGATGGTCACATACCATCCTGCGGCTCTTCTGCGGAACCCGAACTGGAAACACGCGACGTGGGACGACGTCCGGGCTGCAAGAAAGCTGCATGACGAGCTGGTCCAAGGCCAGAAGGTACCATAGTCTCTATCACTCACCCTCATGTCCGACATTGCTCTCAGGCGGGGCATTGACCTCGCCGTTGACACACCGGTTACCGAGGGACGCATGCCTCCCCAGGCAGTGGAGATCGAGGAGCAGATCCTCGGCGCCATGCTGCTCGAGAAGGAAGCGATCCCGAAGGTGATCGAGGTTCTGGATGAGGAAGCGTTCCACTCGGAACGAAACCGCCGCATCTACCAGGCCATCCTGGTGCTCTTTGAGAAGAGCGAGCCTGCGGACTGCATCACCGTTGGTCACGAGCTGCGCCGGCAGGGGCAACTGGAGAAGGTCGGAGGCGAATCCTATCTCGTTGAGCTGACGATGCGTGTCACCTCGGCGGCGAACGTCGAATACCACGCACGCATCGTGCTGGAGAAAGCGTTGCTGCGACGGCTCATCAGTGCTTCGAGCACCATTGCAGGCCGCGCCTTCAGTCCCGCAGAAGACGCTTTCGAGCTCCTCGACCGCGCTGAGCAGGAGATCTTCAAGATCTCGGAATGGCGCCTGAAGCGGAATTTCGTCTCGATGGAGACAGCCGTCCATGACACTGTCGAGATGCTTGAGAGCATCCACGGAAAGCATGATGGTGTCACCGGCGTGCCGACAGGGTTCCGGGACCTGGATTCCCTGACAGGCGGCTGGCAGCGGTCCGACCTGATCATTATTGCGGGGCGCCCGAGCTCGGGGAAGACGGCATTCGCACTCTCGCTTGCCGCCAACGCGGCGCTTCACCGCCAGAAGCCTACTCCGCTCGGCATCTTCTCCCTCGAAATGTCCACGCAGCAGCTCGTGATGCGCCTCCTCTGCGCTGAGGCGCGCGTGGACGCTCACGCGCTCCGCACCGGACGTCTCCCCGACGACGACTGGCGCAAGGTGAGTATGGCCGCAGGTCGAGTTGCCAAGGCGCCGGTCTTCATCGACGACACCGCCGGCCTGGGCATCCTCGAACTCCGCGCAAAGGCCCGAAGGCTTAAGGCGGAACAAAATGTCGGGCTGATCGTGATCGACTATCTGCAGTTGATGCAGGGGCCCCGGAGCTCCGAAAACCGCGAAAGGGAGATCTCCGCAATCTCCCGGTCGCTCAAGGGACTGGCCAAGGAGCTCAACATTCCGGTCATCGCGCTCTCCCAGCTGAGCCGCGCGGTGGAGGGTCGGACGGACAAGAGACCCATCCTGTCGGATCTCCGTGAATCCGGCGCGATCGAACAGGATGCGGATGTGGTGATGTTCGTTCACCGGCCGGAGATGTACACCGACCAGAAATCAGACCGGTACGAAGAGGTCCAGGGAAAGGCCGAGATCATCATTGGCAAACAACGCAACGGTCCGATCGATGATGTGGATCTGGCATTCGTGAAACGCTACGCCCGGTTCGAAAACCTCGCCCTGGCTGCTCACGAGATTGTCCCGGCCGGGCCGGAAGAGGCGCCATTCTAGCAAGATCACCCGGGCCGTGTATCCCGGAAGGACAGGACATCCGATATGATCCGGCGTTCGTTCCTCGGCCAGATGGCCTCCCTCATCGGCACTGCGATGGTCTCCCCCGGGAAGACCGCCCACCGGCTCTCCGGCACCCTGCAATCTGCGGGGGCAAGCGATCAGGAGATCGCCCTGAAGACGTTTGCCATGGCCGCACGCAGGGGACTCCAGGAGGATGCGGTGGGCGAGATCATGGCTGTTGTGGGGTCTTCCTTCACTGGGACCCCATACGCAGCGCACGCGCTCGAGGTCCCGGGACCGGAGCGGCTCATCGTCAACCTGCGCGGGTTCGACTGCACGACCTTTGTGGAAAGCACGCTCGCCCTCTCTCGCTGCGTCAAGTTGGGGACGGCAACCTTCGAGGCGTTTCAGCAGCAGCTGCAGACCATCCGTTACCGGGCAGGAACCATCGAGGGCTACCCGAGCAGGCTCCACTACTTGATCGACTGGGTTGCCGACAATGAGCGGAAGCGGATCGTCCGCGATATCACGCGCGACCTGGGCGGAGTGGCGGTGACGAAACCGATCGATTTCATGACCACGCACCGGCAGGACTACCGCCAGCTTGACAGCGAAGAGAACGTTCACGCCATTGCCGAGACGGAGCACCGCCTTACCGAAAGGACGTATGCGGTGGTGGCAAAGCAGCGCATCGCCCTCGTCCAGGACCGGCTGCGGAACGGTGATATCATCGCGCTTGCGACCACGGTCAAGGGCCTGGACGTGACGCACATGGGCATGGCCGTCCGCTCGGGCAGGATCGTCAGACTTCTCCATGCGCCCCTCTCGGACGGGACTGTCCAGCTCTCGGAGCGGGCTCTGCCCGAATACGTGGCTGCGCTCACGAAGGCCTCAGGCATCATTGTCGCGCGTCCCCTTGACTCATGACCGAGGAAGGCTACCCATATCACCAACATGAGAAGGAACTCCACGAATGAAAACCCTGCTTCTGCGCCTGCTCGCACCGGTCCTCCTGATGCTGAACGCTGCGTTCGGCCAGGGCTTGTATACTGAGAGCACCACCAGCGGCGGCCCCCTCGGCGATCGGGTCATGAAGGGCCTATCGTATTACATGCCGAGGATGATCAAGGCGGTGTCGGATGATGAGGGCAACGCTATGGTCTTCCGGATGGACCGCCAGGTTGTGTACGAGGTGCACCCGAAAGACAAGACCTATTCCGAGACGAGTTTCGCGGAATGGGAGACGAAAATGAAAGGGCTGAACTCCAAGATGGATGTCCGCATGGCCGAAATGCAGAAACGGATGGAGAGCATGCCTGAGGAACAGCGGAAGATGATGGAGCAAATGATGGGCGGGCGCATGGCGGGCGCCGCAAGCAAGGAAGCGAAGATGGATGTCATCAAGACCGGTGAGCAGCGATCCGTCGCGGGCTACACCTGCACAAAGTACTCTGTAACCGAAGACGGGAAAGAAGTCCTTGCGGTCTGGGCGACGAAGGACGTCAAGGGGTTCGACGCGATGAAGAAAGATTATGAAGAGTTCTCCCGGCGCTTCATGGCGGTGAATATCCGGAGCGCCAGGAGCATGACGGAGGCGATCAAGAAGATAGAAGGCTTCCCGATGGAAATGGATTTCGCCGAGGGGATGAAGACCGTGGTGACGAAGGCTGAGCCCAAGGCGATCTCCCAGAGCGAGTTCGAAGTGCCGTCGGGCTTCACCAAGGTGAAGAGCAAGCTCACGGAAGCGGAGGAGAAGGAGAAAGGGAACGAGTAGCAGGCATGCGGTGAACGGACGGGAGGCTCACGCACTGCGGGCTTCCCGTTGTCATGACCGCCCGGCCTGCAGGCTGCGAAGCAGGAGAGGCTGCAGGAGAGACGTTCTTCCTGGTGCCCCTGACGCGACATCATTGGCGGGAGTGAAGGCGGGAAGGGCGTCGTCGCCGGGTCACAGCGGAGAACCATCTTTCAGGCACCAGAACTCCGCCGAGGAGTACCCCAGCCCTTCTCGAAGCTGGACAAAGACGTTCCCGACGCCGTTCGCACGGAAAAGAGCCAGCAGAGCGGTCGTGTCGTAGAGGTTCATCTGCATCGGAGGGTCTCCCCACGGCGCCCCCCGCAGCATGGCGGACACCCCGCTCAGAATGCGAGATCGGCGGATCATTCCGTTGAGGGTCCGTCGGAGTGGGCTCCCCGCCCGGCCATAGGTGACCTGAACGAAGGCCACGCCACCGTTGTTCAGACGGGCTAGCAATTCCCCGATCATACCCATGCCCCGCCGGACCGGGATGTGCTGGAGCACAATATGGGAATGGACAAGATCGTACGACCCTGGTACCTGTGAGAGACGATCGTCGGAGCCGACCAGCGTGACATTGGCGATATTCATCTCCTCCATGTTGCGCCGCGCCTCGGCCAGCATCCCTTCTGAGACATCCACGCCGACAACCCTGTCAGTGCACTGGGAGAGCCTCACCAGGAGCCGCCCCACGCCGCAGCCAAAATCGAGGGCGGACGACGGGCGGAACCCGGGCTTGAGACGCTCGCGAATGACGGAGAGCACCCTGTCGATGTGTTGCTCCCCGCTCCGGAAGAACTCCTCCCTGGCGCGTTCATCGATCTGGCCTGACCGGAACTTCTCCTCTGCGTAGACCGCGTAATACGGATCGCGGACGCCCCACTTCTGCCACGCGTGGTCTGAGCCGGTGATCATGCTGGCTCCCTGACGTCGGTCATGATTCTCCCGGTATTTGGATTCGAGCCCGTGGGCTCCTCCTGGGGCCTTCCAGGCCGCCGAAGAGGACGCTCCTGTCCGGCACAGAGGTATGGAGGGCAACACGCGCAAGGTACGACGTTCGCAAGAAAGAGACAATGCTTGGGGCGGGCATGACTGGCAGGAGCCTCAGACCTCTGGCGGGAAATCCCGCTCAAGCGTTTGGAGCGTATCGCGGGTGAAATGATACAACGGACGCGCGGTCAACACGCACAGCACCGTGAACAGCGCACCGCCGATCAGGTCAACCACGTAGTGATAGCGCTCGTACACCGTGGCGATGATCAGCAGGGTCCCGATGACGTAGATAACGAAGCGGGATTTCGCGTGCGATTTCGCCCCCAGGTACATCAGGACCAGGGTCATCATCGTGTGCCCGCTGGGAAAAACATCCCGCTGGGTGGAGGCCAGGGCCACATCATTCGGAACGTGCATGAGCACGGATTCTCCTGCATTCACGAACCAGCGCAGATGGCGGGTCAGGAGAACTCCGGGCAGGTCGCTGTTGAGCATCGAAAAGTCGTGCAGCGTGAACCGTGGACCTGCCGCCGGCAGGAAGAGATAGCCGAGGTACGACAGAAAGAATCCGTAAACGCAGGTGAAGAGGAAGAAGTGAAACATGTCGTACGTTTTCCTCCGGTAGATTTCGTAGCCCAGCAGGATGAACAGGAGGAAGAACGATGTATAGGCGATCTGAAGGAGTTCCGTGAGCCATGGGTGGGCGAATTGCATCAGCCACTGCGTGGGATCAACGCCGAACATCCAGCGGTCGATCGCAATAAGGAGGCCGTCGTAGTCCCGCCCGAAGTGCAGCGGCTTGATCATGAAGTAGAGCTCTTTGAACGAGAGAAAGACCATGGGCGCAACGTACCAGTCGTGGATATAGCGCAACAGCCTGGAGCCGCAGCGGTGTCTGGCGAATCCGAGCCAGACGATGAATCCCGTCAGGATGAAGTTGAGGGTGACCAGTAGCCGCCAGAAGGGGATCCGCCCGGAGAAGGCGATGTTGATGGCGCTCAGGATAATGACGAAGCCGATCATCAGGATGTCGGCCGAATGAAGATACTGCGTCACGCGCTGCACACGGGTGCGGAAGAGGGCAAGGGGCCGGCCCGGCTCATTCTCCTGCGCTATGGAAGCGGCCGGCGGCCGGGGGCCGGACGGAGTGATGCGCGGAGGTTTCATGTGTCGTCCCGGGTGCCGGAGGCGGCCGAGGGCGCCCCCGTCCGGCTGCTGTCGTGCAGCGTGTTGGCGAGCACGGCAAGTTCCCGGACCGACAGCTCTTCCGGGCGGCGCCCCAGCGTCCGGGCATCCAGGGCGCCTGGATTCATGCCGGAGAGGGAGCGGAGGGAGTTTCTGAGAGTCTTCCTCCGCTTGCCGAAGGCCGTCCGCACCACCGCACGGAAAAACTTCTCGTCCCGCACCTCGAAGCGGGGATGCTCGAGCATGGTGAGCTTCACCACCGATGAAGTGACGGCCGGGCGTGGATGAAAGGACCCCGGCTGAACATCGAAGAGAAGCTCGGCATCCGCCAGGAGTCCGATGATCACTGAGACGATGCCGTACGTCTTGGACCCCGGACCGGCCACCAGGCGCTGTGCGACTTCTTTCTGCACCATGATCGTGAGGTCCCGCACCGACCCGCGGTGATCGAGGAAGTGGAACAGGATGGGGCTGGTGATGTAGTAGGGGATATTGCCGATGACGCGGATCCGGTCCACTGCATGATCCCGCGCAATTGCCGCAGGATCGGTTGTCAGGATATCCTGGAGCCACACCTCCGCCCGCCCAGCGTACGTCTTCCGCAGCTGTGCGACCACGCGGTCGTCGACGTCCACCAGCACGAGGCGTGCAGGCGTCTGCGCCAGGTGCCTGGTCAGGGCGCCCTCTCCCGGCCCGATCTCCAGCACCAGGTCGGAGGCCCCAGGATTGACCGCTTCAACGATCCGGCGTGCTATCCGTTCGTCCCGCAGGAAATGTTGCCCGAGCGATTTGCGCGGCCGGAGGCCTGCGGTCATTTCTTCTTTCCTTTGAGCAGATCGCGCAGCACATCGCCCGCTTTGTTCTTCACCTGGTCCCCCAGCTTCTTCGCCTCCTCCTGCACCTTCTGCTTGACCAGATCTTCGGCCCTTTTCTTTGCGGCATCGGTGTTGAGCTGTACCTTCGGATCGTCGGTTGTCCCCCCCACGTTGAAGTCCAGTTTCAGGCGTCCTTCCGGGTCTTTGAACAGGTTGAGTGCTTCCCCGGCAAACCCCGCGATGCTGATCCTGGAGGAGACGTTCTCCGGAAGGAAAAGCGTCATGGCGTAGTCCAGGGTCCCGTCGAGCCCCTGAGAACCGTTGACCACATACTCAGCATTCAGGGCGGCGATCTTCAGGTCTTTCACCTGGATCCGCCCGTTCTGGATGGTGAACGTGTTCGTCCAGTCCTTGAAGTTGATGGTCTCGAGGTCCGGGAGCTTGAGGGCGTTGGCGATGGTCTGGTTTACCTTGAAGCCTTTCAGGCTTCCGTTCTGGATCTGGACGCGCCCGCTCCCGTCGAGGGTATTCGGCACGAGCCCGAGGGTGTCGTTCAGCGCTCCCTTCATCGTGGTATTCATCGTCATGGTCCCGTTGAGCCGTTGCCCGAAAGAGGTGAACGGTGAAAGCAGGGCATTGGCCTGAAGGCTGTTGAGCGTGAGCGCAAGGTCGAAGCCGGGCCGGTCGGGCTTCTGCATGTTCATCGATCCCTTCGAGACGGCGGTGCCGCCAAAGGCGTTCAACGAAAAGTTCTGCATGGTGATGATGCCGTTGGAGATCTTCATGGTAGCGCGCACGCTGGTAAATTCGAACTTCTGCATGGTCAGCGTCCCGATCGAGGCGTTCACGTCCATGTCCACATTCGGCAGCGGCAGGTTTGTCTTCTGCGGTTTCTGCGCGGGTTCCGGTTTTTGTTTTCCCTCCGGCTTCGGCGCGTTCTCGTCTCCCATGATATCGGACGTCCAAAGGTGATTCGACTGCATCGTCAGGCTTGCGACCGGCTTGGGCGCATTCTTGTCGGTGGATGTCAGGGAGAGATAGTTGCGCAGCGAGAAGGAGAGCTTCAGGTCCGATTTTCCAAGATTCATCGTCAGGTTCTTGGAATCGATGAGCTGGTTATCGAACGAGACCGTCCCGTTCAGGTCCCGTACGGGGTTCCTTGTGGTGGCGGTTTTCGCCGTGACATTCACAAAGGTCATGGTTCCCGCGGCCTTCATCCCTGCAGGGTCTTTGACCTTCCCCGCCAGATGGACATCCGCCGTCAGGTGGCCGCCCAGTTCCGTTCCCGCTTCAAGCGGGTAGAACTGTCCGACCTCGGCCAGGTTCAGCGCTCCCTTGGCCGTAAGGCTGAGGAGGGGGTCGGTGAAATTCACCACGGTCATCGCTATGCTCACCGGGTTGTTGCCGAGGTTGGCCGTCAATTTGTCGATCCGGAATTCCTGCTTCGTCTTTGTCCGGGAAAATTCCGAGCTGATGGAGATGTCCGAAATCGGCTTGGGCAGCCTGGGGTACTGAAGGCTTGCGCCGGAGGTGGTGATTCGGCCGCTGACGTCGGCGGTGGCAGAGTCGGTCATCGCGCCGGTGAGGGCAAGATGCACGTGCGCAATGCCGTTTCCTTTCACCCCTTCGGCCTTTTTCATGTATTCACGGGGGATAAGCGAGAAAAGCTCGGCAATGTTGAGATTGTCCGACCCGATAGTAAGGTTCAGAACCTTGGTGGTTCGGAGGCCGGAAACCGTGCCGCTGAGGGCCATCTTCATGTCCTGTATTGTGATCTCCCCTTTTTCAACGGTCAACACATCCGTCTCCTGATCATACACGATCCGGTGATCGAGCCCGAGCCGGAGTCCGGAGATCAAGGCTGCATCGACGGTGCCGTAGCTCAGGCTGTCAATTGTTGCCGTTCCGGAAACGACCGCCCGCTTGGCCTGCGCGTCGACGGTCATGGCGATCTGCAGCCCGTGCACCCGCGTTGCCGAGTTGTCCACGTGACTGATATACTCCAGAGTCCCGTCGGACACCCGGAGATCATTGACCAGGATCGCCGCTGCCGCCTCCGGCTTGCCCTGCTGTGTCGGGGCGGGAGAGGTTGCGGCGGTCCCCAGGTCCGCGTAGTTTGTCTCATTCCTGCTGTTGACCTCGATCAGCAGCCGCGGCCGGTCAAACTCGAGCGAGGTTACCTCCACATGTCCCTTCAGGAGGGGGGACAGCCTGACGCTGACGTGAAGCCGGTCGAGGGCCAGGAACGGTTCCGGAGAGAATCCCTTGCGGTTGGCCAGGGAGAACCCCGCCACGTCGACGCCGAGGGAGGGAAAGACGGCGAGGGTAATGTCATTGATTGTGACAGTCCTGTGTGTTGCTTCTTCGATCCGGGGAATCACCATCGCCTTGAGCTTATCGCTGGTGAAGACCGCTTTGAGTGTGATCACGGCCGCGGCAAGAAGCACCACCGGGATGGCGAGTATGATCAACCAGATCTTGGTCTTGCGGGTAAGGGGCATGGCCGGCTCCGTCGTAAGAGGGCCTAATATAGACAATGGCGGTCCGATATTCAACGCAAGAGCAGCTCCTCCTCTCCCGGGAGCCATCCCCCTGGACGCCACGGAGCATGAGGGAGAGTTCCGGAACGCCTCAGCGGACGCAATCCCGTTCATTGCATTTCAGACTGGATTTGGTTAGGTTTGTTTGATTTGTTCACATTTTTGGCCACTGGACCTTCCTTTTCATGCCGCTTCCATCCGACACCCCGCCCGGCACACCGCAGGAGGCGCCTCCTACTCCCGCTGGCCCCGCCCCGTTGCCACAGCGCCGTTCGGAGCATCAGCGCGGCCGTCCCCATCATCCCCAGAACCAGGGGCAGCCGCAGCGGGGAGAGCAGCAGGGTGGCAATATCGATCTGACGGTCGTGATCCCCCTGTTCGACGAGGAGGAGTCACTCAGAGAGCTGCATCAGCAGCTCCGGGCTGTGCTGGGACGGATGAACATCCGGTATGAACTGCTGTTTATCGATGACGGCAGTACGGACCGTTCGTTCCAGGTCCTGCGCGACCTGCGGCGGAACGACCGGCACATCAGGGCCTATCGGTTCCGCCGGAATTACGGGAAGTCGGCGGCACTGAGCGTTGGCTTTGAGAAGGCGACGGGCAACACGATTATTACGATCGACGCGGATCTGCAGGATGATCCCGGTGAGATCCCCGCTCTGAAGCGGAAGCTCGACGAGGGATTCGACCTGGTCTCCGGATGGAAAAAGGTGCGCCGCGATCCCCTTACAAAGAAGCTCCCCTCAAGATTCTTCAATTATGTCACGGCTCTCTTGACCGGGATCAAGATCCACGATTTCAATTGCGGCCTGAAGGCCTACCGCCGCGAAGTGGTAAAGACCGTAAAGGTCTACGGGGAACTTCATCGCTACGTGCCGGTGCTTGCCTCATGGGAAGGCTTCAGGGTGGGCGAGCTGGCCGTGAATCACCGTCCGCGCCGCTTTGGAAAGACAAAATTCGGGTTCGGCCGCTTCTGGAAAGGATTTCTGGACCTTCTGACCGTGCTCTTCACTACCCGCTTCTTCCGCCGGCCGCTCCATTTCTTCGGCATGATCGGGCTGCTGGTCATGTTCGCCGGGGCTGTGATCGACGGATGGCTTGTGGTGGAAAAAATCCTGAATCTCACCTCGCTCAGCAACCGCCCGCTGTTCCTCATCGGCACGATGCTCATCATCGTCGGGGTCCAGTTCTTTTCGATCGGGTTGCTGGGGGAGATGGTTTCGAAGGCTCAACATCGCGATGAGGAATACGCCATCCGCGAAGTCCTCCGCTGACCCTTTGCCGGCCGGGCGGAGAAGGCACCACGGTACTCATGAAGCCCTGGACACGAATCGAAAACATCAACGCTGACTGCCGCTGGTTCCGCGGCCACGTGCCGTGCAGGCCTCACAAGCAGTTCGGGGTGCACTGTGCCGATGAACAGGGACGGACCTGCGAGCACTACGACCGCATGACGTCAAAGATCCTCATCATCAAGCTGGGCGCTGTCGGTGACGTTATCCGCACCACGCCGGTGCTCCGCAAGCTCAAGGCAGTGTATCCCCACGCGCAGGTCTGGTGGCTGACCCTGACCCCGGACGTCATTCCCTCCACTGTCGATGTGGCACTCGGGTACACGACACAGGCGGTCGCATCGCTACACGCGGTGCACTTCGATCTCCTGATAAATCTGGACAAGGACCGCGAGGCCTGTGCGCTGGCCAGCACCATCCCGGCCGCCACGAAGATGGGGTTCCTCCTGCAGGGCGGGTCAGCCGCTCCTGCCGGTCCGGCCGCCGTGCACAAGTTCATGACGGGTCTCTGGGACGATGCGAACAAAGAAAACACCCTGAGCTACCCGCAGGAGATCTTCGAGATCTGCGGGTTCGAATTCTCCGGTGAACGCTATATCCTGGACTCCTACGCCTCGCGCGGCTACGTCTGGGACCTCCCGCGGACCCGTCCCATCGTCGGCCTGAACACCGGGTGCGGAGGACGATGGAGTTCACGCCTCTGGGCTGAGGAGAACTGGGCGGAGCTGTCGCGGCGCCTGACGGCGGCCGGGGTTGTCCCGTTGCTGCTGGGGGGCAGCCAGGAGCACGATAAGAACCTCCGCATCGCCGATGCCGGGGGCGCCGCCTACCTGGGACACTTCCCGCTGCCGCAGTTCATCAACCTCGTCGACCAATGTGCCCTGGTCGTCACGGCGGTGACCATGGCCACCCATATTGCCATCGGCCTGAACAAAAAGATCGTCCTGTTCAACAATATCTTCAACAGGCACGAATTCGAGCTCTACGGGCTGGGAGAAATTCTGGAGCCCGGTGTCCCTTGTTCCTGCTATTTCTCACCCGAGTGCCCGAATAACTGCATGCAGCACATCACTGTCGAGAGGGTCCTTGCATCGTGCGTGCGCCTTCTCGGAGCGTAAAACCAGCGGCACACAAGAAGGACGCTCACCGCAGCGTTGCCCGCCTTCGACCCTGGCACGCTGCCGCCGCCCTTGCCGTAATCCTCGTCCTGTTTTTCCGGAAAATCCTTCTGGGCGACGCATTCTTCTGGGAAGATTTCATCTACTATTACTATCCCACGAAAAATTTCGCCGCTGCCGCCATCGCCGCCGGACATTTTCCCTTCTGGAACCCGTACACCTTTTCCGGCATGCCGTTCCTTGCGGATATCCAGAACGCCGTGCTCTACCTTCCTCATCTGTTGCTCGCGCCGTTCGCCGGAACCCGGCTCAGCCCCGTCCTGGTGGAATGTATGGTCATCGCGCATTTTTTCTTTGCGGGGATTTCCATGGTGGCGCTCGCACGGCACCTGAAGCTCGACCTTATTCCTGCGTTTGCCTCCGGGGCGTTCTTCATGCTCTCGGGTTTCATGATCTCGCATGCNNGAGGACGGCGGGTGGCATCTTGTGCCGGCGGCCGGAGCGGCGCTTGCCATGGCGGTGTTTGCGGGCTTCCCGCAGGTGTTCTACTATCTCTTCCTGTTCGAGGGATGCCTGTTTCTCTGGGCGATCGCCGGGACCTTCCGGCCTGGGGGCCCCGCAGGGCCGGCACTCTCGACGGTTGCCCGTGCCTCGGCGATCACGGCAATTGCGCTGGGGCTGGCGGCCATCCAGCTTCTGCCCACCATGGAACTCGCGCCCCAGTCTGCCCGCGCAGCCATCTCTTTCGAGAAATCGCTCGAGGGCTCGCTGTCGTGGGGACAACTGCTGACCCTCCTCGTTCCAAAGTTCTTCGGGGTGAGCAGCGCGGAGGGGTTCCGGTACTGGGGGCCGGGTCCGTACTGGCACTACTGGGAGACGTGTATCTACGTGGGCATCCCGGCGCTGCTCCTGGCACTCGTCGGGCTTGCCGCGCTGAAGGGGCGTCCCTTTTTCAAATTCGTGGCCGGCGCGGCGTTGCTCTCTCTTCTGATAGGATTGGGTGACGGCTTCTTCCTCCACCGCGTGCTCTTTGAGGTACTTCCCGGCTATGCAAAATTCCGCAACCCTGCACGCTGCACACTTCTCTTTTCCTTCGGAGGGTCGCTCCTTGCCGGGCTCGGCATTCAGGAGATCATGACCGCCGGCGAGCGGGGCCTCGCAAGGCTCCGGATCACCTCTGCCGTTGCCGCCGCCGCCGTGGTGCTGCCGCTTCTCCTGGTGAAAGCCGGACTGTTCGCCGGATCCTTCCCGTTCCTCCGCGACCCGCGCATGGCAGCAATGGTAAGCTCGGAGTCGACCATCGCCCTTCTCCTCGCCCTGGCCTCAGGAGGGATCCTGCTGCTGGCCGTGCGCGGCGTGATGGCGCCCCCCTCCGCGGTCCTGCTTCTGGTGCTCCTCTGGTTCATCGACATGTACGCCTTCGGGTTTGCACAGAACAATGGACGCGATAACCCCGCCGACTACTTCCGGCGGACCGATGCCATTGCACAGCCTCTGCTTGAAGAGGGAAAAGAAGAACTGTTCCGGATCAATTCGCGCGACGGTGGCGCCATGCTGTTCGACCGCAACCAGGGCATGATCGATCCGCTCTTCCTCCTGGAAGGGTACACGCCACTTGCGCTTACCAACGTCTGGCCCGCAGTCAAAGACCCGGAGGTGAGTTTCGACCTCCTGAACGTCAAGTACCGCATCCGGGTGGACCAGCAGCACCAGACCATGGGACTTGAGCGGCGCACAACCTACCT